>NZ_JBBOVE010000001.1:515000-727500 GCF_038006445.1 Bacillus sp. FSL K6-1218 | reverse complement strand
AATAACGAGATAAATTAGCCGTAAGAAAAAATTACATCCCCATTAAACAGCCAACCACACGCATTAACCCCTTCCCATTCAAAAATTTAATTCTCTACAAATAACAACATTCCAACGCAAATATAAACTTAAGAATATTGTTAGAATTTTTTTACATTTAATTAATGAAAAATATCCATTTTTTGTTATATAGTAAGAAAGGACGTATTCAACTATAAATAAAGCAATGGAGGAATTATTTTATGGACAGGTTAACAAAGTTTTCATTAAAAAACCGCTCCGCCATTATCATCATGGTTTTTCTCATTTCCATACTCGGTGTTTATTCCGGCTCTAAATTACCTATGGAATTTTTGCCAAGTATCGATAATCCAGCAATCACCGTCACAACCTTATCTCAGGGACTTGACGCCGAAACGATGACAAAGGACGTAACTGACCCTCTCGAAAAACAATTTCGTAATTTGGAACATATCGATACCATCACTTCTTCTACGCACGAAGGATTATCACGCATCGACATTGCGTATACGTCCAAAGCAAATATGAAAGATGCAGCACGCGAAGTCGAAAAAGCCATCAATGCAATTAAATTACCTAAAGATGTAACCAAGCCCGTAGTTAGTCAATTAAACACTTCTATGATTCCACTCGCCCAAATTACTATCCAGAAACAAAACGGTTTTTCAAAAGCCGATGAAAAACAAATCGAAAAAGAAATCGTACCACAACTTGAAAGTATTGATGGTGTTGCCAATGTTATGTTTTTCGGAAAATCAACCTCTGAATTATCTATCGTACTTGACCCGAATCTATTAAAAAACAAAAACGTAACATCACAGCAGGTACTCACTGTTTTACAAGGAAAAGAAACTTCTACTCCAGCTGGAGCAATTACTGTTAATCAGGAAGAATACAACCTTCGCGTCATTGGGGACATAAAAAATACAAATGACATTAAGAATATCACTGTAGCACCTCAAGTGAAATTACAAGACATTGCTCAAATTGAACTCAAACAACACTACGATACAATTTCACATATAAACGGAGAAGAAGGCACAGGATTAATCATCATGAAAGAACCAAGTAAAAATGCAGTTGCAATCGGAAAAGAGATTGATAACAAAGTTAAAGAGATAAATAAGCAATATAAAGATCAATTTTCTATTAAACTTTTAGCCTCAACCCATGAACAAGTTGAAAATGCTGTTACTAGCATGGGAAAAGAAGTAATACTTGGAGCAATCGCTGCAACTCTAATTATCTTAATCTTTTTACGTAACTTCCGAACAACACTCATCGCTGTTGTCAGTATTCCATTATCTATTTTCTTAACACTCTTTTTACTACATCAATCTAACATCACACTTAACATTTTAACCCTTGGTGGTTTAGCTGTTGCGGTTGGACGTCTCGTCGATGATAGTATCGTTGTCATCGAGAATATTTTCCGCCGTTTACAAAAAGATTCTTTCTCTAAAGATATTATTCTCGATGCAACGAAAGAAGTCGCCGTCGCAATTACTTCTTCTACTTTAACAACGGTCGCTGTTTTTTTACCTATCGGCCTCGTATCAGGAGCAATCGGAAAATTAATGTTACCTATGGTATTAGCAGTTGTATATTCTATTCTATCGTCCTTAATCGTTGCACTAACAGTTGTTCCACTTATGGCTTTTTTACTACTCAAAAAAACAAAGCATCGAAAACCAAGTTCTTCACCAAGATATGTCGCTACGTTAAAGTGGGCTCTTTCTCATAAATTCATTATTCTACTTACTGCCTTTTTATTATTTGTAGGATCAATCGCAGCCTATATATTACTACCGAAAGCAAACATAAAATCGGAAGACGACACAATGTTATCTATTAACATGACATTTCCAGCCGATTATAATACTGAAGCTCAAAAACAAAAAGCATTTGATTTCGAAAAGAAACTACTTTCTAATTCAGATGTAACAGACGTTATTTTACGAATGGGATCTAGCGCAGAAGATGCACAATGGGGGCAAACAACTAAAAATAACCTTGCCAGTATATTTGTAGTCTTTAAAAAAGGTTCTGATATCGATCAATATATTAAAGAGTTAAAAAAAGAAAATAAAACTTTCGAGCCTGCTGAACTGGATTATATAAAAACAAGTTATTCAAGCTCTGGCGGCGAAAACAATTTGCAATTTAACATAACAGCTACTAACGAAGCGAATTTAAAAGAGACGGCTACTATCGTCGAAACAAAACTAAAAAGCATGGATAATCTTTCTAAAGTAAAAACGAATTTAGAAGACTCTAAGAAAGAATGGCAAATTCATATTGATCAAACAAAGGCTGAACAACTAGGCTTAACACCAGAAATAGCTGCGCAACAAGTAGCATTCCTTATGAAGAGATCGCCTATTGGCGAAATTACAATTAATAATGAAAAAACTACTATTATGATAGAACACAAAAAGGAAAACATGAATAAACAAGACGATATTTTAAACACAAACATACTATCACCTATTAATGGACCAATTCCTTTAAAAGACATCGCAACTATTTCAGAAAAACAAACACAAACAGAAATTTTCCATAAAGACGGAAAAGAAACAATTCAAATTACCGCCGAAGCTTCAAATGAAGATTTAAGTAAAGTAAACATAGAAGTAAATAAAGCGATAAATGACTTAGATTTACCTAGCGGTGCAAAAGTAAATATCGCAGGAGCTACTGAATCTATGCAAGAGAATTTTACAGATCTATTCAAAATTATGGGGATTGCAATCGGGATTGTATATTTAATTATGGTTATCACCTTCGGGCAAGCACGCGCTCCTTTTGCAATCTTATTCTCCCTGCCATTAGCTGCTGTCGGTGGTATTTTAGGATTAATCATTTCACGAACACCTGTTGATGTAAATTCCTTAATCGGTGCATTAATGTTAATCGGGATTGTCGTTACAAACGCTATTGTATTAATAGAAAGAGTTCAACAAAATCGGGAACACGGACTGGAAACGAGAGAAGCCTTACTTGAAGCAGGTTCTACTAGACTACGTCCAATTATTATGACGGCTATAACAACAATCGTCGCTATGCTACCACTCTTATTCGGTCAATCGCAAGCAGGAAGTATGGTATCAAAAAGTTTAGCCGTAGTTGTCATCGGTGGTTTAGCAGTCTCAACTGTTCTTACATTAGTAGTCGTTCCAGTTATGTATGAACTATTAGATAAAATCGGGAGAAAAAGGCGCTCCCGTAGAAAAATAAGCACTTCTACAGAAACACCCGATATTTAAAACCAAAAGGCGTTATCTTCACGAATGAAGATAACGCCTTTTCTCTATCTACTCATATAATCTATCATGTTTTCCGCATACCGCTCTAGAGGTTCACTAGAATCTACAATAAGATATTCACTATTTAAAGGTTTCTTACTACCATTTAACCACTTTTTAAAACCTACTTCCGATTCCACTTTTTCAATTTGACTGATCATACGCTTACGTGTTTGCAGTCTCACATTAATCTCTTCCATATCATTAAGATAACACTCAATATATTTATATTTCACACCATGTTTATTTGATAATTTAATCCCTTTTTCAACCATTCCCTCATATAAACATGGACTATCCAATATAACACTATGCCCTTGTTCTAAATAAGAATCAATCAATGCCCATTCGGCATCATATGCAAGTCCACCAACAATCGTTGATTCAATACCTTTCACTTCTAGTGATTTTAACAATGCTGATTTCAAAACGTCATGATCTACAATTATAGCACCTGTTAACTTCGCTATATACTTAGAAACTGTGGATTTTCCCGCCCCTGGAAAACCTGACATTTGCAGAAAAAACAAATTAAATCCACTCCCTCATTTTCACCTCTTTATCTATATAACGAATTACAAATTCAACAATCGCTACGCCTTTTCCTTCTATATTAAAACGCAAAAAGAACCCTCTACTTATAAATAGAGAGTTCTCCTTTGTAACTTATGCCGCTTTTATCTTCTTCGTCGTTTTACTTTTTCTTTTCGTTCCTGTAAAGCGCTTATGCAATACAGATGCTATCAAGCGTGAAATGACATTGAATAGTAATACCATAATAATTAATACAGCTGCAGATTTTGTCGCAATCAACTTCGCATCTGGAATAAACCCTTCAGAATTTAACTTCCAAATATGAACTGCTAACGTTTCAGCTGGTCTAAACGGATTTAAAGGATGCGCAGGACTCGAGAAGTCCGCTGCTGAATTTAAAATCGGGGATGTTAAACCCGCTGTGTAAATTAATGCTGCCGCTTCCCCAAATATACGACCCGCCGCTAAAATAATCCCTGTAATAATTTGCGGTAATGACGATGGGATAATAATACGAACAATCGTTTGCCACTTTGTTGCACCTAATCCAAGACTTGCCTCTTTTATATTATGAGGCACTTCTGAAATAGCATTTTCACAAACACGTGTTAAACCTGGTAAGTTTAAAATAGTTAAAGCAAGAGCACCACCCATTACTGTGTATCCCCAGCCTGTCATTGTAACGAACACTAACAAACCAAATAAACCAACAACAATAGATGGTAAAGACGCCATTGTCTCAATGCATAAACGAACAAAATTTAAAAAGCGCCCTTGTTTTGCATACTCTGCTAAATATATTCCAGCACCTAGTCCAAGAGGAATAGATATAATAAGCGTTATAACAAGCATGTAGAAGGAATTGAATAACTGCGGACCAATCCCACCACCAGCTCTTGTATTACTTGGTTCTCCAAACAAGAAATTAGGATCCCAAAAACCCCATCCCTTTTGTAAAATTTCAAGCACTAAGAACACTAGCATAGCTACGACCAAAGCAGCAACCGCATAAAAGATACCCGTCCAAACTTTATTTACCGTTCTTGCATTCATTATTATCGCTCACCTCTTTGCCCAATCGCTCGAATTACTAAAATAAACAGGAATGAAATAACAAGTAAAATCATCGCTAAAGTCCATAGCGCATTATTCCAAGCAGTTCCGTTCAATGTATTTGTCATGTCCATTGTCAAAATACCAGTTAACGTTGCTGTCGGACTATATATTCCTTCTGGTAATTTAATCGTATTCCCGATTACCATTTGAACGGCTAGCGCTTCACCAAAAGCTCGTGCTAAACCTAAAACAACACCTGTTAAAATTCCTTTTTTCGCAGCAGGAACAATCACTCGGCTAATTGCTTGCCATTTCGTTGATCCTAGGCCATAAGAAGCTTCTAAATAATCAAATGGAACAGAGCGTATTGCATCAGAAGCGATACTAGCAATAGTAGGTAAAATCATAATACTTAATACAACGATACCCGCAATTAAACTAAAGCCCACTCCCCCGAACGAATCACGTAATAGCGGAACTAAAATCGTAACTCCTAATAATCCGTATACTACTGACGGAATACCGACTAATAATTCTAAAACAGGCTTCAATACTTTATTTCCAAACTTCGGCGAAATTAAATTCATGAATATAGCCAGAGCTATAGCAATTGGCGCACTAATAATAACCGCACCTAACGAAACCACTGTTGAACCTACAATAAAAATTAAAGCCCCAAAAGATCCTTGATCAGCATTTGGATTCCATTTTGTCGATGTTAACATCTCAGTAAACGAGATGCCACTTTGTGTAAAAGATTGAATTCCTTTACCACAAATAAACGCAATAATAGCTAATGTAATTAAAACAATAAAAATACCACAAAACGTAACAAGTGATCTTCCTATATATTCACTTTTCACGTAATTAATTTGTTTTTTCCCCTTCATCACAGGACAGACCCCACTTCACAGATTGAAATGAACAGGACTGGCCTTGCAGCCAGCCCCATAAATTTGATTACTTATTTAATTTAGACATTGGAATGTAGCCCATATCTTCTACTTGCTTTTCAAAGTCTTTACCTTTTACATAATCGATGTAAGCTTTTGTTGCTTCTTTCGCTTCACCTTTTGTTACCATATACTCGTAAGACCAGAATGGATATTTACCAGACGCAATGTTTTCAACTTTTGGATCAGCACCATCAATTTTCACTGTTTGCAGTGCACCTTTTTTATCGCCCACCATGTAAGACATTGCTAAATAGCTTACTGAACCTGGAGTAGAATTGATAGCTTGCTCTACTGCACCGTTAGAATCTTGTGTTGTTCCAGTTCCATCATTGATTTTCGCGTCTTTCATAATTGTTTTTTCGAATGTAGCACGTGTACCAGATGAAGCTGGACGATTAATTACGTTGATTTTTTCATCTTTTCCGCCTACTTCTTTCCAGTTTGTTACTTTTCCAGTGAAGATATCTTGTACTTGTTGCACTGTTAAGTTATCAACTTTTACATCTTTATTTACAACAAGAGCGAATGCAATACCCGCTACCTTGTTATCTACTAATTCTTTCGCCTTTTCAGCATCTTTTATTTTATCTCCGGACGGAACATCTGAATTACCAATTTGTACTGCACCAGATGCTACTTGGTTAATCCCAGTTCCACTACCGCCACCTTGAACTTGAATAGAAACTTTTGAATTTTTCTCCATGAATTTCTTTCCAGCTTCCTCCGCAAGAGGTAGAAGAGCTGTAGAACCAGCTGCTGCAATCGTACCCGATAATTCTTGTTTTGTATTATCGCTTCCTTTAGCAGTTTCTTTACTAGTTGTATCTTCTGCTTTTCCACACCCAACTAATGCTCCTGCTACCACTAAAGCTGCTAAAGAGAATTTAATACCTTTTTTCATAACCATGTCTTGTACCCCCATTTGGATTATCACTTTTCGAATTCATTTTCTTTCGAACACAAATTCATTGTAGGACAACAATATTATGTGAGTGTTAAGCAATTTTTAATTTTAAGTAAATGACGATAATAACCCTTAAAATCTATGAATCCCAACATTTGCAGTTAAAGAATCCAACAAAAACCACACTAACTATGCTGTAATGTAAATTTATTCTTAACAATGTAAATTCAATGTAAATGTTTTTCTCTCTTTTTCCTTTTTAGTTAAAGTTATATTTACAATTCCGCTGTATTTTGTAACTTTTACACGCCTAATTTATGCACATAAAAAAGAATTTCAGTAATATTTTTTAGTACAACTAAATAAATTGGAACAATTCTAAAATTAAATGAATATTTTTAAAGTACTAATTGACAGCATCATCCAATGTAGTCTACTATATTACTAACAAAAAGTTTACCTAAGGAAACTTTTTAAACTAAAACTAACAATATAGAGAAGAGGTAACTTTTATGGTATCGGCTAATACTAAACCCCTTTCCGATTTTAAAACAGGGGAATTTGTACAAATTGAGAAGATACAATTAGAAGGAACTATGAAACGACGTTTATTAGATTTAGGATTTATCCCTGGGGCAACGATTAAAGTATTGCAACGCAGTCCACTTGGAGATCCGGTCGCCTATCAAGTGAGCAACACAACTATTGCACTGCGAAAAGAAGAAAGTTCCCTTATTTTCGGGGTATTAATAGGAGATGATTTCAGATGAGCAAACATCGTATTGCTTTAGCTGGCAACCCGAATACCGGGAAAAGTACATTATTTAATACTTTGACAGGTTTAAAACAACATACTGGAAATTGGACGGGAAAAACTGTTTTAAAAGCTGAAGGAGAATATGAACATAACGGAAGTACTTATACATTAATAGATTTACCTGGAACTTACTCACTATACTCAAATTCTGCGGACGAAGAAGTGGCGAGGGATTATATTATATTTGAAAAACCAGAAGTAACTGTAGTTGTCATAGACGCAACTGCTATGGAAAGAAATTTAAATTTAGCACTCCAAGTGATGGAAATGACAAACAATGTAGTCATTTGCATTAACTTAATTGATGAAGCCGAGAAAAAAGGTATTGTTATTGATGAAAAAAAATTAGCAAAATCACTTGGTGTACCTGTAGTTAAAATTTCAGCACGTAACCGAGTAGGCATTGGTCATTTACTAAATGTTATTGCAAAAGTAGCAAATAAAAAACTAATTCCAACACCAATTAAAATTACTTACAGCGAAAAAATCGAAAATATGATTCAGGAATTAGAACCACAAATTTATAAAGTGTTCGGTGATACGTATCCAGCACGTTGGATTGCGTTACGTATATTGGATGGAGATAAAAATTTCTTAACTACACTTCAAAAACACCATAATGAACCACTTGTAAGGGAGGTCGTAATTAATGGAATCTCACTCAGCCAGTAAAGCTCTTCCATTAGACTATATTATTCAACATGCACAAACACTTTCAAAAGAAGATATACGAGATGATATAGTCGGAGATATTTATCGAACATCTGCAAGCATATGTAAAGAATCCGTTCAATATACAAATACTGATAAATTATATCGTTCCGAAAAACTAGATAAAATTTTCACATCTCCAATCTGGGGATTCCCAATTATGCTCGGTATTTTATCTATTATTTTTTATCTTACAATCGCAGGCGCTAACGTACCATCTGATATGATTGCCGAATTCTTCGGATGGGCCGAAGGATATTTAACATCTTGGTTCCAAGCAGTGCATGCACCTGAATGGTTACATGGCATTTTAATACTTGGTTTATTCCGTGGTATCGGTGCTGTTATTAGCGTTATGTTACCACCTATGGCAATCTTTTTCCCTATGTTCGCGCTATTAGAAAACTATGGATACTTACCACGTGTCGCGTTTAATATGGACCGCTTATTCAAACGATCCGGCGCACACGGAAAACAATCTTTAACAATGGCAATGGGATTTGGTTGTAATGCAGCAGCCATTATGTCAACACGTATCATTGAATCACCACGTGAACGCATGCTAGCAATTTTAACGAACAACTTCGTTCCTTGTAACGGTCGCTGGCCTATGTTAATTTTAATGGCTTCACTATTTATGGCTGCTGGTTATACAGGCAGTATGCAAACATTGGTTACTGCTGGCGTTGTAGTTGGAATGGTTGTAATTGGTGTTATTATGACATTAACTGTTTCTTGGGTACTATCAAAAACAGCTTTAAAAGGCGTCCCAACTCACTACACACTTGAGTTACCTCCGTACCGTAAGCCAAAGGTTTGGAATACAATTGTACGTGCAACACTCGATAAATCAGTTTATGTTTTAAAACGAGCTGTAGTTGTTGCTGCCCCTGCGGCTGCATTAACTTGGTTACTTGCTAACATTTTTATCGGTGACACAAGTCTACTTATGTATTTTGTAAACTTCCTAGATCCATTTGCTAAAATGTTAGGACTTGACGGCTTTATTCTAGCTGCGTTCATTCTTGGACTACCAGCGAATGAAATTGTTATCCCGATTTTATTAATGTCTTACTTATCAACCGGAGCTTTAACTGAAATAGATGATTTTAATCAAATTAAAAATCTATTCTTAGAAAATGGTTGGACTTGGTTAACGGCGTTAAACACAATGTTGTTCTCACTTCTTCATTTCCCATGCGGAACGACACTGGTTAACATATATAAAGAAACAAAAAGTGCAAAATGGACATTCTTATCGTTTGCAATCCCTACCGTTATCGCCATTGTTGTTACATTCCTCTCTACACAATTGGTACATTGGTTAGGGCTTGTATAAAACAAAGCATACATAGAAGGCATCCCCCTTCACATATGCTTTGCCCGAAAGAAACCTGAAAATCATTCAGGTTTCTTTTTTTGTACATCAGTATTCCACGGCTGCGCTCCATACGTTGTGAGTTTTTTATGAATGAAATATATAGCCCCCGGCAGCACCGCCATTAATATCGTGCAACTAATTCCTAATCCAGTAAACAACTTTCATCACCTTATTTCACTCTTTTCGGTAAAGCTGAACCTGAATGTTCAATTGTTGGATGAACGTGAACAGTAATTTCAGCATTACTAAAGTAATTTTCGCCTTGATCCCAATTCTTACTTATTTTTGTCCATTCTTTATAATTATGTCTCTTATACACTTCCCCTAACTCTAATACATCTACCTTATATTTTTTTTGAACAAGCTTAATCGACTTTTGAATACGCTCCTCCATTTCTTCCGATATATCCTTCTCTAAACGTTTTTCATTCAAAACCTTTTTATGATCACTAAAGTGCAACTCAGCTATTGTACCTTCCAGAAATAAATGAATATTAAATTTCGGTTTTGTAGCATTCGTTGTGGATACTTTAATTTTTCGACGTAACTTATGAATTTCATATGTAATAAGTTGATTCTTTTTACGGATGGTAAAAAAACCTCCAATTTTTTTACCTATTATATAATTCATTCCTAACGTTTGTTCTCCACTCAAACGCCCCACGCACTTATTATCTTTCCCGCGAAACAATGCTGCACCGTTCATTTGTACCCCTTGTTTTGTTAGTTCAAGAATAGGTAATACAAAACTTCGGTTAGAGATCATCTTTTCCTGTACCTCACCAATTCTTGCAGCCTCAATCATTTGGGCATTTTTCGGAGGGTGTTCAGCTAACATATCAATATACTGCGCCGGTAAATTTTCAGGCTTGGCACTTTGTTTTAAAATAGCTTCTGCATTTTTCTTAGAAACGAACAAACGGATATTTCTTCTCATCTCATGATCGCGAATATACACATCTAACGTATTTTGTAAAATGTATGGATGTGAAAGTAATTCTTCAGAGAAAATAATCACTTGTATATGAGGGAAAAATAATGTACGACTAATTTTTTTAGCGATTATTCTTATTTGTTCAAACACACTATCTGCTTTCGCACTAACATTAATATAATTTTCGCCATCTCCATCACCTTGTCCACCTTGCTGCGCTAACTTACTAGGAAGTACCATTTGATACGTCCCTTTCATAATTGGATTCGCTTTCTTCTCCTTCACGATATCATAAGCCGCTCCTACTACAAATCCTCTTTCTTCTATCTCTTCTAACTCAGAACACCCACTCATAAATCCAGTTAAAGTCATAACCATTATAATTTTAAGAAGGTGTTTCATTTCCACCATTCCTTCTTTTTATTTTATATACAATTAAAACGAGCAAAGGCGCTAACACAACAAACCCCATATCTATCCAAGCTAAATAAGTCCCATAACTCGATAAAGCATTCAAACTACTAGGTATCATATTCGCCATAAAAATAATAGGGGCACTTACGAAAATAAAAATATGTTTCTTCACTTTCGGAAACATAGCACAAAACAATAAAGATGCGACGTCATAATACATTGCTGTAGTGTTATAAATAGTAATAATCCAAGTCGTAAAAAAAATCGCATCAAACCTTTCTAAAAACCCTCCGCCAATTTCAATTTCTTTCCCTAATTCAATTGTTGGATATGTCAATCCACGTGTGGTCATATACGTAAAAACACTAATACAAGTTACATAAATTAAAATGTATGACAACACGTTTACCATCACCGCTTTCGCGACTGCCATTGGCGCTTTTTTCGCTGACTTATCATTCAGCAACACCGCATAAAATAAAGCTACTTCAAATCCAATAAACGTAAAAATAGAATTTTTAACTCCAACAGCATATTGACTTACTTTCGTTTGAAAAGCTGGTAGTAAATTATTTATTTCCATTAAATTTATATTCAATAAAGAAAGAAGTACTATCGCAATTAAAACAATAGGTAAGAATAAAACATTTAACCTTAATAAGGCTGCTCTTGATCCTGCTATTCCATAAATAACAACTAGTAAGAAGAAGAAAGACAGTAGTTGTATTGGTGTATCACTAAATAAATACGTTTGAGAAATAATTGAAATCATTCGCGATTCATATGCTGTCAAAGCAGCAAACGTTAATACTAAAATACTACTAATTGTGTATGCAACAGGCTTCGTCAAATGCGCACTCGTATATTGAACAAAATTTTGTTTCGGAAATAAGATTGCCACCCTCGTCACAAACCAACCTAAAACTGTACAGATCAATCCACCCAAAAGCAAAATAATCCAACCGTCCGAAAATAAAGTTTGGTTAGCAATATCTCTTGGCATAGACAATGCTCCTATACCAATAATGGTCGATGATACCGCAAACCCAATTTCCCGAGATCCAATCTCTTCATCGCCATACTCAAATGGTTTCAATTATTTTCGCTCCTTTGGACGTATTGTAGAATCTTTTGTTTGTAAGTACTCTGGTCTATCTTTCAACATCGATTTTGGCATGCGAATAAATTCTTCTTTCCAATCTTTATAAAATGCAGGAGCAATTGGAGTTGTATACGGTATACCAACGCTTGTTAAATTTGTAATATGAATAGCAAGTGCGATCAGAGCTAGAATAATCCCATACAAACCAAAAGCCGTTGCAGCTAATACAAAGACGAAAAGTAAAATTCGGAACGTAATTGTAATGCTATATACAGGAAGCGAAAACGTAGCAATCGCAGTAACTGCAATAATAATAACTAAAAATGGATTTACAATCCCTGCATTTACCGCAGCTTCTCCAATTACAAGACCTCCTACAATCCCTATCGTTTGTCCCATCGGTTTCGGCAATCGGATTCCAGCTTCTCGTATTAATTCCATAGTCAAGGCCATCATTAACGTTTCAATATACGCTGGAAACGGAACACCTTCCCTAGCACCTGCAATTGAATAAGCCAGTTTAGAAGGAATAAGCCCTTGATGGTAAGATACAAGTGCTACATACATAGCTGGTAACAAAACCGCAATTATACCTGAACCCATACGTAAAAATCGTAATAACGTTCCAATCACCCAGCGCTCGTAATGATCTTCTACAGATTGAAAAATATCAACAAATACGAGTGGCGCAATAAGAGCAAATGGGGATCCGTCTACCAAAATGGCTGCCTTTCCTTTCGCTAATGAGGCTATAATATTATCAGGCCTCTCTGTATTCAAAAACTGTGGAAATGGGGATAAATTATTATCCTGAATTAATTGTTCAATCGTACCTGTTTCCAAAACGACATCTGTCACTATTGATTGAAGACGGCGATCTAACTCTTTTACAATGTGAGGATTAATAATATCTTCTATATATACTAGGGTTACTTCTTTCTGCGATCGCTTCCCCATAATATAAGATTGGAACCTCAACTTTGGATCACGTAAACTACGTCGGATTAACATTTTATTCACATTAATATCTTCATTTAATCCAACTCTCGGTCCGCGTATTAAATCTTCTGTCACTGGTGGTTCTAAACTTCTCTTCTCCCAAGCCCTACTATTAATAACGATAGCAGTTTGAATATTATCAATTAATATAACTGTATCTCCCGCTAAAATCGCATTCATAATGTCTGGAAACTTCGTCTTTACACCCACTTCTGCGATAGAAATAAAACGATCCAATAACGTTTGAACAACGGCTTCCTCACTTGGAATTTCTTCGTATTGCAGCGTACGAACGACATATTTATAAACATTATCCTTGTCTGTTAATCCACATAAAAACACAACCGCACAACGTGTAAACCTCCCAGCAAGAGCAACTTCTCTAATTGTTAAATCATTAGGTGAACCTAACTCATCCCTAATTTCTTTCATGACTTCAAATAAGTTACCTTCAAGCTCTAACAATTTCCCCACCTAACTTCCTTTTCAACAAGTTTTTAGTTAGATTCCGCTAATAGAAGAAAATATATACAAAAAAGAGCTATCTCTTTTCAAAGATAGCTCTAATAAACGAATTACTTTTCTACTATTATGCTGTTTTTCTTTATAGATACACTTTTTGTAAATCCACTAACTACAAACATCACAATCATATTAATTAACAATGCGACTATACCTACATTTAAATCTTTTATAGACTGCGGAAAACTCGGAAACATCGTAGCTATATTAGAGCCCGATAAAGTGATATATGCAACAACTAATAACCCCATTCCCATTCCTGCAATCGCTCCTTGCTTCGTAATAACCTGGCGTGGAAACAAACTACAAACAAGTGCAGGGAAAAGTTGTGTAACGATACTGTATCCCATTAACAGAAGGGCTCCTATTGTTTCTCCTCCTTTAAATGTAAATAAAACTGCTACGAGCGTTACTACAGGTACAAATAACTTTGCAGCTTTAGCAACTTGTCTATCTGAAGCAGATGGAACCATCGTTCGATAAATATTTTTCGCTAACAGTGTAGAAGCCGCCATAACAAGCATAGAGCCTGGAACTAACGCCGTTAATACTCCCGCACTACCAATAATTCCAATAAACCAAGGATCAAAAGTTTGTAAAGCAAGACGGAATAACGAAAGATCCACATCCGCTCCCTTTAACCCAGGAACTTGCAATATAGCAGCAAACCCTGCAAAAAATACGAAAAGTAACACTAAAGAATACAATGGCATAATTGCTGCATTTTTACGAAATACTTTTTCATTTTTTGCAGAAAAAGCAGAAGCAAGTGTATGAGGCCACATATAAAAACCTAGGGCCGTTAATATAATAGTAGAAACAAACCAAGAAATACTCATTCCTTCTTCAGGTAAAGATAAAAATCCCGGCTTCGCTGCTTCTACAGCCTCAAACATCGGCTGAAATCCTCCATAATAATGATACGGTAAATATATACCTAAAAACATAACGATAAACAGTATCATAATATCCTTCAAAGCAGCCGTCCAAGCCGAACCGTGTATACCTGAAACCATTACATATATAGTTATAACAATAGCACCGATCCATACTGCAACAACAGGTGACACCCTTCCGTAAGAAGCTTCTGAAACGATAATTCCCAGTCCCTTTAACTGTAAAACAAGATATGGGATGATGGAAACAACACCAACAACTGAAACAATAAGTCCAAGCGCTTTACTTCTATATTTCTTCGCAAAAAAATCCGACTGCGAAACAAGGTTATGCTCTTTCGCATACTTCCAAATTGGTGGTAATAAAAAATACGATAAAAGATAAGCTAAAGCACCATATCCCAAAATATAAAAGGTAGGTGCTCCTTTACTATACGCCCAGCCGCTTCCCCCTAAAAATGTAAACGTCGTATAAATTTCACCTGCCATCAGGAGAAAAACAAAAATAGTGCCAAATCCTCTCCCCCCAACTGACCATTGCTCTAAATTCATATCTTTTCCATGTTGTGCCCGAATCCCTAAAAATAGTGCGAGAAACAAAAATAAAATAATGATAAGTAATGCAGTCATTTTACATCCTCCTTATTAGCAGGATCAAACGCGTACACGAGCCCCATACAAAGAGATGTAATAAACACTGATAATAATACCCAAAATAATAAAAATGGCATCCCTAATACGTAAGGAGTAACTGAATTCGCAAATATTGGCCCGACTACTAAACAAAGAACTGGAATAAGCGCTAGGATGTGTATTTTCTTCATCTCATTCTCCTTTACTTATAAAATTCATAATGGCTGATACAAAGACTTCCACTCCAATCGGTAATGCATCTTCATCAATTGTAAAACGAGGATGATGATGAGGATATATAATACCTTTCTCTTTATTTCCCGCTCCGATAAAAAAGAATGTCCCTGGTGCCTTTTGTAAAAACGCTGAAAAATCTTCTCCAGCCATCGTCGGCTGCAAACGAATAACTCTATCTCTTCCATAAAGTTGTAATGCCGTTTGTTCAATAAGCTCTGTAACTTCATAATTATTTACAACTGGTCGATATCCATATTCATAAGAAAACGTATATTTCGCTCCGTAAGATTCCGTAATATGCTTCACAATCCGCTCAATTTTCTTCTCTGTTTCACCTCGTAACTCATGTCTTAAACTTCTCACTGTCCCTTCAATCTCCGCTTGCTCTGGTATTACATTATGAGTTGTCCCCGCATGAAATTGCGTAACGGATATTACGAGAGAATCTAATGGATTCGTGAGGCGAGATACAATTTGCTGAAGTTGCGAAACGACTTGTGTTCCGATTGCGATACTATCCACCGTTTCATGAGGGATTCCAGCATGTCCACCTTTTCCCTCTATCCTAATTTTAAAAACATCCGGCGCAGCCATTGCAGGACCATAAATAACGCCTATTTTTCCAACCTCTAACGACGCCCAAAGGTGAGCACCAATGATATAATCCACACCTTCCATTACACCTGCCGCAATCATCTCCTCTGCACCACCAGGAAAATTTTCTTCAGCATGTTGGAATAGAAAACGAATCTCCCCTTTAATCTTCTCTCTTGCTTCTACTAACTTATGTACAACCCCAAGTAATATCGCTATATGTCCATCATGACCACACGCATGCATCACACCTTTATATGTAGAAATAAAATCAAACTCATTTTCTTCATGAATAGGAAGAGCATCCATATCGGCTCGAACCGCAACTGTTTTGCCCGGCTGTTTACCTACTAACTTTGCCATCACACTATATTTAGTCGGCCGTGACACTTCTAAATATGGAAATTTCCGAAGTATATCGAACACAAACTGCGATGTTTTTTCTTCTTGAAAAGATAACTCTGGATACTTATGAAAATGCCTTCTCCACTCAACTAACTGATTCTTTGACAAAACAAGTTCCTTTGCAACATCCATAACCCTTCACTCCTTCTTCACCAAGTTAAATGTTATTATAACGTGAATTGTTAAAATTTAAAAGAATCTTCTGAATTTTCAATTACGATAAACCAAAAAGAAAAAGCCATCCACAAGATGACTTTTTCTTTATTATAAAATAGTAATCGCTTGTTTTCCCATTTGCTCCCAAGCTTTCTCAAATTCTGCTCGTGGAACAGCCAAACGTGGATTATTTTTCAGAGGATCATTTACATATACAAAGTTTTGATCATATCCAATTACTACTGCACTATGCTCATAATATGTAATTTTCACTTCGCCTGAACTCGTATTCCATGTTTCAAAACTACTTTCAGCTAGCGGCTTAAACGTCGTATTAATAATGACCCATACCGGAGAGCCAGAACTAATTACTTTATATATATCTTGCATGTCTCTACCTGTTAAATTAATTACTTTTTCAGGAACATATTTTTCTGCTAAATCAAAGATTGGTTTATTGTATACACCATATCCAGGCTCTGCCTTTGTATAAATATTTCCTACAAATCCCTCGTAAGGATTTCCACGCAAACCATTTTGTTCAAATGGAACACGATGAATTTCGCTAGCAAGTTGCATCTTATCTACTTGTACACCTTTATATTGCAGCAACATAGCTAAACTTGTCACTTCACATCCTCGAGGTAATTCTGGTAATTGTTTAATAAACGGAACATCTTCAATCATAGCTGCTTCTTTCATTTCAGATAGAAACTCTAAGCGTAGAACTTGCGCCTTTTGCATGATTTTATCTTTCCCTATAAAAAATGCAGCAGCAAGTATAATACCAAAAACAAAAAGATATTTTAACTTTTTCATTATAAACAAAACTCCATTAATTATTATTTTACAGACACAACTCTTATCATTGTACCCTTCTTCTTACTAGTTTGCTAGAAAGATCATGTGAATTATCGCTCATAGAATTAATTGTAAAAATTCTAATTATTTTTAATAAAAAGAAAAATAAATATACATTTCCAGAATATTTTGCTAAAATCAAAATTGTTAACATGGTGAAGATATCACCATGTTAACAAACATTCTTAGAGTATTTAGTCATAGTTCGTTTTTTACATGCTCCATTCATTTCATAGCAAATAAACCGAGTGTGTGTTGCATCCCCCACTAATGATTAAAAACTCAGAATAAAACGAAGTTCACACATTCAAGAAGATACGGGGTGAGGGGCATATGAATCAACAAATTGAACAAACAAATTTAAAACGAACAATGAAAAGTAGACACCTATTTATGATTGCACTCGGTGGTGTTATCGGAACCGGGCTATTTATGGGATCTGGTCAAATCGTCCATAATGCCGGACCTGGTGGCGCTATTCTTGCATTTTTAGTCGGTGGATTTGTTATGTATTTAACGATGTTATGTCTTGGTGAATTATCTGTTGCTATGCCAGAAGCAGGTTCATTCCAAAGCTATGCAAGCAAATTCATTTCACCTGGTTTTGGATTTGTTGTCGGTTGGATGTATTGGTTAAATTGGGCTGTTACAGTCGGTGTAGAGTTAACAACTGTAAGTATTTTAATGAAACGCTGGTTTCCAAACGTTTCTTCATGGATTTGGTGCGTTACATTTGCAGCAGCGCTCTTCCTCGTAAACGCTTTATCAGCAAAAGCATATGCAGAAGCAGAGTTTTGGTTCGCAAGTGTAAAAGTCGCAACAATCGTTATTTTCATCATACTTGGTGGCGCTGTTATGTTCGGTCTACTAGACTTTAATGGAAAGCCAGCTCCGATGCTTCATAATTTCACTGAAAATGGCGGGCTATTTCCAAACGGTGCATTAGCTGTTCTCCTTACGATGATTACAGTAAATTACTCCTTCCAAGGAACAGAATTAATCGGAATCGCTTCAGGAGAAAGTGAAAATCCTGAAAAAACAATTCCAAAAGCGATCAAAAATACAATTTGGCGAACTCTCTTCTTCTTCGTCTTAGCGATATCAGTTGTTGTAGGTTTACTCCCATGGCAAGAGGCTAATCTAGTCGAAAGTCCCTTTGTACTTGTATTTGATGTAGCCGGTGTCCCATATGCAGCAGACATTATGAACTTTGTTATTATTACAGCTGTATTATCCGTTGCTAACTCTGGTCTATACGCAAATTCTCGTATGCTGTGGGCGATGGCAAAACAAGGAATGGCAAGTCCAGCATTTACGAAATTAACTAAAAAAGGTGTACCGCTAAATGCATTAATTTTCAGTCTAATTTTTGCTAGCCTTTCCTTATTAACAAGTGTATTTGCGGCAGATACTGTCTTTCTAGTTTTAACATCTATTGCAGCAATGGCTGCCGTTGTCGTTTGGATGTCAATCGCCGCTTCACAGTTTTTCTTTCGTAGAAATTTCGTGAAAAATGGCGGCGACATAAATGATTTAAAATATCGTACACCGCTCTATCCGCTAGTTCCAATCGTAGCGTTCTCACTCAATTTTATTACATTTGTTAGTTTGGCTTTCATTCCAGATCAAAGAATTGCTCTTTATTGTGGCATTCCATTTATGATTGTTTGTTACATCTTATACCAAGTTAAATATAAAAAAGTTGTCACACTTGAACAGCCACGAACTATCACACGAGAAATAAACTAAATATACAAAATATTCAGCTATCTTCCTTATAATAAGATAGCTTTTTTCTATTTCTTGGATATCCTGGTATAACTTTATTTATCTTAAAATTTTCACAATCACGTTTTTCTCTGGAAAATAGTTTACAATGTAATCAAGTTACAAATGATATTCACCTTAAAAAGTGTGCATTTGTGTCTATTTTTTAACAATATATCAAAAACTATTGCCTTCTATAAATTAATAGGTTTATATTGTTTTATTGGCATAGTTTCAATCCAAGGAGAAAGGAGATTTTCAATCGTGCAACTAAAGAAAGCGTTTTGGAAGTTGGCTTCGCTTCTTCCGTTATCATTACTTCTGTTCCTCGGTGGCTGTGATAAAAAACTCGCAGTATTAAATCCGCAAGGACCTGTTGCAAAAGCACAGTATGATTTAATTGTTTGGTCATTCTTGCTTATGTCATTAATTATCGCAATTGTATTCATTCTGTTTACAGTCATCTTGATTCGTTATCGTGAAAAACCAGAGAATATGGACTATGAGCCACCTGAACAACACGGTAACACATTACTAGAAATTATTTGGACGCTTGTTCCTGTTATTATCGTTATCGCATTATCGATTCCAACAGTAAAAGCAACTTATGCTTCGGAAGAGGTTCCGAAAGAGTCCAAACATATTAAACCAGTTGAAATTTATGTTACATCTGCAAACTGGAAATGGTTATTCAGTTACCCAGAGGAAAAAATTGAAACCGTTAACTATTTAAATATCCCAGCTGGTGTACCAATTCAATTCAAACTGACTTCTGTCGGCCCAATGAATGCTTTCTGGGTACCAGAACTTGGTGGTATGAAGTACACAATGGATGGCATGATTATGGATCTTTATTTACAAGCTGATAAGCCAGGTTCTTACCTAGGCCGTAGTGCGAACTTCTCTGGTGAAGGATTCACACACATGGAGTTCGAAGTTGAAGCAAAAACTAAAGAGAAATATGACAAGTGGGTTAAAGAAGTACAAGAAAAGGCTGATAAGTTAACCGAAGAGAAGTACAACGAAATTATTAAACCTGGTGTAGTTGGACGCATGACGTTCTCTAGTCACCACTTAAGTTATGTAGATCCAAAATCACTTGAATATTGTGATTACAACTACTACAAAAACAAAAAATAATAGCTATTATTCCAACAGATTGGAGTGAACACAGTGAAGCTTGATGAATTCTTTGTCACAGGTGACCCGATTATTTACGGTGCAGACGCTTCTATCGTTCTTGTGACATTAGCAATCATTTTCGTACTAACAAAGTATAAAAAATGGAAATGGCTTTGGGACGAATGGTTAACAACTGTTGACCATAAAAAAATCGGAGCCATGTATATTATTTCTGCGGTTATCATGTTATTCCGCGGTGGTATGGATGGTTTAATGATCCGTGCACAATTAACATTCCCAGAAACAACTTATTTAAACGCTGAACACTATAACGGGATCTTTACAACGCATGGTACAGTAATGATTCTTTTCATGGCAATGCCATTCGTTATGGGATTAATGAACCTTGTAGTACCATTACAAATTGGTGCTCGTGACGTTGCATATCCGTTCTTAAATGCTTTAAGTTTCTGGTTATTCTTTGTCGGAGCAATGTTATTCAACATCGCTTTCGTAATCGGTGGTTCTCCAGACGCTGGGTGGACTTCTTACTTCCCAATGGCAGGTACAGAGTTTACTTCGGGCGTAGGAAATAACTACTACGCAATTGCATTACAGATTTCAGGTCTCGGTACGCTAATGACCGGTATTAACTTCCTTGTTACTATCTTAAAAATGCGTACACCTGGTATGACTTTAATGAGAATGCCAATGTTTACTTGGTCAATCTTAATTACAACAATTATCATTATTTTCGCTTTCCCAGTATTAACAGTTGCTCTTGCATTAATGACATTTGACCGTCTATTCGATGCTCACTTCTTTACGATGGCGAGCGGCGGTATGCCGATGTTATGGGCCAACCTGTTCTGGGTATGGGGTCACCCTGAAGTATATATCGTTATTTTACCGGCATTCGGTATTTTCTCTGAAATCATTAGTACATTCTCACGTAAGCGTCTATTCGGTTACAGTGCGATGGTATACTCAATGGTTGCAATTTCTTTACTAAGTTTCGTCGTATGGCTTCACCACTTCTTCACGATGGGTGCAGGTCCAGCGGTTAACTCATTCTTCTCGATTTCGACAATGGCGATTTCGATTCCAACCGGGGTTAAGATCTTTAACTGGTTGTTTACACTGTATAAAGGACGTATTCGTTTTACAGTTCCAATGCTTTGGTCATTGGCATTTATTCCAAACTTCGTAGTCGGTGGGGTTACAGGGGTTATGCTTGGAATGGCAGCAGCTGATTATCAATACCATAACAGCTACTTCCTAATTGCTCACTTCCACTACGTATTAATCGCAGGTACAGTATTCGCTATGCTTGCTGGATTCACATTCTGGTATCCAAAAATGACTGGTCATATGTTAAATGAACGCCTAGGTAAATGGACATTCTGGATCTTTATGAGCGGATTTAACATCTGTTTCTTCCCAATGTACTTCTTAGGTTTAGACGGTATGACTCGTCGTATGTACACTTACTCTGAAAGTCTTGGATGGGGATGGCTAAACCAAATCGCATCTGTTGGTGCGGTAATGATGGGTATTGGCTTCCTACTTCTTTGCTACAACGTAATTTGGAGTGCACGTCATGGTGAACGTGACACAACTGGAGATCCATGGGATGGTCGTACACTTGAATGGGCAACTCAATCTCCTGTACAACATTACAACTTCGCGAAGCTTCCTGAAATTAAAGAAGCTGATGCTTTCTGGTACATGAAAAAACGCGGAGAAACAGTTACACCAGCAGCAGAAGATATCAAACCAATTCACATGCCAAGTAACTCTGGTGTGCCTATTATTGCGTCTTTATTCTTCGGTCTTGCAGGTTTCGCATTAGTATTTAGCTGGTTCTGGCTTGCAGCAATCGGTGGTATTGGTATTTTAGCTTGCTTAATCTATCGTTCATTCGATTATGACGATGGTTACTACGTAAGTGTTGATGAAATTAAAGAAACAGAACATATAGCATGAGAGGTGAAATGACATGGCGGCTTTAGATAAAAGCTTACCTTTGGAATATCAATCCGAACAAAGCAGATTGAATATCCTAGGATTCTGGATTTTTCTTGGGGCTGAAATTATGCTGTTCGCAACACTTTTCGCCTCTTATCTAGTCCTTGCTGGTCGTACGGCAGATGGCCCAACTCCAGCGCAACTGTTTGAACTTAAAACGCTTTTAATTCAAACATTACTACTTTTAACAAGTAGTTTCACATGTGGTATCGTAATTCACGAAATGCGTAAGCACAACCAAAAAGCAATGCTTGGATGGTTCATCCTTACATTACTTTTAGGTGCAGGTTTCCTATTCTTTGAAATCGAAGAGTTCATTATGTACATCGGTGAAGGCGCAACAATTCAAACAAGTGCTTTCCTATCTGCATTCTTCGTTCTTCTTGGAACCCACGGAGCCCACGTAACAGGCGGTATCATTTGGGCAACTTGTGTTATTATCCAAATTTTAAAACGAGGTTTAACACCAGTTACAGCTCGTAAAGTATTCATTATCAGCTTATACTGGCATTTCCTTGATCTAGTTTGGGTCTTTATTTACACACTAGTTTACTTGAACGGGATGGTGGCGTAAATGGCTCAAAACAACAATCAAGCAAACGGGCATGCGCATAGCGGATTCCCTTGGTCACACGTTTTCGGATTTATTTTATCGCTTGCATTAACGTTTCTAGCGTTATACGTGGCACTTTACACAACATTGCCACTTTCAACAGTCTTAACAACTATTATCATAATGGCTGTTGCGCAAGCATTATTACAATTAATTATGTTCATGCATTTAAAAGAAGGAGAAGGAAGAGTTCAAATTCTTACAATGATATACAGTTTCTTCGTTGCAACTGCAACAGTTGGTTTAACTGTATGGATCTTCTTCTCAATGTAATGTACATGAGAAAGACTGCTGAGATTCCTCAGCAGTCTTTTTTTATTCTCTCCCCTATTACATCCACATTACGGAATTAACAACAGAATCATGAAAAATATACTTATTATGACAAATGTTAAGAAAAGTCTTTCTTTATGAAATCGAATCCATATGCGTTGCTTTTCTACCTATTATATGGCTAAATAGGTACTATATTTATTTGAAGGGAGAGAACGCAATGGAACATCATACTTCTGTTCTATCACTTATGGTTGTCGTTGCAATCGCGTTTTTCGTTCCCCTTTTGTTACAACGCTTTAAATTAAAAGCACTTCCTGTTGTCGTTGCAGAAATTATTGCAGGAATCTTTGTAGGTAAAAGTGGGTTTAATATTATTGAGCCAGATATGTGGCTTCAAGTTTTATCAACATTAGGATTTATCTTCCTCATGTTCTTAAGCGGTTTAGAAATTGATTTTTCTATCTTTAAACAAAAAGGGAAAAAAAATACGACAAACGAACCAAATACATTTCAAGCAGCAAGCATTATCTTCCTATTTATTTTCATCTTATCTTATGCCCTATCATTACTATTCGTATGGCTAGGATTTGTAGATAATGCAATGTTCATGACTTTAATTATTTCAACTATTTCTTTAGGTGTTGTTGTACCAACATTAAAAGAGAACAACCTAGGAAAAACTGCAATCGGACAAATCATTTTATTAGTTGCTGTTATTGCAGACTTAGTTACAATGATTTTACTCGCTGTTTTCGTCGGATTAAATTCCGAAAGCGGCCAAAGTATGTGGCTCTTACTTCTTCTATTCGGTGCCGGTATTATCATTTACTTTATTGCAAAACGCTTTAAAAACATTCCATACTTAGATAGCCTAAAGGCTGGTAATGTACAAATTGATACACGAGCTGTTTTTGCACTCATTTTAATATTAGTAGGGTTATCCGAATCTGTTGGAGCAGAAAATATTTTAGGTGCCTTCTTAGCAGGTGTACTTGTATCGTTATTATCACCAAATGAAGATATGGTTGAAAAACTTGATTCCATCGGCTATGGTTTCTTCATCCCTATTTTCTTCGTAATGGTTGGTGTAAATCTAGAGGTATGGTCTATTTTCAAAGAACCTTCTAGCATGCTAATGATCCCAATCTTAATTGTAGGACTCTTTATTTCAAAACTCTTACCATCACTCGTCTTAAGAAAATGGTATCCACGTAATATCGTACTTGGAAGTGCAATTTTATTAACATCGACACTTTCTTTAGTTATTGCGGCTGCACAAATTGGTGAAAAACTGGGGATTATCAGTCCAAGTTTATCTGCCTCTCTTATTTTAAGCGCAGTTATTACTTGTATTTTTGCACCTATATTGTTTAAAAAAATGTTCCCAAAAGTAGAAACACCAAAACCAAAAGTAGCTATTATTGGCGCGAGCAGAATTACCCTTCCGTTATCACTAGATTTAAAACGAGAAGATTATGATGTAACACTTTATATGATGCATCAAAATAAAATAAATGATGAGGAAGCGAAATCACATGACTTCCCTATCGTAAAATTAGATGACATCACAATTGCATCATTAACTGAACAAACAGCATTTAACGCAGACCGCGTTGTTGTTGCAACAAGCGATGATGAACAAAACTTATTATTGGCAGAACATGCAAAAGAGCTAGGTGTTGAACATGTTATTGCAAGTGTAGAAGATCCACTTCTACAAGAAAAAGCAACGCAAGAACATATCGCTGTATTCTCAACAATTAACTCTACACGTATTTTATTACGTGCACTTATTGATAAACCGAGTCTCGTTCGCTTAATTACAACAGCAAACGAAACAGTACGCGAAGTTGAACTGCGCAGCAATAAATATAACGGCATTGCACTTCGCCGCCTCCCGTTTTTAGGTGATGTACTTGTCATTCAAATCTACCGCGGTAATAAAGCATTAATACCACATGGTGATACAAGACTACAACACGGTGATACATTACTTGTAACAGGTTCGAAAGAACATATCGATACACTAAAAAACATATTAGAGTAAAAAAAATGCCCCCCACATAATTGAGGGGCATTTTTTAATTTTCATATGGTAAAATGTTACTATCACATATTATGAGGATGGATTACATTATGTCTATTGTAACTTTAGCTCTCTTATTATTAGCAGAAGTACTCGTCGCCATTATTCTCATCGGTGTTAGCATTGAAATTTGCAGCTATGGTTGGAAAAAATCAAATGGAGTTAAATACTCATGCCTTTTTCTTTCACTCCTTCTCGGAATCGCTAGTATACTCGGCCTTCTCGCTGCACCTGCATACTTCTTTATACAACTTATAGAAAAGGGTTTATAAGAAAGGATGATAATATGATTACTGTGCAGTATATTGATGCATCCGAGACACACTTATTACGCCAAGCGGTGTTGCGTCCCAATCAGTCCCTAGCAGACTGTAAATACTCTTCTGACTACGAAAAAGACACATTCCACTTAGGTGCCTTTATAAACGATGAGTTAATTAGCATCGCTTCCTTCTCAAAAGAAACATATCCTGATTTACAAAATGGTATCCATTATAGACTACGAGGAATGGCAACATTACCTAACTTTCGGAACAAAAGAGCTGGAAGCTCCTTAATTCAGAAGGCAGAACAAATTTTAAAAGAACGGAAAGCAAACATCCTATGGTGTAATGGCCGTATTACTGTAACTGACTATTACAAGCGATTAGACTTTCAGGAGCATGGTGAAATCTTTGAAATTGAACCGATTGGCCTTCATAAAGTTTTGTATAAAAAGATATAAGAAAAGCTTTCCTCAATACAGGAAAGCTTTTCTTATATCTTTTTATCTTTTTCATATATATGTAGATAAATAAACTAGGAACTAAAAAACAAGCAACCATAATAAGTGCTGTTATACTTATTTCTTTTATCGAGATATCTGGTGTTACAATGATACAAACAGCTAATATCCCAATAATAATACCTACTGGAATTAATAATAATTTCATGAAATAGCTACGTGATACTCCGCCTGTGTGCTCATACACTTCCACTGAATTTTTCAGATTTAAAAAGTTAATAATTATTATCCCGCCCATAAATACCATTAATAAATCTGAAACACTTTCATATCCTGCCCCTTGCAAGACATAGCGGTAAAAGACGATAGCTAGTATGACGATATTTTGTAAGATGAAAGCTAATCTAATATGTTTTAACCCTTCAATCATTAAACGTTCATCTTTCACGATTTTCATCCTATCACTCCTTTTCCTCCCAAAACAAATCATTCAACGTTTTATCTACTGCATAACAAATTTTCAAACATAAATCTAAAGATGGATTGTATTTCCCCTTCTCAATTAAACTAATCGTTTGTCGTGTAACGCCTACTTTTTCTGCTAATTGTTGCTGTGTTAAATCTAACTGAACACGCGCGACTTTTATTTTACTTACAGCCATTCATGTTCCTCCTCTACCTTTATTGTAATATATATATATATTCCATTAAATAATTTATATTTTACAAAACTAATTAAGTTTTCACCTTATTCCAATTGGTGCGGGCTAATACACAGTGGGGATCCCCCCTACTGCCTATAGTTTCACTTTATTATACACAAAAAAGGAGCCTCCCATAAGAAGGCCCTCTCATATATCTATATTATAAGAATAAATGACATCCAAATAAGAATGCAAATAAGTATAGTAATGGATGTACTTCCATCCCTTTACCCTTCACAATTTTCAAGACTGGATATACTAAAAATCCAATTGCGATTCCATTTGCAATACTAGATGTTAACGGAATACCTATAAAAATCAAAAATGCTGGTAACGCATCTTCAAATTCATTCCAATTAATATCTCGAATACTCTGTGCCATTAAACTACCTACTATAATTAATGAAGGAGCTGTAATAGCGGCTACACTTGATAAAGAAGCAATAACAGGACTGAAAAATGCCGTTATAATTGTTAGACCAACAACTACAATCCCTGTTAATCCAGTTTTACCACCTGCAGCAATACCTGCTGACGATTCAATCGTCGCTGCTGTTGGGCTTGTTCCAAAGATAGAACCAGTAGTCCCACCAATTGCATCTGCAATAAACGCTTTACCAAAACGCTTCTCTGTATTGTCTGTAATTAAACCTGCTTGTTTAATTAAACCAAGTAATGCACCTGTTGTATCAAATAACAGTACAAGTAAAAATGAAAATACAACACCATATAATCCATATTCAATGACATCTGAAAAGGCGTTGATTGGATTTGAAACGATAATCCCCTCTGGTAAATGAGGCATCGCCACAATTTTATCAGCAAACTTCAATTGCCCTGTAAAGAAGGCGATAATTCCTGTCACAATCATACTAATAAATAATGCACCACTCACACGTAATGCCATTAATACCGCCGCTAATATTAAACCAATTAAAGTTAAAATAACAGCTGGAGAATGAAAATCACCAATCGTAACTAAATTAGACGGATGATCCACGATAATTCCAGAAAGACGCAATCCAATAAAAGCAATAAATAGTCCAATTCCACCTGCAATTGCATGCTTTAAACTATCAGGAATTGCTAAAATTAACTTTTGCCTAAACGAAGTAAAAGATAATAAAAGAAAAATAATTCCCGTTACAAATACAGCTGAAAAGGCAACTACATATGTAATCCCTTCTGCCTTCTGTACAACAGAATAAGCAAAATATGCATTCATTCCCATAGCTGGAGCAATAACAATCGGGTAATTCGCAAAAATCGCCATACCTACTGTTCCAACAACGGTTGCAATAATTGTTGCTGTAAACGCTTGGTCAAATGGTACACCTGCATCAGATAATATCTTTGGATTGATGACAAGAATATACGCAAATGTAAAAAAAGTTGTGATGCCAGCTAAAAACTCTTGCTTCACAGAAGTGTTATATTTTTGTAATTGAAACATGCTTATGTACCCTTCCTACACCTGAATTATTATCACACATTCTTTTTCTTACTAGTATGTGAGAAAATATAATACTTAATCTTAACAATCAATAAAAAGAAGAGTCAATATATTCCCTAATAGTTTGAATTTTAAGTTTAAGTCTGACAAGTACAGATGTAGTACAGTTCATTATGATTATTTTTGTAGCATAACAGATAGAAATGTTTTATAATTTGAAATAGTTAAATATTTAGTAAACGCATTCAAATATCGTTCACTCTACAAGGGGGAGTCTTCTTATGCAGCACACAAACAAATCTGGAACTTTAAATCGTGGTTTAAAAGAACGACATATTACTTTAATGTCACTGGGCTCAGCTATTGGCGTTGGGCTATTTTTAGGATCCGCTTCCGCCATTAAACTAGCAGGTCCTTCTATTTTACTAGGCTATATGATTGCCGGTCTCGTGATTTTTTTCATTATGCGAGCGCTTGGGGAAATGGCAATTGAACAACCTGTTGCTGGTTCTTTTAGTAAATATGCATATGATTATATTGGACCACTCGCTGGCTATATTACTGGTTGGAATTACTGGTTCTTATGGGTTGTTACTTGTATGGCTGAAATTACAGCAGCTGGTATTTACATGCAGTACTGGTTCCCAGATATCCCGCGCTGGACTTGGGCGTTACTTGCTCTATTGTTAATGAGCGCTTTTAATTTCTTATCGGTAAAAGTATTTGGAGAACTTGAGTTTTGGTTTGCTCTCATTAAAATTGTCACAATTATCTGTATGATAGTAGTCGGAGCTGGTATTATTTTATTCGGATTCGGAAACGGTGGTATCGCTACTGGTATTTCAAACCTTTGGTCACATGGTGGCTGGTTCCCAAATGGATTTTCTGGATTACTACTCTCCATGCAGATGGTACTATTCGCTTATTTAGGCGTTGAATTAATCGGTGTTACAGCTGGCGAGGCTCAAAATCCGAAGAAAACACTCGCAAAGGCAATTGATAACGTATTTTGGAGAATTCTACTCTTTTACGTTGGGGCATTATTCGTTATGATGGCAATTTATCCATGGAACGAACTTGGTGAGAAAGGCAGTCCATTCGTATTAACATTCCAGCAAATTGGTATCGCAAAAGCAGCAGGTATTATTAACTTTGTCGTATTAACAGCAGCTCTTTCTTCTTGTAACGGTGGTTTATTTAGTACAGGCCGTATGCTATATACATTAGCTCAGCAGAAAAAAGCTCCTGAAAGATTTGGTCGTTTAAATAAAAATGGCATTCCAAGCCAAGGAATTGTAGCAACTGCTATCGTTTTACTCATTGGTGTTATATTAAACTATCTCGTACCTGCAAAGGTATTTACATGGCTTACTAGCATTTCAACTTTCGGCGCCATTTGGACTTGGGGAATTATATTAGTCGCTCAAATTAAATTCCGTAAAAGCTTGCCTACTCAAAATAAACAAAAGTTATCGTATAAAATGCCTTTATACCCATTAAGCTCATATTTCTCACTCGTTTTCCTTGTATTAGTATTAGGTATAATGGCTTATTCAGAAGATACACGAATTGCATTGATTGTCGGCCCAATTTGGCTTATCGGCTTAGCAATCGTATATTACATGAAAGGGTTTCATAAGATTGATGAAACACCTAACTCAAAAATTAGTTAAGCAAAACATCCCTTCCCTATTACTTGGAAGGGATGTTTTTATATCTATATAAATATTTCTCAACATAATTCACGGTATTTTTACAATCTTTTAATATTTTTTATGTTTTCCGTCTTTATTTTTACAGAAAAATAAATTACATTATTAAAGCACATATATTTATTATTAGGGGGATTCTTCTATGAAGAATAAAAAATGGATTACATTTTCTTTAGCAACAGCAATTACACTAAGTATAGGGACCTCGTTCATACCGTCTACTTATGCCGAAAGCTCTGTAGACCCAGCTCCTGAAATTGCTGCAAAAGTTGTAAATCAAAACAATGGGAAGAAAGTATTATTTGATAATACACACGGTCAAACTGCTGGGACAGCTGACTGGGTTATTGACGGCGGCTTTTCTGACTTCGGAAACGGCATTGCAAAAAACGGATATCACGTAAAAGAACTTCGCAAATCAACACCTATTACGTACGAAGACTTAAATGGCTACAATGTATTTATCGTTCCAGAAGCTAATATTCCTTACAAAAAATCTGAGCAGGACGCTATGTTACAATATGTAAAAAATGGTGGTAGTATCTTCTTTATTGCTGATCATTACAATGCAGATCGTAATAAAAATCGCTGGGACTCTTCTGAAGTATTTAATGGATATAGACGCGGCGCTTGGGATAATCCAGCAAAAGGAATGTCTAATGAAGAAGCAAATTCACAAGCTATGCAAGGAGTAGAAAGCTCTGATTGGCTCTCTGACAACTTCGGTATTCGCTTCCGCTACAATGCACTTGGTGATGTTTCAGCGAAAACAATTGTATCGCCTGAACAATCTTTCGGAATTACAAAAGGTGTTTCGTCTGTAGCAATGCATGCTGGTTCTACTCTGGCAATTACAAATCCAAAACTAGCAAAAGGACTTGTTTACCTTCCAGAAAATCCATCAAAATGGAATAACGCTGTTGATAGTGGCGTTTATAATGGCGGTGGTATTGCAGAAGGCCCATATACTGCAATTGCAAAAGTAGGACTTGGAAAAGCTGCCTTTATTGGTGACTCTTCTCCTGTTGAAGATGCTACGCCAAAGTACGTTCGTGAAGATTCTGGCCAAACAAAGAAAACTTACGATGGTTATAAAGAAGAAAACGATGCGATTTTATTAGAAAACATCGTAAATTGGTTATCAAATAAAGAGACATTTACAAGTTTAGATCAAGTAAATGGTTTACAACTTGATTCACCTACAGCTCTACAAACATTTGAAAAGCCAAGCTTATCAACAGAACCACAACCTGAACCTTGGAGTGCACCAAATGCAGGTTATCAATGGTTTAATACAAATACTTTTAAACCAGGTTCATACGGTTATAACGGTGCGGTAACAACAAGCGACTACGTCGTTACACACCCTAGCATTCTACCAAACAATGAAATTTTCCAAATGAAGATTCAAGTAAACAACTTACTACCTAATACAACATATAACAACTATTCTTTAGGTATCTTCACTACTGGAGGAACACAAGTGGCTAAAGTACAAAATGCAAACGGCACTTGGCCATCTGCTTTTGGATATAGTAGTGCATTCTCTTTCACAACAAACAGCTTAGGCTCTGCTGAGAAAGTTGTAAATGTACAGATTGATTCAAATACAACTGGACAAGCAACGCTTCGTCTACGCCAAAATACAACAACGAAATATAATGAAACTGTAACAATTAATAAGAAATAATAAAAAAGGCAATCCATACATGGATTGCCTTCTTCTCACTTCTCTTCCTTCGAGAAAAACATTCTTGAAATAACGATACCTATACTACCGACGATTAGGAATAACACTGCCCTAATCATCATCGATACCTCTGGTAAGTCAAGTAAGAATAACTTCCCTACAGTTACGACTAAAACGACTAAACCAGCATATAATATTTCATTCATATTTCTATTTCTTCCAAACCAAACCGCAAATAATGCATATACCATCCATAATAACGATACTGATACACTAATTACGCTTCCATCTGTAGATAAAACTTCACCGATTCTCGTAATTGTAATAAATACAATTATCATAAACCAATAGAGCACTATAGAATACATATATTTGCCGAAGCTCGCTAACACTTCTTTCGCTTGTCTCATGCAATAATAGAATGTTCCTATTAAAATAAGATGAGCAACAAAGCCTGCCGAAATAAATTGATCAAACGGGCTAAAAATAGTCTGTATCATTCCAATTGCGTAAACCGTCGCACTAACATACAATTTTATCTGTTGTTTTCCTTTAATAGAAGTAACCATACCGAGGAAACCTTGTAATAATAGTACGATCGCTGCATTCACTAAACTATACTCATATAAAATTGCTAAACTAAATGCTCCCATTGCAAAACCAAATAAGAGATTTGTAAATGTAGAATGTCTATTTTTCCTATATTCAAATACGAACATAGCGGCATGCACGAGTGCACTAATAATTAATCCCCATGTTGTAAAATCAGGTATTTTTGAAATAGCTAGTATAAAGAACACTGCATTCGCACTAAATATCGCCAAACGTGGTTCTAGTATAAAACTTCTCTCCGTAAACATATGCCAAAATAATAGTAAATGAATCAAACCATATACAATCGTTAACTGTATTTGCAAGTTCTCTACTAACATTGACATAACAGCAAAGAAAACGAAAAGGACAATGGCAGCAACAGCGTAAGAAATCATATATAAGTATTTATAACGATTTTTCAACGCATACCATAATAAACTAAGTGTTAATACTGTCTCATATCCAAAGAAAATATAAGGATTAGGAGTCGTACTATTTAACAAGAATGGTACGAAGAACGCTCCGACCGCTACGAAAATAGTGAGATATTCCGATTGATATCTTTTCGCTAAATAAATACCTAAAATAACCCATGCAATATTACAGAGAAACGCGACACTTGCCGGAATAAATCCATATAAATAATGTGCTGCAAACGTTGTTAGAACAATCCCGGTAATACTTCCTCCAGCTAATACTAATCCTAACGCTTGCCGCTCTCTTTTAATTTGAATATCTCCTATATAATACAACCCGATAGATAATGCGATACCAAACACAATTCGTATCGCTGGTGTTAATAAACCAGCATCTACCCCTGCTTTAAATAACCAGATCACTCCAAGCAACATAATACCGACAAATACACGTGGTAACCACGTTTGACAAAACTTAATAATATTAAATGGCTCTGATTTAAAAGCAGATATATCTACTTGTTTTACCTCACGTTCTTGCAAAGACTCTTTTATCTTAACTATTTCTTCTTTTGGCTTTTCCTCCATTACCGTTTCAATATATTCTTTCTTATCCTTACTAACATGTTGCTGAGCGTTTTCTACTTCTATTTCCCTTTGCTTCACCTTTAATTCAGCAAGTGCTTCTTGAATCATTTCAATTGCCGTTTCGAGTGCTTCTGTTTTCTTATCCAAATCCTTCTTCATATGCTACCCCCTCATTCGTAACTTTCATTAAACCTATATATTACCAATTATCTTTATCATACTCTTAGTCTATTCATTTTCAATAGTATTTTTCCAAAAAAAGAAAGGTGTCTTCCCAAAATAGGAAAACACCTTTTTACTCATTTATTCTTATTTAAAGCAATGCTAACGATGAAACCAAGACACATGCCTACAATAGCTGGAACAATCCATCCAACACCTTCTGTATAAAACGGAATGTATTTTAATACCGACGTCCACTGATTCATCATTACATTTTTATTGAAAATATCGATTGCACTAAATATTGCTACAATCCAAACAGTTACTGCATATACGTATGCATACTTCCCAATATAATTATGGAATAACCCTAGAATAATAAGCGTTAATGCAATTGGATAAATAAATCCAAGAGTTGGTACTGATACTTTTAAAATTTGCGTTAATCCTAAATTAGCTAAGATCATACTAACAACGCTTACTATAAATGCCCACACTTTATAAGATACTTTCGGAAATGCACTCGCAAAAAATTGACTACAAGACGTAACAAGTCCAATTGAAACACATAAACATGCGATAGTAAAAATAAGACCTAATAAAACGACTCCGCCCTGCCCAAATAATGTAGTCATAACTTGCGCTAACACGTTCGCCCCATTATCAAATGTACCTAACGAACCGCTAATTGAACCAACATATCCAAGGATGACATAAATAATAGATAATAATAGTCCTGCACCAATTCCAGCAATACTCATATATTTCGCTAAACCTTTATCATCTTCAACACCTTTTGCACGAAGAGCATTTGCAATAACAATCCCAAAAATTAAAGCGGCTAGCGCATCCATCGTTAAATATCCATCTAAAAAGCCTTGGAACATAGGAGCTTGTCCATAGTTTCCAGCAGCCTCTTTCACACTGCCAACTGATGTAAATATACTCTTTATAAAAATAAGGGCAATCATACCTAATAATAACGGTGTTAAAACTTTTCCGAACAACCCCATTAATTTAGACGGTGATAAACTTAACCAGTACACAATACTAAAGAAAATAACCGTGTAACATAATAAAACTACACTTCCCGACTCTGTGAAGAACTGACCTGGTCCCATTTCAAAAGCTAAACTTCCTGCACGTGGTATACCAAGACCTGGTCCAATAAATAAATACACGATACATGGGAAAATAATGGCGAATGAAGAATGAACCCTACCCGCTAACGTTTGAAAGCTTCCCGCTTTCGCAATAGCGATAACACCCAATATAGGAAGACCTGTTGCTGATATAATAAATCCTATTAATGAAATCCACACATGTTCTCCTGCTTCATACCCAAGGAAAGGTGGGAATATAAGATTCCCCGCTCCAAAGAACATCGAGAATAACATAAGGCTAATCAGTAAAATTTCTTTTTTCTGTAACAATTTCATTTGTTTCTCCTTCTTTAATTTCATCTTTTATGAAATCAATTTCACATATAAAAAAGTGCAATAATCCGCTTCCTAACAAAGAAAACATAGTCCATAGTCTAACATAAAAGAAACACCCATTCTATAGCTATCCCTCTTTTCCAATTTCTTCTGAAAAATCAACCTTTATTGACTTATAATAGTTAATAAGGTAAAATATTAAATGTACAAAATTATTAACTTTGTTTTTGTTTGTGTCAGGAGGAAAATAACATGGAATCAACGATACAACTAGAAAGAGAACAACAAAGAAAAAAGAAACATCCTCCAGGTTTATACTTACTCTTCTTTACAGAAATGTGGGAAAGATTTAGTTACTATGGATTACGAGGATTATTAACATTATATTTAACGACAGCTTTAGTAAGCGGTGGTCTTGGGTTTAGTCCCGCATGGGCACTCTCTATTTACGGATTTTATACTGGAGCCTGTTATTTCACACCAATGATTGGTGGATACTTAACAGACCGTTTTCTAGGTAGAAGAAAAGCGATCACAATTGGTGGTATAACAATGGCAATCGGTAACCTTACACTATTTGCCTTGCAAAACCAATTAGGCCTATACCTCGGATTAGCGCTTATTATTATCGGTAACGGATTCTTCAAACCGAACATCTCTACACTGGTTGGAGAATTATACGAAGAGAACGATCCAAAACGTGATAGTGCATTTACCATTTTCTATATGGGTATTAACGTCGGGTCATTTTTAGCTCCACTCGTTTGCGGATTTTTATCAGAAAATTTATTCAAAACAACAGTTGATGGCGTTGTACATTACGGATTCCGTTACGGTTTCTTAGCCGCTTCAATCGGAATGATTATTGGACAAATTTTATTTACAACATTATCAAATCGCTTCCTTGGTGATATCGGTAAAAAACCAACTCGCGATTTACAAACAACAGATGGACAACCATCAGTAGGAGATACACCGTTAACAAAAAAAGAAAAACAGCGTACCGCAGTTATCGTCATTTTAACATGCTTCGTTGTCTTCTTCTGGGCTGGCTTTGAACAAGCTGGTAGCTCGTTAACATTATATACAAACAAATTTGTAGACCGCTCTGTGTTCGGATGGGAAGTTCCAACATCTTGGTTCCAATCGGTCAATCCATTATTTATTATTTTACTTGCTCCAGTCATTTCTGCATTATGGGCAAAACTTGCAACTCGCAAGCGCGGTGATTTAAAAATCCCAACTAAAATGGGACTTGGTATGATCTTGCTTGGTATCGGTTATATCATTCTCGTTATCGCTACATTAAAAACAGGTAGTGATGAACATAACATTACAGAAAAAGCAAACTTACTATTTATCGTCTTTACGTATCTTTTCCATACGTTAGGTGAGCTATTCTTATCACCTGTCGGACTATCGATGGTCAGTGCGCTTGCTCCGGTAAAATTAGCATCTTTACTAATGGGTGTATGGCTAGCAAGTTCAGGTATCGCCAACATTTTAGGCGGACAACTTGCAAGCTTCACAACCTCACTTGGATACGCTGAGGTATTCACTGTTATTGGCGCTGTGGCAATTGTATTAGGTTGTGTTTTATTATTAATTTCTAAGAAATTAGTGAAATGGATGGATTAAAAAAGATGAGGAATTTCTCCTCATCTTTTTTATGCCGTTTTACCTTTTTCTATTGCTTGTTCGTACAGCTCTTTATGTTCTTTATATTCACTTGGTACGAAACTCTTATAGAAGAATGAGAACCAGCTGTCTCCCTTTTTATACCCTTCTTCTCGAATTTCCGCTGCTTTTTTATTCGATTTAAATCCTTCAGTAAACCATTTCTTTAACAATTCATTTCTTTCATACTTAGCAGGAACTTTTAAATCATAGTTTTCAAATGCATACTTATAGCCAGCCTTTTCTACTGCCTTTTTTGTAGACTTATAGCCTTTTTCATACGCTGTTTCATATGCCTTCACGTATACTTCTTTCTCTCTATTTCCAGGATTCTTTTCAGCTAGTTCTTTCCCTGTCTTTCCCCCTAACTCAGCTTGCTCTTTTTCAATTTTTTCTGTTCTTTCTTTATTCCCTACTTTGAATCCGTCTGCAAAGTTTACCTTAAACTCTGGAGCAACTTGACTATCGTCCATCGTCTCTTGTGCTAAACCTTGTTCTTTTCCTTTTTCAAAATGCGTTTTCTTCTGCTCTTCTAAAGACCATGCGGCTGCATAATTCGCTTTAAACGCTTGTTTATATGCATCAGATTTTCCAGCTACGTGCACTTCTGCATCATTTTTTCCTGCTTTAAAATCAGTTTCTCCATTCTTTTGACCTTCAAGTTGACCTTTTTCCATATCAGCTTGGTGCTGCGCTTCCTCTTGCTTACGTGCCTCTTCAGCTTTTCTTTGTTCTTCGGCTACACGTTGTCTCTCTTCTTCAGCTTTACGCTGTGCTTCTGCATTACGTTGTTTTTCAGCCTCAGCGTTGCGCTGTGCTTCTGCAGCACGTTTTTTTTCAGCCTCAGTATTGCGCTGTGCTTCTCCTTGTCTCTCAGCTTCTACAGCACTATTATTATTCTGGCTAGGAGCTGGGCTCGTTGCACCACTACTAGAAGCTGGTTTATTGTGATAATGATATTCCCCGTACTGTAATCCCCATTTCTCACAATTTGTACGACACGTATGTCCGCCATTAGCATCTGTACGCCCTGGATGCGCATAAGCTGAAATTGGAGCTACCAATAACGCTATACTCGTTGTTAAAAGAAGCTTCTTCACCTGTTGTCTCACTCTTGTTCCTCCTAAAATATAGAATTCTAACTTTATTATACATAAATAGAAGAATATTTAAATACAAACCAAAATATTCTATTATTTCTCAACATTAGTAAAAAAGAAGGTGAACTCTTTAAAGAGTTCACCTTCTTTTTTACTTCTTCGCCTTCGTTCCTACTAAATCACCAGCAACAACATAACGCTTAGAATTATCCTTTACAGATACACATGTAATAAGCGTTATCTCATCTTTCCCATGATCCTCTACAACTTCCCACTTATCAGGAGTTACTTCAGATACACCAGTAACCGCATACTCATATTCATTTTCATTGTCATACAAATAAATTTTATCGCCTTTTTTCAAAGAAGCTATATCACTAAATAAAACACCTTTTTTAGACATATTATGTCCTGCTAATGCGTAATTTCCTTTTCCCATAACTTGATTTTCTTTTACTGTCGCTGCACCTGATAATAAGTTTTTTTCAGTAGAAGCTTTTAAAACAGGCAGTTCTACTGAAACACTTGGAATCGAAATACGACCAATTACTTGTTTCTTATCTAATGATGCATTCGCTACTTCCGCCAAGTCTGGTTGATTAATTTTGGAAGCATCTACAAATTCCGTCTCATGCTTTTCATAATCCATCTTTTGAACAGCCTGCACATTTTCAGTCTGTTTCTTTTCAGCCTGATATCCATCATAAAATGGCTTTCCAATTAATACGCCACCTACAACAAATAGCAGAATTGCTACTATACTATAAATTCTTTGCTTATTCATACACAGTTCCTTTCCCTTACAAAATCTTACTCTATATAAAATGATAAAATAATATCGCTATATGTACAAGTATTAGCTGAAAAGAAACCTTCTTGCCGGTGCAAGAAGGTTTCTTTTTAAGCTAATTTATTTCTGTATAGTGATACGTGAAAGATCGTCATCTGAATAAAGAAGATACTAAATGCAATATATATCGGATATGCAGGAACATATAGAATAACAATTGGAGAAAGAGTTAAAAAACCAACTGCACAAGGCAACACATACCATAATGACATAAATGTAGTACGACAAGCCTTTTCTGTAATTGCCTTTTCACGCTCATCTTCTTGAGGAAATAATAGTGGAAACATCCAATACGAGAGCTCTTTATATTTTTTCTTTTGAATTTTATAAATAACAGTCGATACAATACCAAATGTTAAAAGTAACCCGAACGGTATTAAACTTATTGAAACTTCGAATGGTACTCTCTTCGTTTGAATAAAATTAGCGACTTCAATAGTAAAATAATATAACTCAATAAAAGCCCAACCTGCTAATACCATTAAAAGTACATTTAGCATATAGGAAAATACGAGTCTATTCATCCTCTTCCCCCTCCTTATTTAAAACAAACACGTCTTCCATCTTTAACTGGAACACATCACAAATCGTAAGTGCTAATAACAATGAAGGAACGTAATCCCCTTTTTCAATTGCAGCAATTGTTTGTCTCGTTACTCCAACCTTTTCTGCTAATACACTTTGCGTAAAATTAAAACGAGCTCTTAATTCTTTTACTCTGTTTAAAATGGTCAAATTTACCACCTCTCACCATTATTGTATGCTACCCTTAACAAAATGTAAACTCAACTTAACATTAATATTATAAAAAAATCCAACTCTACGTATTGTAAAGTTGGATTACTTGTTAGTTTAAAATTGTAACTTTAACTGTTCTTCTGCCCCAGCTACTTGATGAACCTTTATCTGGCATTAAAACATCAATTCTATGCCCTTTAATAGCCCCACCAGTATCGGCTGCAATTGCTACTCCATAACCTTCAACATTTACAGTCTTACCTAATGGAATAACATTTGGATCTACAGCAATTAATTTCATTCCTGGGTTTGCAGTTAAGTTATAGTGTCCCCATGCAGAAAATACTTGTTGACCTGGTGCATAACCATTTTCCGCTGGATCAGCTGTATAAGCTGTAGCTTCTACATAAATTTCTTTCCCACCAGCAGTTGGCTTAGAAGATGGTTCAGGTTGTGCAGTTTTTGTAGGTTCTACCTTCGAATTATTATTAGCAACTGGTTCAGCTGGTTTATTAGCTTTTTCTTGTTTTTGCTTTTCAGCAATTTCTGCTTGTGCTTTCGCTAAAGCTTCTTGCTCTGCTTTTGCAGCCGCTTCTGCTTTTGCACGCTCTTCCGCTGCGATTCTTGCTGCTTCTTGCTCACGAGCAATCGTTTCTTGTACTGCCTTCATATTTGACTCAATTTTAGCTTTCTCTTCCGCAGCTAAATTAAGTTGACTTGCAACCTGATTATATTTAGCTTGAACTACTTGTAAGTTATCTTGACGTTTTTTCAAGTTATCTTGCAGTTCAGCTTGTGCTTTTGCTAATTTTTGTTTGTCTACTACTAAAGATGCTTCTTTTTCGTCAATTGTTTTCTTATCTTCTTCAATTTGACGAAGATCTTGTTCTTGTAGACGTAAAATTTCTTTATCAGCTTCTAGAATAGTAGAAACTGCATTCATACGTTGTAAGAAGTCTGCAAAGTTTTTTGACTCTACCACAACTTCTACTACTAAACTTGTATTTGAACTGTTTTGAACAGAAACCATACGTTTTCTCATAATATCTTTACGAGCAAGGACTTTATCCTCTAAAACGACAATTTCTTGCTTTTTTTGCTCAATCTGCTTATGTGTTTCATCGATTTTACGTTGAATAGCAGCTTGATCCTCTTTATTTTTTGCAATTGTATTATTTAAATTATGTAGTTCGTTTTCGATACCTTTAATTTCTTTACTAACAGCTTGCTTCTCTTGCTCTTTCTTTTGCATTTCTGCATCGTTTTGTTGCAATTGCTGTTGCATGTTGTTAAGTTTCTCGTCGTTTGACTCTGCTTTTACAGCGACTGTACTAGAAAGAACGATAATTCCTGCTAATACTAGACTACTGATTCGCTTAAAATAGTTCATAATCCGACTCCCTTCTTATACAGTTATACATGATTTATTTTACAGTTTGTTTACAAAACGATTAAATACAGTTTATTTTTCGTGACGAAAAAACGAAAATTATGAATAAAATGTAATAGATTCTTAAATATTTAACAATTCCTATATTTAAAAAATACAAAAGATGCTAAAATCCAAATATAGAGAAAATATAACTTTTGAAGGCGGTTGAAATAAATATATGTTTACTCAAAAGAAATCACTCCAACATACAATTGCTCAATTAGAAGAGCGTATACAAGAATTAGAAGCAGAATTGAAACAAAAAGATATTGAAAAACAAGAGACTATTTCTACTATCCACGATCGTGTACAAAGCGTTGTACAAGAGCATCAACTTGTAAATAACCAACACAATACACTCCAAAATTTAGTTCAACAATTAAGTTCATGTTTCGAAAATGTTTCAACACGTACGACACATTCCAATGAGTTAAATAATGAAATGTTGCAAAAGGAACAAAGCTTAATTCAGTCTATTTCAGAAATTATTGACTGCTCTAATGAAGGAAAAGAATCCGTTCACCGCTTACTTATTGTAATTAATAAATTAGGTGAACAATCTCAACGCACGTCTAATAGTATGAATCATCTAAGCGAACGCTCAAAAGAAATCGAGCAAATTGTAGAAGTCATTCAAAACATTGCAGCACAAACAAATTTACTTGCTTTAAATGCGAGTATTGAAGCCGCACGTGCTGGAGAGCACGGTAAAGGATTCGCTGTCGTTGCCAATGAAGTAAGAAAACTAGCGGAAAGTACAGCAGAAAGCACAAAAAACATCGGCAACTTAACGAAAAAAATTCAAGAAGAAATTGAAAAAGCATACGATAATACAAAAGATAATTTACATTTAGTCGATGAAGGTGTAGAAATGAGCGCCGATACAAACGCTAGAATTGAAAATATTTTAGTTATGATTCAAACGTTACAAAATGGCGCTACAAATGTTATTAAGGCTATTGAAAACCAAAAGTCTTGTAATGATGACATATTACGAGAATTCGCTAACACACAACAAATGTTCCAAAAATTAAATACTACTATTATGAATCATATTCATGATGCTGAAAAAGTCGATGTTCAATTGTCTAAAAGTCTTCAAGAAACAGTAACTTCTTAATTAAAAATAAAAATCCCTTATACTGCTATAAGGGATTTTTATTTTATTTCGAATATTTATTCCTTTTCAATATTCATCCATATCTTTGTTATAATGGAAAAGTTGTTTCTTTCAACTAATAAACAAGGAGGTTATTATGGAACAATTTTACTACGTTTTAAAATATTTAATTCTCGGTCTGTTCCAAGGACTAACAGAACCAATTCCGATTTCTTCAAGTGGTCACCTCGTTTTAGCACAACATTTGCTAGGACTAAAAATAGAAGGATTTAGCTTCGAACTACTTGTTAATTCAGCTTCATTATTAGCTGTATTACTTATTTATAGAAATGATTTAATTCGTCTAACGAAGAATGGTCTCTCTTATATATTTACAAGAGCAGAAGACGCAAAATCAGATTTCTTCTTTATTATTTATCTTGTTATTGCAACCATTCCAGCAGGTGTTATTGGTGTTTTATTTAAAGATTACATCGATCAGTACTTAAAAGGTGTGAAGATGGTTGGGATTTCTCTTCTTATTACTGCTGTCGGCCTTTGGATTATTAGAAATTTACGCGGTCGTAAAAATGATGGCGACCTTTCTATGAAAGATGCAATCATCGTCGGATTAGCACAAGCTTGCGCACTGATTCCCGGAATAAGCCGATCTGGTGCCACAATCGTAGCAGCAATGTTACTTGGGATGAAGCAAGAAACAGCTCTTCGCTTCTCATTCTTACTATACATTCCTGTTAGCTTAGGTGGCTTATTGTTAAGCATTACAGACATTGCAAATGATCCAAATCTAGACACATTATTCGTACCATATGTCGTTGCATTCATCGCAACATTTATCATGACGTATATTTCACTAAAATGGTTTATGAACATTATGGCAAAAGGAAATTTAAAATATTTCTCTTTCTATTGTATTATCGTAGGTGTACTTACTCTTATTTTCTTATAAAATGAAACTTACAAATTGAAAGCGAGTCATTCTATTACACTAGATGACTCGCTTTTTTATACCTTTATTAAGTTAAAATCTATCGTTTACTTTGAATTTTCTGAATAGTATGATATCATTTAAGTTCACTATTATAGTAATTCTATCTTTCCTACTATTATCGTAAAAGAGGTGTTTATATGTTTATAGTTACTAAACTCATTCACATGAAGTACGAATATGAAAATGAGCTACTTTATGGGCTTAAACAATATTATCCTTCCCCCGGAACGAACGGTTGTATTAACATAGAGTTTTCACCTGTTCATCATACAAATGATAAGGCAGAATATATGATTCGTATGTTATGGAAAACACAACAAGATTACCATACATGGCTTTCTCAAAGAGAAAACAATGAAACTTTGAAGCAAAAAATACAAGGCTATATCCTTTCTTCCAAATCAAATGCTACCTATGTGCATTAACCCTTCTTTTTTTATTCCTTACGAGGGGGAAAATGATAAAGTGAAACTTTAATCAGCCCTCGTCAATCGGGCTGTTCACAAATAACAAGATAAGGACCCTCTTACTTTTCATACTGTAAGAGGGCTTCTCTTATGCATACACTTTCTTTTCTTGACAATACAAACGAATAACATGTTTATTTTGTTGAAATACATCATGCGTCAGACGAATAATAATAAAGTTTCTTTTTGTTTGATCATCATGAACAAAAATCTGTTCTCCCTCCTGAAAACGCCATGCACTTTCAAAAGTCGTAATATGATCCCCACTTACAGAAAAAAGTTCATATCGCATCTCTTGTACCCTCTCTCAACTTACATAATCATAATATCCTTATATTAAATTTATTATAACTTAATTCCTATAAAATTAGTAATTATTTCTATTTCGAAAGATTTTAACTTTGTATTTAAATATTTTTAGCGCTATAATGATAAACGAATTTTTATTGAAAGGAGTTTCACTTTGACTGCATATTTATTTCCAGTAAAAACAGCATTTATTTTATTTCCCTTTTTAGCAATGTTTCTTTTAATCCCTTTTCTAATATTTAATTATCGAAAATACGGTTATTTAAATAAATGGCGCTCATTTATTTTATACTCATTATTACTTTACTTATTAAATGCCTATTTTCTTGTTATTTTGCCGTTGCCACAAACGTTTGATACTTGTAGCCTACAATCGGCTAATACACAACACATGCAACTCTCACCATTTTATTTCATACAAGAGATTAGTAGTCATACATCGGCAGTTTTAACGAAACCGGCTACTTATTTCTACTTATTAAAAGAGTCTGCTTTTTTACAAGTTGCATTTAATGTCCTATTAACTGTTCCATTCGGTATTTACTTACGTTATTATTTCCGACGTAGTTTCTTACAAACAATTTGCATTTCCTTTTTCTTTTCACTATTTTTCGAGCTAACACAAGTGACTGGATTATACGGTATATACAATTGTGCATACCGATTATTCGATATCGATGATTTGTTTTTAAATACATTAGGTGGCGTAATTGGTTTTATCATTGCACCAATATTTACGTACTTCCTTCCGAAGACAAACGAGTTAGATAGTCATATTGATTTAGAAACGAAACCAGTCGGATTTATTCGTCGCCTTATCGCGATGCAAATTGATTGGATCTTCTTATCTATCGTTGTACCTGTCGTTAAAAACAAAGGAAATTCTTTCTTCGTTTCTAATATGCAATCTTACACCAATATGTATGAACTCATTTTCATTACGTGTTCAATCCTTATTTATTTTATTGTTTTTCCATACTTTACGAATGGAAAAACAATTGGGAAAGCATTGCTTCGCATTCATTTGAAAGGAAAATCAGATCGTATTACATTAAAAGAACTATTTATTCGCTACGGTATATTTTATTTTGCGTTAGGCGGAATCAATTATATTCTTTCTAGTAGCTCTATGTTAAATCATACAGAACCTTTAGTATTACTCGTTACATTGTTATTCCTATTTATCATTAACGGCCTATTCATTATTCATGTTTTACTGCATGTATTTAGCCGTGATAAACTACTATTTTATGAACATATTAGTCATACAAGAAATGCAATTACACTAAAAAAAGCTGACAAATAATTATTTGTCAGCTTTTTCATATACATAATGTGAAACTTTAATCAGCCCTTCCCAAACGGGCGGTTATCTCCCAGCGAATTTTGAGACGGGAGTGTTACTGCCCGTTAATGCGGGATAAATAACTTTTCTGCATAAGGATTAAAAAACATTCCAAGTTCATCTAGAGACTTCCTCGCCTGTAAAAACGAATGAAACTCTGGATATATATCTTGTAATTGCTCATACGATAATGTATGCATTTTCCCCCAATGCGGACGCCCTTCATACTTCAGAAAAATTTTTTCCACTTCGCCAAAGTAAGCAGCATATTTCATACCTTTATACATATGAACAGCGATATACGCTGAATCTCTTCCATAGGCTGGACTAAGCCAGATATCATCACCTTTCACATAGCGGCATTCGATCGGGAAGTGCACCTTATACTTTTTCTTTTCAATAAGATTTGAGATTTCTTCTACAACCGTCCTCATATACTTTGAAGGAATGCTATACTCCATTTCATAAAATGGTACCGTACGTGATGTAGCAAATACTTCATAGCTCGGGCCAATTATTTTTGTGTTTGGTACAGCCTTAGCTGATAATCGACTCACTCCTTTACTTATAGACGGAAACCATTTACACCCTTTAGATAGCAAAGAGAACATCCTATTTTCAAGTAACTCCACCTTTAGTTTATGCCATTTCAAATCACTGCCTTGATTCGTTGTTTCGTTCGTAAGTTTTACTTGTACTTCATCAGAATAAGGAAAAACGAAAAATTCAAAGTGACGATGCTTCTTATATTCTTCTAGTTTGTTCATTACAGTAGATAATGACTGTTTTTCACTTTCATAAACGAGTGAATACGCTGGAATAACCTTCAATTTTATCTTTACAATGATACCTAACATTCCAAGTGACAACTGAAACGCTCTCCAATATTCCACATTCACAGTTTCCGAACAAACTATACTCTCACCTGTAGATAAAACTGCGGTAATCTCTATAACTTGTGTTGATAAACTCCCAAAGGTAACACCCGTCCCATGAGTTCCCGTACTAATCGCTCCTGCAATAGATTGTGAATCAATATCCCCTAAATTTTCTTGCGCATAACCTTTTTCCTCAAGTAACTTTCCTAAATCATATAACTTTGTTCCTGCCCACACTTCAGCGACCATCTTCTCTTCATCAATATTCACAATGCCCTTCAATTCATCTAAAGAAACTAAAACTTCTTCGGTTTGCACAAGGGGTGTAAACGAGTGTCCTGAACCAACAACACGAATTTTCCGCCCCTTTTTTCGTGCAAGCCCCACTACTTCTACTACATCTTGTATACTTTCTGGATACATCGTATAATGCGGCGTTCCTTCTACATTCCCTGTCCAATTCCTCCACTTTTGCCCCTTTATAGAAAACATTGGCCATCCCCCCGATATGTTGAATACTCCCCAACAATCTCTCCTTTTTTAACACGATACAAAAAAGGAAAGCGCTCACATAATTCACCAGCCTTACTATGACGAAACAAAATGGACTCTCCTATATCCACTCGTTCCTCGCCGCTATAAAAAATTGGCGTTTGTACCTCGCCAGCACCTTCTAAAGCTAATAGTTTTGCACCCTTCGGTCTCCAAACTTCAGGCTCTTTATCTTTTCCAACTGCTCCTGAAGCAATATATCCACCACCTAGGCAAGTGTAAATAAACGGGACTGGTTTACGCACAACTGGTAAGGCAAATCCGACCGCTGGATGAAATTTCACCTCTTTATAATAATCAAACAGCTTCGGAGAATAAAAAGCAGAACCTATTGTAATCTCTGAAACTGAATTATCTTTCTCTGTTGTTTTTATGCTTCCTGTTCCCCCTCCATTTACAAACCTTAGCTCAATACCAAGGTTTTGTATTGCTTTTACAATATGTTCTCTTCTTTCTTTCACTTCTAACACTGATTTCTTCTTTAAATACGAAATCACTTTACTTTTCAGCCATTGATTCGGTATATGATCGCCCACCCCAGCAATTTGAGCTTCATAACCCATCACACCATCTAACATTAAATATGATGACCTTCTCACCTTTTCTACTACTTTCAACGCATCCTGCACATTTTTTACTGGGGATCTTTGTACACCAAAATGAAATTTTAAAAAACGACTACTCATATCAATATCCAAACAAACACGAAAACATCCTTTAGATTTCTCAGCAATTTTTTCTAAATACACAATATGCTCTTCACAATCCACCATACAAGTTATAATGAAACCTTTCTTTGTTAGCAAACTAATTTCATACAAAGCTCTTTCATCATAAGCAGGATATCCGAGCAATAAATCATTAAATCCTTGTTCTATTAAAAATAAAATCTCTCTAGGTGAAAAGCACATAATACCTTGAAATCGATCATTTGCAGCTAAAATCTTTTGCATAATCGGAACAGAACGTAACGATTTACTCGCTATACGAATCTTCTTATTTCCACTTAACTCTATAATCGATTGAATATTTCTATCTAAAGCCACTTCATCCAAAAATGCACACGGTAATGGAACTTCTTTAAAAATTCCTCGATCCACATTTTTCTCTCCTCTTCTCAATATGTCTTATACATATTGGAAAGAAAGTATGATTTTCCTGTTTGCAAATAAAAAAAGTTTCTTCTTTACGAAGAAACTTTTTGAAACTACTTCATAGAAATAGTCGCCTCTACTGGATAATGATCAGAGTAATCATTATACGTATATTTTTGGAACCACGATGTAACAGTCCATTGTGGAGATTTCGGCTGTAACACCTTATTCTCTATATACGATGGGTTCGCATGGTCTTTGCTTGCAATAATATAATCTAAATATTCGGCAGGACTATCAGGGAAATTATATTTTGCAATACTGTTTGTCGTTGCATCCCAAGTCGCTGTATGTCCAGTATAAGATGGTACAGAAGCGTTCAATGTTTTAAACATAGATGCATACTCTGAATCATTATTGTTCTCTGCATTTATCTTATTTACGTTCATATCACCACCAATTAACACATACTCATTATTTGGTATATTTTTATTTTTAATAAAATCTTGAATTTCTTTTAATTGGTCTGTACGTACAGATGCAGGTGAAGTTTTTCCGCACATACTATCTTCCGCTTGCAAATGCGTACCAATTACATGAACAAAGCGATCATTTTTCTTAATTTTCGTGTATACAAATCCTTTATTCGATAAATTATCTGGCCCGCATCCTTTTGCAAATACATATTGAATCTTTTCAGCGATTGGCCATTTGCTCACAATGGCAACGCCACCATCTTCAGGAGTTGAAGATGAATAGTTTCCTAACGTTTTATCCCATTCACTTCCACTACTACGACCTAATACTGCTGTTTGATTTGGATATTCTTTCTTTAAATTCCCTAATAAACGATCTGAAGCGCTATTATCAAACACTTCATTTAATATAACTACATCTTGATTCTTTATATAATCTGCCGCCCCGATTAAATCAGCACGCTCAGTTTGTCCCCAGTTCGGATATAAGTTTGTTGATAGCATATATACATTATGCGTCATCACTTTTAATGTATCATTTTGATTTGTAGATGCTTCTGCTTGAGCTGCCGTTCCGCTATATAAAGCTCCTAAACCAACACCTAAGCTAAGTACACCTTTTAGCAATTTACCTTTCACGTTTCATACCTCCATGTATTGTATAGTGATAAAAAGGCCAAATACTCTATTCTGAGATTTGACCTTTTTTAAATACTTAACGATTTCCGTACGTATCAAACCAAAGCTGAATATATCCAGCAGTAACACGTTGTGCATCCATTAAACGCTTACCTGTCATTGGTGTAACTTCAGCGCGCCATTTATCTGCATATTCTTGTGATACAGCAGCTCTCACGAACCAATCTTTCGTATTATCATTTACAATGCCAGCGTAATCTTGTTTCGCAACTACTGCCGCTCCATGAATCCAATCTTCTGGATTCGTACCTTTCCAGTTCCAATATCCATTTCCATCCGTTACTTTATAATTATCTTTTATCGTATCTACAAAGTTTTCATATTTAGAATGGAATCCCTGTGGATACGAAAGATTCGTAAAGTTTGCCGCATGCATTGGTTGGTTTACATCACCTAAATAATGAAGAGATAATCCTAAATAGAAGAATGCTTGTTTCATATCTTTATTTTTGTAAGACTCACCAGCTAATTTAAAATATTTAGCTCCAGTTTCCTTTGCCTGCTTTGCATACGGAATATAAGTTTTCCCATTGTCAGGGTCATAGAAATGTGAAGCAAATGTGCTATTATCATAATAAGGATTTTCATAGTCAGCAGCATAAATACCGTTCTCTAACTCAGTACGCCATTCATTTAATAGTGCAACTCGATCTTGTTTTACAAGTGTTGTATTACGAGACATAATATCAATTGCACGATTTACAATCCATAAATGAGAATTCACGCCTTCTTTATGTTTATCTTCAGCAGACCAGCGCGGAATAACTCCAAATCTCTGTCCCCCATCATTTTCATGAGCAAATGCAACACTTTGTAATGGAGCAACTAATGTAATAGCCGCTGCTAAAGCAAGTACTTTCTTTTTCATATAAAATCCTCCATTTTATAATTGAATTATTGTAAACATTTTGTTAGGATCCTATGATGTCGTCCGGTTAACCTATGACTAGAATATCCCACCTTTCACGAAATTTCTATCAATAAATTAAAATATGCAAATGTTCATATCATTATAACTTTATACACAGTGAATATAATGAATGAATACACTTTCATTTTAATAAACTATTATTAAGGCTTGTCTAAACTAATGTAAAAAAAGAGTAAAGCACCCACATGCTTTACTCTTTTTTTCTATTCGATAATATACTTGGCAATTGTACATTAACTGCTAACTTATGAATAAATCCAAACACTAATCCAATGCCAATAAAAATGTATAAGATTGTAAATATCTTTCCGAAATCAGTTTGCGGACTAAAATTCCCATCACCGACAGTCGTCAACGTGACCACACTAAAATATAAAGCGTCAATAGGACGTAATCCTTCAACTGTACTATAAAAAATCGTACCCGATATTAAAGTCAAAATTGTTAATATGAATAATACTTGAAATTCTTTATCTTTCCACGCTCGTAAACAAGCTCTTAACATTCGCTTTAAAGTTAACAAAAATGAAAGCATTAGATTCTCCCTTCCAAACAAAAATACATTTAGTCAAAGGAAAGTCTATCACCTTTCAGTATAGAAAAAAAGTAGCCCTCTTCTATTTCTAGAAAAGGGCTACTCTATTCGATTCTATCTTATTTAGGTGAAACAAGAATTTTCACTTGTGTTTTATCTTTTACAAGTGCTTCAAATCCTTCTTCAACAACTTGATCGACTGTAATTTTTTTCGTAATTAATTTCTCTGCTTGAATTTGACCAGAGCTAATTAATTTAATAACAGCTGGGAAGATGTGACGGTATCCTAAAATACCAATAACTTCTTTTTCTTTTAATACTAAGTTATTTGGAGTAATTGTTGCGTCTTTTTCCCATACACTAACAATTACAGTTTGTCCTTCGAAGCTTGTACTTTCAATCGCTTGGCGTAGTACAACTTCAACACCTGTTACTTCAAAGCTAACATTTACACCTAAACCATTTGTTAAGTTACGAATTTCAGCTAACACATCTTGAGTTGCTGGATTTAATACATAATCCGCACCTGCTAATTTCGCTAACTCTTGACGTTCTTTAGAAAGTTCAACTGCAATAACAGGAGTTGCTCCTGCTGCTTTAGCTGCTTGGATAACAAGAAGTCCAATTGGACCGCAACCAAATACCGCTACAGCTTCCCCTTCTTTTAATTTACTTTGACGTACTGCATGAACTGCTACTGCTGCTGGTTCTACAAGCGCACCTTGTTCATACGTCATTTCATCTGGAATGTGATGAACCATATCTTCTGGTACTACTGTATATTCAGAGAAACCGCCGCCTTCTCCGCCAAGACCGTGGAAAACAAGTTGTTCACAAACATTGTAATGTCCATGTTTACAAGCTTCACATTTACCACAAGAATAAATTGGCTCTACAACAACGCGGTCTCCCACTTTATGAGATGTAACTCCTTCACCAATCTCTATTACCTCACCACTAAACTCATGACCTAAAATAACAGGTGCTTTCACATGTGTTAATGGATGTTCTTCTGTTGGAATAAAAATAGGCCCTGCTAAATATTCATGCAAGTCTGTCCCACAAATACCACACCATTTAACTTTGATTTTCACTGTTCCTGGTTTTACTGTTGGTTCTGGTACTTCTTCTACTCGTACATCACGTTGATTATGCCAAAGTAGTGCTTTCATTTTATACATCCCTCTCTATGTATATACTTAACCTGGTGAAGTTTACAATTCTATTATAATACTTCTATCCATATATTTCAAAAAAACAATCACATTCCCACTAATTTTTTACAAATAACGTTCAATATTTTGTCACTTTGTACTTTTTTCCACATCTGTTAATTCAATTTCATTGCAGGTGAAATTAGCATTGTGCCATAATAGCATAGGAGAGGTGAATATCACTTGAAATATTTTATTTACTTTATCGTTATCGTGGCATTTTTAGATACATTTTCACAATTACCTATTATGAGTACTTTCGCTCAAAGCCTTGGAGGAACTCCTCTTATTATCGGGCTAGTTGTCGGTATGTACTCATTCGCTAATATGATTGGTAATATTATTGCTGGAGCCGCTGTCGATAAATTTGGTGCAAAAAAAATCCTTTATATAAGCATGGGAATTACGAGTTTCATAGTCTTGTTATACACCGTTGTTCAAAGTGGTGAACAACTATTAGTTGTGCGCTTTATGCATGGATTTAGTGATGGCTTTTTAATTCCTGCTGCCTTTACATTTTTATCAAAACAAACAAATGCAAAAAGACAAGGAAAAGCAATGGCTCTATCTGGTGCTGCTGTTGGAACAGCGGCAATCGTAGGACCTGCTTTCAGTGGTATTATGAAAGCAACAGCTGGCGTAGAATGGGTCTTCATTACTATTTCTATTTTAATGGCTCTTGGTACAATCGTATCTCTATTCTTCTTACCAAATAACGTATCAAGAAAAGATACATCAAGAACGCAAATGATGAACAAAGAAGATATGGTTGAACTGTTAAAATCAGAACCGTTATTACAAGCATATATTGGTGCTTTCACATTAATGTTTTCACAAGGAATTGTCACTTATATGTTACCAGTAAAAGTTGAGGCATTAGCGCTTAAAGCATCTACAACAGGCATGATGTTAAGTGTATTTGGTATTACTGCTATCCTCTTCTTCTTGCTTCCAACAAATCGTATTTACGATCGATTTAATCGTTCGAAACTAATGCTAATCGGAATTGCAGTTATGGCATTCGCACTATCTTTACTCGGATTATTTGCTACAAAAGGTATGCTCTTTATCGTAATGATGATTTATGGAATTGGATTCGCAATCCTCTTTCCGTCTATTAACGCTTTACTCGTTGAAAATACTACAGACGATAATCGCGGAAAGGCATTCGGATTATTTTATGCCTTCTTCTCATTAGGAGTTGTTGCTGGCTCCTTTACAGTCGGCGCAATCGGAGCATCACCTAGCATCAGCTTCATTATCGGGACAGCATTTTTATTAACATTTGCTGGGATGATTTATGTAAGAAGCAAAGTAAAAAAGACAATGATGGGATAATCCATCGTTGTCTTTTTTAAAATGCATATTGATATAATCCGTAATATAATGGAAGCGTTGGAATAATGCCAATTAATTTAAATATAAAAGGTAATGGCTCATCTCGCTCTTCATATAAACGAAAAACAAAAACTGCAGTTAAAGTCCAAATGACGCTAAACAAGAAGATACATTTCCAAACAATCGAGGTTAATATTTGTATATCAAATACAAAACCAAAGAGCCCTATCCACGTAATAATAGATACTACAAAGTCAAACTTTTGAATTGGTGTTTGAAACATACCCCTTACTAACGAAATAATAGCTAACATTGCTACAATAACTAAATATATTTTCCAAAGCATAATGATAATCTCCTATTCAATTCAACTTTTAACTTTCAGCAAACCATATTTAATAAACAATATAGCATTATATTTTTCATAGAAATAATACAATGGATAACAAAATAAAAAGAAAATAAGTACAGTTGGTACATTGTCTACAATAGAAAAATATTTTACTAGTAATTCCTTAATACTCTCTCCAATAATAATAAACAATGGAATTATACAAATCATCGCTAATATTAAACATGGCGTTACCCTTATTTCTTTCAACTTCACCTTACAATGTGGACACCTTAATGAAAAAGGATGCGGGAGATCAATAATATGCTGTACAGTAATATCCCCTTCACACTGTGGACATCCAATTACTTCTTTCATTTATCGCTTACTTCTTTCTATCTATAAAAAGAGCCCTATCGAATAGAACTCTTTTTGCCCAATATATTACTTTTGTGTATAACCAAATAACAATGTAAATAAATTGAGCCGTAAAGGCAATAATACATCTCTTCTTTTAAACAAAAAGTTTATAAATACTGACGATACTTCGACAATTTCCTCGGAAATATTTCCTTTCCTCACATAATTTGATACACTACACATGAATAAACACTTGTATTACATAAACTAAAATAATAACTTACTGTACAAATTAAAAAGCACACTCTTCATATGAAGAATGTGCTTTTATGTTATTAACGTTTAATCCAAACAGCGCCTGCCGATTTATCTTCTGCCTGTCCAACAACTTGGAATTTAAGTCCAAGGTTTGGAACTTTTCTTCCTGCATCTGCAATTTGCTTGTTACTATATACTTTTGAATCATCAAAAGTTGTAACACCTTGTAATCCAGAATAGTTAAACTGACCACGTGTTAATGAATTTACACTCCATGCTGGTGTTTTATCAAATGAAAATGCAGCATCTGCAATTTGCATGCCCGTATTACCGTATGCTGGTTTTCCGTTTAAATTACCAACTAGCGCTTCTGGATGAGAATCTACAACACCAAGGAATCCTTCACCTGGATGCACCCCAACCCAGTTATCTTTGAAACTATCATCTGCATACCAAACGACAAGACCTGTATTATACACTGGACCTTTTCCTGCTTTTAAACCATTATCTGATCCCGCATAGTTTCTCCACTCTAAGTAGTAATAATGAGCTTTCTTCTCTGTCCCATCAGAAACAACAAAACCATTTAAATTCATTTTAGACTGTCCTTCTGCATCATCAGAAAATACAACTTGTCCATCAACAGTTACATTTACATTGTCCATCGCAAAACCTTTATATGTTACAGCCGGATCTGTAATATAGTCTAATTGTAGTTTCACTTTTTTGCCTTTAAATTGACTTAAATCATATGATTTATCAATCCATTTCCCATCTGTTGTATCTTTATCTCCTTGGACTACTTTTTCTCCAAGTCTATCAATTAATGTTTTCGTTCCATCTTCTGTTACTGCATGTACTTCGACGAAATCGCACTCTGCTTCTAACTCATAATTTGCTTTATAATCGAATTTTGCATTTGTTCCTTTTGTTAAATCAAAGAATGGTGTCTCTAACGTTGTATGCATATCATCGCCTCTTGTACTATAATATGCATGCTTTCCAAACTCCGATTTAATCGTTTCAACACTTTTACCTGGTAAGTTAACACGTACAACGCCTGGACGATTTGATTTCGTAACACTTTGATCAATATAGGTAGGAACTCCCACACCACTCTTAATTTTATCGTAATCTACTTCTAATATTTTTGCCCAGTTGCCACCCATATTCTTTTGTAAGAAGTCTTTATTTTGTGGTGAAAAACTAGTCGGTTCTGTTCCTGCGATTTTCCCTGTCCAACTACCTCCACTCATTAATGACCAAGCTTCGACTGGTGAACCATTTCCAGTATATTTCGTGTCATATTCATCTGGTAATCCAAGATCATGTCCAAATTCATGTGCAAACACACCTACAGCTCCATCTTCTGGTTCAATTGTGTAATCATGTGCTGCTACTTTACCACCAAAGTAATCTACCTTTGATTTTGTACCTTCAATCGCTACTGGATCTACTGCTAATTTTGAACGATGTGACCAGATCGCATCATCACCTAATTTACCACCACCTGCTTCTTGACCAACACCAGCATGGATTACCATTAAATGATCAATTACACCGTCAGGTTCGTTTTGATTCCCATCCCCGTTTGTATCATATCTATCAAACTGATCAAACTGAGATAAATCTAGTCCTTTCTCAGCAGCTGCATGCAAAGCTTCTTTCACTAAATCACGTGCACCTTTCGGACCTTTATTATCGTGACCACTGCTACCATCAGCTCCATAATCAGATGCTTTTCCTGGAACTGTTAGCCACTCCGTTACATATCCGTCTGTCGTATAACTACCACCAGACTGCTCTTCATAGTATTGTTTAAACGTTTTTACTTTTGAACCATCAAATAATGTATACGGCTCCTTACCGAACAACATCTTTTGATAATGTTCTCTACTAAAGTCTTTCGAATACATATAACCTGGTGTTTGATCAATATTATTATGTTTATAATCACTAAATTCAACGAGTAGCACTAATACTTTATCCGATCGAACAGATCCTTTATATGGAGCTTGCTTTGCTTTTGAAGTTGGAACTTGCCCATTTAATTGCTTTTTATTTGGTTCTGGCTTTTGCTCAAGATTAATATTTTTTTCAGTCTTTTTTACATTTTCCTTTTCTTCCATCTTTTTCTCTTTTACTTTTTTTGTGAAATCAGACGTTTCTTGTGAGTGAGCATCTGGAAGAATTTCTTTGTTCGCCTGATCTCCTTGTTTCTTTTCAATATATTGCTCGACAGCCTTTTTCGTCTCTTCTTTAGAAGATGCTGGATTAATTGTTCCTCTTTCTTTCAAAGCTTCCGCTAAACGATCTTCTTGAATTAAATTGTAATCAATTGGCGTTGTAGACACATTCTCTTTCTCTTTTGCTGGCGTTTCTGCATATGCTAACGGCGCACTCATTACAGATGTGCATCCGATAATTGCCGCAATTGCTAAAGATGATAACACTTTAAATGGCGCTTTTCTTCTCATTCTATTTCTCTCCTTTTATAAAACTTAAAATTCAGATAAATCAGTGTATTTAAATCGAAATCCCTACTTTCTGCCCTCCCTATATAAAAAGGCATAATTCTATAAACGTTAAGCTTTCTGTTATAGAATCATGCCCCTCCAGTTTTCTGGTCAGAACCTCTACCTTTTTATGTCGAAATATGAAAAATAAAAAGTGATTTGATATATATTAAATAGCTTATATAACAAATTTAAAAGACAATATGCAAAATTGCATGAAAATTCTTTTAAATAAAAAAGAATCCTAGTCAATTAAACTAGGATTCTTGATTTTCTATTATTTCTCTTGTGTTTTTTCCCAATCAGCTAAGAATTTCTCAATTCCTTGATCTGTTAATGGGTGCTTCACTAATGAAGCAATTACGTTTGCTGGGATTGTTGCAATATGTGCACCGTTTAATGCTGCGTCAGTTACGTGAACGCTGTGACGTACAGATGCTGCAATGATTTCTGTTTCGATGCCATGAATTGCAAAGATTTCTGCGATTTGACGAATTAAATCCATACCGTTATGACCGATATCATCTAAACGACCTAAGAATGGTGAAACATATGTTGCACCAGCGCGAGCTGCAAGTAATGCTTGAACTGCTGAGAATACTAATGTAACGTTTGTACGAATTCCTAAATCTGAGAATGCTTTTACTGCTTTTAAACCTTCTGTTGTCATTGGAACTTTTACAACAACGTTTGGAGCAATCTTCGCTAATTCTTTTCCTTCTTCAATCATTTTATCAGCTTCTAAGCTAATTACTTCTGCACTTACAGGTCCTTCTATAAAGCTGCAAATTTCACGAATACGCTCATGGAAATCTACGCCTTCTTTTGCTACAAGTGATGGGTTTGTCGTTACTCCAGCTACTACGCCTAATGCATTTGCCTCTTTAATTTCGTTAATGTTTGCTGTATCAATAAAAAATTTCATTTGTTATTCTTCCTTCCTAATTTTCATTTTATATTTATTTATTTTTCTTAATAAGCTCTAATTCAATCGGAATAGATTTGTCCACTTTTTTACCTTGTGTTATCTCTTTTGCTGTTTGCATCGCCTTCTCTCCGATTAATTCCGGTTTTTGAGCGACTGTTGCAGCCATACGCCCATCGTTAACCGCTTTCACAGCATCTTCTGTTGCATCAAATCCAACAACTACTACATCTGTTTTTCCAGCAGACTTCAATGCTTCAAGTGCACCTAATGCCATCTCGTCGTTATGCGCAAACACGGCTTTAATATCACCATTTGCTTGCAAAATGTTTTCCATAACAGATAATCCTTTCGCTCTATCAAAATCAGCCGCTTGTTTGGCAACTACTTTTAAAGACTTATCGGCTACGTTATGGAATCCTTTCCCACGTTCACGAGCAGCAGACGATCCAGGGATTCCTTCTAACTCAGCAACGTTTGCTCCTTCGCCGACTAATTCACGAATGTAATCACTAGCCATTTGACCACCTTCGATATTATTAGATGCAATGTGAGAAACAACCTTACCTGAATTCGCAACGCGGTCTACTGTAATAACAGGAACATTTGCTGCATTTGCCGCACTTACTGCTGAAGCAACAGCATCTGAATCGGTCGGATTAATAACAACTACATCGACACCCTTTTGAATTAAATCTTCAACATCGTTCGTTTGCTTTGCTGCATCATTTTGTGCATCAACAGCAATCAATTCGATGCCGCTATCTTTCGCTTTCTTTTCTGCACCCTTTTTCAAAGTTACAAAGAAGGGATTATTTAAAGTTGAAACAGAGAATCCAACTTTAATAGTTTTATTTCGACCTTTATCGCTAGAATCCTTTGCCCATTCTGGTGGTTCCATTGAACAACCGGCAGTAATGACCATAATACATGCAACGAGTATAAGTAACCATTTCTTCATGAACTGTCCCTCCATTACGCTTCTTTTCGGCGATCAATTAATACAGCTAGTAAGATTACAAGTCCTTTTACAACTTGTTGGAAGAAAGAAGATACACCTAATAAATTTAAACCGTTATTTAGTACACCGATAATAAGTACACCGATGAACGTACCAACAATCCATCCTCTTCCCCCAGAAAGACTTGTTCCACCTAATACAACTGCTGCAATTGCATCTAATTCGTAAGAAGTACCTGCAGTCGGCTGTGCAGAATCTAGTCGTGATGTTAAGACAATACCTGCAAGCGCTGCCAAAATTCCGGAAAGACCGTAAATCATTACTTTAATTCTTGTAACATTAATACCTGATAGTGCTGCTGCTTCTTCATTTCCACCAATTGCAAATGTACAGCGACCAAATGTCGTTTTCTTCAAAATGAAGTACAGTACTGCGAAAGCGATCATCATTGTAACAGCTGGTACCGGAATACCAAGAAAATAACCGCGGCCAAACATTTGGAACATTAAATGATCACCAAGGCCAGTGATCGGACGTCCGTCCATATAAACAAGCGTCAACCCACGAAAAATAGTCATTGTTGCTAAAGTTGCAATAAATGGAGCTACTTTTCCTTTCGCAATGATGATACCGTTTATAATTCCCATTACAAGACCTGCTAATAGTCCAACTGCCATTGCAAGGAACGGATCCATGCCACTTGCCATCATTCCAGCAACAAGTGCACTTGATAATGCTAAAATAGAACCTACCGATAAGTCAATACCCCCTGTTAAAATTACGAAGGTCATTCCGAATGCAATAAGCGCATTAATCGATACTTGACGCAGTATATTAAATAAATTTGGAATTTCAATGAACGCTGGATTTAAAACTGTAATTACGACGATAATTAATACTAAACCGATTAAAGAACCGAGTTGTTGTAATACATTCCCCTTCTTAGCCATCCTTACTCTCCCCCTGTAGCTAGTGCCATAATAGACTCTTGTGATGCCTCATCTTTCCCTAAAATGCCGCCGACTTTTCCTTCATGAATAACAAGAACTCGATCACTCATCCCTAAAACTTCTGGAAGCTCTGATGATACCATAATAACGGCATCGCCTTGCTCTGTAAGCTTATTCATTATAGAGTAAATTTCTTTTTTTGCTCCAACATCGACACCTCTTGTTGGCTCATCTAAAATGAGTAATTGCGGATGAATGCCTAGCCATTTTGCGATTACAATCTTTTGCTGATTTCCACCAGAAAGAGACTTCACTGCCTGCTCTCCGCTAGATGCTTTCACATTAAGAAGCTTCATCATATCTTCTGTAAACTGTTGTTCTAGCTCGTTGCTCAGAACACTTCCTTTTGAAAGACTTTCTAAATTCGGTAGCGATAAGTTTTCACGAATAGAGAAATCTAACACTAATCCCTCAGATTTTCTATCTTCTGTAATGAAAGCAATTCTCTGTCTAATTGCATCTATCGGACTATCAATCTTTACTTCTTGTCCATTTATAAAAATTTGTCCAGAATCTAAAGGTTCATAACCAAATATCGCTTTCATAATATCAGTGCGTCCAGCTCCCATCAAACCAGCAACACCAAGGATTTCACCTTTTCTTACTTGAAACGAAACATTTTCAAATTTCCCTTTCTTCGTTCCGTTACGCATTTCAAAAATGACATCACCAATTTGACTATTTCGCTCTGGGTAGCGTTCACCAATGCTGCGCCCCACCATCATACTCACTACTTCATCAAATGATGTTTCTGGAATTAATCTCTTTCCGACGTATTCTCCATCACGCAAAATCGTAATGGCATCACATATCGAGAAAATCTCTTCCATACGATGCGAAATGTACACGAATGAAACACCTTCTTTACGTAACTTATTGATTACTGTAAAGAGCGTTTCGATTTCACGATCCGTCAGTGCCGCCGTAGGTTCATCCATAATAATAACGCTCGCGTGTGTCATTAACGCTTTCGCAATTTCGATAATTTGCTGTTGTCCAACCGATAATTCCTCTGCTAACATAGCGCCTCTTACATGCAATCCTAGCTCTGCTAGTTGCTGCTGCGCAATCGCGTTCATTTGTCGAGTGCGTAAAATACCTGTTTTCCCATACATTAACTCTTTACCGAGAAACATATTTTCAGCTACTGTTAAATTCGGCAATATGTTTAGTTCTTGATGTATAAATGCGATGCCGTACTCTTCAGCTTCTTTCGCATTTTTAAAGGTGCGCTCTTGCCCATCAATCGTGATTGTCCCACCATCTTTTTTGTATACACCTGTTAAAATCTTCATGAGCGTTGATTTACCCGCTCCATTTTCCCCCATCAATGCGTGGACTTCCCCTGTTTCAATCATAAACTGTGCATTCTTTAAAACAGGATTGCCATTGAACGCCTTTGAAATGTTTTTCATTTCAATATGCATTCTCATCACTTCCCTTTATTAAAAAATCACGCCTGCATGTAAAATTATATTTGCATAAGGCGTAGCCTCGCCTGTACGAATAATTGCCTTCGCTTTCTTTGTATGCTCTTTAAATTGCTCATGAGATACATACTCAAATGCTGGCTCTATTAATTTCTGCTCGATCTCTTTATTTACTGCCGCATTATTTATAATGACTTCTTCTGCTAACGTCACTTTTTCGATTGCCATATCATCAGCTACAACTTGTAACACCTCTAAAAAACTCGGTTTTCCAATCTCAACAGCTAAATCAATTCGTTTTACTCCATCCGGAATCGGTAACCCGCAATCAGCAATTACAACCGTATCTGTATGCCCAAGTGAAGCAAGGACTGCCGCTATTTCACTGTTTAATACACCGTGCTTTTTCATCCAACAATCACCTGCACTTCACGTACTCGATCTCTCGTTGGCATACCGCCCTGTGCTCCAAGTTTCGTTACAGAAAGACCACCAGCAATATTCGCAAAACGAATTGCTTTTTGAAGTGTCTCTCCTTCAGAAAGTGCAACTGCTAACGCACCATTAAATGTATCACCAGCTCCAGTTGTATCCACTACATCAACAGCAATGCTAGGAACATGTACAATCTCCGTTCCATTATGGAAGCGGACACCGTTAGAACCTTCTGTCATCAATAATTTATTTGGATACTTCGCCAATAAATCTTCAATTGGTGATGTAAAATCATCTAATACGATGCGGCACTCATGTTCATTTGGCGTAATATAAGTTGCTTTTTCTAAAATTTCTTCTGATAAAACTTGTGCTGGCGCTGGATTCAACATAACAGGAATATTATGTTCCTCACAAATAGCCAATACATATTTTACTGTTTCAAGTGGAATTTCTAGTTGAAGAACAACCATATCCGCTTTTACAAGAAGGTCTTTGGAGCGATCTACAACTGATTTATTTACAAGAGCATTTGCCCCTTGTACGACAACAATACTGTTATCTTCTTCTGCTAAAACGATATGAGCAATTCCTGTCGTTCTATCTGTAACCGGTACCACATAATCGATAAAAATGCGTTCGTTCTCTAAATTTTTTCTAACTACTGTTCCATAATCATCATTTCCTACAGCTCCAACCATTGCTACATTTGCTCCTAACCTAGCTGCAGCAACTGCTTGGTTTGCCCCTTTCCCTCCTGGGATTGTATGAAACGCTTCACCAATTACTGTTTCTCCTGCTTTCGGCCGTTTTTTTGAAACAGCCACTAAGTCCATTGAAATGCTTCCTACTACTGCAATATTTGGCATCTGTTTCATCTCCTTACTTCGTTGTATTTCGTTCTATAATTTCAATCGGCAAACGATAGTGTTTCTCTTCTAATGTATTTCCTTCCATTTGCTCTAACAACAACTCTGTTGCAATTTTCCCCATTTCATATATCGGTTGTGCAACTGTTGTAATAGATGGATACATCATTTCTGTTAAAGAAATTCCATCAAATCCGATAATTTGTAAATCATCTGGAATGGCAATCCCCTTTTGAAGTGCAGCCTTTACAATACCAATGGCAATTAAATCATTCCCAGCAACAATACCATCAATATGCGGGTATCCTTCTAATAATTCCATCGCTACACGCTCACTATTTGCCGGATCAAACGTACTCTCCGCAATCATATACGAAAGATTATTTTGCGTAATAACGTCTACAAAACCTTCAAAACGTTCATTTGCAGTACTCACATCACGTGGACCGCGAATATGTGCAATATGTTTACATCCTTTATCTAGTAACAACTTTGTCGCAGCCTGACTTCCTGCATAGTTATCTGCATATACAGTAGGAATACGCTCATTAAACATACGGTCAATCGCAACAACCGGAACAGATAAATTCATGTAATTAACACTATTTTGTGGATTCGTTGCTACAATAAATCCATCTACATTATTTTGTCTAAGTACATCAATGTATTGTTTCTCTTTTTCTAAACTTTCATCAGAGTTACAAAGGACAACTGTGTAACCTTGTTTATGTGCTACATCTTCTACGGCACGTGCAACTTCTGGAAAGAACGGATTCACGATATTTGGAACAACTAAGCCAATTAAACGAGACTTTTTATTATACAGTGAACGCGCTACTGTACTAGGCTTATAATCTAACATCTCAATTGCACGCTCTACCTTTTTTAATGTATCTTCGTGAACATATCCATTTTTATTTAGAACTCTGGAAACGGTCGCAACAGATACTCCCGCTAATTTCGCAACGTCTTTAATCGTACTCATTCTCTTTTCTCCTCATTTCATGTAACCGTTTACAGAAAATAATATAACGTATTTCTAAAAATACGTCAATCATTTCTCACTAAAAAGCTTTTAAGGTTATACTCAAAAAAGCACCGCCATAAGGCGATGCTTCTTCATTACGAGTATGATACAGTTTTTTCTTTTTCTTCTACAGCAGGCTCTTCAGCATCTTTTTTACGATCTGATAGTTTAATTTTTTGTAAGAAAATCGTAAAGATGGCACCTACTACGATAAATACTAATCCTGTTAAGAATACAGTATGAAGCGAGTCTACTAAAGAGTTTTTCAAAATAGGTACAATGCTGTTAGCGAATGCTTCTGGCATTTGTTTTAATGCCTCTGGGCTAAATAGCATCGAATATAAACCTTGTGGATCTGTGTGAATCATATCTTTAAATTTCGTTACCATTTGTCCCGCTTCTTTCGGGAATGTATCTAATACAGGTACTAATTTATTTGTTAACGTTGTACCTGAAGTGTTATTCATAATTGATCCTAAAATTGTAATACCAAATGTTCCACCAATTTGACGGAAGAACTGACTTGATGACGTTACGACACCAAGGTCTTTTTTCGGGAAGCTTTCTTGTAACGCTAATGTTAATGTCGGCATTACAAGACCCATTCCTAAACCGATAACCATCATATAAGAAGTAGCTGTAAGCTTCGTTGTGTGCATATCCATCGTTGTTAATAACCAGAAACCACCGGCCATAATAAGCATACCTGCGATAATTTGTGGTTTTACACCAACTTTTAATACAAGTTGCCCACCGATAATACTCATTACAATCATTGTAATCATCATTGGAGTCATAATTGTTCCTGATTCAGCAGCACTTACTCCTACAATACCTTGCATGAAGAATGGTACGAACATAATCGCGCCGAACATTCCAATACTCATAAAGAATCCAATCGCATTCAGTATTGTAAATGTGCGATTTTTAAAGAAATGCATTGGTAAAATCGGCTCTTCAGCTTTCGTTTCAACAATAACAAAGCTAACGATACCAATTACAGCTAGTGCGAATAAACCGATAATTTGCCAAGAATCCCATGCATAATCTTTTCCGCCAAACGTTAGCGCAAGTAATAAACTTACAACACCTAGAATCATCGTAAAGATTCCAGCGATATCAATTTTAATTGGTCCTGTTTGTTTATGTGATTTTAATCCCATTGCAATAAAGATTGTTGCTAAAATACCAACCGGTAAGTTAATGTAGAATACCCATCTCCAGTTCACTGCATCTACAATCCAACCACCAACTTGCGGTCCAATTACAGAAGCAAGACCGTATAACGCACCAAAAATACCTTGCCATTTCGCACGTTCTTTTCCCGTGAACATATCTCCAATAATAATCATAGCCATTGGCATCATAATACCGCCACCAAGACCTTGAATACCACGGAAAATAATTAATTCTGTCATACCATTCGCCATACCACATAACGCCGAACCAATCATGAAAATAACTAGCCCTGTTATATATACGTTACGACGACCAAGTAAATCCGCTAATTTACCTGCAATTGGTACAACTGTCGTTGATGTTAACATATAAGCTGTCGTTAACCATGTCATTAAACTTAATCCGCCTAGGTCACCGACGATACGTGGCATTGCTGTACCAACAATTGTTCCATCTAATGCAGCAAATAGCATCGCGATTACTAAACCGATTAACAACAACTTTCTATTTTGATTTTCTTGTTGCTCCATGTAATCTCCTCAATTCCTCTTAGTTATTCTCTTTTTTCTCTTGTGTCCCGCAAATAATGGTTTCTAACTTCTCAAAGAGACGTAATAAATCTTCTCTTTCTTGCAACTCTAAATGTGAAAAGTATTTTGCAATATGCTCGTTGCGAGCTGTCATTGCCTCTTCTACTCTAGCTTTCCCCTTTTTCGTTAACTCGATGATGACAACACGACGGTCATCTTTGTCGTGATAGCGTTCTACAAGTTCTTGATCGATTAGACGATCAATCATCACTGTAATCGCGCTAGGCTTCACATACATCTTTTTTGCTAATGTTGTCGCTCTTGAAGCCCCATAATGATCTAAAATCTTTAAAATATAAAACTGCGGTGGTGTAAGTCCTGTTGCTTGCATTTGTTCTAATAACTCCGTCTGCATTTTCTTTCCAATCGAAAAGGCAAGAGCTTGAATTTTATCGATATGCGTCATATCATTTGGCATGTTATCCACCTCTTATTTAAACAATAAAATATTTAACGTATTTAAATATTAATCCCACGAACAAAATCCGTCAATACTTTTATTCATAAAAACGTTTACATTTTTGTCACAAAGTTGTATAATTTTCGACGAAGTTAATATTGACAGTCACGGAGAAACGGAGTACACGGCTATGAATCATAAAAAAGGAAACTTTTTTATATTTCATGGCCTTTTTATATTCTCTGTCTTAAAACGCTTCGAATTAATTAGGGGAGGATTTTCATTTTATGTTTTTCACACAATTATTTAAACCTGCGCCCCACGCGGAACGCTTACCAGCTGATCGCGTTGATAGCGAATACCGTAAATTACGTTTACAAGTATTCTTAGGTATCTTCATCGGTTATGCAGGTTACTACTTTGTTCGAAAAAACTTTTCACTAGCAATGCCATACTTAATCGAACAAGGCTTTAGTAAAGGGGAACTTGGGGTTATCCTTTCAGCAGTATCTATCGCTTACGGATTAAGTAAATTCTTGATGGGTATCGTATCCGATCGTTGTAATCCTCGCTACTTTTTAGCAGCTGGGCTATTTTTATCAGGTATCATTAATATTATTTTCGGCTCATTTTCTTTCATTACAACGAGCATTATACTTATGTTTGTACTTCAGTTTTTAAATGGATGGGTACAAGGTATGGGGTGGCCTCCTTGTGGTCGTACGATGGTTCACTGGTTCTCTATTAGCGAACGTGGTACAAAAATGTCTATTTGGAACGTCGCTCATAATGTCGGCGGCGCGCTTATGCCTTCTCTTGTAACATTAGGCTTATACTTCTTTGCAAATGACTGGAAAAGTATTTTTTACTTCCCAGGTATTCTTTCAATTTTAGTTGGTATTTATGTATTAATTACGATGAAAGATACGCCTCAATCTTGTGGACTACCTTCTATTGAAGAGCATACTGGAGAATATCCACCAGATGAGAAAATAAAAGATCGCGAACGCGAACTTTCGGCAAAAGAAATTTTATTTAAATACGTACTAAACAATAAATTTTTATGGTACATCGCTATTGCGAACGTTTTCGTGTATTTCGTACGTTACGGCGTTGTAGACTGGGCCCCTACTTATTTAGTAGAAGAAAAAAGCTTTACTCATAGTAGCTCACGTACTGCTTACGCTCTATATGAATGGGCTGGTATTCCAGGTACACTTCTTTGCGGATGGATGAGTGATAAACTATTTAAAGGACGTCGTGCACCTGCTGGTATTTTATTTATGGTTGGTGTATTTATCGCAGTTCTTGTTTACTGGTTAAATCCTCCTGGTAATCCAATGGTTGATAGTATCGCACTTGTCGCAATTGGATTTTTAATTTACGGACCGGTTATGTTAATTGGTCTACACGCTCTAGATTTAGCACCAAAGAAAGCTGCTGGAACTGCAGCAGGCTTAACTGGATTCTTCGGTTACTTAGGCGGAGCTGCTTTCGCTAGTGCCGCTATGGGCTTTATCGTAGATGCATTCGGATGGGATGGCGGATTCATCTTATTACTTGCATCTTGCATACTTGCAATGTTCTTCCTTGCCCTTACTTTAAATACAGGGTCAACAAAACAAAAGCAAGCTTAGGTACAAATATTATACTTATCAAAAAAGAGAGGCCATTCTTTCCAGAATGTCTCTCTTTTTTCTACATATAATACTTTTTTCTTACAAAAGATTCATTTCTCTCTTACATATGTGTTAGCGCTTCCAAAGCACTTCAACACCTAATAAAACTGCATTCTACTTTTATATAAAAAGATTTTTGAATATTTTCTCAACTCACACTTGTCAAACATTGTCATTTTATATTAAAATAACAACATACAAAATATTTAGTCTTTTCAGAAAAGATGGAGGGATAGCCATGAAGAATCCACTTCTTCGTATTGAAAACTTGCAAACTTCCTTTCGTATACAAGATCAGTATCATGCAGCAGTTGATAATGTATCCTTAACTGTTCATGAAAATGAAATTGTTGCTATCGTTGGTGAGTCAGGATGCGGAAAAAGTGCACTTGCCCTTTCTATTATGCGACTGCATAATGAGGCAAATACAAAATTACAAGGGCAGATTCACTATAGAGATAAGGACTTACTAAGCATGTCAACCGCCGAAATAAATAAAGTACGCGGTTCAAATATCGGTATGATTTTCCAAGAACCCCTTACAGCACTCGATCCTCTTATGACAGTTGGAAAACAAATCGAAGAAAACTTAGACTACCATACAAGTCTTTCAAAAGTAGAAAAAAAAGAACGCACCTTAGAACTACTCCATCAAGTTGGTATTCCAAAACCAGAACTTACATATAAACAATACCCACACGAATTATCTGGCGGAATGAGACAAAGAATTGTTATCGCAATTGCAATTGCTTGTAAGCCCGGACTCATTATTGCAGATGAGCCTACAACCGCTCTAGATGTAACAATTCAAGCGCAAATTTTAGATTTATTACGTTCCATTCAAGAACAAACGAAAATGGGCATCATCTTAATTACACACGATTTAAGCGTCGTTGCCGAAACCGCTGATCGTATTGTCGTTATGTATGCAGGACAAGTTGTAGAAACAGGAACAGTCGAAGAGATCTTTAATAACCCTCTTCATCCATATACTCGTTCCTTATTAAATTCAATCCCGTCTACATCTGCTGAAAAAGAAAAATTACATGTTATTCAAGGCGTTGTACCGACATTAGCTAAGTTACCTCGCACAGGTTGTCGATTCCAAGCACGGATTCCATGGATTAGACCTGATCAACATGAAGAAAATCCCGTTTTACATGAAGTAAATCCAGACCATTGGGTACGTTGCACTTGCTACAAACATTTCAACTTCCAACATAAGAAAGGAGATGACGTAACTCATGGCACTGCTTAAAGTAGAAGATTTAAAAGTACACTTTCCAATTAAAGGTGGTGTTTTCGGTCGTACATTAGATTACGTTCGCGCTGTTGATGGCGTAAGCTTCGAACTACAACCTGGCGAAACGTACGGAATCGTTGGGGAATCTGGGAGTGGCAAATCAACAACTGGAAAAGCAATTATGCACTTAACAAAAGCAACTGGCGGTAGCATTCATTTTAATAATAAAGATTTAACAAAATTAAGTCGCTCAGAACTAAGAGAACAAAGAAAAGATATTCAGATGATTTTTCAAGATCCTTATTCATCCTTAAACCCGAAGAAACGTGTTATGGATATTATCGCTGAACCACTTCGGAATTTTGAGAAACTCTCACCTGATGAAGAGCGTAGAGCTGTTCAAGATTACCTTGATAAAGTTGGCTTAAATCCGGAGTCTATTTATAAATATCCACATGAATTTTCCGGTGGACAAAGACAGCGGATTGGTATTGCACGCGCACTTACACTAAAACCGAAGCTTATTATCGCAGATGAACCTGTATCTGCACTTGACGTGTCGGTACAAGCTCAAGTTTTAAACTTCTTACAAGATTTACAATCTGAACTCGGACTAACATACTTATTTATTAGTCATGATTTAGGCGTAATTCGCCATATGTGTGACCGTATCGGTGTTATGTATCGCGGGCGCATTGTGGAAGAAGCAACTAGTGCTGAAATTTATAATAATCCACAGCACATCTATACGAAGCGTCTAATATCAGCTATTCCTGATATTCGTCCAGAAAACCGCGAGCAACAACGTAAATTGCGTCGTGAAGTAAGCGCTGAGTACGAAAAATCATATGAAAATTATTTCAATGAAAATGGACGTGCTTACGATTTAAAACCAATCTCGCCAACTCACCGGGTGGCATTACCATAAGGGAGTGATAAAACATGTGGAAATTTATATTACGCCGGATTTTAGTTATGATACCACAATTATTCATATTAAGCGTACTCGTCTTTACACTTGCTAAAGCAATGCCAGGTGATGCATTAAGTGGCGCTGAACTAGCAAACCCAAAAGCCGATCCAAAAGTAATTGAAGAACAACGTGAGAAACTTGGGTTAAATGATCCTATTCCCACACAATATGTAAGGTGGATTTCAAATGCCGTACAAGGAGATTTCGGTATTTCTTACGCACATAAAATACAAGTAACAGATATTATTGGGGAACGCCTTGGTAATACAGTGCTGTTAGCTCTTCTAATTCTTATTCTTACTTATTTAATCGCCATTCCACTTGGCGTTATAAGTGGACGTTGGAATGATACGTGGGCTGATCGACTCATTACACTCTATAACTTTTTAGGATTTGGTACACCCCTATTTATTTTTGGATTAGTAATGTTATTCTTATTCGGCTTTTTATACCCAATCTTCCCTACAAGTGGTAGCGTTGATCCACAAGTGGCGGCCGGATCATTTGATTATTATTTAAGTAAATTAAATCATATGATTTTACCAGCTTTATCTGGGGCATTAATTGGCACAGTAGGAACCGTACAATATTTACGAAGTGAAATTATCGATACGAAACATAAAGATTTTGTACGCACGGTAAAAGCAAAAGGTGTACCAGAATCTAAAGTATATTCCAGACATATTTTACGAAATTCATTTTTACCAATCGCAGCATTTTTAGGATATGAAATTACAGGTTTAGTCGGGGGCTCTATTATTCTAGAAAATATTTTCGGCTATCCAGGAATTGGACAACTCTTTTTCCAATCTATCACTCAACGTGATTTCAGTGTCGTAACTGCTCTTGTATTATTTACTGGATTCGCAACGCTACTCGGGACTCTTCTTTCCGATATTATTCTAAGCATCGTTGATCCACGTATTCGTATTGATTAATGGAGGTGAAGAAACGTTATGTTAGCAAATCCTGAAAAACAAACTGAAGTCATTCATTACGAAAAGAGCCCTTCTGGTTTCTCCATTATGTGGCGAGAATTTCGTAAAGATAAACTAGCAATGTTTTCTCTATTCTTTTTAGCTTTAATATTAATAGCCGTTTACACAACTTCATTTATTATGAAGCAAGAAGATATCGTCCGAGTCGATCTGTTCGCCATTTATGATCCTCCTACCGCTGAACATTGGTTAGGAACTGATTATGGAGGTCGCGATATTTTCGGACAACTAATTATTGGTACACGTAACTCCTTTACAGTTGGTTTAGCTATCACTCTTTTATCAACCCTTATCGGTCTTACGATGGGACTAATTGCTGGCTATTTTGGAGGAGTTGTCGATAACATCATCATGCGTTTTATCGACTTTATGATGATTTTACCATTCTTAATGATTGTTATCGTATTTATTTCACTTGTTCCAACTTTCAATATTACTACATTTATTCTCATAATGACGGCTTTCTTATGGGTCGGAAAAGCAAGGCTTATACGCTCTAAAGTATTAACTGAGAAAGAACTTGATTACGTATCTGCATCCAAAACGTTAGGAACACCAAATTGGAAGATTATCTTCCAGCAAATATTACCTAATTTAAGTTCTATTATTATCGTAAATATTACATTAAATCTTGCTGGTAACATCGGGATTGAATCTAGTTTGACTTACTTAGGATTTGGTCTACCAGAAAGTACACCGAGTCTTGGTACACTTGTAAGTTACGCAACAAACCCAGATGTATTGCAAGAAAAATGGTGGATTTGGTTACCCGCATCAATCATGATTTTAGTGTTGATGCTGTGTATAAATTTTATTGGTCAAGCGTTAAAGCGTGCGGCTGATGCGAGACAAAGAAAAGGATAAGGGGTGGAGAAGTTATGAACAAACCGAAACTGTACAAAGTATTAAGTACACTTGCTGCTTCAACATTATTACTATCTGCATGTGGTGGTGCTGATAGCGGTAGTAAAAAGGCAAACACAAAAAAAGTAGAAACAAATAAATTTAGTGCTGCTGTAAAAAATGACGGTAAAGAAATTAAAGACGGATCATTAACTTATGGACTCGTTTCAAATTCACCTTTCGCTGGTGTTTTAAGTAGAGTATTGTATGAAGTTGCTCCAGATTCAGAGATTATGGATTTCTTTGATGAACAATTATTAGCTACAGATAAAAACTGGGAAATTACAAATGACGGTGCTGCAACTTATACAATCTCTGAAGATAAAAAAACAATTACAATTAAGATTAAAGATAATGTAAAATGGCACGATGGTAACCCTGTAACAGCTGAGGATTTAGAATATTCTTACTTAATTATTGGTAATAGTAAATATACAGGTATCCGTTACGATACACAAATGCAAATGATTGAAGGTATGGAAGAATATCACACTGGAAAAGCTGACAAAATTTCTGGTATTAAAGTAGTCGATCCAAAAACAATTTCCATTACTTATAAAGAAGTAAACCCTTCACTAAAAACTGGTATTTGGACATATCCTACACCTAAAAAATATTTAGGTGATGTACCAATTGAAAAACTAGCTGAATCAGATAAAATCCGTCAAAATCCAATTGGATTCGGTCCATTTAAAGTGAAGAAAATCGTTCCTGGTGAATCAGTTGAGTATGAGCGTTTTGATGATTACTGGGGCGGCAAACCTAAGCTGAAAAATGTAACATTAAAAGTTGTAAATCCATCTATTGTTAGTGCATCTCTGAAAAAAGGTGATATTGATATTGCAGCAATTACTGCTGATCAATATCCGAACGTAAGTAAATTAAAAAACACACAACTAATTGGTAAAACTGACCTTGCTTACACTTATATCGGATTTAAGTTCGGACATATGGACAAAGCAAAGAATGAAGCTGTAATGGATAACGATAAGTTCAAAGACGTTCGTTTACGTCAAGCGATGGCACATGCAATTGATAGAGAAAAATTAGGAGAGAAAGTATATCACGGACTTCGCGTTCCAGCTAACTCTCCAATTCCACCATCTATGCCAAAGTACCATAATAATGATGTTGGTGCGTATAATTTCGATGTAAATAAAGCGAAAAAACTATTAGATGAAGCTGGGTATAAAGATAAAAATGGTGATGGATTCCGTGAAGATCCAAAAGGTAATGAATTGAAGATTAACTTCTTAACTAGTAGTGGTAGTGAAACAAGTGAACCGCTGGCTAAATTCTACATTCAATCTTGGAAAGATATCGGCTTAAAAGTAGAACTTGTTGATGGACGCTTACACGAATTTAATGCTATGCGTGACATGATTAAAAAAGATGATCCGAAGGTTGATATTTTTGCCGGTGCTTGGAACACTGGCTCTGACCCTGACCTTTCTGGCCTATGGGGAAAAAATGCCGGATTCAACTACCAGCGCTGGGTAAATGATGAAAATACGAAGTTATTAGACGCAGGATTATCAGAAAAAGCTACTGATGAAAAATATCGTAAAGAAGTATACGATAAATGGCAAAAATTAATTCATGACGAAGCACCGATGATTCCAATTCATTACACATTTGATTTAACAGGTGTTAATAAGCGCGTAAAAAATTATGATGTCAACACTGAAGTGAATCAAATAACTTCACATTGGAAAGACGTTACTGTAACAAGTGAGAAGCCAGAAGTAGAAAAATAATCATAAAAATAGCTCTTAGCATCTACATACATGCTAAGAGCTATTTTTTATTTTCATTGCTGTTCCTACTAATGATAACAACCAATTCCTTCCCTACTCTAATATTAAAAAATTTGATGAAACACCTTTATTAAAACAGCTAACGTAACAGATGCAGCAAATCCCCCTAGACAAATTAAGCTTACCCCTTGACTATATGACAAATTTTGAAATGATTTCATTGCTTCCATCCTCCCTATCTCCCCTGTGATACTTTTATTTTACCAATGGGAAAAATTTCATAACATCGATTTCTCTAACAACTAACTTACAAATTTGTAAGTTAACATCTTTTCAACTTATATATCTATTATTTCCACAAATAAGAGTCATTTATACATAAAAAAGACCTCAGTTATCCTAAGGTCTTCGTTACATTCTATTTCATTTTATAATCATCACCGGACATTTCACTCGTTTTGCTATTTTATGACTTACACTACCAAGCACCATCTCTTGCAATGTATTTAGCCCTCTGCTTCCAGCAATAACAAGATCTATATCTCCTGTATTTACATATTGAACAATTGTATCTCCAGGATCACCATGTAATATCGTAATTTTATAAGAAATGTTCTCTTTCTTTAATAAAACTTCAATCTCTTTTAATTTATCTTTTCGACTAGCCGATATTGTTTCTAAATCTGTTTGACCTTGTATAATATCTGATTTTGCCGTTCTATTATCTACTACGTACACAACTTCAACATTTGTTTCTTTGCTATATTTCGCAATATATGTTGCATGTTCCGCTGCTCGAAGTGCATGTTCAGAACCGTCACATGCTAATATAATTTGTTTGTACATATGCTGAATCCCCTTTTCGTTATCCTACTCGTATTATATAATAAAGCCCCCTAAAAAGGAGGCTTTTAACTAGCAATTCTTTTATTATAAGTAGCTAAATTTGCAACAAGTTTTGAGCTACGTTCATTTAATCCTGTTATACTTACTTTCACACCACTTTGTTCATACTTCATGATAACTTTATCAATTGATGCCACTGCTGAATCATCCCATACGTGCGCATGAGTAAAATTCATTTCAATTTCTTTTACATCTTCATTAAATGAAAAATTATTTATGAAATCGGCTGTAGATGCAAAGAAAAGTTGACCGTGAATTTCGTATATTTTCTTATTTTCAATATATAAATGTTTCACGTGAATCTTTGCCATATTGAATGCAAATAACACCGCACTAATTACTGTTCCGATAATTACACCTAATGCTAAATTATGTGTAATTAAGACAATCACAACTGTTACAATCATAACAAATGCGTTTCCTTTTGGTACTTTATGAATCGTTGTTACAGAGTTCCAATCAAACGTTCCGATTGAAACCATAATCATAACCGCAACTAAAGCTGCCATCGGAATATGAACGACATAATCTCCTAAAACGAATAGTAATACGATTAAAAATCCGCCCGCTACAAATGTTGATAGGCGACCTCGTCCACCTGATTTAATATTAATAACAGATTGACCGATCATTGCACATCCTGCCATTCCTCCGAAAAATCCAGCAACGATGTTTGCGATCCCTTGTCCGCGTGCCTCTTTATGCTTATTACTTTCTGTATGCGTCATATCATCTAAAACTGAAGCTGTTAATAAAGACTCTAGTAAACCAATGATTGCAAGCATAACTGCATAAGGTAAAATAATCCCTAATGTTTCTAATGTAAATGGCACATCAGGAATACTAAAGAACGGTAATTCTTTCGGTAGGCTTCCCATATCCCCTACTGTTTTCAACTGTAATCCGCTCATAAGTGCAATACTCGTCACAATAATAATTGAAATAAGCGTAGAAGGTACAGCCGTTGTAATACGTGGAAATAAATATATAATTGCAAGTCCTAATACAACGAGTGCATACATTTGCCAAGTTGCATTTTTAAAATGCGGTAATTGCGCTGTAAAAACTAAAATTCCAAGTGAATTTAAAAAACCACTCATAACAGATTTCGGAACAAACTTCATAAATGAGCTCAGTTTGAACACGCCAAAAATAATTTGGACGATACCTGTTAATATTGTTGTAGCAAATAAATATTGCAAACCATGATCTTTAACAAGCGTTACCATTAATAATGCCATTGCACCTGTTGCAGCTGAAATCATTCCAGTTCTTCCGCCAACAAATGAAATAGTAACCGCAATACAAAAGGCTGCGTATAGTCCAACTGTCGGATCCACGCCTGCAATAACAGAGAAGGCTATCGCTTCAGGGATTAATGCTAAAGCAACGACAATTCCTGATAACACGTCCCCTCTCACATTAGAAAACCAGTCATTTTTTATCGTTTGAAACAAAATACCACTCCTCTACTCCTTTATAATTTGATTTTCTCCATAAGAAAATCTAGCCGACTGCACGAAAGCTATTATATAACGAGTAGAAGATTTTTTGCTATGTAAAAGTTTCCTAAAAAAGATGTTACCTTCGTAGCTTCTTTTCCTAGAATATCAGGAAGACTTTAAATATACTATCACCTATTGTTGATTTAACGTACAACGATTTCGGATTCTACCGTATGTCAAATGAAGAGAACTTTGTTTGGATGGATGAAAAATGCACATGTAATTCAGCTCATTTAATTGAGTAGTCCAAGGATCAAGATATTAGCTACTCAAGGAATTCATTTACATTTCTATGGATATTTCCACTTCATATATGAGGTTTAGTTTGGAGGGTTTAGGATTAGAGGAGTTTATGCTAATTTAATGAAATTAGTAAAAGCACTCTTTCGAGTGCTCATTTTATGCAGATACAGTTGCTTTATCCTTACGGAATATGCCCATTAATCCACCGATTAATAATAATACGCCTGGTAATAAGTAAATTATAGAAATACAAATAAATCCACCGATAGCAGCCACAGTCATCATAATACCGCCAACCTTCGCTTTACTTCTTACCATAACAGATCCAACAATTCCTAAGATTGATAGAGCCACAGCCCCCCAACCTAAGCCAATAACAGTATTTGCTCCATCAGCTTCAAAAGCAGCTCCCATACCGCCGATTAATAAAGCAACAAATGCACAAATAATACCAAAAATACCTCCAATAAGACCTAATACAAATTCAGCTGTTCTTTTCATCTTAATCTCTCCTTATTTAGCAACTTCAAATTCAAATTTCACTGATTTCTCGTCAAATGTAAATGTAGGTTTAAATGTACCAACAAACTTATCGCCTTCTGGTACATCAAATAACATTTTGTTTGTAATTTGGTTACCTGGCGCAATATTTTCGTTTATAAACGTATTTTCCCCACCAAAGTACTCTTTGAATTGGTTGCCGTTAGTATCAGCAATTTTTAATTCAGAAGTTCCAAAATATATATCTTTTTTGCCATTATTTTTAGCATTAAAAGCGATTTCTAGTACTTTCCCTTTTTCAGCTTTTACGTATTCGTTAGGCTCAACGAATTTAGCTGAACTGAAAGTAAGTTGTAGGCCATTAACTTCTACCGTATCTCCAATTTTATAAATCTTGCTTTCAGCTTTTTCCTTTTTATCTTTCTTTTCAGCCTGTTTAGGAGCATCGTTTTTACTCACTTCTTTAACTTCAGTTTCACCACAAGCAGCTAAACTAAAAGCAAGTGCACCTGTTAAAGCAATAGTACCCAATTTTTTATACATTTCTTTTCCTCCGATTATGTAAAATGTAAGATTTCCGAAACTATCATAACAGAAACAGTTACAACTTTTTTGTCATATTTTGTCGAGGAAAATAAAAAAAGACGCTATCAGTAGCGTCTTTTCTCATTTCATTAATGTCCACCGTGTCCTTGACCACTTTCCTGAACAATTTCTAACCTCTCATCTAGTATTCCTTGTGTTTCAAATGAAATATCACTCGTACTTCCTAATAAGAAGCCATGATTATATGGTCCAAGTGTTGGATCATCTTTAAACTTCGGCTGAATAGTAGCAAGGAAGTCATACACTGGTTGTGAAGCTTTCCCTTCTTCTAACAAGACAACAGGTGCGTGTTTACCCATATGTGAAAAAGGTGCCCCAGCAACTGCTAAATCTGGTGTTTTGCTTGAAACAAATGATAAACCGTGACCAGGTTTTGTGAATCCCCAGCCAAATTTTGTTTTTTCATCTTTAAACTTCGCAAATGCGATAGAATTTTCTGTTGGATTCTCACCGCAAATACGCGTTACTTTCCCGTATTTGCTTAACTCTTTTTCTACTTCTTTTGAAACAATTTTTTCTGGTCCTAGTAAATATATATTTGCTTTATCTTTTCTCATCTTTAATGCCTCTATTGTCGCTTCTGGCACTTTATTCTTTTCTGTATAGAGTAGTGGTTCCGGCATATGAGAAATCCAGTTTACAGCGGGGGTTGTATATAAACGTCCTTCTTCTTCAGACGAACCGATAATAACACTATTTGGGTAGCTTCCTGTTATATCGGCATACTCCTTATCAACATCTTTCGCAAATATAGCTGGGTTCGTTTCTTTTATTTGTTTTACTTTATAACCTTTTAATTGTTCAAGCGCGCTAGTACCTACATCCCCCATCACCATAATTTGTGTTCCATCTCTCGTTCCGATTGGATTTAATCGTTTTATTTCTTTTAACGTCATTTCTGGTATCTTTTCTTTTTCTATAAATAAAATCGGTCCGTTATTCGGATGATGAATAAGGTCTGCACTCGCAATACCTAATTGCCACTCGCTCACTGGTACTAAAATAACAGCACCTGGCTGGTTCTCTTTATGGGTTGCTGGCCATATCGTTTGCGAAGTTAACACTGCCATTTTTAGGGGGTCATTTGTATTTAACCTCGTTACATTTTTTAGACTTGTCGTTAATAAATCATTCGATGCCCCTTGGTTCATTTCTTTTGGCGCGGTTACTTCCTGATTCATTTTCATTTTCATTCCCTTTTGCTCTGTTTTCTTCTCTTTTGTAGATTCATGATTTTTATGGTCTGTATTCGTTTGCCCACATGCAGCAAGACCAACTGCTGTAATTATTGTTATCCCAAAAATTCGGGTCATTTTTTTCACTATACCGCCTCCGTATTAATCATTTTTGAGCCAATATGATTACCCAAAATGTCATTTCAACTCCACAATAACAAGCAATTCTGAAGAAATTATGCAGACACATCATAATCTGCACCATTTCTTCATGATTTTGCATTACACTTTAAGTAACGATTATAAATATGGAGGGCTCTCTATGATTGATATACTGCTCGTAGACGATGAACCGAGAATGCTTGAATTATTAACGCTTTATCTTACTCCAATTGGATATAACTGCGTATGTGCGACTTCCGGAGAAGAAGCTATTTTACATATAGAAAATCGAAACTTTAAATTTGTTTTACTCGATATTATGATGCCAAAGATGGACGGATGGGAAACGTGCAAAAGAATCCGTTCATTTAGTAACGTTCCTATTATTATGGTTACCGCTCGTGATCAAACAGTAGATGTCATCCAAGGATTAAAACTCGGAGCGGATGATTACGTAACGAAACCTTTCCATGAAGAAGAACTTTTCGCAAGAATTGAAGCCGTTTTAAGACGTACAAATGAACATAAACAAATCCAATATCACGGTATTGTATGGGATGAAACAAAACACTTCGTTTCTGTCCATAATGAAGAACTCCTTCTCACACCAATTGAATTTTCTTTACTCGGATTATTTTTACGCCATGTGAACTACGTATTAAGCCGTGATCAGCTCATCGAACGAATTTGGGGATTAAACACAAATACAGAAGATCGCACAATCGATTCACATATTCGTAATTTGCGTGATAAATTGCGAAAAGCAAATTTCCCTATTGATCATCATTTAAAAACTGTGTATGGGGTAGGTTATAGGTGGGTTGATACCGAATATTTAGGAGCGAAACAATGAAGCGAATTTCTATTCAATTCGGATTTTATTTTTTAATTGTTACAATTTTAATTGAAAGTGTTCTCTTTATTTTGCTTTATTATAGCCTCGTAAACACTAGAGTAAATGAAGAAATGACGGCTTTATTGAAGCGAGGAAATAGTCACCGGGATGTACTTGAAAAATATTATGATGAACAAACCATCTCTCACGTAGCATTAATGGAATCTGAAGCTGAAACAACTGTCGTTATTACAAATACAAATAAAAAAATACTAGCTAAATCTAACGAAATAAACACGACTATAAACGATCATATTAGTAAAATGCAAACTCGAACAGACCATAATGGAGCGATTATAGAAAATCATTGGAAAACATCTAATTATATATGTACAGTTAGCCCCATTGTGGTAGATGGAAAACATAAAGGCTATGTGTACATGTTTCTTGGAACAGAATCAATTGAAAAGTTGGTTAATGGATTAACGAAACAATTCATTATTGCTGGTATCATCACGTTTCTACTCACAGTCATCACAATTTTCCTATTATCACGTTTATTAACAAAACCATTGTTACACATGAAACATGCCACTGAAAAAATGAGTAAAGGCGATTTGTCCGTTTCGTTAACGACTACTCGAAATGATGAAATTGGTGAACTAGCATCATCTATTCAAACGCTCGCAAATGATTTACATTATATGAAAACAGAGCGAAGTGAATTTCTAGCAAGTGTTGCTCACGAATTACGAACACCTTTAACATACGTACGAGGCTATGCTGACATTGCTTTAAAAGAAAGCACCTCTCCTGAGCAACGTTTGCGATATTTATCAATTATAAAAGATGAGTCTGATTACATTACAAACTTAGTTCAAGATTTATTTTCACTTGCACAAATGGAGCAACATAACTTTTCTATTCAAGTAAAGGAAGTGCATTTACACACCTTCCTTACTCGCATAGCTGAAAAAGTAAACGCCATGTATAAAGAAAGATACATTAAAGTTTCTTTCTCTTGTTCTCCTACACTGCTAGTAAACTTAGATGAACAGCGATTTGAACAAGTTATAGTAAACATTTTAAATAACGCTTATAGACATTCAAAAGAACATTCTCATATAAACATTTCTATTACAGAAGAACATAAACGTATCTCCATTACAATTGAAGATGAAGGCGAAGGCATTCCTCCTGAAGACCTCCCTCACATTTTCGACCGCTTTTATCGTGTTGATAAAGCTAGATCACGAGCTACAGGTGGAACTGGTTTAGGACTATCTATCGTGAAGGAAATTGTAGAGCTACACGGCGGGAATATTACAGTAACGAGTGAAGTCAATCACGGGTCTTGCTTTATAATTTCATTACCATCTATAAAGAAACACGACTATCATCAGTAGTCGTGTTTCTTTATCATTTTACTTTATAATATAAATTTACAAATTGCCCAAAACGTTTCGTATCCGTTAAAGTTAAATTAATTTCTGGATTCTTTTCTTTAAATAATGGGACACCTGAGCCTAATATATGCGGTGTAATCGTAACAATATATTCATCAATTAGATTATTTTTAAAGAATTCTCTCAGTAGCTCTCCTCCACCAACCATCCATATTTTAGATCCATCTTGTGCTTTTAACCTTTTTGTAAACTCCACTACATCTTCATTTACAAACTCTACATGTCCGTTCGTGCCTTTTTCTGAATTAGAAAACACATAACATTTTTTATCTAAATACGGGAATGTCTCTGTATGCTCTACTACATAATCATACGTTCTCTTTCCCATTATTATTGTATCAATTGTTTCATACATTTCTGTATAACCGTTATCTCCCTCTCCTTCGGTTTCCATTAACCACTGTAAATCATCATCTTCTTTCGCAATATATCCATCCAAGCTAGCGGCTATAAATAAAACTATTTCACGTGACATATTTTTTCCTCCTTACATCTCATCTTGATAACATTATGCTGTAAACAATATACTAACAATAAAACACGACAATTTATGTCATGTTTAAAAAGAAAAAAGGTGATACATTTGTCAAAAGCTAAACGCTTATTAGATATTCTTATATTTGCTTCTGCAAAAAAAGCATTTACAGCTCAAGAAATAGCCGATGAATTTAATATTTCCGTTCGTACTGTCCATAGATATATTTTAGATTTAAGTGATATGGGATTACCCATTTACGCTGAACAAGGTCGCAACGGAGGATATAAAGTATTAACGAATAGAGTAATTCCGCCTATTTTATTTACCGAAGAAGAAGCAGTCTCCATCTTTTTTGCCTTTCAATCTTTAAGCTACTACAGAGACTTACCTTTTAACACAGAAATAAATTCCGTTACACATAAACTATATAGCTCCCTACAACATGATGCGAAAGCGAAAGTTGATAAAATACGTTCTTATATCGCCTTTTGGAATCCGAAGAGAACAATTGATACACCACTTTTAAACGAAGTGTTAACAGCGGCGATTGAAAATAAAAATTTACACTTTCAATACGAATCTAAATCCGGGGTAAAAACAAAACATGTTCATCCTATCGGTGTATATGCTCATGACGGGCTATGGTACTTACCGTCCTATGACTATGATAGGAAAAAAGTATTACTGTATCGTATCGATCGTATTCTTTCTATATTATCAACGGAAGAAAATGAGGATACATTCATGAATTTAGAAGAGTGGTTTGCCTCTAACTCTAACGTAGTACACAGTCCTACTCAGTTACATGTTTTACTGACAACAGAAGGCGTACGCCAATGTAAAAGCGTTCCTTATCTTGAGGAATTCGTTATAGTAAACGAGGATGGGACAGGATATATAAATTCAACAATTGATAAAGGTGAGATTAACTTTATTACTCCTTTATTTTATAGACTTGGAAAAGATGCAAAAGTTTTAGAACCGAAAGAATTGATAGATGGTTTACGTATACGTGCGAAAGAAATTTTACATATGTATGAAGACGAAAAAAGCTGCTAAATATAAGCAGCTTTTTGTGTATTTGTTCCTATTGTTTTGACTGTTGACGAATATCAATCCACCAACGATATGACGCATTCATATTTTCAGTACTTCCATTCCCTCTGTAATGGAAAGCATCCAAAAAGATTGAATCTAGTTTATCTTCATCTACAAAGTAACCTAAGTTAACTTTTACCGTTTCTCCTGGTCGGATACTGCCAATATTGTAGAAGCTTTTCCCATCTCCGTGAGGCTCTAAATAATCAACTTCTCCCGTCATAATACGCGTTGCATCCATTCCCTCTTCTTTAGCGTATTTCCATGCATTCCCTTCAAATTTAAGCTGCTTTATGGATGGATGCATATAGATTTCTTCTGTCTCCTGTTTACCAATATTTCTCACTGTTGTTGTCAAGTAGACAAATTTAACATTAACTAATTGCGAATCTACTAATGTATCAATTGAATCTTTACCATTCCCTAATTTATATACATCCCGTCTGTACGATAGCAGTTTTCCCGTCTGATCTAAAGCCTTCTTCTTGCTTAATATCCCTAGGCCAAGTTCATTAAAGTTCTCTTTTTTAAAATCTTTAATCGAATCAAAAACTTCAACTTTTTCTATCACATATTCAATTTGGCTGTTATCCATAGATATCGTTACTGGAACCTTTTGCCCTATATGAAATAGTCGTTTGCTATCTTTTTTCAAAGGAATCACTTTAGATTTTTTAGGTTCATCCGCTTGGCTAAAATACTTTTTATCATAATTTGATATATGTGATGCCTTTTCTTTTGACGTGGGCTCAAGTGAAATATTCCCTAAGACATCTATCATTTGTTCTTCATTTATAACTGATCCAATAAAACTTTCTAACATAATCCCTTCTTTCTCAAAAAAGAGAAAGACCTTCCTATCAAACATTACATTGTTGTTTCCAGTTTCTTTATGAACAATTACTGCTTTCTTGCCACCTATCTCTTTTTCTTCGTAGCTTTTTGAATATAAAGTTTGAAAGTCCGCATTTTCCCCTACTCTCCAAAGACTAAATGAAAAGCCTCCATTTGCGTCGTTATCTTTAAATGAATATTTCATAGCAGAGTCATCAATTGCTTCCATATTTTCTGGTAATTTATCAATTTTCAGCTTATACCACTTATCAGCCTTTTTCGTGTCCTTATTTGTTACCGACACATTTACTTCATAATTTTGTTTTTGAACAATCATATTATAGACTTTTACTGCACCAAAAACGGTTGTCGGCATACCAATCAATAAGCAGGCAGCAGCGATTAACATACGATGTCTTTTACTCTTTTTCTGTGGTCGCTCGCCCTTCAGCTTCATTTCCTCCATAAACAGTTTCTTTTTGCGCGTATATGTATGTGAAAATTCATGTTGTTCTTCGGATTTATCAAAATCATCTAAAGCAATTTTTTCAGCAAGTTCATATATTTCTTTGGAGTTCTTTGAATTCGTCATGTTGTATACCTCCTATCATATTTTGGACTCGTTTTCGAGCGCGTTCAAACTGCTTGCGGACATTAGCCTCCGTAATCCCCATGACACTTGAAATTTCTTGATACGTTAAGTTATAGAAGACTTTGTACTTAAACACCTGTCTATTAGATTCGTTTAACTCTTTTAGCAATGCATCAATTTGAACCTCAGACATTTTACGTTTTTCCCACTCTTCAATATTTTCATCTACTGCTTCTACAGATTCTCTTTCATATTCTTCTAAAAATGTTTCATGTCGTTTGTTTTTCCGGTAACTATCAATCGCCTTGTTTTTCGCAACCCTCAAAATGTAGCATTTAAGCTCTTGCGTGTTCAAGATATGGAGCTTTTCCAAGTTCTTATAAAGAGTAATAAACGTCTCTTGAACTGCATCTTCTGCCTGCTGAATATTATTTAAAATAGAATAAGCTACATAATAAATTTTTTGTTCATACAACTCGTATAGCTCTTCCATCTTTTCGTAATCATTGTTTGTACCTTTCATATAATTCCTCCTCTCATTCTATATAACGAATGAGCAATATACTTTGTGACACTGAAAAATCTTTTTATAGATAAAATTTAATAATAGAATAAACAAAAGCTCAATTTCTCTATTTTAACTGAGAAATTGAGCTTTTGTTTATTAGAATTTTCCTGCCTATTCCATTAAGAACATCACACTTACACCTTTTCAGTAAGCAGTATTTGTTCTATCGCTTCTTTTAACAAATTCTTTGTCTCTTCAAAGTTATAACTCTTCTTTTCTCCCGGTTGTACCGTATAAAACTCAGCAAATGAGCGCTCTTTATATCTCGGGACAACATGCATATGATAGTGCGTGAGTTCGTTAAATATTCCACCATTCTGACAAATTGTAATTCCGTCCGGTTCATATACTGACTTAATCGCTTTTGTAATAATCTTAGAAGCATCCATAATTGATTTTGCTACAACATCATCTAATTCGTCTACTTCTAACACATGCTGCTTCGGCACAATTAAAGTATGCCCCGGATAGAAAGGTGCATGATCTAAAAAGCACGTTACATAGTCATCTTCATATACTTTATATATTTTTTCCTCTTCGTTTGCTAATTTACAACCCAAACAGTCCATTACACTTTCCCCTCTTTCTAAAACATAAAAACGTGAGAATACGGATCTCACGTTTTTATGTTTCACTTTATTAGTTCAATTGTTTCCGTAACTTTTATACTATCTTTTACCGATTGAACAATCGTACAATTTTTCACTGCAAGTTGCAGCGCCTTGTCCAACTGCTCTTCTGTAATGTTTTGTGCTTTAATTTTATAGTGCAAATGAACACTTTCAACTGGTTTTGATAAAGCTTCACTTCTACCAATTTCAGTTTCAATCGTAAACGTATCGTATGTAATACGTTTCTTTTCTAAAATTGTTCGAAAGACAATTGCACTACATCCTGCGATAGAAGAAATGAGTAATTGTAACGGTGAATATCCATTTTCTTTTCCAATCGCTAATTGACCATACGATAAATCTGCTTCTATATCATCGTGTTTGATTGTTAGTTTCATTTGTTTTGTCCATCTCCACTTTCATCGGTTTCTGCCGTTTCTTACTAATATAATAATAATATATATAGCAGAAAATGATAAATGGAATACCGCAGTATAATGCCATTCTTTGTTCAGGAATAAACGCTAAACTAATAACAACGATGCTATTTGTAATTAAAGCTAAAATTGGAACAATCGGGTATAGTGGTGTTCTATACTTTAAGTCCTCTAACTTTCCTCCGCCTTTTATATACTGACTTCTAAAGCGAAGTTGCGATAGAGCAATAATGATCCAACTTGAAACAGCCGATAAACCAGCTATCGATAATAAGTACATGTATACTGTATCTTCAGCAAGGAAACTTGTGAATAGGGATAATCCAGCTACCGCAATCGTTACAACTAACGCTGTAATTGGAATACCACGTTTATTTACTTTCTTGAAAGAAGTTGGTGCCATTCCTTCATTTGCAAGTGACCATAATATACGAGTTGCCGCATATAATCCTGAATTCGCTACAGATAGTAACGCTGTAATAATAACGAAGTTCATAATATCAGCTGCGTATGGAATACCGATTTTATCAAATACGACTACGAATGGACTTTCAATTACCCCTGCTTCTTTCCAAGAAATTAACCCTACTAAAATTGTCATTGTTAAAATGAAGAATAACATAATGCGCCATACTGTATTACGAATTGCACGTGGAATTGTTTTTTCTGGATTTTCACTTTCTCCCGCTGCAATTCCGATTAACTCTGTTCCTTGGAACGAGAAGTTAACTGTAATCATTGTAAGTAATACGGCAGCTAGTCCATTCGGGAAAAGTCCACCATCGCTTACAAAGTTAGAGAAAAGAGGTGCTGCTTCTTTTCCGTCATATGATATAAACCCTAATAATGCACCACCACCAAGAACAACAAACGCAAGAATTGTCACTACTTTAATACTAGAGAACCAAAATTCTAATTCAGCATAACTTTTCGCCGAAATTGCGTTTGAAGCATATAAAATAACGCCGAATACGAGACACCATACCCAAACATCAACATTTGGAAACCATCTTTTCATCATTAAACCGATTGACGTTAATTCTAGACCCACTGTTACTGCCCAGCCGAGCCAGTATAACCAGCCAATCATAAAGCCCGTTCCTGGTCCAATAAACTTCGTTGCATACTTTTGGAAAGATCCTGAAACCGGCATCGCTACCGTTAACTCTCCAAGACAAAGCATTGTTAAATACATAATAAATCCGCCTACTAAATATGAAAGGATGGCTCCCCCTGGTCCAGCCTGATTAATAGTGTAACCTGAACCTAAGAAAAAACCAGTTCCGATTACACCACCAAGTGCGATCATAAATAAATGTCTACTCTTCATCGTGCGATGTAATTTCTCATTCGTTGGTTGCTGCATCTAAATCCTCCCCCTACCATACCCCTATATCTTGTTAAAATTTTCTGATAATAAAAATATACACGAAAGCGATTACAATTTCTATATAAAATTAAAACTTTTCTGATAAAATAATGTAAAAAATCTAATTATCGCAAGATTTAGATTCTATTTAGAGGAAAATAAGGATAATCAAGGAAAAAACCCTCACATATATTGTAAGGGTTAACTGAGTTCTAATCTTCTGGATAAAATTGATAAACTATAATTTACGATAAAGTACATACAAGCTACTAATATAAATGTTGGAATCATGTAATTCACATTTTGCCCGCTAATAATTTGAGCATTATGCATAAGCTCAGGGAGTGATATAACAACCGCTAGCGACGTATCCTTCAGCAATGAAATAAATTGACTGACAAGCGGCGGAACCATTCTCCTTAATGCTTGTGGCAAAATAATATGCCAAAGCGCTTGAACATACGTTAATCCCGAAGATCTTGCGGCTTCAACCTGCCCTTTTTCAATAGACAATAGACCACTTCTAACAATTTCAGATATCATTGCTGCTTCAAATATTGTTAAAGCAACAATTGTTGCTGTTATAATTTCTAATTTCAAGCCTGCTTCTGGAAGTGCAAAATACGTGAAAAATATAATTAAAAGTAGTGGTAAATTTCGAATTACTTCAACGATAATTCCTAATACTTGTGAGACGACAGGTATTTTCATGTAGCGCAATATCCCTATTACACTACCAATAATAAAGCTAAGTACAATTGCTACAAGCGCTACCTCTAATGTTATAAGTAATCCTTTTAATAAAAATAGAATATGATCTCCTGTAATTGCTCCCTTGAAATCCATTTACACCGCCCCCTTTGCCAAGCGTTTTTCTAAATAACGCACTAGCATACTGAGCGGAATTGTTAATATTAAATAAAACATCCCGACAAATATATAAACATCAAACGTAACAAACGTCTTCGTTGAAATTAAATCGCCTTGATACATTAAATCAGCACCAGCAATAATTCCAAGTATTGAGGAGTTTTTAACTAAATTGAGAAATTGGTTTCCTAAAGGGGGAATTACAATTTTCACAGCTTGGGGTAAGACAACATAATACATCGCCTGCACATACGTTAGCCCTGAAGAGCGAGCTGCTTCCATTTGCCCTTTCGCAACTGATAAAATACCAGCACGAATTACTTCTGCAATAAAAGCTGCCGTATATACCGTAAGCGTAACTGTTCCTGCTACAAAACCATTTAAAGTAATTCCTATTACAGGTAAAGCAAAATAGAATATAAATGCAATTAATACGAGTGGAATATTTCTTACAAACTCCACAAAAGCAGATCCTATCCAATTTAAAATACGAATAGGTGCAATACGCATTACTGCCAAAATTACTCCTAAAATAAAACTGCCTATCAATGCAATTACACTAGACATAACTGTATATTTAAATCCTTCTAAATACATATCAATGTTATTCGTTAATATAGAAAAATCAGGCACATATTCTCCCCTCTTTCTTTACAAGAAGAGGATGAGTACTCTCATCCTCTCACTTTTACTATCTATTTTTCTGGTTTTTGTCCAATCCATTTCTCATATAATTTGTCATACTCCCCGCTTGCTTTCATGTCTTTAATTAAAGTATTAATCTCTTTCGTTAAATCATCTGCCCCTTTTTGCACTGCAATTCCGTACGGTTCATCTGTGAAAATTTTTCCTACTACTTCATAATTAGAATCTTGTTTTGCCATTCCGTAAAGGATCGCATTATCTGTCGTTAACACATCACCTTTACCTGCCTTTAACGCTGTAAATGCTTCACTATAATTTTCAAATTCTAATACAGTCGCTTCTGGTGACTTTTGACGAATGTTATTTGTAGATGTTGATCCTTTTACAGCTAATACTTTAACGCCTTGTTTTATATCATCGACACTCTTAATATTGCTTCCTTTTTTCACAAGTAACGATTGTCCTGCTTTAAAATATACATCTGAAAAATCCACTTCTTTTTTGCGTTCTTCCGTAATTGTCATTGTTGCAATAATTGCATCAATATCACCATTTTTCAGCATTGGAATACGTGTTTTAGACGTTACTTCTTTCAGCTCTAGCTTCTTTTCATCTCCAAGAATCTTTTTCGCAAGTGCCTTCGCGACATCAACATCGAATCCTTCTACCTGCCCTGTTGAAGGATTTTTTAATCCAAATAAATTCGTATCATTCTTCACCCCAACTACTAATTTCCCTCGTTTCTTAATTTGCTCAACAGCCCCGCCTTGCTTCGTATTTGTTTCCTTTGCCTCATCTTTCTTACTTCCGCATCCAGCAACAACAAGCACGAATAAACATGAAAATACGATTAAAGTAAATAATTTTTTCATTTTAAGCATGAAATTCCTCCTCTAATGATTTAGCACCCGACTTAAAAATAAACGAGCTCTTTCTTGTTCAGGATGTACAAAAAATTGCGCCGGTGTTGTATCTTCAATAATTTGACCATCATCCATAAATAAAATCCGATCTGCTACTTCTCGCGCAAATCCCATTTCATGAGTGACAACGACCATTGTCATCCCTTCTTTAGCCAGCGCTTTCATAACATCAAGTACCTCTCCAATCATCTCTGGATCAAGAGCAGACGTAGGCTCATCGAACAGCATAATTTCCGGCTGCATCGCAAGTCCTCTAGCAATTGCTACCCTTTGCTGTTGTCCTCCGGATAATTGATGCGGATATACATTAGCCTTCTCCGGGATTCCTACTTTCTCTAAATAAAACATTGCTGTTTTCTCTGCTTCTTCTTTGGAAACTTTATTTACTTTAATCGGTGCTAATGTAATATTTTGCAGAACTGTTTTATGTGGGTATAAATAAAAATGTTGAAAGACCATCCCAATATTTCGCCGCAATTCATTCATGTCCGTTTTTTTATTGTGTACCTCTGTATTTTGTACAATTAATTCTCCATCTGTAATTGCCTCTAATTGATTTATACATCGAAGCAATGTACTTTTTCCTGATCCTGAAGGCCCGACAACTACTACCACTTCGCCTTTTTTCACTTGCACATTAATATTTTTCAAAACTTGAAAGTTACCATAATATTTATTTACATTACGAAACTCTATCAACATACTCCCCCCTTCCACTAACAAAGCATGTACATTCTTTTTATATTCAAAAATAGGCAAAAAAATAACTTCCAGCTTCATTTTGTCCATAAAAAAAGCAAAGGGATCTTCCCTTTGCTCCTTCGTTCCTATTCTATTAAGATACTTCCTCTTTCTTATCTTTTCCGTATTCATGCTCCCAGAAATCAGCATTTTTAATACCTAATGGTCCTGGGTCAAATACTGGATCTTTTCCTTCTTTTTTCTGCTTTTCATAATCCTTTAATGCGACTAATGCAGGTTTTTGTAATAGTAAAATCGCAATGATATTTACCCATGCCATAATTCCTACACCGATATCACCTAAAGCCCACGCCGTTGCTGCTGTTTTAATACAGCCGTAGAATACAGCTCCTAAAAAAACAAATTTTAGTACCATAGACAACCAAGGACGGTCTTTATCTCGATTTAAGTACGCGATATTCGTTTCTGCAATGTAGTAATACGCCATAATTGTTGTAAACGCGAAGAATAATAACGAGATTGCAACGAAACCATTTCCAAATCCAGGGAAAACAGATTCTACCGCCGCCTGTGTATATCCTGGTCCTGGCTGAGCACCATTTAATTTATTAACGATAAAGTTTTTTCCGCTTGCATCAAATACGTTATACATGCCTGTAATAATCATCATAAATGCTGTTGCTGAACAAACAAATAATGTATCAATGTAAACGGAAAATGCTTGTACTAAACCTTGCTTAGCTGGATGTGATACTTCGGCTGCAGCTGCTGCGTGTGGTCCAGTCCCTTGTCCTGCTTCATTGGAATAAATACCACGTTTTACCCCCCAAGAGATTGCTAAACCGATAATACCACCGAAAGCAGCTTCTAATGCAAATGCACTTCTTATAATTAACATAAATGCTTCTGGCAATTTTTCAATATTCATAGCAACAATGACGCAGGCTACTAAAATATAGCCTATTGCCATAAAGGGTACGACAACTTGCGCTACGTTAACAATTCGCTTTACTCCACCGAAAATGATAAGAGCTAATACGACAACTAATATAGCCCCTGATACGGTAGTATTAATACCAAAAGCAGTTTCTAAACTTACAGCAATACTATTTGCTTGCACACCTGGTAATAACAGCCCTGTTGCAAGAATTGTCGCTGCAACGAATACTAAAGCATACCATTTAACTCCTAGACCTTTTTCGATGTAATAAGCAGGACCACCTCGGAACTGCCCTTGATGTTTCGTCTTATATATTTGTGCTAATGTCGATTCTACATAAGCAGAACCTGCCCCTAAAAAGGCTACTGCCCACATCCAAAATACAGCTCCTGGTCCACCAAATGCAACCGCTGTTGCTACCCCAGCGATATTTCCTGTTCCAACGCGTCCTGATAATGAAAGTGCTAACGCCTGAAATGAAGAAACACCAGCCTCTGATTTTTCTCCTTGAAATGTCAGCTTCACCATTTCTCCTACGTGCCTTACTTGTAAAAACTTCGTTCGAATGGAAAAATATAAACCTACTCCTAAACATAAATAAACAAGTGCTGGACTCCAAACAATATTATTTAACCAATTTACGAAAGCTTCCAACATTCCCCCTCCTTCTTTATAAAGAATATTCAGAATATATATAAAATTATAAGTGTATACCTAATCTAGGACAATATTATTTTAATAAAATAAACATATTTTTGTATAAAAAAACAAAGTATATATTTGTTTTATATACTTTGTTTTGAACTAAATGTATTATATATTCACAATTACTTCTCTTTTAATAATTCTTTCGTATAGCTCTTCTGATAATTTCAAGAAGTTATCTGGCATATCTTTTCCCTTAAACTTCTTTTGAAGCGTTCCATATAAACCTATATCACGTAAACGTAAAAATAGTGGTAACGATTCATACCAACTATTCGCAAGCTCATGTTCATATTCGTATCCTTTTCTTAACACTTGTAGCTGTTTACGAGCAAAATCTGTCTTCTCTTCCACTGTCCACGGTGTAAATAGAACAGAGTAGTATAGAACCATCGCTAAATCATGTATAAAGTAATTATAAGCCGCATCATCAAAATCAAAGATTGTTAGCTCTTTACCATCATAATGAAAATTACCTTGATGGATATCACCGTGCATAAGACCAAACGTTTCTCTTTCAACTGGAAGGGCCTTAATTTCATCCATTAATACCGCTGCAATCTTTTTCACTTGATCATCTTCTAATTCATTAACAATTCCACTTTCGTCTTCTTCCCACGTATCACGGTAGTCTGTTTCAGGATAATCCATTGTAAGGCGATGTAGTTGTCCAATTGCTTTTCCCCACGCTTCAAAGTAAGCCTCTCCCCAATAAGGTGATTCCTCTCCTTTTACTTGCTCGCCTTTTGCATATGTAAATAAGGAAGCGAAAAAGAGCGTCCCATCCTCTGCTACGATTTCTTCTACGAGATTTTGAGACTTTGAATAAAGAGGTCCCGCTACCTTTGCTCCGTTCTCCGCAACATATCGTAAAAAGTCTAGTTCAGCCTCTACCTCTTGTTTAGAGCGATGAGAAGAATGTGTTAAACGTAATACGTAATCTTCATCATTATCACCCTTCGCCTTAAAAATATAATTCTCAAAATCTCCAAGTGGCTTTTCTTCTACTGTTACATGAAATTCTCTTGCCGCTCTTGCTAAAATTTCCTTTGTAAAAACACGTTCTACAGCTATTTCCATATGTATCCCTCCTATATATCTTCTTAATTCGACACAAATGTTAGAAGTACTGCTATGAAATTGAATAATGCACAAAAGACAATGTAACGTAACTTTCAATCCTCTTTTTTAAAAAAATAATTCAAGCATAAATTTCTCACAAACGACAAAAATTAACAGAAACAATTGCACTTTAAAAGAGGTGGAAATTATGACCGAGAAAAAAGAACAACAAGAGAGTAAAAACCAAAAGCATATGTTTCCATCACTTCCGGAGAACATTAATTACATTGAAAATAAACTTTCCCATTCTGATGATATAAAAAAATTAGATCTCCCTTTTCAAAATGGAAAAGGAACAATCTTATATATCGAATCTTTAGCAGATCCAAATCTAATTCATCAATTTGCTCTTGAACCATTATTAACGCGTTCTGATTTGTCCTTAGATAAAGCCTTTTCCACATTAAATATGAAAAAAGAAACGAATTTAAATTATGGGGTACAGCTCTTATTACAAGGTAAATCATTATATTTTCATGAACATGTCGACAGTTTTTGCATTTTCGAAACAGCTTTATCTTTAAAGAGAGCTATAACAGAGCCTGATAATGAAGGGATTGTACGCGGACCACATACTGGTTTTGTAGAAGATTTAGCAACGAATTTAGCCTCTATTCGTAAACTCATTAAGAGTCCAAATGTAGTTGTTAAATATTTTACACTCGGTGAAGAAATGCACACGAAAGTAGCTATTGCTTATATGCAAAACATAGCTAATGACGATTTAGTTACAGAAGTAAAAAGAAGGTTAGAAACTATAAAAACCGATTCCCTTATGGCACCAGGTTATATACAAGAATTTATAGAAGATAATTCTTTCTCGCCATTTCCACAACAATTAAATACAGAGCGACCAGATAGAACTGTCGCTAATTTAATGGAAGGTCGAGTTGCTATATTATCTGATGGAGATCCAACAGCACTTATCGTTCCTGTTACGTTATTTGCTTTCTATCAATCACCAGACGACTATAATAACCGCTGGATTGTTGGTTCTTTCGTCCGAATGATTCGCCTAGTGAGCTTCTTGATTGCCTTTCTCTTACCAGCTATATATATCGCAACCGTCGCTTTTCATCCTGATGTGCTGCCACTTGAACTCGTTTATACAATTAAAGCTTCTTTAGAAAAAGTGCCGCTTCCTCCTATTTTTGAAGCTCTCTTAATGGAATTAATCTTTGAATTATTACGGGAAGCTGGTATTCGCTTGCCAAGCCGAGTTGGACAAACAATCGGTATTGTAGGCGGTTTAGTAATTGGTGATGCGATTGTAAAAGCCGGACTCGTTTCTTACACAATGATTATTGTTGTAGCTTTAACTGCAATTGCGTCTTTTCTCGTTCCATCCAACGACATGAGTTCAGCAGTTCGTATTCTTCGTTTTCCACTAATGATCCTTGCTGCTATATTCGGATATGTTGGAATTTCATTTGGCTTAATTATAATTTTCGTTCACTTATGTCAGCTTCATTCTTTTCATACACCATATCTTTCTCCTCTTGCACCAATGAATATAAAAGATATGAAAGATGCTTTTGTCAGACTTCCAATTTGGTCATTTGGGGAACGACCACATGATTCAAAGCCGAAAAAAATGCAAAGACAACTTGTAACGAGGGAGGATGAGAACAGTGACAAACACGCAAAGTAAAATTTCGCTAGTGCAATTTACCTTTTTCGTTATTCAATGTCAAATCGGAGTTGGTATACTTTCTTTACCAAACCGTCTTCACCCGATAGCGAAAGGTGGCGGATGGATTTCTGTTCTCATCGCTGGGCTCGCGATTCAACTTATCATTTTCCTTATGTGGTTCTTATTAAGAAGGTTTCCTAATACAAATATATATGAAATTGTTTGTATGATGTTTGGTAATAAACTTGGAAAACTATTAGGATTCTCTTATGTTTTTTATTTTACCCTTATAGGTATGACCGTTATGTTAAATGCTTGTAATGTCATTAAAGTATGGGTTTTGCAAGCAACTCCTTGGTACGCAATTCTCATATTATTTACAATAGCTTGTTGTTATGTAGCTTATAATACGTTTAAAGTCATTGTACGATTTTATGTTATGGCCTCTATTCTCATTTTACCAATGGCCCTTTTAATTGCCCTTGGGCTCACGCGAGCTGATTTTTCTTATATTTTCCCCATTACAGAGGCTGGATGGTTGAATATTATTCAAGCATCTAAGGAAACAATTACAGCCATGTATGGTTTTGAAATTATTCTTATTGCTTTTCCAAAAGTAAATGGGAATCCGATTGCACGGCTAAAGGCCATTTCTATCGCTAATGGATTTGTAACTCTTTTTTACACTTTTACCGTTTGGATTTGCTTTATCGTATTTAGCCCAAAGCAAATTGAGCTTATTCCAGATCCAGTCGCCTACTTATTGCGATCCTTACATATCGGGATTATAGACCGTACTGATTTAATATTCATACCAATTTGGATGATAACTGTCGTAGCTTCTATCGCTAGTTGTTACTACGTTGCTTCTATAGGCATTGGGCATATATTCAACCTTACTAATCATAAAAAATCTGTTCCAATTGTTGGACTTATCTCTTTTAGTATCGCCTTATTTATAGATACACCTGAAGAATTAAAGTCGATTGCAAATTTCACTGATAAATTCACTTATATTTTCATTGTCTTTCTTCCTTTTTTATTTCTTCTTTATTCCTTATTAAGAAATAAGAAAGGAGCTCCATATGCACAAAAAAACAGTTAAATTATGTAGTATCTTATGTGCTAGCTCACTTCTTTCTGGTTGCTGGGATCAAGAGCCTTTAAGGGAGGCTAGATTAGCTTATAGTATTGGATTTGATATTACAGAAGAAAATCAACTTCAGCAAACGGTTGAACTTGTAAGAAGTTCAGGAAGCGAACAATCTTCATTTGAAAATGAAATACATTCAGCAACTGGCCATAACATACGAGACACTAGCGATACTTTGAAAGAAAATGTGACTGGAAACATTCGATATTTCAAATACGGTTTGCAACTTTTGGGAACAAAAATTCAAAAAAAAGGAATATTTCCTTTTTTAGATATTAGTTTTCGAGACCCCACAAACCCTACTGCTCTGGTAAAACTTATTTCAGTAGATGGTGAAACAGCTGAAATACTAAAAAAAAAGAAAGTAGGAAATTTACTAATTGGAGATTTCCTAAAGAAAAAAGTGAAAAGTTTAGAAGATATGAGTGTGTTCCCAAAGGAAACTTTAGAAACAGCTGCTACAAAAATGTTAGATCCGGGTAAAGATTTCACCCTCCCTTCTATAAAAATAAAAGGAAAAGAAGTTATCACAAACGGGTTATCTTTATTTAATAAAGATAAATTAACTGGACATTTACCTTTGAAACAATCTGTTTTATTCGTGTTATTAACTGGAAAAATGGGAACAAGTGCCCGTATCACCCAAAAACTTACTAGCGATGAATCAGAGACGACATCTGATTATTTAACGATGGAAATTAGCAATCGGAAATTAAAACGAGACTTAAAAATAACAACAGATAAAAAAGGAAATGTTTATGCTCACATTAAGCTTCAACTAAAAGTTATAGCGCTTGAGGCTCCAAGAGATAAGCTTTATAAAATGTGGGAACGAAAAAAACTAAATAAAGAATTATCAAAGCAACTTACGAAAGAAGCGAAACAAATAACAAAAAAGCTACAAAAAGCAAACTGTGATGCTTTCGGTATCGGCAGACACCTTATCGCTTATCACCCTGATTTATGGAAGAAAAAAAATTGGGATAAAGATTATGCAAAAGTAAAGTTTAAACCTGAAGTAGAAGTAAGCATTTTGTATAGTGGTGTCTTAAAATAAAAGGTTGTATGCCTCCTCGGCATACAACCTTTTATTTCGTATATCTATATACAATTGATTCATATGGCCTTAAGTTAAGATTATTAACATCCACACTTGAATCTTTATAATTTGATAATACTATCTCTTGTTCCATTCCATCCAATTGAATATTCACTGGTACGGAATATGTGATGTCTTCTCCATAAAAGTTATTTACAACAAGTAATACTTCATTCTCTACAGCACGTGTATATGCCCAAATCTTAGGATGATTTACATCTAAAATAGCATACTCTCCTTCTGTAATAACATCATATGTTTTTCTTAGTTCAATTAGTTTTTTATAATGATAAAATACAGACTCATTATCTTCTAATGCCTTCTCTACGTTTATTTCTTTAAAGTTTTCAGCGACCGAAATCCAAGGTGTGCTTGTTGTAAACCCGCTATTTATTTCTTCATTCCACTGCATCGGAGTGCGAGAGTTGTCACGAGATTTCTGCTTTAAAATCCCTATAATCTCTTCTTTTGATAGCCCTTCTTTTAGCTTTATATCATATATATTTAACGATTCCACATCACGATATTGCTCGATGGACTCAAATTTAGGATTCGTCATACCGATTTCTTCCCCTTGATAAATATAAGGCGTTCCTTGCAGCATGTGCATGGCTGTCGCTAACATTTTTGCAGATTCGTTTCGGTACTTTCCATCATCACCAAAGCGTGACACGATGCGAGGCTGGTCATGGTTACACCAAAATAACGCATTCCATCCTCCGCCCTTTTGCATTTCAATTTGCCAGTTAGACATAATCTCTTTTAATTTAATAAAATCAAACTCTGCTTTCGTCCACTTATCACCATTCGGATAATCTACTTTTAAATGATGGAAACTAAACGTCATGCTTAATTCATTGCGCTCAGGGTTAGAATATTTAATACAATTATCAATTGTCGTAGATGACATTTCTCCAACTGTAATTACATCTGTTCCTGCAAAAACATTTCGGTTCATCTCTTGTAAATATTCATGAACACGCGGACCATCTGTATAATACTTGCGTCCATCACTTGTCGCAGTATTACCTTCATCGTTTAAGAAGTATTGGTCTTTTGAAATTAAGTTAATGACATCTAATCGGAATCCCGTTACCCCTTTATCCAGCCAAAAACGCATCATATCATATACTTCTTCACGAAGTTTTTCATTTTCCCAATTTAAATCAGCTTGTGTTTCATCAAATAAATGTAAATAATATTGCTCCGTCTTCTCATCATATTTCCAAGCAGATCCACCAAACTTAGACTGCCAATTATTTTTTTCATCACGCCAAATATAGTAATTACGATATGGACTATTTTTATCTTCCTTCGCTTCTTTAAACCACTTATGTTCAGTCGAACTATGATTTACAACAATATCAAGCATAATCTCAATGTTACGTACTTTCGCTTCTGCTAAAAGTTCTTCAAACTCTTCCATCGTTCCGTAAGATGGATCAATGCTGTAGTAATCACTTACATCATATCCATTATCATTTTGTGGTGATTGGTATATCGGTGTTAACCATATATAATCCACTCCGAGTTCTTTTAAATAATCTATTTTCTCTGTAACACCTTTTATATCCCCGGTTTCTCTATTGTAATAACTATTAAAGCTCTTCGGATAAATTTGATAGACTACACTTTTATGCCAATCCTTCATGTTTAACTTCCTCCTACTTCTGTTTTACTCGTTTTGCAAATAACCACGTTAACGTAAATGGAATTACAACTGCGATAATCATTCCGACAATAAACATTGGAATCGATTTCGGAATGATAGAAATAAATGCTGGTAATCCGCCAATTCCGATAGCAGGTGCTAATACACCATTTAACGTAATAAATATAGCTGCAATAGCCGATCCAATAATCGCTGCATAGAACGGGAATTTATTTCGTAAGTTTACACCAAACATAGCTGGCTCTGTAATACCGAAATATGCCGAGATTGCTGATGTAGATGCCATACTTTTATCATTTTGATTTTTAGAAATCCAGAACATCGCAAGTGCCGCACTACCTTGCGCAATGTTAGAAAGAGCGATCATCGGCCAAATAAATGTGCCACCGTGCTGTGCAATCAATTGTAAATCAATTGCAATAAACATATGATGCATACCTGTAATTACAAGCGGTGCATATAATGCTCCAAACAATACTGCTCCAGCTACTGGTACTGTTTCATATACACCTACTAATCCTACTGTTAATAAATCTCCAATATGACGTGTAACCGGACCGATAATTCCTAATGCTAACACACCTGTCACAACGATTGTTGTAATTGGTACAACTAATAATTGAATTGCATTTGGTACATGTTTCTTTAAGAAAACTTCTACTTTACTTAACACAAATGCAGCTACTAAAATAGGTAAAATTTGACCTTGATATCCTACCTTCTCAATTTGGAACAGTCCTAAAATATCGAAGTACTCAATCTTTTGTCCGTCTAAACCAGTCGCTGCTTTTCCATAGTCCCACGCGTTTAATAAGGCTGGATGCACAAGCATTAATCCCATAACAATCCCTAGTATCGGACTACCACCAAAACGCTTCGTTGCTGACCAACCGACAAGTGCTGGTAAGAATACGAATGCTGTATTCGCCATCATATTAATTAAATCCCAAAGCCCGCCTAAGTTCGGATAAACATCTAATAAATTTTTCCCATCAAAAAATAAGTCCTTTGCGCCTAATAGGTTGTTAATACCCATTAGCAAACCAGCTGTTACGATCGCTGGTAATATTGGCATAAATACATCCGAAAATATTTTTACAAACTTTTGAGCTGGATTTAACTTCTGATTCCCGGAATCTTTTACGTCAGCTACAGTCGATTCTTTCATACCTGCAAGCGTTATCAATTCCGCATAAACACGATCTACATCCCCTGGACCAATTACAATTTGAAATATCCCAGCGTTATGAAACGCCCCTTTCACTAATGAAACAGACTGTAATTTATCATTATCTATTTTACTTTCATCTTTTAAAGCGATACGGAGCCTCGTCACACAATGTGCAGCTTGTTCAATATTGTCTTTCCCTCCAATATACTGCAACACTTCCTCTGCTGTTTTACGATAGTCTTTCCCCATATTCCCGTCCCTCTTTTCTTTTTTTGATACCGTTTACAATTACATATTAACTCGTATATATAAGTTAGTCAACACTCGTATATACGAGTTTGTGTTTTTTTTATAAAAAAAAAGAGATGAAACAATATTTTGTTCCACCTCTTTACTTCCTGCGTGCCACATCCGAAAAGTGAAAAATATCTAAACGGTGGCGTGATTCTGTATATTCAAACTGACTTCCATCATACAAATGTGTAAAATTTTTCACAACGACAACATAGTCTGTTCCATTTAAATCTAAATACTTTCTGTCATCCTCTGTACATGACTGTACTTCGATTACCCTCTGTGAATAGCTAATATGTAGCCCTAATTCTTTCTCGATGTATTTATAAATTGACGCCGTTGCAATTTCTTTCGTTAACCCTGGAATAAACTCAGATACAAAATGATTTATATCTAAAATTACTTTTTCTCCATCAATATTTCGTACACGTTTAATATGGTCAATCTCTGTTTTTTCTTTTACATTTAATAATTTCGCAATTTCTTTTGTGGCTTTTTCTTTGTCCATTTCCACAACTTCCGTAATACAATGACGTCCTAAACGTTCATTTTCTTCTTGGAAACTTACAATACCGCCAAAATTAAATTCAATATTTTTTCGCTTTAAAACAAAAACACCTTTTCCATGAATTTTTTGCACATATCCACGCTCTTGCAGTAAATCTACAGCTTTTCTTACCGTCCCTCGGCTTGCCTCATACTGCTTCATTAATTCTGTTTCTGATGGGATTTTGCATCCCTCTTTTAATTGTTTATTATCAATAGATTTACTGATTTCTGTATAAATTTGTTCATACTTACTCATCATCTACAATAGCCCCTTGTCACCTTCTAATTCTATATGTATTATAACATGCTTCACTCTTCTGCCAATCTCTCACTTATTTTCCAGTACAAGAAAAATATAGGTAAATATTTAATCTTTAAAACGTATTTTTATAAAAATTTTTATATTTTTCTTTTCATTCAAAAAAACATGTAGTATACTAACTTCAAAATCAGAGGAGAAAGGGAGCAAAGAACTATGCTTACTTATACAACAAATGTAGTTACATTTGCACAAAAACATCATCATCATACGTAACCCTTGAAACCTAGCGGAAAAATTACGCGTAGGTACAAGGGTTATTCCCGTTGTACCTACGCTTTGGCGAAAGAGCCATGTAGGTATTTTTTTATCTACATGGCTCTTTTTTTATTGTCAAAAAGCTAGTAAAAAATGATGTTTAAGCAAAACTTACTACAAAGGAGTTAACAAAAATGGAAACGAAAAAATGGGGATTATGGGTTTTAACAGCATTTGTTATCGGGAATATGGTTGGCGGTGGCGTATTTATGCTTCCAGCAAATTTAGCACAAGTATCAGGTCCAATGGGTTCTACACTCGCATGGAGTATTACAGGCCTTGGCGTATTTATGATTGCACTTGTATTTGGAAATTTAGCGATTCGGAAACCAGAATTAAAAGCTGGACCACAAAGCTACGCTCAAGCGATGTTTCCTTCAAAAAAAGCTGGTAAAGTTGCAGGATATAGTATGGCATGGGGATATTGGGCTGCTAACTGGGCTGCAACAGCATCTGTTATTATTTCCTTTGCTGGATATTTATCAACATTCTTTCCAGTTTTACAAAGTAAGCAAATTCTTTTTTCAATAAACGGATTTTCACTAGAACTCGGAAAAGGATTAACTTTCCTCGTATGTAGCCTTATGCTGTGGGGAATTCAATATATTCTTTCTCAAAATATTGATCGAGCTGGAAATATGAATCTACTTGCTACCATTGCAAAAATTATCGGATTTACAATGTTTATTGTAATTACATTATTCATTTTCAATGCCTCTAATTTCGGAGACGGTCAAACCTTTATGAATGAAGCAGGACAATCCATCTCGTTAGGCGGACAAATCAATTCAGCTGCTATTGCAACACTCTGGGCATTTATCGGTATTGAATCAGCAGTTATGCTTTCTAATCGTGCAAAATCACAGCGCGATGTAAAAAAAGCTACGATTTTCGGATTAATTATCGCTCTTCTTATTTACATGTCAATTACTTTACTTACAATGGGAGCTCTTCCGCAAGATGCTTTAAAAGAGTCTCAAAAACCATTAGTAGACGCATTAAATTTAGCAATTGGAAATAAAGGCGCATATATAATGGCTTTACTCGCTCTTATATCTTTATTTGGATCTACAGTTGGCTGGATTGTTGTTAGTTCAGAAGTACCTTACCAGGCAGCAAAGAATGGACTTTTCCCTAAGTTTTTCGGGAAAACAAATAAAAAAGGTAGTCCTTCAAAATCATTATTGATTACAAATGTAATGACGCAAATTTTCTTATTTTCAACGATTTCTGGTACTGTTTCAGAAGCTTATAGTTTCGCTATTGTCGTAGCAACATTAGCCTATTTAATTCCATACCTAGTTTCTACTCTGTACCAATTCAAACTGGTTATTACAGGAGAAACGTATGATATAATGCCTGGTTCTCGAATAAAGGACGGGATCATCACTACATTAGCATTTGTATACTCAATTTGGGTTATCAAAACGGGAACTGCTGATTTAAAAACGTTCTTCTTAGGAATTGGATTGTTCGTATTAGGTCTTATTCTTTATCCAGTACTAATGAAAGACTCACAAAAAACGGATTAAATAAAGAGAAGCTGCTGGCTTCTCTTTTTTATTAAAAATCTGTAATTAACTTTTCTTTTAACTCTCCTACAGATAAAGGTTTCGCATAATAAAATCCCTGTACATAATCACAGCTCATTGATTGTAACAAACTCTCTTGCTCTACTGTTTCTACCCCTTCAGCAACTACTGCTAAATTTAAACTATGAGCAATTTCAATAACAGATTTTACAATTGTTCGTTCTGGTTGCGCGTGATCATAATGAAATTCACGAATAAAATTACGATCAATTTTTACAATATCCAGTGGTAGTTGTTTTAAATAATATAAGGAAGAATAGCCAGTTCCGAAATCATCCAAAGCAATTAAAACACCCATATTTCTTAATTCTTGTAATGTAGCAATAATATAATCAAAATGGCGGACTGCGATGCTTTCCGTTATTTCTAATATTAAACGGTTCGGAGGAAAACCAGTTCTCTTTAAAATGCTACGTACAGACAAAATAAAACGTTTCTGCATTAATTGTTGTATAGATAAATTCACAGATAACTTTAGCCCTTCTTGATAATTTGGCAATGTTTTAAACAATCGGCACGATTTTTCTAATACCCAGTCTCCTAGCTTTATAATAAGTCCAGACTCTTCAGCTACCGGGATAAATTCGCTTGGTGCAATGGGTCCGTCTTCTGTCATACAGCGTACTAAAGCTTCTATACCAGAATATCTCTTCGTTTTCAAATCAATAATAGGCTGCAATGCTACATCTAACTCTTCATCACGAATTGCCTTTTGCAAAGCAAACTCAACTTTCATTCTACGATTTATTTTCGCGCGTAGCTCATCTGTAAAGAAACATGCAGCGTTTCTACCTTGTTCTTTTGCACTATACATAGCTAAGTCAGAGTTTTTCAATAACGTTTCCACGTCTTGTCCGTCTTGTGGATAAGAACAAAGTCCTAGACTAGCTGAAATGTATACTTCATGGCCTTCCAATATAAATGGTGCCTGAAAACATGACAACACAGATGTCGCTAACTGACTCATATCATCTTGCCTATGATTTTTTGTTAACAGCACAAATTCGTCGCCACCTAGCCTAGCCAGAACATCTTTCTCTCCTAGTACATAATGCAACCGTGAAGCGACTTCGCTTAAAAGTAAGTCCCCTATCATATGACCTAACGTATCATTTACTAATTTAAAACGGTCCAAATCAAAGTAAATCATACCAAATTCTTTTTTATCTGCAATCAATTTATTAACGGTCGTTATTAATTGCAAACGGTTCGGCAAACTCGTTAAAGCATCATGATAGGCAAGTTCCCTATAACGACTTTCACTTAGCCGCAATCTATGTTCCGCTTCTTTTCTACTACTAATATCATTTCGAATTGCGATAAACTGGTATGGCTCTCCTTTTTCATTTAAAAATGGAACAATTGTTGTTTTGACCCAATAATATGTACCATCTTTTGCTCGATTCCGAATCTCACCTGTCCATACTTTCCCATTCAAAATACGTTTCCATAAGTTTTGAAAAAAGGTTTTCGGATGATGTCCTGAATTTAAAATACGGTGATCTTTTCCAATTAATTCTTCTCTTTTGTATTTAGAGATTTCACAAAATTTATCATTTACATATGTAATAAGACCTTTTCGATCTGTAATTGCAACAATTGAAGACTCATCTAATGCTAACTTTAAATCTCGCAATGAAGAGTCATATAATGCATGACCTCTCTGTTCTAGCATGCGCATCTCTCCTTGCTTCCTATCTGACTAAAACACAACCTGTTTCTCTTCATAGAAATAGAGATATTTCATTTTCTAATACTAGCCCATTACATAAATTATCTTTTTAAATAGACCGATTAAAATAACATAATATTATTTGTAATAAAAAGCAATATTATACCGTTTCAATTATAACTAGTAGCTTCTCATCTCCCTAATTATTTCGCACCTTATTATACTGCAATCCTTTTAAGTGGCTCTATCCAAGCCCTGTTTCTAACTAATACCATTCACATCAGATCTCTTTACTCTTTAATAACAAAATAGAAATTAGACCATACTACATAATTATTCACGAATAATAATATGAAAATCTACATTAATGTATATGTTTTTGAATTACAATAACAAAATATTAACATATTTTCACCTTAATTTTGGAAGTATTTTATAAATAAATACCGTATTAAACTAAAAAAGAGGGTAGCCTCTTTTTTAGTTTAATACGAATATGGTATTTGCTGATAACCTGGGTATGGCGTTGGATACGTTACAGGGTATGGTGATGGATAAGTTACTGGATATGGAGCTGGATAATACCCTCCACTTGCTGTACCCGTTAATGCGCCAGCTGTCAGTCCACCTAACACTCCTCCCGCAAAGCTTCCAGGGAAAAATCCGCCTCCCCATGAACTACCACCACCCCAGCCCCATCCGCCTCCGTGATGATGATGGTGATCATGGTAATTGTGTCCTCCATGGTGATGATGTCCGCCGTTATGATTGTGCCCACCATGATTGTGTCCTCCATGATGATGATTCCGATAGTACAATCCATTGTTTTCTATATAATGCATGTTTCTCCGCTCCTTTTCGATTTTTTCATTTTCATATGCGTTAAGAGTGAGATAAAAAATGGGATAGTACACTGTATGTAGGACAAATGCGGAAAGTATAGGTGATATGTCTATATTTTGTAAAAAAAGCAAAACACCTTATAATAAAGATGTCATATTACATCTTCTATTTAAGAAGTCTATATTGAAAAAAGATTAGGGGAATTATATAGAAATGAAGAAGCCTATCGTTCAATTACTATTAATATTTACAATTGTATCTATCGTTCTGTTCCTATTAAATACATCGTATATTTCGTTATATACATTTGTCGGTGCTCTATGGTCCATTACAATCGTAGGAATTTCATTCGTTATTTTTATAGAAAATAGATCTCCACAAAGTACATTAGCGTGGTTTTTAGTATTAGCACTTCTTCCTATTATAGGTGTGCTTTTATACGCTATTTTCGGGCGCAGCCGCTGGAGAAGAAAAAAACATCTCCATCGTTCAGAAGAACAAAGAAAATTATTCCGTGAAATATTAGAAGGAAGAAGACTAGAGTTATTACTCACAGTCCCACTAAATGAACGTTCCATGCATTTAACAGAAGTCATACAAAAATTTGGAGGCGGTCCTGCCGCAGATAGAACAACTACAAAACTTTTAACAAACGGAGATCAAACATTTTCAGAGATTTTGCAAGCTATAGAACAGGCAAAACATCATATACATATTCAATACTACATTTATAAATCTGATGAAATTGGTACAAAAGTTCGAGATGCTTTAATACAAAAAGCAAAAGATGGTGTTATTGTACGCTTCCTTTATGATGGCCTTGGAAGTAATACGTTAAGAAGAAGATTTTTGCAACCTATGAAAGAAGCTGGGATTGAAATTGTAGAATTTGACCCTATTTTTTCAGCTTGGTTACTTGAAACTGTCAATTATCGTAACCATCGAAAAATCGTTATTGTAGATGGAGAAATTGGTTTTACCGGAGGACTCAATGTCGGTGATGAATATCTTGGCCGTTCAAAGAAATTCCCCGTTTGGCGTGATAGTCATTTAAAAATAGAGGGAAAAGCATTATATAAATTACAAGCAATCTTTCTAGAAGACTGGCTCTATGCCTCTAGTGGTTTAAATACTTATTCCTGGGATCAATTCATGAATAGACAATACTTCCCAGGTAAAGAGATTTCAAATGCAGAAGGTGCTGTTCAAATCGTAGCAAGCGGACCAAGCTCCGATGATAAAAGTATTCGTAATACATTATTAGCTGTTATGGGCTCTGCAAAAAAATCTATTTGGATCGCTACACCTTACTTTATTCCAGATCAAGAAACTTTAACATTATTACGCTTAAGTGCAATTGCCGGAATAGATGTACGGATTTTATATCCAGGTAAAAGTGATAGCATCATTAGTGATCAAGCATCTCAATCCTATTTCACTCCGCTTTTAAAAGCTGGTGCTTCTATTTACAGTTATAAAGATGGTTTTATGCATGCAAAAATTGTACTCGTTGATGATACAATTGCAACTATCGGTACAGCGAACATGGATGTACGTAGCTTTGAATTGAATTACGAAATTATTAGCGTACTTTATGAATCAAAAACAGTTCAAGATATTAAACGTGATTTTGAAGAAGATTTTAAACATTCAACTGAAATTAAATGGAACTCTTTCCAAAAAAGAAGTATAAAAAAACGCATATTGGAGTCTTTCATGAGGCTCATTTCTCCTTTACTGTAAGCAATCAACTTCATCTTGATTGCTTTTTCTTTTCCCTTTATCCTCCTTCCTTTTCTTTGCATACCATATTAAAACAAGTTATCATAAGATGTATTACTTTATGAAAATAATGTTAGGTGGGAAATACATGTTAGAACAATTTCATATACATTCTGATTTAAAACAGCAGCTTTCTACGATTCATGAAAAGAATAAACAAGAAGCTGGTGAAAATGCTCATTTAATCGGTACTAAAATATATAAAGCATCTGATAACAGCATTATCGGAGATGCGATTACAGCACTTCTTCTTGGCAAGAACATTCTATTAAAAGGACCGACTGGTAGTGGTAAAACAGTACTAGCGGAAACTCTTTCTTCTTTATTTCAAAAACCAATGCATAGCATTAACTGCTCTGTCGACTTAGATGTAGAAGGTATTTTAGGATACAACACACTACAAACGAAAGATGGTGCATCTGAAGTTTCATTCGTGAACGGTCCTCTTATGAAAGCAATGAAGAACGGTCACTTCCTATATATTGACGAAATCAATATGGCAAAACCTGAAACTTTACCGCTACTTCACGGTGCATTAGATTACCGTAAAATGATCACAAACCCATTTACACAAGAGGTTGTATACGGTGATGACGAATACCGTGTAATTGCTGCGATTAACGAAGGTTACGTTGGAACAAGTGAACTAAATGAAGCATTAAAAAACCGTTTCGTTATTATTGAAGTTCCTTATATTCAAGGTGACACATTAAAAGAACTATTATTAGCAGAATCAAAATTAAATGATGTTGCAACAATTGAAAAGTTTGTTGCATTTGCAAGCGACCTTATGCCTTTAGCTCGCGATGGACGTGTAAGTGAAGAAGCAGCAAGTATTCGTGGTATTATCGACGCATGTGATTTAGGTGTATATATTCCTGTTATGCGAGCTATTGAACGAAGCATAATTGCAAAACTTAATGATGAAACAGAACAAATGACTGTCCGTGAATTAGCAGAAAGTTATTTCTTTGAGGGATAATTTATGAGACAAATTTTTAGTGACAAAAAAATTGATGCGTCGCTGTTTCTACAAATGGAAAACTTAATGTATGCCCTTCTAAAAGAAGACGATGCCTATCTTGAATATGGCTATAAAGCATACTACGACGAAATTGAAAAGAAAGTTGTCATTAGTCACTTTTGGGATGATCGAAAAGAAGAAGATACAGTAATCGGATTAAAAAGCGAAGTGTTCTTAAAAGCACTTGGTAATAAACATTACTCGGACATGACTTTAATTCGTTCTTATGCGATTGAATTGCAAGAATCGCCCCTAAAAAAGTTTTTAACACAATTATTTGTTCTATTAGAAGATTTACGCGTTGAGGAAATCGTAAAGAACTTACGTCCTGGCACGAAGCATATTTTTAAACGCCGAAAAGAAATGTACCGCAATTATTTCGGCTCTCAAAATGAAATAAACCGCGTTCGTAATTATCACGGTGATCGTCTATTTTGCCTATGCTATCTTTCATTAACGAGCGATAAATATGAAATGTTCAATAATGAATATTTCGAGAAAATTGAAGCAATTTTACATGAAACATTCCAAGCACGTAATACAGAAGATATTATGTATATCGTTGAGAAAATTCGCTATCGCTTAGAGGCGCTTCTTGAAAGTGATATGCTTAACAACTATTTCGGGCATGCTCCACTTTACTTATCTGTCCTTGCAGATGAAAAAAACTGTCGCGTCGAAGATTTAGCAAATGATGATACGCAGCTTATAGATGACGATGAAAATAAAAACAAAATGGATGAAAGTTTCTCCACATGGCATCGTGAAAATAAAAATAACGAAAACGAGAACTTTTTACGCTTTGAATTAGAAAGCGGAACAAAAACAAACATGATGGGCGATACTGCTCGTGAATCAGAAGATGGCGACCAAGCACTTGGTTCTGTACAAGGTACCTCTCAAAAAAGTACACAATCCAACTTTGATGGCGCTGATACAGAAGAAGCAAGGGCTTCACACGCTTCTAGCCAGCACGACGGTGCATACGGTAAGTATAATGTAGGTGCTTCTCATACATTTAAAGAAGCTCGCAAAGCAAATATCGATGAGAAAAAAGATTACCAAGCTATCAAATCAGTCGTCAATAAAGATGTAAAAGAATTAAAGAAAATTATCGAAAAAACGATTGAAAATAAAACGAATGCGAATAGTGATAAATATTATGGAAGACTTCGCAAAAAATTCCTTCGTATTTATACCGAAAAACAGCCGCGTATGTTTTATAAAAAAGGACAAGAGTCACAAGAACTCGATGTTGCATTCCAACTGTTAGTTGACTGTTCTGGTTCTATGTATAACAAAATGGAAGAAACGAAGAAGAGTGTTGTACTATTCCATGAAGCTTTAAAATCTTTAAAAATCCCGCACGCTATTAGCGGATTTTGGGAAGATGCCTCTAGCGCTAAACCTGAAGATAAGCCGAACGTTATCCATGAAGTTGTAAATTATAAAAACTCAACGTTACCAAACGTTGGTCCGGAAATTATGCAACTTCGTGAAGAAGAAGATAACCGCGACGGATATATTATTCGTATCGTTTCTGAAAAGCTTGCAAAAAGACCTGAGAAACATAAATTCTTACTAGTCTTCACAGATGGTGAGCCTTCTGCGCTAGATTATCAACAAGACGGTATTTTAGATACGCATGAAGCTGTCAAACTTGCTCGTAAAAGTGGTATGGAAGTAATCGGAATCTTCATCGAAGAAGGTGAAGCGAAAGAAGCAACTTATCAATTAATGAAGAACATTTATAACCATCACTTCTTAGTTGCAAATCATGCTGAAGATTTACGATTGAAGATTAAACCATTACTGAAAAAATTATTACTGAAGACGATTGAATAGAAAAGAGGAGCCTTGTGGCTCCTGTTTTTCCGTTCAATTACTTTGTTTCTGGTTGAAACTTGTATGGAATGCCTACTTCTAATAACGATTCAAATCCTTCGTCATAGTATGGGAAGCGCTCATTCGCAATTGTTCGATCTATCCACTCTATTGCAGAAATTTCACCTTCATCTTCCGCAATAAGTTCACCTTTTACTACATTCGCTCGGAATGTAAAAAATAGTGCATGATTCCCTGATTCTTCAAAGAATTTTTCATTGATCGCAACAAGCCCACCTAACGTAGCAATTAAACCTGTCTCTTCTTTCACTTCTCTTATTAGTGCTTCCTCTAATATTTCACCTTTTTCCACAGCCCCGCCTGGCAATGACCAAACGTTTTGTTCCACATTATGTACCATTAATATTTTATCTGTTTCTTCGTTATGTATTAGTGCGTATACGACGTCAACTCTTTGCATAAGACTTCTCTCCCTCAAAAATAAGGAAGAGCCAATTCCTAAGAATCAGCTCTTCCTATTAATTCATCACTAACTCAGCTGTGTGCTTTTTTTTTAACTTAGCCAACATGTCCGTTGTCATTTTGTCTAAATCGTATTCTGCTTTAAAGCCCCACTCTTTCATTGCTGCAGTTGCGTCAATAGAGTTTGGCCAGCTATCAGCGATTGTTTGACGAGCTGAATCTACTGCATAATCCATTGTAAACGTCGGAATGTGTTTACGAATTGATGCTGCAATTTGCTCTGGCTCGAAACTCATTGCCGTAATGTTAAATGCATTTCTATGCACTAGCTTACTTGGATCAGCTTCCATTAATGAAATGATCGCTTGTAAAGCATCAGGCATATACATCATGTCCATGTACGTTCCTTCAGCAATGTATGAGGTGTATACACCTTTTTTAATCGCCTCATAATAAATTTCAACTGCATAATCAGTCGTTCCGCCTCCTGGAGGAGCTACGTAAGAAATTAAACCTGGGAAACGGACACCGCGCGTATCTACGCCAAACTTTTGATGATAATAATCACATAGTAATTCTCCTGCTACTTTGTTTACCCCATACATCGTAGTAGGACGCTGAATTGTATCTTGCGGTGTATTATCTTTTGGCGTCGATGGACCGAATGCACCGATAGAACTTGGCGTGAAGAACTTACAGTTTAATTCACGAGCTGCTTCTAATGCATTTACAAGTCCGCCCATATTTAAGTTCCATGCGAATAACGGATTTTTTTCTGCTGTTGCTGAAAGTAAAGCTGCTAAATGAATAATTGTATCTACTTCATTACGCTTTGCGATATCATGTAGTTTTTGTCCATCTGTTACATCTAACGTTTCAAATGGACCAGACGTTACTACTTCACTATCTGTTTCACGAATATCTGTTGCAATAACATTTGATGCGCCGTATACATCACGAAGTTTCATTACTAGTTCAGAACCAATTTGCCCTAAAGAACCGGTTACTAGAATTTTTTTCATTTTCCCCACTCCTCATTTGCAAGCTATTCAAAAGATGTCGTTACTTAAATGATGCCCATTTCTTTTCCTACTTTTTCATACTTACGAATTGCTTCATCTAACATTTCTTTCGTATGAGCTGCTGTAGGCATATTACGAACGCGGCCTGTTCCTTTTGCTACAGTTGGGAACACGATAGATTTTGCGTATACACCTTCTTCATTTAGACGTTTACTAAATTCTTGTGTTAATACTTCGTCCCCAATAATACAAGGTGTAATTGGCGTTTCACTTTCCCCAATGTTAAAGCCAAGTTCTTTTAATCCTTGTTTTAAGTAGCGGCCATTTTCCCATAAACGATCGTGTAACTCTGTACTTTCCATTAAGATTTCAATTGATCTCATGCAAGCTGCTGCATCAGCTGGTGTTAATGCTGTAGAGAATAAGAATGGACGTGAACGAACTTTTAACCAGTCAATTAAGTTTTGTTTCCCTGCTACATATCCACCAATTACCCCAATTGCTTTTGATAATGTACCAATTTGGAAATCAACTTTATTAGAAAGACCGAAGTGCTTTACAGTTCCTGCACCTTTTCCAAGTACACCTGAACCGTGTGCATCATCTACGTATGTCATTAAATCTAACTCTTCTGCAATCTCAACAATTTCTGGTAGTTTTGCAACATCTCCATCCATCGAAAAGACACCATCTGTAATTACCATTAATTTATTGTAAAGACCTGATTCTTTCGCCGCGATTGCTTTTTGGCGTAAATCTTCCATATCAGAATGTTTATAAACAATAATTTTTGCTTTTGATAGACGACTACCGTCAATAATAGATGCATGATTTAATTCGTCTGAAAGAATCGCATCATTTTTATCCATAACAGCTGAAATCGCTGCCATATTACAGTTAAATCCTGATTGATAAGCAATTGCTGCTTCTGTATGTTTAAACTTTGCAATTGTTTCTTCTAACTTAATATGCAAATCTAAAGTACCGTTAATTGTACGAACAGCTCCTGCTCCAACACCGTACTTATGAATAGCACCAATTGCTGCTTCTTGCAAACGGCTATCTGTTGCTAATCCAAGATAGTTGTTTGAAGATAAGTTAATATATTCTTTTCCGCCTATTGTAATGATCGGTCCATTTGAACTCTCAAGCGGATCAATTACGTTATAAAGCCCCTTTGATTTTAAATCCTCTAAATTTTCTTCTAAAAATTTCGCAAGTGTTTTACTAGACATCGTGAAGCCTCCCATCGTTCGTGTAAGCGGATTATTATCTTAATAGTTCTAATAATCCCTCTACTAGCTTAACACGTTTTCAGAATTTATTATAGAAAAATAGTTTAAAGTAACCGCTTACAATTTTAGATTATATATGATTCATTACAATAAATCTATCATTTACTTTTCATATTTGATAGAATAAAAAAAATATTTGGGGAGGCTTCAAACATGGCATTTACAGAATCTGATGTATACAATAACACAGCATTTTTCGAACAATATATGAAACGAAGGTACCGAGAAAATAGCCCAAATGAATCCATTGAAAAACCAGTATTCTTTCAGCTCATTGGTCATGTGCAAGGAAAACAAATTCTCGATTTAGGCTGTGGTGACGCTAAGTTTGGTGCGGAATTATTAGAGAAGGGATGCTACTCTTACACCGGCATTGAAGGCTCCGAACTTATGTATGAAAAAGCTAAAAAACAACTAGAAAATAAAAATGGATCTGTTCATTTTTTAAACCTCAAAGATTATACCTACCCCTCTTCCACTTTTGATTTAGTAACATCTAGACTTGCCTTACATTATATTGAACATCTTGATACCATTTTTCAAAATGTGTTTCAAACTTTAAAAACAAATGGCACCTTTACCTTTAGCGTTCAACATCCCGTTATTACTTCTTCATTTGAAAGCTTACAAACAAGTGGTAAAAGAACGAGTTGGCTCGTCGATGATTACTTTAAACTAGGCAAACGGGTTGAACCATGGATTGACCAAGAAGTTATTAAATATCATCGTACAACGGAAGAGTATTTCACATTATTACAGCAAGCCGGATTTACCATTACATCATTAAAAGAAGCTACACCAAATCCAACCTATTTTCAAGAGGAAGAAGAGTATAAACGTCGCTTACGTATTCCTCTCTTCCTCTTATTTTCTTGTACCAAATAAAAAAAACGATGAATCACTCATCGTTTTTTATCTCATTGCCTGAGCAACTTCTTTAACTACACGTCTTCCTCTTCCGTGCGGGATACAAAGCGGTGTTCCAAACAACGGATCCGTACTAATTTGACACTCCATTCGGAATACATCACGTACTAGTTTCTCATCTACCACTTCTTCAGGTTTACCTTGTGCATATATTTGTTTATCTTGAATTGCTACAATGTTATCTGCATAGCGGCATGCTAAATTCAGATCATGTAATACCATAACAATTGTTCTTTGTTCTGTTTCATTTAATTCGAATAATAAATCCAGCACTTCAATTTGGTGAGTCATATCTAAGTATGTAGTGGGCTCATCCAGTAAAATGATATCTGTATCTTGTGCAAGTGTCATTGCGATCCAAGCACGTTGACGTTGCCCACCTGAAAGAGCATGCACATTACGCTCAGCAAATTCTGTCATACCTGTTGCTGCAAGTGCTTTCTGTACCATTTCCTCGTCTTTTTCTGACCATTGCTTCAGCCATGTTTGGTATGGATAACGCCCTTGCTTTACAAGTTGTAATACTGTAAGTCCTTCTGGTGCTTGTGGTCCTTGCGGTAAAATCGCCATTTGACGAGCAATTTGCTTCGTTTGCATACTTTGAATAGCTTGATTATCTAACAAAATGTCACCAGTTGTTGGCTTTAATAATCTAGCTAGTGAACGTAATAAAGTTGATTTCCCGCAACCGTTGGAACCGATAAAGATTGTAATTTCACCTTTTGGAATTTCTAAATTCAACTCATCAATAATAATTGTTTCACCATAAGACAACGTCAAACGTTTCGTCTCCAATGCTTTTTGCATATTCATCTCCCTTTATGAATTCCGACTTTTATAAAGTAAATAAATAAAATAAGGTGCACCAATTGCTGATGTAAATACCCCTGCTGGAATTTCAAGTGGTGTGAAAACTGTACGCCCAATTAAATCTGCAGCAAGTACTAGAATTGCACCAACAATAGCTGCAACTGGGAGTAATGCACCGTATAAAGAACCAACCAATCTTCGTGAAATATGAGGTGCCATTAAACCGACAAATCCAATCCCTCCGGCAAAAGCTACCGCACCACCAATTAAAGCTGTACTAAGTAATAGCATAAATACACGCGACTTCGTTAAAGGAACCCCAAGTCCTACCGCTATATCATCCCCTAGCTCTTGTGCATTTAAATGCCTAGCTGCGATAAATGATATTACTGTTAAAATGAGAACCCAAGGCGCAAGTACCATAACATTTTGCCAAGAAGAGCCGTAAACGGTACCCGTAATCCATACATTTGCTTGGCTCGCTTGATAAATTGGTGCTAGCAACATAAATAATGTTGTCGCAGCCTTCGTTAATGCCCAAAATCCAACACCAATTAAAACGAGACTAATTGGTGATAATCCATCATTTTGCCATGCAAATAAGTATACAAAAACCGCTACAATCGTTGCTCCTGCAAAAGCTGCGAGCGGCATATAATGAATACTTACCGTTAGTGCATTATTTTTATCACTAAATAGCGCTAAAAATAATACAACTGCGACACTTGCCCCGCCCGTAATCCCGATGATATCAGGAGAAGCAAGTGGATTTCGAACAAGCCCTTGTAAAATACAGCCCGCTACCGCGAGCGCAATTCCTACGAGGATAGCAATTAAAATACGCGGCATACGAAACTTATTTACAACCATGTTTGACATCGCATCGCCATTTCCGGTAATTGCTTGCCATACGTCATAAGGAGCAATTTTCATGTCTCCCATACCTGCGCTCGCAAAGAATAATCCTATTAAAACAACTAGTAAACTTAACAAGACGAGACAAGCTCGTTTATACATTAAAAACGAGAGCTCGCCTTTTCCTATACGAAACGGAATATATTTCTTCATTTGCTAAGCCCTCTCTTACGTGCAATATAAATAAAGAACGGTGCTCCAATAAATGCTGTCATAACTCCTACTGGTACTTCTTGTGGCATAATGACATATCTTGCTGCTATATCAGCCAATATTAGTAGTATTGCCCCTAACAATCCGCTATAAGGTACTCTCCATCTGTGGTCAACTCCAACAAGAAATCTAGCAAAATGCGGAGTAATAATTCCAATAAATCCAATTGGACCAGCAACCGCAACTGAACCACCAGACAACAGTACAATAATAAGTAACACGAATGATTTCATTAAAATTGTTCGTTGTCCAAGTCCTTTCGCGACGTCTTCTCCCATCATCAATGTATTTACTTTCCCTGCCATCATAAGAGATGCAATCCATCCTATTAATAAATATGGGAATACAGATTGTAAAATTTCTAACTTTCTCCCTTGCACAGATCCAGCAAGCCAAAATAATACCTCTTCAAGTGCTTTTTCATTTAACACAAGTAATCCTTGTGTTAATGATGAAAATAACGCACTAATTGCGACCCCTGCTAACGTTAACTTAAGAGGAGTAGTCCCTTCTTTTCCTAAAGAACTAGAAGCAAATACAAGTACAGCTGCAACCGCCGCTCCTAAAAAGGCGATCCATGTGAAAGCTGATAATGATGTTACTGAAAAGATTACAATTGCTACAACTATGAAGAACGCAGCACCTGAATTTAATCCAATAAAATCTGGAGAAGCAAGTGGATTCTTAGTTAAAGTTTGCATAAGACAACCAGCAATGGCTAAACTAGCACCAACACTAGCTGCAATTAACGCCCTAGGCAGACGTACATTTTGAATAATAATATGTTCATTGGAACCGTTAAAATGGAAAAAAGCATCCAATGCTAGTTTCCAACTCGTATTTGTATATCCGAAAATAATACTTCCCCAAATACAAATAACGACTGCAATGATTCCAACAAATAATCCAATCCATTTTGCTCGATTTGTTTTTAATAACATGCAGCGTTTCCCCTTCAATGTATAATGATACGTTGTTAGTGTATTTCAACTTAATTCTTATTGTCAACGGAAATGAGAATTATTTTCATCCATATGTATTGACAATCAAAAGATAAAGGCTTAATATCATGCTTGCTATTGAAAAATATTCTCAACATGTAGGGGGTACATAATGAATTTCATGCGGAAGAAATCGTTTACAGTATTTGTATTTTTACTAGCATTTTCAATGCTTTTAAGCGCTTGTGGAAAATCAAGTAACAAAGAAGAATCTACAAAAGAAGATAATAAAAAAGAAGTGGTTACTGTAGAACATGCAATGGGTAAAACAGAGGTTCCTGCTAATCCAAAACGTGTAGTTATCTTGACAAATGAAGGAACTGAAGCTTTACTTGAATTAGGTGTGAAACCAGTTGGTGCTGTAAAGTCTTGGACTGGTGACCCATGGTATCCACATATTAAGGATAAAATGAAAGATGTAAAAGTTGTTGGTGATGAAGGACAAGTTAACGTTGAAACAATTGCTTCTTTAAAACCAGACTTAATTATCGGTAACAAAATGCGTCACGAAAAAGTGTACGAACAACTAAAAGCAATTGCACCTACTGTGTTCTCAGAAACATTACGTGGTGAATGGAAAGATAACTTCAAATTTTATGCAAAAGCATTAAATAAAGAAAAAGAAGGTCAAAAAGTTGTAGCTGATTACGAATCACGTATGAAAGATTTAAAAGGCAAACTTGGCGATAAAGTAAATCAAGAAATCTCTATGGTTCGTTTCATGCCTGGTGATGTTCGTATTTATCATGGTGATACATTCTCTGGTGTTATTTTAAAAGAACTTGGATTTAAACGTCCTGGAGATCAAAACAAAGATGATTTTGCAGAGCGTAACGTATCTAAAGAGCGTATTTCTGCAATGGATGGTGACGTATTATTCTACTTCACATTCGATAAAGGAAATGAGAAAAAAGGATCTGAATTAGAAAAAGAATATATTAATGATCCGCTATTTAAAAATTTAAATGCAGTAAAAAATGGTAAAGCATACAAAGTTGACGACGTTATTTGGAATACAGCTGGTGGCGTAATGGCCGCTAACCTACTATTAGATGACATCGAAAAACGCTTTGTTAAATAATATTTCCTTAACCAGCTCCCTTCTATGGAGCTGGTTATTTTTCAATTCACTTAAATGTCACATTATTTCGTTTTGTATTTTTATTCCCAATATGTTATATTGGGAAAGTAAATAGAATATATTTTCTTTATATAAGAATAAATATTTTAATCTAAATTTTCTGATTAATCACTATTTTATTTTCTTTTAGAATTCAATTATTACATTTGAAAACGCTTATCATCTCGTTTTCAGGGCAAAATACAGTAACGGTCGAAGAAAAATAGAACTTTTTTAGAAATTTTCTTTCTATTTCCATATAATTCTATTGACTTCTAAATATTTTGTAAATTAAAATGATTACATAAATATCCGTTATACAGGATTAGGGGGAAACAAAAATGGATGCAGCTTTAAAATTAGACAAAGCTGGAGAGCAACAATCACCAAAAAAACATCCACCAGGGTTGTACTTGTTGTTCTTAACAGAAATGTGGGAAAGATTTAGTTATTATGGAATGCGTGGCCTTTTAGTTCTTTATTTAACAACTGCTGCTGTTAGTGGCGGGTTAGGATTTGATAAGGCAGTCGCAGTGCAATTATATGGTACTTTTACAGCGGCAGTATATTTCATGCCAATTATAGGCGGATGGCTAACGGATCATTATATCACAAGACGTCATGCCATTACTCTCGGCGGAATCATCATGGCAATCGGCAACTTTGTACTATTCTCAATGAATACAAAAACAGGACTATTCCTTGGATTAATACTATTAGTTATTGGTAATGGATTCTTCAAACCAAATATTTCTACACTGTTAGGTGAATTGTATGGCGAAAATGATTCACGTCGTGACAGTGCATTTACTATCTTCTATATGGGTATTAACGTAGGTGCTTTCTTTGCTCCACTTATTTGTGGATTTTTAGCAGAAGATTTCTTTAAAACAAGCGCTAATGGCGTTATTGTAATGGGATATAAATACGGATTCTTAGCAGCTTGTATCGGTATGATTATTGGACAAATTGTTTTCAACTTATTAGCTCCTCGTTACCTTGGTAAAGCAGGAACAACAGTTGTCGGCAAAAAATCAAAAAATCAACCTGTAGTCGAAAAGAAACCTTTAACAAAACAAGAGAAAAATCGTACTTGGGCAATTGTAATTTTAACTTGTTTCGTAGTATTCTTCTGGGCAGGATTTGAACAAGCTGGTAGTTCTCTAACACTTTATACAAATAAATTTGTTGATCGTACAATTTTCGGTTGGGAAGTTCCAACATCTTGGTTCCAATCAGTTAACCCAGCATTCATCGTACTACTTGCACCATTTGTATCTATGCTATGGTTAAAACTTTCTAAAACAAAACGCGGTGATTTAAAAGTACCAACAAAAATGGCATTTGGTATGATTTTACTAGGTATAGGTTATCTTGTTTTAACATTAGCAGTTCTAAAAACTGGAAGTAGTGAAGCAGATATAACTGTCAAAGCGAATTTATTATTCATCGTTATCACTTATCTCTTCCATACAATTGGTGAGTTATTCTTATCACCAATCGGTCTATCAATGGTAAGTGCAATTGCTCCTGTAAAATTAGCATCATTACTAATGGGAGTATGGTTAGCTGGTACGGGTATGGCTAACTGGTTAGCTGGTAAACTTGCTTCCTTTACACAATCATTAGGATACCTTGAAGTATTTGCAAGTATCGGTATTATCGTTATCGTCTTAGGACTTGTACTCCTTCTCTTCTCTAAAAAAGTTGCGAGTATGATGGAATAACAAAAAGACGCTTCTAATTTTAGAAGCGTCTTTTCTATTACTTCTCCTCTAAAGCCGTCACGTTCACGTGAACGCTTTCTCCAGGATTAGATACATCATACACTTGAGCAACTCCACTCTGCTCGTCACAGCTCTCAATCCATACTGGTACGCCCTCATATGTAACGTCAATGCTACTTGAAGAAGATAAGATTTGTTTCACACGTTTTACATCCATACTACTATTCCTCCTTTTGCTTACTACACTCCTTTCTATTTTTTCTTTTCCTTTTAGAATATATTCCGTAAGGCAGCATGTTGATTGATAGTCATTTCTTCCTCACATGCTAATATTTACTCTCTCGCTACCTTTCTGACAAATAAAAAAAGACGTATATTCTACACGTCTTTTTCCATAATATTCAAATTTTAAGAAAATAATGTTTTTACTACCGCACTTACTTTATCATTATGGATTTGATAATACACTTCTAATCCTCGTCTTTCAAAGCGCACTACTTTATTTTGCTTTAACTTCGTTAAATGTTGTGAAACCGTTGATTGCGGAATTTCTAATACTTCCTGTAGTTGTGTTACATTACATGTTCCTCTTTGCATAAGTTCCATTACTAGACGTAGACGAAGTGGGTGAGCTAACGCTCTTAACATTTGTACATCTTCTTCTGAAATACGACATTCGAATTGATTTTGGTTCATAAAGTTCCCCTCATTTTCGTTTTTATTTGCGTTTTTATGTTCTTTTTATTTATTTATATATCTGTTCTTATATTTCCTGTTACGACATAACTTTATCAACCTATAAAGCCGAAAAATTTTTCCATCTTCATCAGCAAAAATTCAGGAAAAAATCCTTGCTGATTTTGAATATTATACTATATGATATAACGAAAAAGCAAAATAATGGCCTACGAATACTTTGCTTGCAAACGTTGTTTTATCAAGCTTTTTGTTATATTTTCACCTCATTGAAATGCACAGTAACGGTATTGTAAAATATCGTCTATAATTGATAACCTATCGTAATGTAGTTGAACTATACTTAACCTCTTTGTTACGCTAAAAGGAATTTTCAGTAAAAAGAGATGATATGGTATTAAAAATTCATTTCTTATTTTTTATTCGTATTGCAAGCGGTTGAATTGTTGTGAAAAACTTCCTATTAAATCCACTCACCGTTCCTCTCTCACTAAATCAAACAGGACAGATAAGTGCATATATCAAACTTTAATCAGTGGGGGTTTTGTTCATCCCCACTGATTATCAGCCCTCACCAACCAGGCGTTTACGGGCAGCCCGATCCCCACCTAACTTCTTTGCATCCGCTAAATTTTGAGGTGTGGGTCTTACTGCCCGTTAATGCGGGATAAGAGACGGCATCTAATATACACCTATAGGGAACATGCCATCTGAATAAGCAAAATAATATGCAAATAATTTATACAGCACACTTAAATTCATTTGAGTGTGTTTTTTGTCTACTTTATGAACAAAGCTTTTCTTTTAACACTATTATGGAATAATTATACTTTTTTACGTTGACAATAGTGTTGAAGGAGAATATACTAAGCATGTAAGTTGATTGTGAATAGTTTCACAAATAATGTGAATTTCTTCACATATAATAGATAGGAGTTGTCATTATTATGAGTACTTGGACACAAATTTATGATCCATTAAACAATATTTGGTTATCTGCACTAATCGCAGCACTTCCAATCTTTTGTTTCATCATTTGTTTAATGGGATTCAAAATGAAAAGTTACATGGCTGGTCTTTATAGTGTGATTGTCGCTATTATCCTTGCAATATTTGTTTATAAAATGCCAGCAACAGTAGCTGTAGCATCTGCTGGATTCGGTGTTTTATCTGGATTTTATCCAATTTGTACTATCGTTATCGCCGCAATTTTCCTTTACAAATTAACTGTTAAAACAGAGCAATTCAATATTATTCGCGATAGTATTTCAAGCATTACAAATGATCAACGTTTACAAGTATTATTAATTGCTTATTCTTTCGGTGCTTTCTTAGAAGGCGCAGCTGGTCTAGGGGTTCCAGTTGCTATTACAGCTGCACTACTCGTGGGTATGGGCTTTAATCCATTAAAAGCAGCAGGTATTTGTTTAGTAGCTAATATTGCTGGTGGTGCTATGGGTGCTATGGGTATTCCAGTTACAGTACCAGCACAATTAACTGAACTTGACGCATTAACTATTGGTCGTCAAACTGTTCTTATTTTACCTTTCATTAGTATCATCTTACCTTTCTTACTTGTTTCAATGGTCGATGGAATTAAAGGTATTAAAGAAACTTGGCAAGGTATTCTTGTAAGTGGTGTTTCTTTCGCAATTACTCAGTTCGCTGTAACTTACTTCTTAGGCGCAGAACTTACTAACATTTTCGCAGCCGTTGTAAGTATGATTGCTCTTGCATTATTCTTACGTGTTTGGCAACCAAAATCTTCTACTAAAAAAGAAAAACAAGAAACTAAAGTATCACATACATTCAATCAAATTTTATATGCTTGGTCTCCATTCGTATTCTTAACTGCATTTGTAACAATCTTTAACTTAAAACCGATTAAAGCTTTATTTGCTCCAGATGGTGCGTTAGCAAACTTAGTATTTAACATTCAGTTCCCTGGTCTTCATAATGCTGTTATGAAAACTACACCAATTACAAAAGCTGATACACCTTTCGCAGCTGTTTTCAAATTCGATGTATTCTCTTCTACAACTACTGCGATTGTACTAGCAATTATCGTTTCACTTATCGTTTACCGCGTAAAAGGTAAACTGGTTAAAGAATTAATGATTGAAACAATGAAAGAATTAAAAGCTCCAGTATATACAATTTGTAGCGTTATCGCTTTAGCTTACGTAGAGAACTACTCTGGTATGTCATCTACACTTGGACTTGCATTCTCTTCTACTGGTAATGCATTCCCAATTCTTTCTCCAATCTTAGGATGGATTGGCGTATTCATTACAGGTTCAGTAGTTTCAAGTGGTTCTTTATTCGCACCACTTCAAGCAGTAACAGCAGACCAATTAAACATCGTTCCTTCTACACTCGTTGCCCTAAACGTAGTAGGTGGTACAATGGCAAAAATGGTTTCACCACAATCTGTAGCAGTTGCTTGTGCAGCAGTTGGACTAGTTGGTAAAGAATCTGCTCTATTTAAAACAGCAATGAAATACAGTTTAATCTTCTTAGCTGTTATTAGCTTACTTCAATTAAACGCTGTGTTTAATATCTTTTAAAAATAAAACACCGATCCAAATGGATCGGTGTTTTTCACATTATATTTTTTTATTTTTTAATAAAGAAGCTCCAGCAATTTCAGGATGTGTCATTTCAAATGGATCTAAAATAATATCCAATTCTTCTTCTGTCAGTACACCATGTTCTAAACATAACTCTCTAACAGACTTTCCTGTTTCAATTGCTTCACGTGCAATACGCGATGCTGCTTCATAACCAATATGAGGATTAACTGCTGTAATAATTCCAACACTTTTCTCAACATATTGCTTCAGCAATTCTTCATTTGCTGTAATTCCTTCAATACAATATTCACGGAATACACGGAATCCGTTATTCATAATACTTATAGATTGAATTAAATTAAATACAAGCACAGGCTCCATTACGTTTAACTCTAATTGTCCTGCTTCTGATGCTAAGCAAATTGTATGATCGTTTCCGATGACTTGGAATGCGACTTGGTTAATTACTTCTGCCATAACTGGATTTACTTTTCCTGGCATAATCGATGAACCTGGCTGACGTGCTGGCAATTGAATTTCAGCTAACCCAACACGTGGACCAGACGCCATAATACGAAGATCGTTTGCAATTTTAGACATGTTCATCATACATACTTTAAGCGCTGCAGATACTTCTGTGTATGCATCTGTATTTTGCGTTGCATCAACTAAATGCTCTGCACCAACAAGTGGGAATCCACTAAACGTTCTTAAATGTTTTACCACTTGTTCAATATACGTAGGATTTGCATTTAATCCTGTACCAACAGCTGTCGCCCCCATATTCACTTCATATAAATGTTGACGAGACTGTTTAATTCTTTTTATATCACGCTCAAGCACTCGGCTATACGCTTCAAATTCTTGTCCAAGGCGAATTGGAACTGCATCTTGTAAATGTGTGCGTCCCATTTTAATAACGTGATCAAACTCTTTTGCTTTTTTACGAAAAGCAGAATGAAGTTCTTCCATTGTAATAAGAAGCTCTTCTAACATCATAAGAGTTGCAATATGAATCCCTGTTGGAAACGCATCGTTCGTTGATTGAGCCATGTTCACATGAGTGTTTGGGCTAATTTTCGCATATTCCCCTTTTTCATATCCCATACGCTCTAACGCTCTATTCGCAATTACTTCATTTGTATTCATATTAATAGAAGTTCCGGCTCCGCCTTGAATAGGATCCACGATAAATTGATCATGAAACTTTCCATCAACAATTTCTTGCGCTGCTTCTGCAATTTCATGTCCAATGTCTTTAGCTAAGTAACCAGTATCTATATTCGCAAGTGCCGCCGCTTTTTTCACAATTGCCATTGCTGTAATGAGTGATGGATGAATGCGGTATCCTGTAATTGGGAAGTTTTCTACGGCACGTAATGTTTGTACACCATAATAAGCTGCACTTGGTACTTCTTTTTCACCTAAAAAATCTTTTTCTATACGTATATCCTTCGTTGCTATCATTTTTATCACCTATACTTTTTCATTCTAAATCCTTATCCAAAAAATCCGCCCTCTAAAAACACGAGTATCATTCAGAAGAATTTTTCAGTATCCACCTTCACTATATAGCACCTTTTTTGAAAGCGCAAACATTTATTTTTCTGTATATCCTTTTTATTAAAGTTTATAGAAAATCATTCTTCTACTTTCCTTATTTCCACTCGTTTAATTTGATGCATATCCTTTTCAAGGACTTTAAAATAAAAACCGTGTTTCTCAATAATATCTCCTTCAGCAACGATTTGTTTTTGTACCATAATCCAGCCACCAATTGTATCTACATCATCAGCAATTAAATGTATGCCAAGCAAATCATTTACTTCACTAATAAGCACTTTTCCCTCTACGATTTTATATCCTTCACTTACATGCTCTATAGGTGGATTCTCATCTTCATCGTATTCATCTCGAATCTCTCCAACAATTTCTTCTAAAATATCTTCTAGTGTAACAATCCCTGCTGTACCACCATATTCATCATATAATACAGCTAATGGAATGTGTTTTCTTTGCATTTGTAACAGTAAATCATGAATTGGAATATTTTCTAGCACTTCAATAACTGGCCTTGTATATGGCATAATTGAGCACTCCTCGTCCCGATTACCATCCATATAACGAATAAATAAATCTTTTACATTTACCATCCCAATAATTTCATCTTTATCTTCACCAAATACAGGATATCTCGTGTACTTTTCTTGTGCGATGACTTTAATATGTGTTTCAAATGGTTCGTCCTCATATAAGCCTACAACTTCCGTACGAGGTACCATAATTTCTTTTGCTACTCTATTATCAAATTCAAAAATATTATTTACATATTTAAATTCCCTTTGGTTAATCTCTCCGCTCTCATAGCTCTCAGATAAGATTAACCTTAATTCTTCTTCTGAATGAGCTACTTCATGTTCAGAAGCTGGATGTAATCCGAATAAACCAGTTACAACTCTCGCTGAACCATTTAAAGCCCAAATAAACGGGTACATAACTCGGTAAAAATAAATAAGTGGTTTCGATAACAATAAGCTAACTTGTTCTGCTTTTTGTATAGCAAATGTCTTTGGAGCAAGTTCCCCAATGACAACATGTAAAAATGTAATTACTGCAAAGGCAATAATAAATGAAACTGTACTGGAAATTGCAGGTGAGAATTGTAATTTTAAAAACAACGGCTCGAGTAAATGTTTAATAGTTGGTTCCCCTAACCACCCGAGCCCTAAAGCAGTAATTGTAATACCTAGCTGACAGGCCGATAAATACTCGTCTAAATTTGAAGTTACCTTTTTAGCTGCCAGTGCACCTCGTCTTTTTTCACTAACGAGTTGATCAATACGACTGCTACGTACCTTAATAATTGCAAATTCAACAGCCACAAAAAATGCTGTTAACCCAATAAGAATGACTACCATCAATAATTTTAAAATATCCACATATGTCCTTTAGCTTTCTTAGCTAAAGTTACACCTCCTTTTAAAAAGAAGTTTCACTTTAGTTTCTTCAATTATTGGAAAGCAACTCTATATAAAATCCACCAATTTTCAAACCTCATACAATTCTAAAGGTAAACCATCAGGGTCTTGGAAAAAGACGAATTTCTTCCCCGTTATTTCATCAATACGGATTGGTTCTGTCTTAACACCACATTGGTTTAAATGCTTCACAGCTTCTTCTATATTTGTAACAGCAAATGCTAAATGTCTAAGACCGGTTGCTTCTGGAAAACTTTTGCGCTCAGGCGGATTTGGAAATGAAAATAATTCGATTTGATACTCTTCTCCTACACATAAATCTAATTTATAAGAATCTCGTTCCTTTCTATATACTTCATTAATCTCTTTAAACCCTAATATTATAGTATAAAAATTCTTTGACCTCTCATAATTCGAACAAATAATTGCAACGTGATGCACTCTACTTATATTCATACTCTCTCTATTCCTTTCTTTACCAAAGATGCATATTCTCCCTTGAAATGAAAAACATATATAGCAGAATATCTCTTTTAGGGGGCTTATCATGAAATTCATTACTTTTTTCGTCGGACTAATTGTTGTTTTCTTGCTGGCTTATATTGCTAGCAATAATAAGAAGCATATTAAATTTAAACCAATTTTTATCATGCTTATTATACAGTTAATTTTAACTTATTTACTATTAAATACAGAAATCGGCCTCATACTTATTAGAATCATTTCCAGTTTGTTTACCAAGCTACTCGAGTATGCTGCTGATGGAATAAATTTCGTATTTGGTGGTCTTGCAAATAAAGGTGAAATGCCATTTTTCCTTACTGTATTATTACCAATCGTCTTTATTTCTGTTTTAATTGGTATATTACAACATTTCAAAATACTACCATTTTTTATTCATTGGATCGGGTACTTTCTTAGTAAAATAAATGGTCTTGGGAAATTAGAATCTTACAATGCTATTGCCTCTGCCATTGTCGGCCAATCAGAAGTTTTTATTACAGTGAAAAAGCAATTAGCTCAAATTCCAAAACACCGTCTTTATACACTTTGTGCCTCTGCTATGTCAACCGTATCTATGTCTATCGTAGGTGCCTATATGACAATGATTGAACCTAAATATGTAGTAACTGCACTCGTTCTCAATTTATTTAGCGGTTTTATTATCGTACTCATCATTAACCCTTACGACGTTAAAGATGACGAAGATATTTTAGAAATCAAAGGTGAAAAACAAAGCTTTTTTGAAATGCTTGGAGAATACATTCTTGATGGTTTTCGTGTAGCCATTGTTGTCGGCGCTATGCTCATCGGATTCGTCGCATTAATTAGTTGTATTAATGACCTGTTCCTCATTATATTCGGTATTACGTTCCAACAATTAATCGGCTATGTATTTGCACCTATCGCATTCCTTATCGGTGTACCAAGTTCTGAAATTGTCGCAGCTGGCAGCATTATGGCAACGAAGCTTGTAACGAATGAATTTGTCGCAATGATGGACCTTAGTAAAATTTCTAATAGCCTTTCTCCCCGTACAGTTGGTATTATTTCTGTTTTCCTTGTGTCTTTTGCCAATTTTTCTTCCATTGGTATTATTTCAGGTGCGGTAAAAGGACTAAACGAAGAACAAGGAAACGTTGTTGCGAGGTTTGGCCTTAAATTACTATATGGAGCTACTCTCGTTAGTATTTTATCTGCAATTATCGTAAGCATTATGTTGTAATTAGGTAAAATTTTATCATTTTCTTATCCCTATCTTTTGTATACAATAACGAATAGATGTCTTATAAAGTGAAACTTTACTCAGAGGGGGCTATCCCCCTCTGAGTATTAGTTGAACCAATCGGGCTTTTACGGGCAGTTAACTCCCACCTAACTTCCTTGCATTCGCTGGACTTTGAGGTGGGAGTTTTACTGCCCGTTAATGCGGGATAAATAATCAAGACATCTATTTTTTATACATGTACAATCGCTTTTATTTAGCGTAAAATATTTTTTATGTGTTTGAATACACTTCTAAATGTATACACTTTGATAGTTTTAAAGGAGAAAAAATGATGAAATCCGACCCGAACAACAATACGCGAGCCAAAAAAGGACGCTCAAAGAAAAAACGCCTACTTTGGTTCCTTCTTATTCCATTACTAATTGTAGCACTTGGAGCAGGAGGCTACTCCTTCCATATATACAGTAAAGCAAAGTCCGTCTTAAATAATGCTTATGCTGAACTAGGTCGAGGAGATAAGTCCAGTAAACGCGAAAAAGCTGTTAAACCTATGACCGACAACATTTCTGTACTAATTATGGGTGTTGATGAAAGTGATATTAGGGAAAAAGGTTATGGAAAAGCAACTCGAACAGATGCATTATTACTTGCAACAATTAATAAAAACGATAAATCCGTTAAACTTGTAAGCATTCCACGTGACTCACGCGTCTACATTAAATCACGTGATAAATACGATAAAATCACACATGCGCACGTATTCGGTGGTGTAGACAGCACAATCGATACGGTAGAGAACTTTTTAGATGTTCCAGTTGACTACTATGTAAAATTCAACTTTAAATCATTTATTAAAATTGTTGATTCCCTTGGTGGTATTACTGTAGACGTTCCAGTTGAGTTCACAGAGCAAAATAGTAAAGATGAAGCAGATGCAATTCATCTAAAAAAAGGACGTCAACATTTAAATGGAGAAGAGGCACTGGCACTGGCTAGAACTCGTCATATCGATAGTGATTATATGCGTGGTCAACGACAACAGCTTGTATTAGAGGCCATTGCTGAAAAGGCACTATCTCTTAATTCCATTAATAAAATCGGAGGCCTACTAGACGCTGTCGATAAAGACTTAAAAACCAATTTAACTTTTGATGATATGATGACAATTACAAAAAATTCAATGGATTCAAATTTAAAGATGGAAAAAATGCAAGTAGAAGGTACAGATAAATATATAGGTGGTATTTATTATTACGTTCCAAATGAAAAAAGCGTCGATAATATTTCGACAAAACTACAAGAACATCTCGGTGTTACGAATAAAAATGAGCATAAAAAATTATAATAAAAAGGCTGCTAGATTTTTCTAGACAGCCTTTTTATTATAATTTTCAACATATTTTTCATACACATTGTGACAAGAAGTGACAATTATTACAGCGGTGTAACATTTTTTATGAAAACATTACACACACAGTGAAAATAATAGTATACTAGTACGTACATAATGTTATTTTCATCATTTTTATACAAAAAATGTAATACATATATTTATACATAAATTTCTGGGGGGAAATAAATGAAGCTAAGTAAAATACTGATCGGTTCTGCAATTGCTGGGGGCATATTACTTTGTGTAGGCGGTGTTGGGGGATATCAATATGTCTCCAAATTAAATAATCAATTAGATACTACTGCATTACCAAATACTACATTTGAAGGTATTTCTCTCGATGGAAAAAATAAGAAAGATATTCAAGCAATTATTAATCAAAAGGTAACTGAATTAGATCAAAAATCCCTTACCTACATATTCCAAAACGATAAACAAACTTATACATGGAAAGATTTAGGGATAAATTATAAAGAGAAAGATATTATTGACAAAATCTTTAAAGAACAAGAAGGAAACGTAATGAATCGTTACAAAATGCGTAAGCAAGCTGAAAACGGTGAATTAAAACGTGACTATAAATTAACACCACAATTAAATGCAACAGCTTATGAAACCTTTATAAAAGATAAATATAATGAAACATTAAAAAATCCTGTTAATGCAGAATTCAGTATTGAAGGCTCAACAGTAAATGTTAGTCAAAGCCAAAACGGAGAAAAAATTGATAAAGGGAAACTAAACGGTTTAACAAACGAAGCTATTACTACCGGTAAATCAGATGTTACATTGCCAGTTACATTCATAAAACCAGAACGCTCTACAGAAGACATACAGAAAATGGGGATTAAAGAAGTCATTGCTGAATATTCTACGCCAATGGCTGGCCGTAACGGAAATCAATCATTTAACGTAAATAAGTCAGCCAATACTTTAAGTGGGGTTATTGTCGCACCTGATGAAACGTTTAGTTTTAATGGCCGCGTTGGCGTAACTGATGCTGCACACGGTTATAAATCTGCAGCAGTATATTCACAAGGTAAAGTAATACAAAGTGCAGGCGGAGGAGTTTGCCAAGTCAGTAGTACATTATACAGCGCAGCTTTAAGGGCAGATTTAGGAATTGTTTCTCGAAGCAATCATTCTATGCCGGTAAATTATTTACCACTTGGGCAAGATGCAGCAGTAGCAGATTATGGTCCAGATTTAAAATTTAAAAATAATACAGGCAATCATATTTATATTCAAGCATTTTCAAATGGAGGTAGTATTACTACACGCATTTTCGGTACAAATACTGGTAAAAATGTTGAAGTTTCTTCTCAAGTAATTAGTAGAACTAGTGATAAAATAACAGCGGTTACGTATAAAAAAGTAACACAAAACGGGGAAGTAATATCAAATGGACAAATTTCAAAAAGCGTATATAAAAGCGCTGCAAAAGAATAGATAATATCAACCGAATAGCATAAAGAAAAAGGCGTGATTAAATCACGCCTTTTTCTTTTGCAGTAATAGTAAAAAAGTTTCAAGATGGTCTTTCGTTTCTTCTAAAGACCACATACGATTCCCTTCCTTCGCAGCTAATACACACGCCTCTTCCCACACGTTCTTTTTCTTCATATTTATTAATTCATCACGTAATTTCAAAACAATTTCTTCGTCTTCTTGTTCAATAAACTCTTCCATCACGCTTACTATTTCATCCTCATGAATACTTAACGTACAGTACGATTTAAGAAAGTATTGTAATGTCGTATACATAATGTACTCCCCCTTCTTATTTATCAGATGGATAAGAAGTAATAATCTTAAACCCTAATTCCCCTGACTTATCTCTTGCTAAAACAGTAACAGTTTTTACTAACTTGTCTTTTACACTCATATTTTTCTTTATTACCGTTTTTCCAACAGGGAATGAATGAGTTGTATTTAATACGAGACGAGCCTCTTTAGAATTTTTTAACCAATCTTGAATTTCCTTGTCATGTTGCTTCAAGCTATCTTTTACAGCTTTCGTCGCTGTTTCTTTATCATAGTATGTACTTGCGGCTGACACTTTATCTGTCTTCAAGCGATTCTTCAAATCCTCTTCTGACTTGCCTACATGTCTTTCAATCGTATGACCATTTTTAGGTGGTCCTTCCATTTCATCTAAAATATTATCACTAATTTTTTCTACCGATGTAGCTTGATTCCCTGTCTGTTTCTCTGGTTTTTGTTCTTTTCCTGCACATCCACTTAAGATCAGCATTAATGCCAATAAACTACTGAAGAAAAGACTGCTTATTCGTTTCATCATATCACCTCTTCCATGATTATTATCGCAACTTCACTAAAAGTCAATTTCACAATAAAAAAATCTATCAGTTTTCATTTTTTTCATCTGTTTTTCCATATTTACCCGCGCAATTTCATCAACCCTCTATTTTCCGAGTTTTATAATATATACCCCCTATATTTTATAATTATTTCCCAGAAAAAATCACCAATAACATAACTATAAAACTCTTTTGTACAAAGGTTTTTATAGCATTTTTCAAAACAATTTAAAATACCCCTGTTTTTATATACCCAATACCTATATAAGGTATAAAGACACCTTCTTATCAACGTTTTTCTACATTATGTAAATTTATCCTTGCCTATACAATCGAAATATGGTGTAATGCAAAAAAAGATAAAGGATTTTAAACCATGGCTGAAACGATTCAAAATTTCTTAACAGAATACTATTCAATCGCAATTCCACTTAGTATCTTAATTAACATCATCATTAGTCTTTTAGGTGTTATTCCTAGCATCTTTTTAACCGCCATTAATATACAGCTCTTCGGTGTAACAAATGGCACAATCATTTCGATCGCAGGTGAGGCCTTAGGGGCTATTATCTCGTTTTATATTTATCGCATGGGCCTTCAAAAGTTCACTCACGATAAAGTAAATAAGTATCCAAAGGTAGAGCGTCTTCTTTATGTAGAAGGTAGAGAGGCCTTCCTACTCGTTCTATCGTTTCGATTGATACCTTTCATCCCATCAAGTATCGTGACTTTATTTGCAGCTCTAGGGAAAATGTCATTACTCTCCTTCAGTATTGCCAGTACAATAGGTAAAATACCGGCCTTATTGATTGAAGTATATTCGGCATATCATGTTATGAACGGAACAAATGAAGCGAAGTGGATTGTAACAATCGCAGGCACTATTGGATTGTTTTATTTGTGGAAAAAATGGAGAAAAAAATAAAGAAGGAGCATCGGCTCCTTCTTTATTTTTGAGGTATTTTATTAATAGCTATCCCTTAAATCCTTAGTTAATACCAACAGCACTAAATGATTGCTTAACTGCTGCTACTTCCGCAGAAGTCGCACCATATAAATCAGCTGCAGCTTGTACTGCACCAGCACGAGCTTGGCTAAATGTAGTAGATTGCGTGAAATATTGTGTGTTTGCACGGTAATAAATTGCACCTAACTTATCTTTACCAATGCCCGTTACAGTTACACCCGAATGCGTACCGCCATTTGCTAATAAATAAGCTTGTTTGTTAATAATACCACTGTTTGTATGAACGCCACCGTTATCACTTGAACCTGTGTAACGCTTAGAATAGTGGTCTGGGTCACCATATTTCGCTGGATCACTCATAGAGCGAAGCGCGTCTCCTGCTTTACCAGGTGTGTAAATATCTTCACCAATCTCCCAATCCGGGTTACGGTTATCATAGAATTCTACTAAAGTACCAAAGATATCAGAAATCGCTTCATTTAAAGCCCCTGATTCATTTTGATAAATTAGATTTGAACTATTTTCCGTAACAGCATGCGTTAACTCGTGACCAATTACATCAATTCCACCAGATAATGAAGTAAACGTTACACCATCACCATCTCCGTATACCATCTGTGATCCGTTCCAGAATGCATTGTTATAATTACTTCCGTAATGAACTGTCGATTTTAACGGCGCTCCTGCATCATTAATAGAATTTCTATTAAACGTAGCTTTATAATAATCATATGTTTTACCTGCATAGTAATGAGCATCTACTGCTGCTGCATCATACGCTGCATTGAAAACATTATCTGCATCTGCCCATAATGTTCCTGGTAATGTTGAACGATTTTTCGCATCATATGTGAAAATCGTTGCCCCGCGTGTATTATCTTGTAAGTAGTAAGATGATCCAGATAACGTTGTATTAAGCGACTTCGTATCTCCTAATACACCTTTACCAGTTCCTACTTTATTCGTTCCTGTAACAGGCTTTACAACAGCTTTCGCATCCTGTTTAGGAGCCTCTTGCTTAACTGGTGACTTATCATCATTCGTTACATGATCAATTGTATTAAACTTATTTAATACTTTACCGCTGTCTGCCTCAATGAAATAGTAGTAGTTTCCTGGGCTTGGATCTAAGAAGTTTAGATTTACAACGTATGCATATGTTGTTTCCTCACCGTTTTGATATACATATAAGTCCGCTTTTGGTTCTACCTCATATTTCGGTGTTACCCCTAAATCTTGCTGCGCAATTTCAATTGCTTTTGCGCCTTCAATCTTATTTTTATTTTTCAACTTTTCCTTTTTGTCTAAATCAGGTGCAACTGTTCCAGACAATACTTTTAAAGAACCGTCTTTACTTACGTGAGCCACTTGCGTAGAACCCCATACAGGTACTCCTTCGTAAACTTGTTGCATACGTACTACTGTTGAATCAGTTACAGCATCTTTCTTCACTTGTTTCACTTTGAAAGAATCTTGCGCACTCTTTTCCCCTAGCTTGTAATCACCTTTTGCTGCGTTTAAGTAATCAAACACAACAGATTCTGCTTTCTTACCAGTCGCTCCAGTTAGATCACCAGAAATAAACTCAGGTGACTGTACTGTCTCATTGTACTTCTTCGTAGAGAGTACATTTTTAGAATCCGCAAATGCAGAGCCTGTCCCTCCAAACGTAGTAACTGCCATTCCTGTCGCTAACACTAACGCTAAACTTTTCTTTTTCATGAACCTTCCCCCTAATAAAAAATTTTTTGAAAAAGAGTAGTTTCATATTAGCATTATGTTTCCACTATTAATATACTAAAAATTCAAATAATTATTTTCTCAAGTTTTGTAGAATTTTGAGGAACAAATATTGAAAAACCCCTTTCCGGTTGGAAAGGGGTTTCTGTTAAGAATTTATTAATTCTACTACTTTTTCTCCTTGACCATAAATATCCGATGTCCAAGCATATTGCGGTTCCAATACCACTAATACAGCTACCAAAGCCAAAGCACCAATAATTATTTTTTTCATATTATTTTCCTCCCTTTTCTTCTAATAAATTAATTGCTAATTTATAGTAGTTATTACTTTCCTTAAATTCTAGTAATTCCTCGTGATATCCTGCTAGTTCTAAATACACCATTTTTAATTCCTTTTTATTTTCTTCGCCTCTAAAAAATGGGATTGCCTCAACTTCTAAAAATCTTTTATAAACATCTTTCGTTTCAAAGTATTTATTCTTAAGCATTGAAAGTATATATAGCATACTTTTATACTTTTCATCCCTCTTGGCAACATCTATTCCTTTATTAATCCAATCTTTCGCTTCTTCAAATTCTTTTAATTCAATACACTGCAAAGCGATCTCATACACTGCATCAATATAATTTAAATCCTCTTCCTTTTTGTACTTTAGGCATTGTAAATAATAATCTTTTGCTTTTGAATAATCTTTTAAGTTATAGTACAAGAAGCCTAAATTATTTAAAGCAATAGCTGTTATACTTTCTTTATCAGCAAAAGAATTTGCTTCCCTCAAAATATTATTATAAATAGATAGTGCTTCATTATATTGCTTTTTTTGTATATAACTCAACGCAATAAGTAACTGGCAATTTATCACATAACGGAATTTATATTCATTCTTAAATCCTTCCATTGCTACATTAGCAAAATGTAAAGTCATATGTTCAACTTCTAATTCATTATAAACAAGAGCTAAATTGAAATATATTCCATTCTCATGATAACCTTGTTCCTTTGCCATTACTTCTGTTCGAGTCAAATACTCCAATGCCTTCTTATATCTATGTTGTAAAAAATAATATAACCCTTTGCTATACGTATATAATAATTTTTGGAATGGTGAATACTTTTTGTACATCTTCTTTAAGCTCTCTAACTCTTTCTCGACAGCAGGAAAATCCCTTTTCATAATTAAATACCGCGTATACAGCAGTTTATAATAATTTATAATTTCAAAATCCAACACATGCTTCATTTCACCTTGCAACTCTTCATATATACGTTCTACTTGTTGCTTGTCCAAATGAACTAGTGCATTCAACCATTCATCCAGCTTCCCCTTCACATCTTCTTCTACATCTCTCAAATCCGTCACAGCAATTTCTAGTCTTGTGCAGAGCAATTGTAGAATTTCTTCTGATGCTTCGATCTTTCCATTTTCGATCTTACTTAAGTATGAGACAGAACAAATGCCCTGACATAATTCTTCTTGTGTCATTTTTTGCTGAAGCCGTTTGTAAAAGACTTGTTTGCCTATTTTTTCTAATGTTTGTTGCATTGTCCTCCTCCATTCTCATTACCCCATTACTCTAATAATACATAAAATTCGGAGAAATATAAATTGATAAATATAAATTTTCTAAAAAATATGCATAATTTCATTTTTTTCTCTCTTGACTTCACATCAATATCTCTTCTTTGCTACGAATGGTGAAAAATTGGTATACTATAACCAAATTATGGAGGTGTTCTCGCGATGACTCATTATAAAGACGATAGTTATGCCTTACATACAGACCTATATCAAATCAACATGGCTTATACATATTGGAAAGATGGTATTCATAATCGCCGTTCTGTTTTTGATTTATATTTTCGAAAGCTTCCATTTGAGAACGGTTACGCTGTTTTTGCTGGCCTTGAGAAAATTGTAGAGTACATAGAAAATTTCAGTTTTACTGAAAGCGATATCGCTTATTTAGCAGAATTACAATTTGAAGAAGAATTCCTTCATTATTTACAAAATATGAAATTCACTGGGACGATTCGCAGTATGCAAGAAGGTGAAGTTGTATTTAATAACGAGCCTTTATTACGTGTTGATGCACTACTCGGTGAAGCACAAATTATTGAAACCGCCCTCTTAAATATTGTGAATTACCAAACATTAATTGCAACAAAAGCTGCTCGTATGAAACATGCTGCAAGTAATGATGAGCTTTTAGAGTTCGGCACAAGACGTGCCCATGAGTTTGATGCTGCCCTTTGGGGGACACGCGCTGCCTTTATTGGTGGTTTCTCCTCTACAAGCAACGTTCGTGCCGGAAAACGCTTCGGGATCCCTGTAGCTGGCACACATGCTCACTCTTTCGTTCAAGCATATCGCGATGAATACGTCGCATTTAAGAAATACGCTGAAACTCATAAAAAGTGCGTCTTTCTCGTTGATACATATGACACATTAAAATCTGGTGTTCCAAATGCGATTCGTGTCGCAAAAGAATTTGGAGATCGTATTGATTTCTATGGTATTCGTCTTGATAGTGGTGATATGGCTTATTTATCTAAAAAGGCAAGAAAACTACTAGATGAAGCAGGATTTACAAATACAAAAATTATCGCTTCTAGCGATTTAGATGAATACACAATTATGCACCTTAAATCTCAAGGAGCCAAAATTGACGTATGGGGCGTTGGGACAAAGTTAATTACGTCCTTTGAACAACCTGCATTAGGAGCTGTTTACAAACTAGTTGCGATTGAAGATACTGGTGGAAAATTAAATGATACGATTAAAATTTCATCTAACCCTGAAAAAATCACCACTCCAGGACTGAAACGAATTTATCGTATTATCAACCGTGTTAACGATCATGCAGAGGGTGATTATATTGCGTTAGATTCTGAAGAACCCGGAAAAGAAGAGCGCTTAAAAATGTTCCATCCAGTTCACACATATATAAGTAAATTCATAACAAACTTTGAAGCCCGTGAACTGCATAAAGACATTTTCGTTAACGGTGAAAGAACATATGAACTACCAAGTATATTAGATATTCAACAATATAATGAACAGAGTCTCGCTCTATTTTGGGAAGAATATATGCGCACTTTAAATCCCGAAGAGTATCCTGTCGATTTAAGCCAAGAGTGCTGGGATCATAAAATGAATTACATTCAAACTGTTCGAGAACAAGTTGAAAAAAACATACAAAAATAAACAGAGAAGTTTCCCCTTCTCTGTTTTTTCAATACTATATGGATATTTGTAAAAAATATATTAAAATAATAAGACGAATGTTTTTTATTTGTAAATTTTAATATTATACTATTTAAAAGTAAAATAATATTTGATATTATTTTATTGAATCAATTTCAACAAAATAACCAATAAAAAAGAGGACGCAGATTGCGTCCTCTTTTTTATAAATCTTTCACTCGTAATACACGCATTGCATTTAACACTGCAAGTAGTGTCACACCAACATCTGAGAAAACAGCTTCCCACATTGTTGCAATACCAAAGGCACCAAGTAATAAAACGATCCCTTTTACACCTAAAGCAAAGATGATATTTTGCCACACTATACTTCTTGTGCGTTTTGCAATTTTTACAGCGGTCGCAATTTTTGAAGGCTCATCAGTCATAATAACGATGTCTGCCGCTTCAATTGCTGCATCTGATCCTAAACCACCCATCGCAATACCAACGTCCGCACGGGCTAATACTGGTGTATCGTTAATACCGTCACCAACGAAGGCAATTTTTTCTTTTCCGTGCTTCACTGCATCAATTTTTTCAATCTCTTCTACTTTTTGTTGCGGTAGTAATTCCGCATGAACTTCATCTAATCCTAATTCTTTACCGACAGCTTCACCCACTGGTTTTGCATCACCAGTTAACATTACTGTCTTTTTAATACCTAGTTCTTTTAACTTTTGAATCGCTTGTTTCGAATCCTCTTTTACCTCATCAGAGATAACAATATAACCTGCATATTTTCCATCTACAGCAACGTGAACTAATGTACCTACTGTTTCTGGTTGTTTAAATTCAATATTTTCTTTTCTCATTAATTTTGCATTACCTGCAAAAATTTCTTTTCCTTGTACTTTTACGACTGTACCGTGACCAGAAATTTCGTTATAATCATCGATTATTTTTTCATCAATTGATTTTCCATATGCCTTTCGAATAGATTGGGCAATTGGATGATTAGAATACACTTCAGCAAATGCCGCATACTCTAATAACTCCTCACTTGTAGTACCTTCGCTCGGTTCCATTTTTGTAACTTTGAAAACACCTTTTGTTAATGTTCCTGTTTTGTCAAAAACAATATATTTCACATCATTTAAAGCTTCTAAATAGTTACTTCCTTTTACTAAAACCCCACTTTTAGATGCACCACCGATACCTCCAAAGAATCCAAGAGGAATGGATACAACTAGCGCACATGGACAAGAGATTACTAAGAACACTAAAGCTCTATAAATCCACTCAGAGAATGTAGCTCCTTCTAAAATAAGTGGTGGAATAAACGCCATGATCGCCGCTGTAATAACTACAACTGGAGTGTAGTAACGCGCAAATTTCGTAATGAAGTTTTCTGTTGGTGCTTTTTTACTGCTTGCATTTTGAACTAAATCTAAAATTTTCGATACAGTTGATTCACCGAATTCTTTTGTAACTTCAACTGTCAATACACCATTTTGGTTCACAAAGCCACTTAATACATCATTTCCAACTTCAACTTCACGCGGCACAGATTCACCAGTTAATGCTGAAGTATCTACCATTGATGTTCCTTCAATTACTTTTCCGTCTAATGGTACTTTCTCACCTGGCTTAACGATAATATAATCGCCAATTTGTACATCTTCTGGTGATACTTGTTTCGTTTCATTTCCAACCTTTATATTTGCATAATCAGGACGAATATCCATTAATGAAGTAATTGATTTTCGAGAGCGGTTTACCGCAATGCTTTGGAATAGTTCTCCTACTTGATAAAATAGCATTACTGCTACAGCTTCTGAATATTGCTGAATTGCAAAAGCTCCTACAGTTGCAATTGCCATTAAGAAGTTTTCATCAAATACTTGGCCACGAGTTATGTTTCTTACCGCTCTCCAAACGATATCTCCACCTATTAATAAATAAGCAAGGACGAATAACGGAATTGTTACCATTTGTGGTAAACCCGCTAATGCAGCAATTGCTGTCAAAATTCCGCCGACCACTAATCTCCCTACCATCTTTTTCACATTTGCTTCACCATGATCGTGACTATGTCCGTGGTCATGACCGTTCTTCTCTTCACGAACAACTTTCACATCTGGCTCTAATTTTTGAACGACATTTGTTATATTTGCTACAGTCGCTTCTAGTTCTCTTTTATTCGCAACTTCTACTCGTAGTTTCTTCGATACGAAATCAACAGTTGCTTCTGAGACAGCTGGCATTTCCTTAACTTTATTTTCAATTTTCATTGCACAGTTCGCGCAATCTAAACCTTCTAATATAAATACTTCTTTAGCAATTTTATTTTTTTGTTCTTCTTGCACTTTAATATGCGGTTCTAATTTTGTAACGAGTTGTTTTGCTTCCGTAACAACTTCGTTTTCTTTATTTTGTGCTGTTTCTAAGATCATTGTCTTTGTTGCGAAGTTTACAGAGCAAGAATTTACTCCTTCTATATTCCCAACACCTTTTTCAATTTTCATTGCACAGTTCGCACAATCTAAACCTTTTAACATCAATTTCTTTTTCACTAATGCTTCAGCCATCGTTCTCCCTCCTCGCGTTCTTTTTATTCTTCTTCGTTTACGTGTTCAAACGCTTGCTCGAAGATATGAATTACGTGCTGATCAGCTAACGAATAATAAACAACCTTTCCTTCTTTACGATTCTTTACAAGTTTCGCTTGCTTTAACACACGAAGCTGATGCGAAATAGATGATTGTGTCATTCCTAATAAATAAGCTAAATCACAAACGCACATTTCAGCTTCAAATAGCGCATGTAATATTCTCGTACGTGTACGATCACCTAATACTTTAAATAGTTCTGCTACTTTACTTAAACTTTCATCAGTTGGAATTGTTTGTTTTACTTGCTCAACAACTTCTTCATGAATTATTGTTTGAGAACATGTCTCTTGTGGTGTTTCTACTTTATTTCCAGCCATTATAGCTCACCTCTTTAATTGAACATATGAACAATCATTCATATATCTTATACTTTTATTATATGAGTACCTGCTCATATGTGTCAATGAAATCTGAATTTTTTTTATGAACATTTTAATAAGGCATATACATATTTTCCGCATCCTCTATATTCTCATACAAAAAAGGATGTACAAGTCGCACACCCCTTTTTACTTACTTTTCATTTTTCACCGCATCCACAATTAAAGAAACAAATCCTAACTGATTATCCCGATTTCTATGGTCAAAACGTTTTGATTTATAAATAAATCCATCTTTCTCATTCCAATCATTATAGTGAAACTTACCCTTCTCATCACAGTATTCTAAGAGCCTCACTTGAAAACCTGCTGATTTAAACATGGACGTGATTGTTTTATAGTTATGAACAATTTTATGATTTGCTGCAGGATGATCTAATGGACCAGGTCCACCTATTTGTACCCCTTGCTGATATTCTTCATCTGGAAAAAATGCATCTGGTACTGCACAACGAATATATCCATTCTCCATTAAAAACTCATAACAAATTTTTGCAGCTTCAATTCCTTCTTCATATGATAAATGCTCCCATACATGTTCTGCCAAAATTATTGATAAAGAATTAGGTTGAAATTTATCCCGCATTAACGGGTAGTAAGACCCCCACCTCAAAACTCAGAGAGAGCAAAGAAGTTAGGTGGGGGATCAACTCCCCGTAAAAGCCCGATTGGTTCAACTAATAATCAGTGGGGGATGAAGAAAACCCCCACTGATTAAAGTTTCACTTTATCAAGCCAAGTTTCTCTTCGTACTAAATTTAATTCTTCTTCATTCGTATGTATCCAACCAGGGTTATTATTATAACCCTCTGCTCCAACAACAATTTTTGTTTCTTCCATTTTGCTCCCACCCCTTTTTTCATATTCCGACATAAAAATTCAACAAAGTAATATATGTTCCCTTTATTTCAACAAAAGAAAAAGCCTTGCGCGCTCCCTAGACGCACAAGGCTTACTGTGTTATATCCCTTTAATTAGCTTGATCTAAATTATCCTGCGAACTTCTATCGTCTTTTAAATGACTATGTTTTTTCGAATAAACAAAGTATACAACTACTCCAATTGCTAACCAAATACCAAAGTATATCCATGTTGTTAACGGTAAATTTACCATTAAGAATAGACAACATGCAATTGAAATAATCGGTAAGATCGGTACAAGTGGTACCATAAATCCACGTTGTAATTTCGGATGCGTTTTACGAAGAATGATAACAGTTACACCAACCATGGCGAATGTTAATAACGCTCCAATATTCGCTAAATTCGACAATTCTTTTAAATCGATAAATCCAGCAATTAAAGCACTACCAATTCCTGTTAACCAAACTGAAAATGTTGGCGCTTCAGTCTTCTTGTTAATTTTCGCAAAAGATTTTGGTAATAAACCGTCACGGCTCATTGCGAAGAATACACGTGTTGTCGCATAAATGTAAGCGAAAATTACAGCCATAATACCAATTACAGCTCCAATTGCAATTACACCAGCCACTTTATCTTGTCCTACAACTTCTAACACATATGCCATAGCTTCAGGTACATCTAATTCCTTATAAGAAACCATACCTGTCATAACGAGACAAACTACAACATAAATGATTGTACAAATAACTAACGAAGCAATAATACCAATTGGTAGATCACGTTGCGGATTTTTTACTTCTTCAGCAGAAGTTGCTAATGCATCAAATCCTAAGAAAGCAAAGAATACTGCTGCTCCCCCTGCGAACACTCCACTTAAACCGTAAGGTGCAAATGGTATCCAGTTTTCTGGTTTCACGTAGAATACACCAACTGCAATGAATAAAACAACAATACCAATTTTAATTAATACCATTATGTTATTCACACGCTTACTTTCTTTCGTACCTCGTGATAATAACCAAGTTATCACTAACGTAACGATAACTGCTGGTAAGTTTACCATACCACCTTGCGCTGGAATCGTTAGCAACGCTTTTGGAATTTCAAGTCCCAGTCCACTCACTAAATTATTGAAATAACCTGTCCATCCGCCAGCTACTGCGGCAGTCGTTACGACATATACGGATAACAATGTCCATCCCATTAAATGAGCAACAAACTCACCAATTGTTGCATATGAATATGTGTACACACTACCTGAAACAGGAAGTGTAGATGCAACTTCTGCATAACATAATGCTGCAAATCCACAAACAATTGCTGCAATCATAAATGAAAAAATAACTGCTGGACCAGCATCTCTTGCTGCTACTAATCCAGTTAATACTAGAACTCCTGTACCAATTATCGCACCAATCCCTAGCATTGTTAGGTCAAATGCCCCTAGCGTTTTCGTCAAAGTTTTACTTTTACTTTCCCCTAACAATTGCGTAACGGATTTCTTTTTAAATAGGTTGGCCACGATGTATGCCCCCTTTTACTAAGAAGAGCTAAGAGGTATTATCTCTTAGCTCTTATCATGTTGTATTATATATTGTTCGATTTTGTTTTGTATAATGCTTCTATTAGCAAGATACTGTTTCTGCTTCTAATAATTCTTTAGCACCTTTGTACTCTACACCGTGAGCTTCTGCAACTGCTTCAAATGTTACATAGCCATCTAATGTGTTAATACCTTTTAATAATGCAGAGTTGCCTAGGCAAGCTTCTTTGTAGCCTTTGTTAGCAATTTGTACTGCATATGGTACTGTTACGTTTGTTAATGCAAGAGTTGATGTACGTGGAACCGCACCTGGCATGTTTGCAACTGCATAATGAACAACGCCGTGTTTTTCGTAAGTTGGGTTATCATGAGTTGTAATACGGTCAGTTGTTTCGAAAATACCACCTTGGTCAATCGCGATATCTACAACAACAGAACCTGGTTCCATTGATTTAATCATTTCTTCTGTTACAAGTTTTGGCGCTTTTGCACCTGGGATTAATACTGCACCAATTACAAGATCAGACTCTTTAACAGCTTCTGCAATATTGTAAGGATTAGACATTAAAGTTTTTACTTGGTTTCCGAAAATGTCATCTAATTGACGAAGACGTTCTGCGCTTAAGTCGATGATTGTTACATCCGCACCTAGTCCAACTGCAATTTTAGCAGCATTTGTACCAGCTTGTCCACCACCGATGATTGTTACTTTACCACGTTTAACTCCTGGAACACCTGCAAGTAAGATACCTTTACCGCCTTTGTTTTTCTCAAGGAATTGCGCACCAATTTGTGCAGCCATACGACCAGCTACTTCACTCATAGGCGCAAGTAATGGTAATGAACGGTTTTCTAATTGTACTGTTTCATATGCGATAGAAACAACTTTTTTCTCGATTAAAGCTTTTGTTAATTCTGGCTCTGGAGCTAAGTGTAAGTATGTGAATAAGATTAAGCCTTCACTGAAGTGTTTGTATTCGCTTTCAATTGGTTCCTTAACTTTCATAACCATTTCCATGTTCCAAGCTTCTTCAGCTGTATCAACAATTTTTGCTCCCGCTTCAACATACTGAGCGTCTGTGAAACCAGATCCTAAACCTGCACCCTTTTGAATGAATACTTCGTGATTGTTACGAATTAAATGTACAACACCTGCTGGTGTCATTGCCACACGGTTTTCGTTGTTTTTAATTTCTGCTGGTACCCCAATACGCATAATGAAATGCCCCCTTATAATTAACAGAAAAAAGAGATTCTTTTTTCTTTTTGTAATAATTAATAACTTATGTCCTTATTCTAGCATAACTTAAAAGTTATGAAAACGCTAACATACCATTTTTATAAAGTTTATATATTTAGAATAGTGTAAATATATAAAACATTGATTCTATTAGGGGTTTCGTGACATCCCATTATCTTTCACTCAATTTTTATTATACTTCTTCAAAATAAACAGTAATCATTTATTATTTGACAATAATGTAACAATGTAAAAAACTAAGCGATAATGTATACATATACAGTTATTACTTTACTTAATACTTTAGAGATATATTCTTTTCACAAAAAAACAGCTGCTAGCATTTAGCTAACAGCTGGATAACTTATAAATAATTTTGAAAACAAGTCATCTGTCGTTTCAGTAATTTTATCAAACAGACCACTTTCTTCCGCTTCTTGCTCTTTTAACATCTTAATTGTTTCACGTGCATCTTCAGGGTAATCGGTTATGATACCATCTACGTTTAACTTATAATATGCCTTTAAATTTTCCATATCATTTACTGTCCATACGTAAATTGGTTTGTTTAACTTCCTTGCTTCTTTTACTAATTTCTTATTTAACATATATTCTTCTGCTACGTAAAAGTCAGCCTTCACATTCTTTAAGTTAGCTCTACTTGCATACAATATATACCCTACTTTTATATCTGGATTTGCACGCTTAAACTCTTTAATAAGCGGATAGTGTAACGTTTGAATTACACATTGCTTCTCGAATTCATTATCTTTAATTGTTTTTAAGACTTTGTTTACAAAATCTTTTTCGCCCCCATGAAGCTTCACTTCTATATTAAGTTTGATTTTGCCATTTGCTAGTTTAATGATTTCATCAAGTGTACTTATTTGTCCTGAAAGTCCATCTTGACTAAGGGTAAGCTGGCTTAACTCAGCCATCGTTAAATCTGACACATGCACATTGGCATTTGCGAGACGTTTCAGCTTCAAATCATGTATAACCGCTAGTTCACCGTCTTTCGTTTGTAATACATCTATTTCAGCATAGTCTGCTTTTGCATCAATAGCACCTTGCACAGCTTCTTTCGTATTTTCTACGCCTTTTGATATATACCCGCGGTGCGCCATAATAATTGGTTCTTTATACGAATTTGAAATAAACGTTACAATGAAGGCAACAACCATTCCAGCAGTAATAATCCCCACAATATATACGCCAAGAAATTTCCAACGATGTTTTTGGAAGAAACATTTATCTGCTTTCGTTTTCGAATAATCTAACCCTTCTTCTAATAAAACATCTTCAACCGGTACCTTTTGTAAGTATAATCGCGTAATCGCCATAATATAAAATGGCGTCACGATAAAACTAAATAAATACAATGTACTCGTTAAAAATACAGAAATCGTTGATTCAGCTAATAATGCAAATGTTCCTTTCGGGTTTGTAAATTCATAAACACCCCATAGGCACAATAAATACATTCCCAAAAATACGACATATACAATTCCAATTGAAATAAAAAATCCTACTAAAAAAAATAGTACTTTAAAAAAGCTTTCCTTTACTAAAGTTGCACTTTTACGTGCTGCCACGCGAAATGGTTTTTGCTCTAAAACAACAATAGGTAGAACGAAAATCCATCGAAGATTCAAATACGCGACTACAGCAAAGAACGTGTAATAACCAACTTGCCCCATCGTTGTCTTAAACAGTTCTCCTGTAATAAAGTTAGGAATTTGAATTTGCGGGATTAATGCCGTTTCATATCCCATATTTAAAAGAGGCAACAATACGACAGCATATAAAATAAATCCTGGTAAGCAATATGTGAAAAGAGTAGGTAAATACGTTACCGTTTTATATAAAATCGGACGTAATTTCACCTTCTGTCTTTTATGAGCGAAATACGAAATAATAATAAGCACCGCAAATTCCGTAAAGATAAGAAACAGTGCTAGCAATGACAAAATCACGATTGCAAAGATGCCATAAGGCGTCTTTAAAAACGCTAATAATTCATCATTTGTCGCATTTGCATAACCACCAAAATACAATAACTTATTAAAAATGATTCCAAATAGTGGAACAAACACAATCGCTGCTAATAATTTATAAGCAAGTTGAAAAGTTAATACATTCCAAAAAGCAAATTTAACTGTTTGAAAGGAATGTCTCATTACTCCTGGTATAGATAGTTTTTTACGGTGTTGCATATATTCCTCCAAATTCTAAAACGGTATTTGAGATGGATTCCACATTTCCAGTTCTAATCCATCTTTTTAATAATAATATATTCCACTTAACATGAACACTCTTATACATATAATGAAAAAAGTGATGGCTACTTCCCATCACTTTTTCATTTATTCTATTTTTTCTCTAACCCTTGTCCAAATGCTTTCAAGAAGCTAAAACCGAATGTAATAGCTCTATTGATATCTGGATCTTTTAATACTTTAAAGAAATCCATCACTTTTGTTTTTTTACCACTATTTAATTCGTCTGTTGCAAATTGCAATCCTGTAACTAAACTTGACGTAATTTGCTTCGTTATTTCTGGGTCAACTGAAGATAACGCTTCTCCTGCCCCCATCATATTATTTAACGCATTTTTAACGGGTTCACGATTTAATTGCTCCACAGCGATTTTTGAAACATCTTCCTTCGCAACAAGTAAACTAATTGCCGCATCTAATATACCAGCCTTCTGCAACTGTGCTAAAAGCTGCATCGTTTCTTCTACTGCTTCACGATTATTAGATAGCTCATTTAGAAGTTCATCTGCTACTTGCTGTTTCTGTTCTTCCTCTGTTACAACTTTCTTTTTAATTATAGTAATTTCTTTCGCCACTATCTCCGCCCCCTAGTCCACAAGTGATACGTATTGTTTTCTTTGCCATTTTTGCTCGATTTCAACACCGTTTTGCGGATTACGCTTTTTATCTCTCGGGTTTGAAGATGGTAACGGACGATTCCCTTTTTCACGTAGTACACGCATCTTTACCATCGTTTGTTTGTACGCTGGTGTACACGTATAAAGATCTGTCGCCGTTCCAGTTAAAATATTGATTGCCTCTTCATTTACCGTTGCATGCATCGGTAAATATAGCTCTTTCCCCGTTACACGATCTGTAACAAGTGCCTGTACTTTAATTTTCCCAAATGGTGATGCTAATTCTACAAGACCACCATCTTTCACATTACGCTCTAGGGCAAGTTCCGGCGAGATTTCAACGAAAACTTCAGATACTTTAGATAAAATACCAGCCGATTTATTCGTCATATTCCCTTCATGGAAATGTTCTAACATACGACCATTATTTAAAAGTAAATCATACTCATCTGGTGCTACAACTGGTGGTACCCATTCATCTAATGATAGACGAGCTAGTTTATCCGGGAAGTTAAATCCGTCCACATATAATAGTGGTGTATCGCTACCATCATGGCTACCCCAACATAAACTATTCCATCCTTCTAAACGATCGTATGTTGCCTGAGAATATAAAGGTGCAAGCGATGCAATTTCATCCATGATTTCACTTGGATTTTCATAATTCCAGTCCCCGCCAAGTGCACGAGCTACTTTTTGTAAAATCCACCAGTCTGGCTTTGAATCACCAAGCGGCTTCAATACTTCATATAATCTTTGAATACGGCGCTCTGTATTCGTAAATGTTCCCTCTTTTTCTAAGCTTGGTGCTGCCGGTAAAATAACATCAGCAAAACGAGCTGTTTTCGATAAGAACATATCTTGAACAACAAGGAAATCTAAATTCGCTAAAATATGTTGTACATGGTTGGCATTCGAATCTACTAAAGCCATTTCTTCACCCATAACATACATACCACGCAGTTTTCCTTCATCTGCCGCAAGTAACATTGCAATATTATTTAAGCCTGGTGCTTTCGGAATTGTAGTACCGTATGCTTTTTCAAATTTCGCACGGAGCGCATCATCTGAAACTGCTTGGTAACCTGGAAGCCAGTTTGGTAATGTTGCCATATCACAAGCGCCTTGTACGTTATTATGTCCGCGTAATGGATATGCTCCTGCACCAGGACGACGATAGTTACCCGTAACAAGCAATAGATTTGAAATTGCTGCTGAAGTTGTACTTCCTCCAGTATTTTGAGTTACACCCATTCCCCAAAGTACACAAGTACCATCTGCTTCATATACCATACGAGCCATTTCTTTCAGGTTTTCTTTCGAAATACCCGTAATTTCTTCTGTATAATCCAGCGTATACTTTTCTACCATTTTGCTATATTCATCAAAATTCTTCACATTTTCAGCTATGAACTTTTTATCGTGCCAATCTTGATCAATAATATATTTCGTAATACCAGCGAGCCATACGTAATCAGTTCCTTGGCGCGGATGAATGAATAAATCTGCACGCTCTGCCATTTCATGTTTACGAAGGTCCGCCACAATTAATTTTTGGTCATGTAATTTATGAGCACGTTTTACACGCGTCGCAAGTACAGGATGTCCTTCTGTTGGATTTGCTCCAACGATAATGACAAGACCCGCTTCCGCAATATCTTTCACTGTTCCAGCGTCCCCGCCCATACCGACAGTTTTAAATAAACCGTCTGTTGCTGGAGATTGACAATAACGGGAACAGTTGTCTACATTATTCGTTCCATATATTTGACGGGCTAGTTTTTGCATAAGATAATTTTCTTCATTCGTTACTTTTGAAGAAGAAATAAATCCAAATGCATCACTGCCATATTCTGATTTAATATGCTGCATATTGGATGCAACAACTTCAAGAGCCTCTTCCCATGAAGCTTCAACAAACATATCTCCTTGGCGAATTAATGGCTTTGTAATACGATCTTCACTGTTTACAAAATCCCATCCAAACTTGCCTTTTACACATGTGGAAATACCGTTAACCGGCGCATCTGAAACAGGCTGTACTTTCAAAATGTGGCGGTCTTTCGTCCATACTTCAAATGAACAACCTACACCACAAAATGTACAAACTGTTTTTGTTTTATTCACTTTCGTCTTACGCATCGCAGCCTCTACTTCTGAAACAGCTAAAATACTACTATATCCAGGCTCTACATCCTTCACAAAATCAATCATCGGATCTAACACATCCGTTTTCAATCCAGTCATGAATCCAGCTTCACCCAGCATTGTTTTTTCCATTAACGCATTACATGGACATACTGTTACACACTGCCCACAACTTACACAAGATGAGTCATTTATACTTACACCATTGTCCCATATAACACGTGGACGGTCTAAGCTCCAATCAATCGATATAGTTTCATTCACTTGTAAGTTTTGACATACTTCTACACACTGCCCACAAGCAATACATTGATTTGGATCATATCGATAAAATGGATGTGACATATCCACTTCACACGCACTTACTTTCGGCTCATACGGATATTTCTGTTCCTCAATTCCCATCATATGTACTGTATTGTGGACTTTACAGTTACCATTATTGTTATCACAAACGGTACAATACAATAGATGATTCTCTAATATTCGATCCATTGCCTCAGTCTGTGCCTCTTTTGCACGCTGGGACTGTCTTTCGATATGCATACCGTTCTCTAATTTCGTTGAACAAGCACGCAATAACTTTCCATTTACTTCTACAATACACGTATCACAAGTTTGAATTGGATCTACTTCTGGTACATGACAAATTTGAGGATGTTCCAAATTACTCTCGTTAAATAATTGTAGTATCGTCTTTTCACCTGATGCAGAAAATTCTTTACCATCGACGGTTACACGGACTGTCTGTTCTGCCATAGTTTCCCCTCTCCTTACAACCAACTGTACAACACAATTATGAATCCGTTTTCAAAATCGCATTACTGTACATATTTTTGAAACGCTCTACCCAAATACTTTCTTATGAAGTCGATTCTAGATGTTATAAGGTATAACTACGAAAGCTTGAAAATATCACTATTCTACAGTTCTATTATATCGTACATATACAATAATAACCAAAATAATCTGTGATCTTCTTGCTAATAGGTGTTTTTATTTTTCCATTGTTTTATGATAAATGTGGGAGAGAAATACATATAAAAGGGGAATTAAATATGGGGCCTACACAAGAGACTTATACAATTGTACGCTATCAATCTGGTACATTTTCAAAACAACTTGATGAGATTGTTACAGAATCTCCTATTACTATTAAATTGAATGGTGAAGAATATGTAACAGTCGTATGCACACCAAATTATATTGAAGATATGGTAATTGGTTTTTTAATTTCTGAGGGGATTATTTCTTCCTATAAAGATGTTGAAGAAATATGGGTTCAAAAAGATAACGGAATTGTCCATGTAAAATCATCAAAAGTGAATCCGCTCTATCAAACTCTATATAATAAACGATACATCACTTCTTGCTGCGGAAAAGGTAGACAAGGGTTTATTTTCGTAAACGACGCAGCAAAAGCAAAAGACTTACATGATATACATGTAAAAATTACTCCTGAAGAATGCTTTCACTTAATGAATACCTTGCAACAATCTTCTACTACATTTCGCCAAACTGGCGGTGTTCACAATACCGCGCTATGTGATCGCAACAATATCCTCCTATCAAGAATGGATATTGGAAGACATAATGCATTAGATAAAATATATGGTCATTGTTTGCGTAACGATATATCCATTAAAGGAAAAATCATCGCATTTAGCGGACGTATTTCATCCGAAATTTTACTCAAAGTTTCAAAAATCGGATGTGAAATTGTTCTATCTAAATCCGCTCCAACAAAACTGGCATTGCAACTTGCCCATGATTTAGGCATTACAGTCGTAGGGTTTATTAGAAATGAATCTTGTAATATTTACACACATCCAAAACGAATTGACGGCTATCAATCCAATGTTTAAAAAATAACTCCTCAATGAGGAGTTATTTTAGTTATAAAAATGTAACATATTAAACACTTGAATAGTTAATAAAGTTAATATATAATTTCATTACATAATTAAAACAAAACATTGTAGCATATATCTTTTCATTCTTTTACAAATTAAAAGAGAATACTAACAAAACATATACTCAATCTTATAAAAGTAATGGATTTATTTGAAATCCACCAGGGAGGTTACAACTATGGAAATTCGCTTATTAACAACAGAGGATGCAGAAATATATTTAAAAGTTTGTATGGAAGGTTTAACGAAGAATCCGGAAGCTTTTAGCTCTTCTTATGAAGATGTTCTTAAACATGAAGATCCTGTGGCTGCTATGGCTAAACGATTAAGCAATCCGGATAAGTATACTCTAGGTGTCTTCAAAGATAATGATTTAATTGGTATCGCTACTCTAGAAACAAAACCATTTATTAAACAAGAACATAAAGCAAAAATTGGCTCCGTTTTTGTTTCCCCAAAAGCACGTGGTCTCGGAGCAGGACGAGCTCTCATTAAAGCAATTATTGAAAATGCCGATAAATTACATGTAGAACAACTTATGCTCGATGTTGTAGTTGGTAACGTTGGTGCAAAAAAACTATATGAGTCATTAGGTTTCCAAACTTACGGCGTACAAGAACGTTCATTAAAACATAACGGTCAATATTGGGACGAGGAACATATGGTTCTGTTCTTAAATGATTAATACTTCAATATAAAGTGAAACTTTACTCAGTGGGGGATTTTTCCATCCCCCACTGAGTATTAGCTGAACCAATCGGGCTATTACGGGGTAGTTTTCCAAAAGCATCTTTCTTAATAAGAAAGATGTTTTTTTGCATTACAACAATGTAATCTTCATGTCACCTTTATCGATCGTACCAATCCTTACCATTCATTATACTAAAAATATAAAGTGAAACTTTACTCAGTGGGGAACCACATCTCACACTGATCCAATGTACTTGATATGTAAAGGAGAATGTGACATGAAACAAAACAAACGAGCTATGCTTTTAATATTTACTACAGCGATTATAACTTCTGGATTAGCAATTTTACCTTGGTTTATCATATAGAAATACTCCCCTAACAATGAAAAAAGCTGATTGCTTCTTAAGAAGCAATCAGCTTTTTTTATATTATAAAATCCCCAAAATTTTATTTACGCAACTTATAATAATAACCATAGATACGGCAACGCACATGACAACCGTATTACGATCTTGCTTTTCTTTTTTTGAAATTTCTTCTTTTGAATTCATGTGTATAATCTCCTTTTAAAAAAAGTGTGAGATAGGAAATTTTTCTTATCCGATGCGAGGTGAATACGAAAACCCTCTCTATCTCACATACACAATAGAATGGAATTGTCATTTTATAAATAAAATGACATGACGTTATGTCGCAACATAGGGTATTTTGTGTCGCTACGTTTTCTATTATAAAAAATAGTTGTGCAAAACTAGTGCATTTTTTATGTCAATTACTCTGAGCGAAAAAATCAGCCCTCCATTCAATCACATAAAAAGAGTTTTTTATTATTTTCATGTAAACTATACAAGTAGAATGAACAGTTTGGGGTGCACAAGATTATGGTAAAAATTTTATTAGTAGACGATGAAGAACGTATGTTACGATTATTAGATCTGTTCTTAAGCCCTCGCGGCTATTTTTGTATGAAAGCTACCTCTGGCCTTGAAGCACTAAAATTAATCGAACAAAAAGAATTCGATATTATTTTATTAGATGTTATGATGCCAAGTATGGATGGATGGGATACTTGCTATCAAATTCGTCAAATTTCCAACGTTCCTATCATTATGTTAACAGCTCGCAACCAAAACTACGATATGGTGAAAGGCCTCACGATGGGCGCAGATGATTATATTACAAAACCATTTGATGAGCATGTATTAGTCGCACGAATCGAGGCTATATTACGCCGTACAAAAAAAGATGGCTTTGTTAGTTTCAATGGTATTGAGTGGGATAAAACGAAACATACTGTCACAGTTTATGATGAAAAAATCTCATTAACTCCTATCGAATTTTCGTTACTCGGACTATTTTTGCAAAATACAAACCGTGCTTATAGCCGAGATGATTTAATCGAAAAAATTTGGGGCTATGAAACAGATATCGAATATAGAACAATTGATTCACACATTCGTAATATCCGTGATAAACTACGCAAAAAAGGATTTCCAATTGAAGATTACCTAGAAACGGTCTATAAAGTCGGATATAAATGGAAAAGTGAATAATTACTTCGGTCAGTGGGAAATCGTATACCACTGACTCTTTATTATGAATAAGGTATGGTGAAAAAATGAGTAAACTTTCCCTTAAAATTGGGACATACTTTTTAATATTAGCTTTATGTATTGAAACAATTGCTTTCGTATCTTTTTATAAAAGCCTTTCAAAAATGCGTATTGTAGAGGAAACAGATGCTCTTTTAGAGAAAGGTAATCGCTATAGTAAAAAAATTAAAAGCCGCGAGAGACGGGATGAATATTATAAAGAAATGAAACACGCTGAACATAATAAAAATCCTAAACGCCCTGTGTATCCTGAGTTCGATATTACAAATGAGGCTGCACACTTAGTTGAATCGGAATCAATTTCTAACTCCGATATAGCTATCATTATTACTGACCATAACGGCAAAATTATTTCCACCTCAGAACCCGTAACAAAAGATATGCAAAAACAACTTACTTGTAAAACAGAAACTGTCCCAGACGGCGGATTGGTCGTTGAAAGGAACTGGAAAAAATCAAAGTTCATCACAACAGTAAGCCCACTTAACACAACAAAGTTTCAAGGAAAGCTATATATGCTATTAAAAACATCTTTCCTAGAAAATATGTTACTTAAACTCATGAACCAATTTCTTATCATTAGCGTTTTAACAATTATTTTAACAACAATTTCTGTCTTTGTTTTTTCACGCGTTATTACAGAACCACTTGTAAAAATGAAGAGAGCGACAGAAAAAATGTCAAAATTAAATAAGCCAATTCAATTAGGTATTAAACGGAATGATGAACTCGGAAGTTTAGCAAAAACAATTGAAGATTTATCAAGTGAACTTACGTATATGAAAAAAGAGCGCAATGAATTTCTCGCTAGTGTCGCTCATGAACTATTAACTCCATTGACCTATATGAAAGGTTATGCAAAGGTAGCAAAGAGAGACTCTTTAACAAAAGAGGAGCGAGAAGAATACTTACAAATCATTGAGGATGAAACGGATAGTGTAACCGATCTCGTCCAAGATTTATTTATGCTTGTACAATTAGAACAACACCAATTTGTTATAAAAAAACAAAAAGTGCTTCTTCAGCCATTTTTAGAACGAATGGTAGAAAAAACAAAAACAACATTAACAAATAAGCAAATGCAACTTCATGTATATTGCAAAGATGATTTAGAAGTTTGTATAGACGAAAGACGTATGGAACAAGTTATGTTAAATTTATTACACAACGCTTATCAACATTCGCCAGAAAACACAGCCATTACGATACGTGTACTTACAAAAACAGATTCTTTTACAATAAGTGTACAAGATGAAGGTGAAGGTATTCCTGAAGAAGATATCCCGCATATATTTGACCGTTTTTATCGTGTCGATAAATCTAGAACACGAGCTACAGGCGGAAAAGGTATCGGGCTAGCTGTTGCAAAGGAAATTGTAGAATTGCATAACGGTTCTATTCTAGTAACAAGCCAATTAGGAGCGGGAACAAACTTTATAATCGAGCTACCTTTTGAATAATATGCGTGTGAAAACACCAGTAGTAGTAAACACTACTGGTGTTATTTTGTTCATAAAAACAGCTCATATAAGCTAAGCTTTTGAAATTATTCTTATTTCAATATAAAATAAAGTGAAACTTTAATCCATGGAAAGGTTCACTCCATGGATTATTAGTTGAACCAATCGGGCATTTACGGGCAGTTATCTCCCGCCTAAATTCCGCGCATTCGCCGAATTTTAAAGTTGGAGTCTTACTGCCCGTTAATGCGGGGTAAAGGTACATTTGCAAAGATTTGGAGGGTGATATAATTGGATATCCATGTATTAACAAAAGACGAAGCAGAAATTTACTTAGAACTTCGCGTAGAAGGATTAAAGCAAAACCCTGAAGCATTCAGCTCTTCTTATGAAGATATTATTAATAAAGAGTGTGCGATTGAATATAAAGCACAAAAATTAGCACAAGATGAAAACTATACGCTAGGTGCATTTAAAGATGGAAAATTAATCGGGGTTGCAACACTGGAAACGAAACCATATGTAAAACAAGAACATAAAGCTAAAATCGGTTCTGTATATGTATCTCCAAAAGCACGCGGACTTGGAGCAGGAAAAGCACTTATTAAAGAATGTCTTGAGCTTGCTAAATCTTTAGAAGTAGAACAAGTTATGCTTGATGTTGTTGTTGGCAACGATGGAGCGAAAAAACTTTATGAATCATTAGGTTTTAAAACATTCGGTGTACAAGAACGTTCATTAAAATATAACGGACAATATTGGGACGAAGAGCATATGGTCTTATTCTTAGATGAAAATAAATAATAAAAAACATCCTCATGTTTGGAGGATGTTTTTTACTTTCTTGTAAACCATGCCTTGTGTAATAATTGAATCGCTTTCGCAATCTCTTCCTCTGATAATATCGCAAACCCAAGTAAAACTACACTCTCAGGCGCCGTACCGTCTTTATAGTACGTAGACACAGGATATATTTTGATACTATATTTCGCAGCTTCTTGAATTAATTCTTCTTCCCGCATTCCATTATGCACTTTTAATAAAATGTGTAATCCCGAATCTTCTCCTATCACTTCAACACGATTAGAGAAATACTTCTCTATTTCAAAAACAAGTCGATCTCTCTTCTTTCGGTAGACGACACGCATTTTATGAATATGTTTTTCCCAATAGCCTTCATTTAAAAATCTTCTAATCACTTCTTGGTCCATTCTTGAAATACTTTGTGTATAAAATAAATATTGCTGTTGATATTTTTTAATTAATTTCTTCGGCAACACCATATAGCTCATCCGTAACGATGGTAATAATGCTTTAGATAACGTCCCCATATAAATAACTTTCCCCTCTGTATCTAACCCTTGCAGCGCCGGTATAGGCTTTCCAGAATAGCGAAATTCACTATCATAATCATCTTCAATAATATACCTGCCCTCTTCTTTCTTTGCCCATTGTAAAAGCTGCATTCTTCTCGTAATAGGCATAATCATTCCATATGGAAACTGATGGGAAGGTGTAACAAATACAACATTCGCATTGCTATTTTCTAAATCTGCAACACAAATTCCATCTCTATCTAAAGGTAACATTTGGACCCTTGTTTCTCCCTGTTCAAAAACGACCATTTTCCTATGATACCCTGGATTTTCAACTGCATAATTGCTTTCCTTTAACAATTGAAAAAGTAGTTTCACTAATATTTGTGTCCCCGCTCCTAATACAATTTGACTAGCTGAGCAACGCACTCCTCTAGATTCATACAAATAGCTCGCTATTTCCTCCCTTAAGCTCAATTCTCCTTGAGGGTGTCCAAGAAAAAGCAACTCATTATTATGTGGCTGCCATACATCATTTATAAGCTTGCGGTACGTAGTGAACGGAAAAGTATCCGTATCAACCCCTGTTTGGGTGAAATCAAATTTATAGTTCTCCTCCCGAAACGATACTTCTTCTACTTTCACTTCTCTTCCTTCTACATAAATCATTTGTTCAATTTTACATACAAAATAACCTTTTCTCGATGCCGATTCAATATAACCTTCTGCAAGTAATTGCTCGTAAGCTGCTTCTACTGTATTTTTACTCACTTGTAAATAGCTCGCCAGCTTTCTTTTAGCAGGTAATTTTGTAAAAGCCGGAATCGATCCATCTTTAATCTCTTTTTTTATATACTCATACAATTGCACATATATTGCCTTTTTACTATTCATATTTAAATTAGGCGTTAATTCTAACATAATATCTGACCCCTTAATAAAACTAAAATCTGATACTTTTTACAGTACCAGAAGTTATATATAATTCCTTTTATCATGTCACACATAAAAAATCAAATACTGGAGAGGAGAAACATGATAATGAACAATGGTAGACGTATCGGACTTATTATGATTATTACAGGGGCTACATTATGGGGATTATCTGGTCCAATGATTCAGTGGCTATTTCAGCATACTAATGTATCCTCAATTGATTTTTTAACAATTCGATTGTTGCTTGCAGGAATATTTATTTTGTCTTTCTTACTTATAAAGAAACAAAACATATTTCAAATTTGGAAACACCCTAGATATTCTATACAACTTATTATTTTCTCTATTCTCGGCATGCTTGGTGCGCAATACGCCTTTATCGAAACGGTTCATATTAGTAACGCGGTCACTGCAACGCTATTTCAATTTCTAGGTCCTGTTCTTATTACCGTGTACGTTGCATTTGAACAAAGAAAATTCCCTGCTTCCATGCAACTATTCGCAATTATAGCCGCGCTAATAGGAACATACTTTATTATTACAAATGGCTCAATTGAAAATATTGTTTTATCTAAAGAAGCTATTATTTTTGGACTATTAACAGCAATCGGATTTGCATTTTATACCCTTCATCCGGCTTCTCTCATTAAAGAATGCGGGACAACTGTAGTAATTGGTTGGGGGATGTTAATCGGAGGAATTGCACTACTTATTTATAATCGTTCATTCGGGTGGAATCAATTTTCACAAACCCTTACACTAAAAACTTTTTCTATGCTTATTCTTATCATTATTAGTGGTACCCTTTCTTTCCTTCTATATATCGGTAGTCTTAAATATTTAGCAGCAACAGAAACAAGCATTTTATCTAGCATTGAACCCCTTGTAGCTACCATCGTTTCAATTACTTGGCTAAATGAAGCTTTTGGAGTATACCAATTATTAGGCGGCGTATGTATCGTTCTGTCCGTTATTTTTTTGACGATGCCTCAAAAAGAAACCGAACCAACCTATACAACGGAACAAATATAAAATGAAACTTTAATTAGTGGGGCTATCTCCCACTGATGATTAACCTACACCAATCGGGCTTTTACGGGATAAAAAATGTCAAAAGAGGTCGTACAAAACTTACGACCTCTTTTTATACTTTAAAGGAATTGTCCCGCCTTCTAGCAAATACAATTACACTAACAATAAAAACTAGGAGTGTGGCACCATGAAAAAAATCGGAACTATGCTACTTCTCTCCTTCCTCATCACTGGATGCACACAAACGCAACCGGATTCAAAAGAACAAAAAAAAGACGTAATAGCAACGTCATCCACTCAAGTGAACGCACCTTCCTTCTTTCACCTTAGTGTTTTAAAAGATGTAAATTGGGAAGAAACACCTTCTTTCGTAGAAGGAAAAATGCCTTTAAAAGGCATCGAAGGTAAAATCGCAATGGCTGATAGTCCTATTATCGCAAATGAACAAAATGAAATAATGTGGCACTTTTTAGATCCTGAAAGGCCAACTGGAAAATTGTCTATTATTGCGCTAAAGCAAGGATCTGTAACTCCAACACCAGTACTCTTTCAACAAGAAACTTCCAAACAAACTTGGACTACTTCAAATACAATCGATTCTACTACAAACGAACTCCCTCTCACTATGTCACTACCTTCATCTGGATTATGGTTATTAAATATATATATAAATGAAAAATATTATGATCAGTTTGTAATCACTGCTGAGTAAAGTGACAAAAATAAACCACTTTCTTACAACAATGTAATTTCTACGTCATGTACTTCGATAGTTGAATTATCTCTCTTCTCTTATACTTAAAGTAAGAAATGAAACGAGGAGAGATGAGAGATGAAACAAATGATAGAAGTGATCGTAGCAGTAACTGAGGTTTTAGTAAATGGTAAACAAGTTGCAATGGAATTAAATAAATAGTGAAGAAACATAAATAATTCTACACTTCTTCATTATTTTGATTTCTTATCTCAAAAAAGCAGTGCCTTTTTAGGCACCGCTTTTAGCTATTAATAATTTGGTATTTTCGTAATTTGCGCCACGCCTGAATCAATAGCTGCTTTCGCTACTGCTTCTGCAACACTTGGAACAACTCTTTTATCTAATGGATTCGGGATTACATAATTCGCATTACGTTCTTCGTCCGTAATGATGTTAGCGATCCCATATGCTGCCGCTAATTTCATCTCTTCTGTAATATCAGTCGCGCGCACATCTAACGCACCGCGGAATATTCCGGGAAACGCCAATACATTATTTACTTGATTCGCATAATCCGAGCGCCCAGTTCCTACTACAGCTGCCCCAGCCTCTAATGCATCCTCAGGGAAGATTTCTGGAATTGGATTCGCCATTGCAAACACAATTGCTTTCTCATTCATCGTCTGTACAAGTTCTTTCGTTAATACGTTAGGAGCAGATACGCCAATAAAAATATCAGCTTGGTGAATCGCTTCTTTTAACGTTCCACGCACATGTTCACGATTTGTCTTTTTTGAAACTTCAATTTGCGCTTCATTCATCCATGTTTCACCTTCACAAACAATACCTTCTAAGCTAACTAACGTAATGTGCTTTGCACCAGCCTTTAATAATAATTTTCCGATTGCAATTCCTGCCGAACCCGCACCGTTAATAACGATTTTCACATTATCCATTTGTTTGCTAACAACTTTTAATGCATTAATAACAGCTGCTAAAACGACAATAGCTGTTCCATGTTGATCATCATGGAATACAGGAATATTCGTTTCTTCTTTTAATCGTTTTTCAATTTCAAAACAACGTGGTGCTGCAATATCTTCTAAATTAATCCCTGCAAATGTAGGCTCTAAATTTTTTACAAGAGTAACGATTTCATCTACATCCGTTGTGCCTAAACATAATGGGAAAGCATCTACATTCGCAAATTTCTTAAATAAAATACTCTTCCCTTCCATAACAGGCATAGCTGCTTTCGGTCCAATATTCCCTAAACCAAGTACCGCTGTTCCATCTGAGACAACTGCCACCATATTACCGCGTGCCGTATAGTCATACACTGTTTCTTCATCCGCCGCAATTGCTTTGCAAGACTCCGCTACACCTGGTGTATATGTCAGGCTTAAATCATCCGCTGAATTTACTTCTACTTTACTTGTAATTTCAATTTTCCCTACTAATTCTTTATGCAGTAACAATGATCTTTCATTAATTTGATTATCTAACATACTTATAATCTCCCCTTAATTTGACAAGCTAGCTATATGAATATAGCTAGCTTGTTTGATCATGAAAACATTTTTAATAAAATTGTCGCTGTTACAACCATTGCTGCCCCGCCTAAACGAGTAGAAATTTGCGCGAACGGCATTAATTCCATACGATTTGAAGCCGATAAAATAGCGACATCTCCAGTTCCACCTAAACCGCTATGACATCCAGTTACAATCGCTGATTCAACTGGATACATTTTCATCACTTTCCCTACAAGAAAACCTGATGCTACCATTGTAAGAACAACCGATGCACACACAACAACATATCCTACTGAAAGAACTGCTGCTACGTCTTTTAACGGAATATATAGCAATCCTAATCCAACCATTAAAGGCCAAGTTAAATTTTTTGAAATAAATTTATATAAATGGAATGCTCCTTGCTCCATTTTCGCTGGCATTAATTTAAAGTATTTCACAAGTGCCGCTGAGAAAATCATAATGATTGCCCCAGGAATACCGATGAACTTAGAAGCAAATCCTCCGAAGATGAAGAACGTGCACGCAATTAATAAACCTGCTCCCATTAATGAGAAGTCAATTGGCTTCTCTGTATTTTGTTCTTTTAATAATTCTGCTTGATTGTCTGTTTTCACTAATACACCGTTACCACTAAGCTCTGGTTTCTTCTCACCTAAACGCTTCATATACCCTGCACTCACGATTGCGAACATATTTCCAATAATAGCTGCTGGAATAAGCTGTGATACAAACGTTGCTGATGATTCATTTAAAATGTCACTATAAGCTAGCGACAATGGTAAAATTCCTTCCCCGATACCACCACTCACAATTGGTACGATGATAAAGAAGAATGTCTGCTTCATTTCAAATCCAAATAGTGAACCGACCAATAATCCTACTGCTACAGAAGCTAACGTCCCTACTACTAAAGGAATAAACATACGAACGAAACCTTGTACTAACACTTTACGGTTCATTCCTAAAATACTTCCGACTACTAAACAAGAAATATATAGATATAAAAAGTTCGATTTTTTCATTAACATTGTCGCAGCTTCCATTGAAGCTGGATTCATCCAGTTAAAAAATACAAGTAATGATGGAATAAATAACGAAAGTATTGCTGGACCGCCGATATTTTTAAAAATTGGAATTCTCATCCCAATATCACCTAAGAAAATCCCCATGATCATAATAACTGCAAATCCACCAATCATATCTGCTGGCAATTTATTATATACAGATGCCCCATAAATAATAGCAGCCAATACTACATATAACGGTAAAGGTATAACACCGATTTTTACATTCATAATTTTAGAAGCGAAAGATTCTCTTTGTACTTCATTTCCTTCAGGAAATGATACCGCTTCCACATTTTTTTGAATTCCCATATGGCACCCCCTCGTTTTCTTAATAACAATATTAAAACGCTTTCAATAGTAAAAATAGTTTTTGTAAGTTTTGTAATTGATTTTGTAATTAAAAAAAGTATAAGCGACTTATACTAAGTCGCTTATACGTAAAACTCTATTTTCTTTTGATCAACACATCTTAATTTACTTACAGGTCTTCCCACATGTTGGTACATCATTTCGTTTTCTAACACCCCAATGTCAGTCAAAAACATTACATATTTTCGAATAGAAACTCTTGAAATTCCAACTAATTGTGCCATTTCATCTGTTGTAAACACTCTTCCATTCAGCGACTCGATCTTCTGCCAAATTAATTGCAACGTTTGCTTCGTTAACCCTTTCGGAAGCTCTTTAGTGACAGTAGGCTCTCTTTTTTCTTTTTGTAAAATTAACGAATCTAATTCCGATTGACTAATTTTTTGTTGTTCTTTCATGAAAGTAAATTTTTCTCGATATATCGTTAATGCCTCTTTAAATCGTTCAAATGTAAATGGTTTAATTAAATAATCTACAACTCCATATTGTAATGCTTTTTTAATACTCCCCATATCATGTACAGCTGAAATCATCATTATATCGATTTCTTTTTCTTGGTTCCGGATATACATTAAAAGCTCAAACCCAGTCTCTTCAGGCATAAAAATATCAAGTAATACTAAATCCACTCGTGATTTCTCTAATACTTCTATCGCCGACTTTACTGAGTTAACTGCTTGAACAAGTTCAAACCCTCCTACTTGCTCTAAATAATGCGTATTTAACATTGCTACCATCGGGTCATCTTCTACAATTAAAACTTTAATCATATTTGCCTCTCATCCCTACCTTTAGGTATTTCAATTGTTATCGTTGTTCCCTTTCCTACTAATGAATGCATATGAATTTCCCCATTTATTCGCTGTATACTTTCTTTTACAAGATACAAACCATAACCGCGGTTATCTCCCTTTGTGGAATAACCTTTCGTAAATAATTCCTCTATTTCTTTTTCTTGTATACCTTTTCCCGTATCTTGTACTGTAATAGTTAATATATCCCCATGTTGTATCTCAACTTCAACTTGCTTCTTTTCACAATTCGTCACTGCTTCTAATGCATTATCAATTAAATTTCCGACAATCGTAATAAGTTCATGAGTAATACTTTCATCATCTATTTCCGGCATGTAAGAATCTTCACTTATAATTAATTTTATATTTTTCTCTCTAGCATAGCTGAGCTTACCTAGTAAAAAACCAGCAAATACTGGACTTTTTATTCTTTTCATAACTCCACCAATTTCATATTGATGCTCTGATACCATACCGCTTATATACTTCTGTAATTCTTCATACTGTTTCATATGTGTAAGCCCTAATACGACATGCATCTTATTCATAAACTCATGAGATTGTGCCCGTAATGCTTCTGCATATAGTCTAATACCAGTTAGTTCCTCTGCTAGTTTTCTAATCTCTGTTTTATCACGAAATGTTGCAATTGCACCAACTATTTCTCCTTTTACATATAAAGGAACTCGATTCGTCACAATCGTAATTCCATAAATATTTTGTTCTTCGTTTAATTGTACTTCTCCCGTTTGCAATACTTCTTTTATACGTGAATTTGGCATATACAACTCAACATCTTTACCGATAAAATTTTCTTCAAGTCCGCTTTTTTTAAATAGACGTTTTGCTTCATTATTAATTAGCGTTACTCTAGCCTCTTTATCTACAGCAATGATCCCCTCCTTTACAGATTGTAGCATCGTATTTCTTTCTTCAAGAATTTTTGCTATCCTGTGCGGCTCAAGACCGAATAAACTTTTCTTTATATGTCTAGCTAGCAATATTGCTCCTATAATTCCGACTAATACTCCAACTCCGACACCAATATAAATGATATGTCTACTTTCCTTAACTCTCTCTTTTACATTATCTGCTGAAATACCAACGGCCACTGCTCCAAGTTGTTCACCTGTTTCAGAAAATATTGGTACAAACACTCGCATGGAAATACCTAAAGTTCCTTCTGCTAACGATACATGTTCTTTTCCTTTCAATGCAGGCCCTTCATCCCCACCAATGAAATGACGACCTATTTTTTGAGGATCTGGATGAGATTTTCTTATTCCATCCATGTCCATAACTACGATAAATTGAACACCTGTGTTTTTTAATATCCTATTTGTATACGTTTGGATTGCAGGGGTATCCGCTTTCCCAACCAAACCATTGATTACAATTGAATCATTCGCCACAATGTGTGCAATTGTTTTTGCTTTCTCTGCTTGGCTATCCTCCGTCGCCCGTTCTACATTATGACTAATTAATATATCTGTCACAAGTAAAGAAAAAATTACAACTGTACAAACTAACAATGTAATCGTTTTCCACAAATTCCATAGTCTTTTTCTTTTTTTCATCCCGTTAATGACTCCCCTAATTGCTGAATAGAAAAATAAGTAAGGTGATATTATTTTCACCTTACTTATCTGCTGTTATTATACTTTAAATTTACTAGTCATCGCTTGTAGTTCTTCGGCCATCCCAGCTAAGTTTTGCGAAGCTGAACTAATTTCCTCCATTGAATTAACCTGTTCTTCTGTTGAAGCTGCAACACTTTGCATACTAGCTGTATTTTCTTCTGCAGCCGCTGCAATTTCATCAATAGCATTTGTCACTTCATTTGCATCTCCAGCAATTCTCTTCGTTGTTTCTACCATTTGATTAACTTGAGAAACAATATGTGTAGTAGAACTTAAAATTTCCGTAAAACTTACTTTCGTTTTTGTTACAACATCAAGGCCTTGTTGAACTTCTCCATTCACATTATCCATTGCCTTAACAGTATGTTCAATATCCGCCTTAATTTCTGCAATTAAATTTGCAATCTCTCCAGATGACTCTCCTGATTGCTCTGCTAATTTTCTAACCTCATCTGCTACAATAGCAAATCCTCGTCCCTGTTCACCTGCTCTTGCTGCTTCAATAGCCGCATTTAAAGCTAATAAGTTCGTTTGAGTAGCTATGTTTTGAATTGCTTCAGAAATAGCTCCTACTTGCTTTGATTTCTCATCAAGAAGTTTAATAATAGCATCTGACTCGGATACCGACCTAGAAATAGACTGCATTTGTTTTGCAGTTTGTTCAACTAAATCTTCTCCCTCTTCAGCTCTTTCTCTCGCATGTAATGAGGAAATAGAAATTGACTCTGCGCTTCCAGTTACATCTTGAATTGCTGTATTTACTTGTTGCAATGTAGCCGCACCTTCTTCAACACCTTGACTTTGTGATTCAGCCCCACCTGATACTTGTTCCATTGCAATTGTAATTTGGTCTGTCGCATCATTTGCTTGCTGTACGCTCGCTGTTAACTCTTCTGCCGATGCTGCAACATGTTCTGCTGAAAAGCTAATTTGGGTAATAACATCTTGTAAAGACGTAGACATTTCATTAAATGAATTCCCTAATTTTCCTATGTCATCCTTGGAATGGATTGTAATTTTCTCTGTTAAATCTCCCTTACTAATTTTATATGCCGATTCAGCTATTTTTCGTAATGGCCCTGTAATAGACTTTGTAATGAAATAAATTAATACACTACCAAATGCAATAGCGATAGCAATAACAATTAAAGTCTTATAAAACACTGGACTGGCAGCTTGGGTAATTTCTTCATCGAACATAACGCCAACTACTTTCCAGCCTGTTTTCTCATTTGTTGCAAAGATTAAATTCTTTTTATCATCTTGTTCTGTATAAGACACATTTCCTTGTTTATCTTCATAAATTGGTTTAATCCAAGGATCAGTAACTTTTGCACCTGGTTTTCTAGATGGATGACTAACAATTTGCTTATTTTGATCTAAAATAACTGCATAACCTTTTTCACCAATGTTAATCATTTTGGAAATTTTTAAGATGTTATCTAAGTTTAAATTAATTCCTATAACACCTTTACCATCTTTTACTTCTTTCGCAATTGTCACTACCATATTTTTTGTAGATGCTGACTGATATGGCGCAGTAACAATTACTTTCCCTTTATTTTCATGTGCTTCTTTATACCAAGCTCTATCTGTTGGATTATACCCATCAGCCATTTGGATAAATGGTTCTCTTATAAACTTTCCCGTCTCTGTTCCAATATAAATACCTTCTACTTCTGGATGAAGCTTTATATATTGTGCTAATTTCGTTCTCACTATTTCTTCTTGTCCATTTGGATATGTATCCTCTGTTAAGATGTCTGCAAAGTACGTCGCATCAACAAATTTCTCTTCTATATTTTGAGAAATAACAGTATTTAAAATCGAAATATTCTCCTTTGCTTTATCTGTCATTTGATGTTCAAAATTTGTTTTGGCAGTTTGATATGAAACACCACCGATAATAATTCCTGGTATAGTTAAAATAATAAAAAATGAAATGATTAATTTTTTATTGATACTCATACATTTAACCCAGTTAAATATTTTTTGCATAATAAGCCTCCTTTATGTAATGCGGATACTTGTGTCATTTTATACAATTAACATATATAAAACAATATATAATGATAACATGTAAATTTTTCGTCAATTATGCATTTTTGCATATTCACTCCTTAATAAGGATTTTAATCATAAAAATAAGAGAACTTTAGCATTATATATGCTAAAGTTCTCTTATTTCTCAACAGCTTCTACTCTACAAAATTTCTCTTATAATCCTCAATCTCTATCCTTCGCCTTATAGTCATATTACTAAAACTCTTCATCCTAATTTATTTGGAGCTCTTTACATAACTAATTGCCTGACTCCCCATTTGCACCCATGCCTGTTCAAAGCTTTCTCTCGATACTTTTACATCTAAGCTATCCTCAAGTGGATCTCGAATATATACAGATTCCTGATCATACCCAATAAGTACAATACAATGTTCATTATACGTAATAGAAACATCTCCACTATTTGTTTCCCATGTAGTAAATTCATCTTCATCTAATGGTGCAAATGTTGCATTCGTAATCATGACTACCGGTTTCCCTGCTTTTATACTCTTATAAATCTCTTCTATATTCTTCCCAGTTAAGTCTACAGCTTTATTAGGTAAATATTTTTCCGCTAACTGAAAAAGTGGCCCATGATATACACCATATCCTGATTCAGAAAATGTATAAATATTACCTACAAATCCTTCATTCGGATTCCCGCGCACACCATCGTCTATAAAATCAACTTTTTTTATTTCATTTGCTAATGTCATCTTATCCACTGAAACACCAGCGTATTGTAACATCATCGCTAAGCTTGTCACTTCACAGCCTCTATCCAATTCTGGTAACTGCTGAATTAAGGGAACATTTGATAAGATGACTTTTTCATCGTTATTACTAAACTCCGTTTCTTTTCCTCTTTGTATATTTGAGAATGTTAACTTCTCTACATACTTTGGAATTCCATTTGTATATACACTCCATATTGCTGCACCTAGTAAAGCTGTACATATATACCACTTCAATTTTCTTATCGCTTTCACGCCCTTATTAATTCGTTAAATAAGAATAAAATGCGTCAGCATCCGTTCGTATCATCGGTACAAAATTTAGTTCTTTTCCTTTTTCAGGCTGCTCTTTTTTTATCTTTTCCGCTAACTCTTGAATATTCATATTCATTTTATCCATATTAAGCTCATCTGCCATTTGTAGCACCTTTTGTTCATTAATTTCTCTTAATACTTGATATATATCTTTCCCATACAAATCAATATGATATTTTTTTGCTTCTTCCTGTACTTTTTGTTCGTACACTTCTTGTGCTAACTCTTCAATTTCTTTTCCTTTTTGAGAAATGTCTAACTTTCCTGCTTCTTCTCTTACTTTCGTTCCGTAGATTTCTTCCGCGATGTCTTCGATTTCTTTTCCATCTGTAGAAATGCCTAATTTATCTGCTTCATCTTTAATTTTAATCGCATTAATTTGAGTAATTAAATCTACAATTGATGTATTCTCTATAGATATGCCTAGCTTTAACGCTTCTTGCTTTACTTTTGTTTCATAGATTTCTTCTGACAGCGTCCCAACATCTTTTCCTTCAATCGAAATACCTAACTGCTCTGCTTCCCTTCCTACTTCTGTTTCATGAATTTCTTTTTCTAATGTAATTTGTTCTTTTCCTTCCGTTTCGATACCTAGTTTCTCTGCTTTTTCTTCTGTATGCACTGCATGTATCTTACCATTGTTCAATTGTTCTTTACTGCGCTGCGTGTAATCTGTCTTTCCTCTTTGTGTTTCAGAAGGAGAGGCACCCCCTAATATGCTTAAACTCATTACTCCAATAGTGAATACCGTCATCATTTTCTTTTTCAAAATTAATTCCTCCCTCTTATACTTTCTTTTCCATCATTCCCCTAGTTTTTTTAATACTATACATACATCTCATCACTGCTTGAGATAACATTATGATTGATAAAATCGACTCACATACACCTAGTCTCTTCTTCATGTAACGAACGTTCTTTATGCCATACATAATATAAATAGTTTCTTAACTTTCCCTTAAAAAAAAAGACGACCTTGTAAAAACAAGATCGTCTTCTTACTTATATTTTTTGATTTTTAGGGAAAATCACTTCAAAACAAGTGCCATTTCCCCATCTGCTCTCTACTGATATTTTTCCATAATGCTTTTCTACAATCCAATTGGCGATTGAAAGACCTAATCCAGCTCCTTCTGACGTACTTCTTGCTTTATCCCCTTGATAAAAACGATCAAATAATTTCGGAATATCTTCTTCTTTCACTCCTATCCCGTCATCCTTCACCTGTATACGAATTGAACTACTCGTTTGCGTACAATCGATTTGAATATGCCCACCTTCGTTTGTATATTTCATCGCATTATCTAACAGTATGACCATCATTTGATGAATCCGCTCTCTATCCCCCATAAAAGATACACCACGTTCTACTTTTAGTATCATTTCTTTTTCTTGATAAGAAGCAATCTCTTTATATGGAGCTACTATTTCTTCTAACAATTTATCAAGTTCAAATGTTTTCTTATCCATCTCAATTTGATTAGAATCAGAACGTGCTAGCAATAATAAATTACTAACGAGTTTCGATAACCGCCTACATTCTTTTGAAATTGTAGAAATATCCATCGCTTTTTCTTCTATCGTAGCGGATGGTGATTGGAATAACACATCCGTTTTTGATTGAATAACTGCAAGTGGTGTCCTTAGTTCATGTGATGCATCAGAAACGAATTGCTGCTGTTTCTCCCATGAATTTTGAATAGGTACAAGTGCTCTACCAGCTAGGAAAAAGCCAATACCTATCGCACAGAGGCTTCCTATGCTACAACCTATAACTAGAATTAAAAATAAAGTATTTAACATTCCTTCTTCCGCTGTTATATCTCGCACGATTTGAACTATTTCTCCATCTTTTTGAAGCGAAAATACTCTAAAATATCGTCCTTGTACTTCAATATCTTGTAACTCCCCTAATTTTTTTGGAGAAAACTTTTCCAAATTCTCTTCAAAAATAGAACGGAATTTACGGTTATCGCCCTCTATTTTCACTATTTTCCCATTCCAAGTTATTCTAGTTACTCGCGGATCTCCAATCTGGATATTCTCCATGCGTTTTCTTGGTGGTATTTTGACATCTAATTTTTCTCTATACTGAGCCATCATTTTTATAGATTGATCCACTTCATTATAAATACGCTTATATGTGTATGAATAAATAATACTGCCTAATATCCCTATTAATAGGATAAATACTAATGAATTCACTATAGTCAAACGAATGCGTGTCTTTTGAAACATACTTCCTTTTTTCATTGTTCTTTTAATATATATCCAATACCTCGAACGGTTTGAATATCTTTCTGATAACCGAATGGCTCTAATTTTTTACGTAAATGATGCACATACACTTCTACAATTGCTACTGTCGTATCTGAATCAAATCCCCAAACACGATCAAAAATTTGTTCACGCATTAAAATCTTCCCGCTATTTTGAATGAGATACTCTAGTAGCTCATATTGTTTCAATGTCAACTTAATACCTTGTCCATCTACTTGAACGTCTTTATCTTTTCCGAACAATTCAATCCCTTTATAGCGAATGGTTTGCTGCGTTGTTAAACTACCACTTCTGCGTAGTAAAGCGCGAATTCTCGCTTTTAATTCAGGGGCCTGAAATGGCTTAACGATATAGTCATCTCCACCAAAGTCCAATCCCTTCACCCGATCTTCTAAAGAATCTCTCGCTGTCAAAAACAGGACTGGTGTTTCAATCTTTTCATCACGTATTTTTTGAATCACTTCAAATCCGTCCATCCCTGGCATCATCACATCCAACAAAATTGCATCATATATATTTTGAAGCGCTAAAAACAATCCATCTTCTCCATTTATTGCCGTATCTACTTCAAATTCATCACGCAAAATTTGTACGATAGACTCTAATAACGAAGTATTATCTTCTACTACAAGTAAGCGCATGCTCTCACCTTCCATCAAATAGTTCAATTCTATTTATTATTACATTTCTTCTCTTCATAACAAAAGAATGTTGTTATATTACGTAATTTCATTTTCAACTATTTCCTTCTAAAATTTTGAAATTTTATTATAAAAACTTTGTCTTAAATTTACCTTAATAAAAAATTGAAAGAAATAAGATTCCTCTTATCTCTTTCAATTTTTTATTACATATACCTTTTTACTTGGCAACTCCAAACAATTTAGCTGACCACCATACACAGCCCCGCCATCAATTCCAATAATACGATTACTACCAAAATACACTCCGCAATCCTCACTACTATGAAGCGTTTTTGTTTCCGTATGCCCAAATACAACAACCTTTTCACCGCTATATCCATTATGAAATTCATTACGGATCCACATTAACGTATATGGTTCAGATTCAGAAACTCGTTTCATCGGCTCAACCCCAGCATGTACAAATATATACTCTTCTGTTTCAATGTAATGATCTAATTCTTGAATAAACTTTATATGTTCCTCTAATACAGAAGATTGTAAAATCGGTTTTTGGAAGTCTTTCTCATTAACCACAATATCTTCTTCTAGAAATCCATAACTATATAATGTCTTATCTCCACCATTTCTTTTTACCCAATGGTTCCATGAACGTTCCTCATTTGTCGTTAACGCCTTAATCATCATATCTTCATGATTTCCTTTTAAAATGAGAGCTCCCTCTTCTTTCAATTCTTTTACCTTTTCAATTACAGCACGCGCATTTGGACCACGATCTACATAATCTCCCAGTAAGATTAATTGATCCTGTTTCGCATCATATTGAGCTTCTTTCAACAACTGTTCGAACTTTTCTATTTCTCCATGAATATCACTAATAACAAGAATTCTTTTCATATTATCCCCCCTCTTTCTAATTATAGTTCAAAACAACGGAAAATTCCGAATCTTAACCTTGAATTAAATTTATCTCGCATTAACGGGCAGTAAGACCCCCACCTCAAAATTCAGCGGAAGCAAAGAAGTTAGGTGGGGGTCTTACTGCCCGTAAAAGCCCGATTGGTGAGGGCTAATAATCATTGGGGGATGAAGTAAAGCCCCATTGATTAAAGTTTCACTTTATTACAAACTAAACTATTATCCTTACAACAATGTAAGTCTCTTGTCATCCAATTCGATAGTTGTAATTACTGTATCTCCTTATACTGAGAGTAAGAAATGAAACAAAAAACAAGGAGAGATGAGAGATGAAAAAAGTAATGGAAGTTGTAGTAGCGATAGTAGAGGTTTTCGTAAATGGTAAACAAGTCGCAATGGAGTTGAATAAATAATGAAAAGGACAACATTCACTCTAGACCCTTTACTCATATAAAAGAGATAAGACTTCATCATTTCTTTGATCCCTTATCTCCCTATAAAGAAAGCCGTATCCCTTTTAAGGATACGGCTTTCTCTTATTTTTGACTCGTACGAGCTGAAATGCTAATTGCTCTATCTGTTGCTTTGGCAGCTTCATCTAACGCCTCTTTACTATTCTTTCCGTCATACATTGCTTCCAATGCTTTTACAACTGCATCTCGTGATTCTGGGAATACACTAATTAAAGCACCTTGTGTTGCTGGAGATTGCTTCGTCGCTTGCAGTTGATCTACTGTTACTTTCAACTGTGGATATTTTTCATATTGCTCTTTTACTAACGGCTCATTATATGCATCTGGATTAATTGAGAAATAGCCTGTTGCCGTATGCCATTTCGCTTGTACGTCTGGCTTCGTTAAATATTTCATAAAGTCCCAAGCACCTTGTTGCGTTTCTTCTGAAACCATATTCGTCATCCATAATGATGCGCCTCCAATGACAACACCATTTTGTTTCGAATCCTCTGGATATGGAATATATGAAACACCTACATTAAACTTAGATGCATCAATTAAATCACGAACACCTGCTGAAGAATCTAAATACATAGCAACTTGTCCAGACTGGAACGCAGCACGAATATCATCCCAACTTGCTCCATACTTTCCAAGTGCGCCAGCTTTATTTAAATCATCTAACATTCCAAATACTTTCTGTCCTTCTTTACCGTTAAATACCGCCTTCTTTGCAGCATCTTTACGGCCGTTTTCGTTATTTACATATAAAGCACCTTGTGTCGCTAACAACTCTTCAAAGAACCAACCATAGTTAAGCATGGAGAATCCATATTGTTTTACATTTCCGCCTTCTTTAATCGTTAACTTTTTCGCTGCTTCTTGTAATTCCGCATATGTTTTTGGAGCTTTCTCTGGATCTAAGCCCGCCTTTGCGAAAGCATCTTTATTATAAATTAATACTGGTGTAGATGAATTAAATGGCATAGAATACATTTTTCCATCAACTGAATAATAATTTGTAATTGCTTTTTCTAATTTTGACGTATCGTACTTATCTTTTTTTATCCAGCTATCAATTGGTGTGATTTTTTTGCTATCAATCATATATTTCGTTGTAATTTCACTCGATTGAACAAGAGCTGGCGCTTCTTTCGTTGCAGACATCGTTCTAAATTTCGTTAAAGACTCTTCATATGTCCCTTGGAACTCTGCCTTTATCTCGTATTTATTTTGCGACTTATTATAGTCTGCAACAAGACCCTCTAGTACTCCTTGTGTTTTTCCACCCATCGCATGCCAGAAGCGAATTACTGTTTTATCACCATTTTTTTCAACTGGTGCTACTTTTGCCTGTGCTTCAGGTTTTCCCTCTGTTTTACTATTTGAACAAGCGACACTAGATAATGCCATTGTTGCTACCATTAATAGAGCAGCACCTTTTTTTACTAGATTCATTTAAATCTCACCTTCTCTTAATTATTTAATTGCACCTTTTGTTAATCCTTGTTGTAATTGCTTTTGCCCTAAAAATAGTAAAATCAATGTTGGAATAACGATAACCGTAACACCGGCCATTACGCTTCCCCAATCAGTTGCAACTTCTTGAGACTGAAGCTGCTTCACACCGATTTGCACTGTTCTTACTTTTTCATCAGTGGTCACTAAAAGTGGCCATAAATACATATTCCATGTTGTTAAAAAGCTATATACTCCAAGCGTAATAAAACTCGTTTTACAATACGGAATTACAACGCTGAATAAAAACCTTACATTTCCAATCCCTTCAATAAACGCAGCTTCTTTTAGTTCATTCGGAAGTGTCATAAAATGTTGACGTAACAAGAAAATACCGAAAGCTGTTGCAAAAAACGGCACTGTCATCCCGGCGAAACTATTGATCCAGCCAAAGTTTTGAATCGTTAAAAAGTTAGGCACCATCGTTGCTTCCCACGGAATCAGCATCGTTGAAATAAACAGGAAGAAAATTAAGTTTCTCCCTTTAAACTGAAGAAAAACAAAAGCATAAGCTGCTAAACTTGATACGATAAGTTGTCCAATCATAACGACTGTCGATACAATTAAACTGTTATATAAGTATGTAAAAAGTGGTACTTTTTGAAAAATATTAATGAAATTATCAAAAGTAAACTGGGTCGGAAATAACCTTCTCATTTGAATATCGTCTGGTGTCATAAAACTTATTAAAAATGCATACAGTACAGGAAAAAATACCATTACTGCGCTAATAATGAGCAGCATGTATAATAGGAAATTTTGTTTCCACTGTTTAACAATCATTTATAATGCACCTTTCTCTCAGCAAACTTAAATTGAAGTAATGTAGCAACGAAAATGAAAACAAATAATACCATCGCTTGTGCACTTGCTGTTCCAAATTGATGATTCACAAACGCCTCTTTGTAAATCGAGTACACAATCAAATTCGTTGCATCATTCGGTCCACCGTGCGTTAAAATATCAATTTGTCCAAAACTTTGGAACGCACTAATTAACGTTACTGTTACAATAAAGAATAAAGTTGGCGATAGCATCGGTAATGTAACACGGCGAAGCTTATATAAATAACTAGCACCATCTATAGATGCACTCTCATATAAAGACGTATCGATATTTTGTAAACCACCTAATATAACTAAAAATGCAAACCCTGTATTCACCCAAACTGTTGTAACTGATACAGAGAATAGTGCCCAGTCCGGACTCGTTAACCATGCGATTGCAGGAAGATTCATAGCGGCTAATATATTATTAAATAATCCTACACTTGGATGAAATAAAAATAGCCAAATCACTGCACTAGCAGCTACTGATATTCCCATCGTCGAAGAAAACAGAACTCGGAATAACCCAATACCTCTTACCTTTCCATTTGCAATCAATGCAAGAAACAAAGCAAATATAATACTCGTAGGCACTGTATATAAAACAAATAGTAAAGTTGATTTTATACTTTTGTAGAAGGCTGTATCAGAGAATAAATATTGATAATTTTCTAAGCCAACGAAAAGATTAGCTTCTCCATGGATATCGGTTAAATAAAAACTATAGTAAATCGTCCTAAACAATGGATAGAACAGAAAAATCGAAAATAGCAAAATAGATGGCGCCAAAAACAATAATCCTATTCTTAAATCTTTCGTTCTCCCCCATAATTTTTTCTTTTTTGACACCTTTGTTTGAACTGGTAACTTATTTACTTCGATCATTATTTCGCCACCACTTTCAACTCTTCTTCAGCTACCACTTTTAAGCGTTCATTCGTGTTTTCGTTAAAGAAGCATAACTTTTCTTGCGAGAATAATAATTTTACTTTGTCACCTTTGTTCAAGAGTAACTGTCCGATGACTTTCGCACTCCAAATTGTTCCATTTACCGCAAAGTTTAATATAGATTCATTCCCTAATACTTCTACAGATTGCAGCGTCACTTCTTGTCCTTCCTCAGACAGTGCAATATGCTCAGGACGCATGCCTATACGAATTATTCCTTCTGGTAATTGCTTTAACTGTCCAATAGATAATGGAATTTGCAATTTCCCTATATGTAATACACCTTTTTCTTTATCCACTTCTCCATCATTTATATTCATAGAAGGAGAACCTATAAAGCTTGCAACAAATTCGTTTGCTGGTTCGTTATATATGTCAAGTGGTGTTCCAACTTGCTGTATACTTCCTTTATTTAAAACCATAATACGATCTCCCATAGTCATCGCTTCTATTTGATCGTGGGTAACGTAAATCATCGTAATTCCTAATCGCTGCTGAATTTCTCTAATTTCAATTCTCATTTGCGCACGTAATTTCGCATCTAAATTCGAAAGTGGTTCATCCATTAAACAGATTGGCGCTTGACTCACGATCGCCCTAGCAAGCGCAACACGCTGTCTTTGTCCGCCTGATAATTGGCCTGGTTTCATTTTCACATACTCTTTCAGTCCTACCATTTCAATAGCTTCCATTAATCGCTTTTGTCGCTCTTCTTTTTGTACTTTTCTTACCTTAAGTCCAAATAAAATATTTTCTTCTACAGATAAGTGTGGATATAATGCATAATTTTGAAATACCATTGATAGATTACGGTCTTTCGGCTCTAGATCATTTGCAACACGTTCATTAATAATTAAATCTCCCGAAGAAATCTCTTCTAAGCCAGCGATCATTCGTAATAATGTGCTTTTCCCGCATCCCGAAGGTCCAACTAAAACAAAAAATTCGCCCTTCTTAATATGAACCGATACGCCTTTAACCGCTGTCTCTTCTGCATTTTTATATACCTTTGAAACATTTTTCAATTCAATCACAAGGTTGCACTCCTTTTTTCTTCATGTATCCATACTTCATAATGACTTGTTGAAATCGCACTTGCTCCTGCACGAATTGCAATTTCCGCATCTTCTCGCGTTTGAATCAGCCCGCCTGCAATAATAGGAAACTCTATTTCCTCTGCTAGCTGTTTAATTATAGAAGGCATAATCCCCGGCATAATCTCTACTGCATTTGGTTTAGTCGTTTTACAATTTTCAATTGATTTAGTAAGGGATAAAGTATCTACAATAAAAATACGTTGAATTGTTTTCAATCCAATTTTATTAGCATTTCGAATTTTCGAACCCTTTGTTGAAATAATACCTTGTGCCCCGATAACATCTTCAATATACAAAAGTGCTTCCTCTGTATTCGTATTTAAGCCTTGTATAAAATCACAATGAAGAAATACATCATGTCCATGTTTCTGCAATTCATATACACGCTCTGGTAATTCCAGCATTGAACCAGTCATAAGAAAAACTGTTTTCGGCAATTTTTTGTATGCTTTGTATCCTTTCCAATCCTTTATCATCGCAATATAAGGTTCTTTAAACATTCATTCCACCTAACTGTTCTATTTTTATCCAAACTAAAAACACCTACTTACATAGAACGCCTTTCTCCTTATTTGAACTCTAGAGAATAGAGCACACCTAAGAAAGTGGCACATTATATGTAAGTGGGTGTTCTCAAATGTTCTCTACCCTAGTTATTTTGTTACCTTTACTATATTACGCATTTATTAAGTCAGTTTTGATAGATTGTTAATTAGGTGTTAACCGAATGTTAATATTCACCATATCACTATTTACATTAATCTAGATATTAAAATATAAACAAATAGAACGAAACAATACTTAAAATTCAATCAATATGTAAATTCATTCCATAGTTAATTAGTTTTAGTTTTCTCGCAACTGCTTGTGAAGCATAATTATCCCAAGAAGTACTATAAAGTGGAATGCGTTTTTCTTCTTGTAATGATATCGCCCAGGCTGTAACAACATCAGTACCATATCCGTTCCCTTGAAACTCCGCTAAAGTTTCCACACTTGCCTCAGCAGCTACGGGCGTACTTCTGGCACTGCAACAAACAGAAACTACCTTTTCATTTTTTACAATTGCAAAATAAGGTTTCCTCCATTCCATCTGTTCTATTAGATTAGGAAAATTTTCTCGCAAAAGCTCTCTATTCTTCTCAGTTATTTGTATTGTTCTAGTCGGCTTATGTAAATTACTATGAAACATGAAAGCAGGACCCATCCAAATATTTTTCACTGTTCTTTCTTCATTTAATACATTAATAATCTTTGCTATCTCTATATGCTTTGAAGGTTCTTGAATTAACTTCTCAATCTTACTTACCGTTTCATCATCCACATTACAATGATATCTCGTTATACTCCCTTCACGAGTTCTGCCAAGAAAAAAACGTGGTGCTTTCGGATTTCCTTGTTCATTTACATATTTCATTTTTCCTACTTGATTATGAACAAACAAAACCTCTACCTGAATTACTATTAAATCAAGTTCTAAGAGCCTCATTTTTATCCTCCTTATTTACTCCATATACCATCCATTCATAATCTATTTTTCATGTTCAAAACAAAAATCCCATTCAAATACACATTACTGAATCCATCATACTAACTGATTTCTTCATTCTGTCTATCTAAATGGGATTATTTTTCGTTTTTTACTCTACTGGTTGTTGTGGCTGTACTACTTCATTTGCTCCAGCTACCCTCAACATATTTACAATATCTTTAAAACCTCTTTTTTCAGCGTATTGCAGTGGCGTCAGATGTTCCTTGTTAGCCATATTTACATCTGCACCGTGATCAATAAGCAATTGAATTACTTTCTTATGGTTTTCACTACCATTTCCTAATACAATTGCTTCTAATAGCGCTGTTCCACCACGTTCATTTTTATAATTCACATCAATATCTGTATGCTCTAATAATTCTTTAACAACCTCTACATGGCCACGCTCAGATGCAGAAATAAGTGCTGTTCCACCTGACTTAGTCGTTTCTTTCGTATTAACTCCTGCATTAATTAATACTTTTACAATATCCGTATATCCTTCTCTACTTGCATAAAGAAGTGGATTACTTTTTTTCTCATCTTTAATTTCAATATTAGCACCTGCACCAATTAATGCTTTAACTGTCTCTACATGATTTTGGTACGTCGCTGCAAGGACAGGCGTTTCTCCGTTGTCACCTTCTACGTTTATATTCGCTCCATCCTGAATCAACTTCATAGCTGTCTCTGTGTCTCCAAGAGTAGCTGAAAGTAACAACTGTTTGTCCATTAAATTTATACTTTTCTCTTCTTTAGATTCTTCCTGTTCTTTATGCTTCTCTTTTTTCTTTTCATTTTTCACATGAACCGGTTTCGATTCTGGTTCTTCTTGCTTATCGCAAGCCACTACCGTCATTAAAAGTCCTAATAAAATACATAATAAAATTTTTTGTTTTCTCACAACTACAGCTCCTATGAAAGATAATGTTTTCTTAACCATTCCTCCATCACATACAATAACTCTTCTTGAGTACATTTATCCATAAGCCCTTTAGATTCCTTCTTTAATCAGATTATCTTAAGCTTATACTATGTTTCTCAACCTATTGAAATGATACGCCTGATGGCCCCATCATTAACATTATGAAGCAATTAGTTTAGCACGTTTTTACCGCATTTGTATACATTTCTAAAAAGTACATAAAGTGAAACTTTAATTAGTGGGGGTTTTGTTCATCCACCACTAATTATTAGCCCACACCAATCGGGCTTTTACGGGCAGCCCGACTCCACCTAAATTCTTTGCTTTCACTAAATTTTGAGGTGGGGATCTTACTGCCCGTTAATGCGGGATAAATGATTGCTTTAGGTTACTATATTCCATTGTAACCGTTCTTCTAAAAATTTTACACCTTTTCTATATTTGCACCTGAGTAATAATAGAAAAAGACAACTATATAGTTGTCTTTTTCTATTATTAATGATGTCCACCATGATTTCCTGCTTTCGGTTTCCCCATCATCTCTTTATTCATTTCCCATTTATGCTCTGCTAGCTCTTTATACGAAAGAACTTTCCCCTTATAGTTAGATACAAAGCTCTCTGCATCTTTTTTATTTTTAAATGAAATGACATTATAAGCCATCGGTGTCGTTATTGTTTTATCATATACGTAAGTAGCGTCTTCTAACGAAATCCAATCTTTCGAATCATAATCTCGAACAAATTTCTCTTTCGTCTTTTCATCTGAGTTGATCTCCATCCATTTATACATACAACCGATATCATCAAACTTTAACGCTTTTCCATTTTCTAAAATAATTTCTGTTGCAAATTGATTATCTGTTACCCCAATTTGACAAATATCACATTTATCATGTTTCTCATCAATGGCAACAGCTGCTGTTTCCTTTTTCCCACACCCGACTACTGTAAATATGAAACATAAACATATAGCAAGTACAACATATTTTACTTTCATCAATATTCCTCCCTAGAAACCGTATACTTCACGAAAAGAATACCAAAAGGTTGTGTGAGATTTGTGAAAAAACAATGTGCTTTTTGTAATATAGGAAACAAAAAAAGATGTGTAGTTATTTCTACACATCTCTCATCACTCGCAGCCTGTAATTAACAAATCATCTTCTAACTTAACTAATAATGTATCCGCACTAATTTCCTGTCCAACTTCTACATTTACCAATCTTATATTTCCACTAATCCCGACTGCAATTTTTTTTAGCTCACCGTCATTTTTTCGGATCATCAGTAATTTTTCCCATTCATATACGTAAGAAGATTCATTAATAAAAATCTCCTCTACTTTTCCTTCATAAGAGCTATAAATCTCTTCAATTCTCGTTTTCATATAACATCTACTCCCTATTTCACACTTCACTATTTTCATCTTATTCTACCATTCTTACGAGGAGCAGCTTACTTTTTAAAAATTCAAATTAACTACCGTGAACAAAATGAACAAAATAAAAATTATGCTTCTAATGATGTTATTTTTCAAATTATTTACCATTTGAATAGATGCTTTTATTATAAATAAAAAACCTTTTTCTGAATTTTTATTCTATTTTGAAAGCGCAATCATTCTTTTGAGGGGGAAATTACATGTTAGCACTACTTGGATTTGCGATGGTATTTGTCTTTATGTTTTTAATTATGACGAAACGTATGTCAGCGCTAGTAGCATTAATATTAATTCCGAGTGTTTTTGCATTAATTGGCGGATTCTATGCCAATATGGGGCCTATGATGTTAGAGGGAATTCAAAAATTAGCACCTACTGGTATTATGCTTATGTTCGCTATTTTATATTTTGGGATTATGATTGATAGCGGTTTATTCGATCCTGTCATTAGTAAGATTTTAAAATTTGTAAAAGGAGATCCTTTAAAAATCGTTGTCGGAACGGCTATATTGACTATTATCGTTTCTCTAGATGGTGACGGTACAACAACATACATGATTACAGTTTCCGCAATGTATCCACTATATAAGCGCCTTGGAATGAACCCCCTCATATTAGCTGGAGTTGTTATGTTAGGGGCGGGGGTAACAAATCTTACACCTTGGGGTGGACCCACAGCTCGTGTTATGAGCGCACTTGGACTTGATGCTTCCGAATTATTTACACCTCTTATTCCAGGAATGATTACTGGTGCAATTTGGGTTGTTTTCGTTGCCTACTATCTTGGAAAAAAAGAAAGAAAACGTTTAGGAATTATGGATGTACAGTATTTAAAACAAATGCAAACAATGGATGAGCAAGCTGCAACTGTCGAAGCCGCCGTACATAAACGTCCTAAACTTCTATGGATTAACTTTTTATTAACCGCTACATTACTTGTCTGTCTCATACTAGAAGTTATGCCGTTACCTGTTTTATTTACAGTCGCTTTTGCTATTGCTGTTATGATTAACTATCCAAACTTAGAACAACAGAAAGAACGTATTGCTTCTCATGCAGGGAATGTATTAGCAGTTGTTTCTCTCGTATTTGCTGCCGGTATTTTCACTGGTATTTTATCCGGAACAAAAATGGTAGATGCGATGGCTAACAGTGTAGTAACTCTTATACCAGATGCACTTGGACCACAATTGCCAATTATTACAGCTCTTCTTAGTATGCCATTCACATTTTTCATGTCCAATGATGCATTTTACTTTGGGGTATTACCTATTTTAACGAAGGCTGCTGCTACTTACGGAATTAGTGCAGCTGAAATGGGACGTGCTTCCTTACTTGGGCAACCCGTTCACTTATTAAGTCCTCTTGTCGCTTCCACTTATTTATTGGTCGGAATGGCCAAAGTTGATTTCGGTGAACATCAACGCTTCACTTTATTGTGGGCCGTTGGAACGACAATGGTGATGTTGATTACTGGAATTGTAATTGGGATTATTCCAATATAAATAGCACATAAATAAATTTATGTGCTATTTATAAAACTCACCAATCTTTCTTTGTTAAGAGTACATATTCCCGATCCGCCAATATTAATTGCAAGGGAGAAACTAAATCTTTAAAATTCAATTCACTATAGTTAGATACAGGATTATTTTCTTCTCCATACCAAGCCGTATAAAATTCAAGTGTAAATAACTCATCCTTCATATCTTGAATATAATTAAAAAGTAACTGTAAACATTTCAAATTCGTTTCGCAACCATTTTTAAATTGTCCTCCTTCTGGAGTAATGGAAACACAAAAAGGATTTCGCAAATGACTAGGTATCTCTGTTTTTTTTATCTCTCTTACAACAATTGCAGCAAAGTCTAATTCTGATCCTAAGAAAGCCTTATCCCTTTCCACTCTCTTTGTTTCTTTTCTACCAAATATCCCTATAGGCAACCTCTTTTTTGCAGCAAGAAAATAACGTTGAGTCATAATATATTCCCTTCCAAAAAGAACGTAACTTCAGTAAGCTACGTTCTTTTTTATTAAATATATTTTGCAATTACTAAAGCATTAAGAAAAGTCTTATACTCTTCATTAGTCAATACACATTCCGCTTGATTAATCCCTTTAAGTACTAATAATTCATTAAGTAATTGTTTTGAGTTTCCCTGAATTGTAAAATTAGAAATAAACCTTTTATCGATTGATTCAATAATAATCACAATTTCCCTGCCTTCTTTAATTAACTGCTGTTTTTCCGAATCAGTAATTTTTGAATCATTCATAATCTCATTTTCAATAAAATCTCTATTATTTTTTTCCTCTGTTGATAATAAACCCCTTAAGATTTTTTCATCATTAATACCGAACACACACTCAATAGTTTTATAGTTAATATAAGGGTCTAGCATAAGGTTCACAAGTTCTTCTTTTCTTATTAAAATAGCTTTATATTTAAAGGTTATAAGCTTTCTAACCTCATTTATAGAATGTTTATATGGCAATTGTGATTTTAAAAACTGTTCGTGTAATTTCTTTAAGCCCATATTACTTCTTCACTCCAGTTCTAAAAAAATGAATGCCCACCTACTCTTTTATTATGAGCGTCCTGTGCATGAAAATGATAAAAATAACTACCTCCATTCCCATGAACCTCCGCTTTAGTAGGAGTATACTTACCTGCTTTATTCGCCACTGTCCAAGCTAAAGAATTGCTTCTAGACCAAATATCGCCCCCTGCTCTTAAATGCGCCGCTGCTCGTGACTGAGAAACACTATTACCAATCCATAATTTGCCACTTCTTAATTTTGCCATATAATGATAAGGATCACTTCGCTTCAATCGACTAATAACCTTAGTTGCTACATAATATGTTACACCTGCTATAACCATTGCTGCTGAAATTGCAATTAAATGTGATACTAGAGCCCCTCCTAAAACAACAGCTATGGGTAAAACTACTGCCGAGGCTTTTGTTTTAGTATTATCGACTACATATTGTTCACCCGTTTCTATATCCGTAAAAGTCGCAATAAAAACATCCTCTGTAGCCTCTGAAATTTCTACCTTATATTCTTTTTTCACTTCATTATTTGTGTCAGCATTTTCAGTTGAAATAACCGTTATAGTGTCTTCTTCTTTATTTAGTGCGGCATTTATATTCAATTCGTTATCTTCAACCTCTAGATTAGTCTCGATAATCGCGATTTCATCATTATCTTTTACAATTTCTATATCTTCTTTAAAATCTTCAGATAACTGTATTTCTCCATTTTCATCTAAAATATAATTGTAACTTTCTCCACTCACTTCTTCAGCTTGTACAATATCGACACGAGGCAAGGTACTTACAATTAAAATTAAAATTAAAAAAGATGAAATATATTTTTTGAAATTCATTCTACTTTTCCTCATAAAACAACCTCACTCCCCCATATTTTTTAATCTTCTAATCTTAAAATTCCATACCCATACTCATTATCATATCCAGTTCTCCCTGCATCTACTGACAATTTTTTTAATAAATCTTTTACTGCATCTACCTTTCCTTCTTTAATAGAATCATTGTAGTGTTCTTCCTCACTTATTACTTTAGCAATAATTCCTGTAACATAGGCAGTTGCAAAAGATGTACCACTATAACGCTCGTACCCTCCTAGATTATTTGTAGATAAAATATTTACCCCTGGGGCTGTAAAATCGATTTTTCCAGTGGAAGAAAAAGAAGCCCTTTGTAAATTGGAATCAATTGCTCCAACCGATATTACATTTGCAAACTTAGCTGGATATTCTACCTTAGAAATATAATTATTTCCTGCTGCTGCTACAATTATTATATTTTTTTGAATTGCTTTATCTATAGTCCCCCTCAGCTCCAAATTATTCGCCCCTAAACCAAAGCTAATATTGACAATATCCATTTCATTATTAATACACCATTCAATCCCTCTTATTAAGCTACCAATATCACCTTCTCCAGAATCAGATAAAACCTTCACTGAAAAAATATCCGATTCTGGAGAAATACCGACTACCCCTTTATCATTATCTTTGGCTGCAATTATTCCTGCTATAGCTGTTCCATGTCCCAAATTATCCACAATGGGCTCATCCACATTTATAGCATTGTACTCCCCTTTTATTTTCCCTACTAAATCAGGATGGTTTTTGCTAATCCCACTGTCCAAAATTGCAATTTTCACTCTGTTACTTTCTTTAATATGTGTTAATCCATTTTCCCATGAATTTTCTTTTTGCTCTAAAAACTTCTTTTCATCTAAATTTTTTTCATATTTTTGGTTCTTCAATTGTGAAAAGATATACACTATCCCTGATAAAAATAAGAGTATTATTATATATTTTTTCATTATTATCCCTTCTCCTATTTCAATTTATTATCATAACCCCCTTATTTTTCTGAATTTTCAAAAAAATAAAATCACACCTCCTCATACATAAAATGTTTATTTGTTTAAAATTTACCATATTTTACATTGTTATTCAAGACAAAAATTATACATATATATTATTTAATTAATAATAAACATAGTTAATTAAACCTAAAAATTATATTGTTATACTAACCCCTTCTACTTCATAACTAAATTGTGAAGTAGAAGGGGGATCTAAAAATTAAATACCTTATCATCTATAAATTTATTTCATCATACTTTATAAAATAAAAAATTCAAAAACCATTAATTTTAATCTTAAACACAGTCTTTGATATATACTTATTAAAACCTTATATTAAATTATTGATACCTCTTTATTTTTTTACTACTTCAAGAAAATACCGTCTCTCCGGTCTCCCCACACTCCCATATATTAGCTCTGCATGAACTTTCTTCCCAGATATTAAATACTCTAAATAACGCCTTGCAGTTGATCGGCTTACGCCTACCATTGAACTTAGCACCTCTGCTGTAATCCCTTCTTCATTAACTGTTAACATATGCTTTTTTATTTTCGCTAAAGTTAAAGGATCTATCCCTTTCGGGGCATATTCTATTTGATCTCCCTTCACGCCTCTTTGAGACCATAAATATTCAATTTGTTCTGTAGATAATTGATTGTTTTTCTTTAACTGTATAATCTTTTTTTGATAGCCTTCCAGACTTGCTTTAAATCGGTCAAACATTAGTGGCTTTACGATATAATCTGTTACTCCGCCCCGCAGGGCGTGCCTCACTACATCTGTTTCCGATGCTGCTGTAATCATAATAATATCTGTATCGTGCAAATGATGCCTAATATATGTGACAAGTTCCGTTCCTTGCATATCAGGTAAGTACACATCTAATAAAACAAGCTGTGGCTTCACAAGCTCTAGCCATTCTTTCGCTTGTTCTCCAGTCGTTGCCGTTCCAATTACTTTAAATCCCTCAATTTTTTCAGTAAAACGACGATGAATGTCCGCAATCCGAATATCATCTTCTACAATTAATACTTCAATCTCCTCACCCATTACTATTCGCCTCTCTCTTTTGGTAGTGCAATAATAAATAACGCACCACCTAAATCCCCTTTTTCGATTGCAATACTTCCATTTAAATCTTCTACTAACTCTTTCACTTTTGCTAATCCATATCCTCGCTTTTCTCCTTCTTTCGTCGAAAAACCTTTATAGAATATGTTAGTAATTATTTCATCATTAATCCCTTGCCCTGCATCTTCCACTTCAATTAATATTTCTTCTCCAATATCAGTTACAAACATTCTTACTTTCTTATCATCCTCTTGATTTCCTTCAATTGCTTCAAATGCATTCGTAATTAAGTTTCCTAAAATAGAAACGACATAATTACTCTCAATGTGTGGACTTAATTTCTCTAAACTACTTTCTCGATCTAGCATAAAATCAATCTTCAATTCTCGTGCTCTATTATAAAATCCAATTAAAATTCCACCTAACCACGGATTTTGAATTCGCTTCATAATAAATTGAACAAAATCTTGATATACTGCTGTTTCCTTATGAATAAGCTCTAAAGCATCTTCATATGATTCTAATTGGATAAGACCCGAAAGCGTATACAATAAATTGTTATATTCATGCGTTTGCGCTCGTAATGCCTCTGTATATTGCTTCGTCTGAGATAATTCTGCTGTTAACTGATCCATTTCAGATTTCAAACGTAAGCTCGATACAACGCCAGTTACTTTATTCTTTACTTTAATAGGTAGACGGTTCGCAATAACAGCCTGTCCTTTTATATTTAATTGGCGATCAAACTGTTCTTCACCAGTTTGAAGTACATCTAGTATCGTTGAATTAGGAATTACATTTAAAATAAATTCCCCAATAATATTTTGTTGTTTATTTAGCGAAAGAATATCATAAGCTGCTTGATTGACTAAACTAATCATGCCATTTTTATCGATTACAATAATCCCTTCACGTACAGATTGAATCACTGTACTATGCTCTTCATATAAAGATGAAATTTCTTCTGGTTCCATCCCGAACATCATTCTTTTTATACTTGCCGCTAAATATATAGAGCCGATTATCCCAATTAAAAGACCTATTATTGTAATCCAAAATACCCGCTTTCCATACACTTCTACTGCTCCATGAATATCAGCCATTGAAAACCCAACAGACACCACGCCAATAATTTCATTTTCCTGGTTACGGACTGGGACTTTCCCACGCAATGAAGGGCCTAATGATCCATTAGCTTTCGAAACATAAGATTTCCCTTCTAATAAAACGCCTTTATTATCTCCACCAACCATTTTTTCTCCTATTTTATCTTGCTCAGGATGCGCATAACGAATCCCCTCTTTATTTCCAACTACAATAAAGTCAGCTTCTGTATCAATTCGAATTTTTTCTGCGATTGGCTGAATAATAGAAGCTGGATTTTCTTTTTGAAAAGCTTCCTGAATTTCTGGTATAGCGGCAACTGTTTTCGCAACATGCAAAGCTCTTTTCCCAATTTGCTCTTCTACTGTTTCAGATAATATGTAATAAAATAAATAACTCGTTAGCATAAGTACAACAAGAATAAGTGTACTAATAGTTAATGTAATTCTCGGTTGTAGTTTTAATTTTTTCAATTTCAAAACCATTCCCCTAACATAATTAAAGATAGAATTTAAAGAAAATACAGTTTTTTATTATCATAACACGCTTACTATATATTTCTTTCTTTTTTATCTTCATAAAAAAGAAACGAAGCATAAGCACTACTTCGTTTCTTAACAGTTTATTATTATATTTTAAACTTACCAATCATCTCTTGTAATTCCTCTGCCATTTGTGATAAATGGACTGCTGCTGCATTTATTTCATCTACTGAAGCTAATTGTTCCTCTGAGGAACCAGCAATATTTTGAACACTTGCTGCATTTTCTTCAATCGTAGCTGCAATTTCATTAATAGATGCACTTACTTGCTTTGCATCTACCGTCATTTGTTTTGCTACATCTACCATGCTATCAATTTGTACAACTGTATCATTTGTAGACTTCAATATTTCGACAAAGCTTTGCTTCGTTTCATTTGCAACTACAAGTCCTGATTGTACTTCTGCTCCAACTTGATTCATAGAGCTTACTGTTTCTTTTATATCAAATTGAATCTCTTTCACTAGTTTTCCAATTTCCGTAGAAGACTGTCCTGATTGTTCTGCTAGCTTTCGCACTTCATCTGCTACAATTGCAAATCCTCTTCCTTGCTCTCCAGCTCTCGCAGCCTCAATTGCCGCATTTAACGCTAATAAATTTGTCTGTTCTGCAATATGTTGAATCACTTCAAGAATTGCTCCAATTTGTTTCGACTTATCGTCTAACAAACCAATGATTTTGTCTGACTGTGAAACAGAATCATGAATTAATTGCATTTGATTCACATTTTTTTCAACTAACTTCCCACCATTTTCAGCTTTTTTCTTCGTATACATAGAGGCTGTAGATACTAATGAAGAACTATCTGCAACACGCTGAATTCCTTCTGTAACTTCTTCTAACAATGTTGCTCCTTCTTCAACTTCTTTCGTTTGTATTTCTGCACCACTCGATACTTGCTCTATCGCCTGTGTAATTTGTTCCGTTGCTTCGCTTGTCTGCTTCATACTAGCTGTTAATTCTTCTGAAGATGCTGCTACATGACTTGCTGAAATGTTTATATTGGAAATGACACTATGTAACGATGTAGCCATCTCGTTAAAGCTTTCTCCTAGCTGTCCAATTTCATCTTTAGAATGAACTGTAATTGATTCTGTTAAATCGCCTTCACTAATCTTCTTCGATGATATAACAAGTTGTTTTAACGGTTTAATAATAGACGCAATAATGAAGTAAATTACAATCCCACCGATTATTAGCGAAATTCCAAGAACAGTTATTGTTTTATAGAAAATAGGTTCAGCCGCTTCGATAATTTCTTTGGAAGGCATAATTCCTGCTATTTTCCATCCAGTTTTCTTATTCGTTTTAAAAGTGATATTACGATCTTCACCATCTAATGAATAATGAACATCCCCAGCTTCCTGTTTATACAATTCTTTACTAAGTTTCTCTTCTAATTTCTCTCCTGGCTTCATTTTCGGGTGCGCTACTACATTTTTATCTTGATCAAATATTGCTACATATCCTTCCTTACCGATATTAACCATCTTGGAAGTAGTAACAATATCATTAATGATTAAGTCAATCCCAAGAACGCCACTTTTATCCTCATTTTGTTTTGCTAGTGTAATAACAATATTCCCTGTCGTTTTTGACTTATATGGAGCAGTTACAATTACTTCTCCGCTTTTCTTCACTGCCTCTTTATACCAATCTCTTTCTGTAGGATTATATCCATCTGGCATCTGAATAGCTGGTGATTGAATAAACTGTCCATTACTAGATCCTGTATAGATTGCTTCCATTTCTGGATGCAGTTTATTGTATTCTTCTAGTTTATTTTGTATGTTTTGAATTTGATCTGCTTGGTAACTTGATTGTGTGAATAATTTTGTAAAATAAGTTGCATCTATTTTTTTACTATCCAATTCTTTATTAATTACATTATCCAAAATTTTTATATTATCTTTCGCCGAGTTTAAAATCGTTTCATTAAAATTCGTCTTCGCCTGTTGATAAGACGTCCAACCAATTACAATACTTGGAAGAATTAAAATAATAATAAATGATACAAGTAACTTTGTTTTTAAACTACTACTCCTTAATTTCCCTTGAAACATACTTCTACCCCTCCATACCGTTTTAAATGTAATTAATTAACATTTAATCTTTCTATAAAAATAATACGATTTAAATGTATCGATGAGACTCTCTATCTTTTTCTACATCATAAAGAATTGATACATATCTTTTTCATTCTATATAAATTAAATAATTAAAACAATGTATAAAAATGTATATTATTCGAAATATTATAATTCACAGAAGAACCTCTAGTATTTCACTTACTAGAGGTTCTTTCCACCTTACTATTCTTTATCTTTTTCTACTTCTTTTTTCTCATCTTCTACTACAGATACAACAGGTTTATCGCTTGATAATTGTTGTACCGCTCCTTTTCCTGCAAATCCTTCTAATAGCTCTTTTAAGTCAATGCCAGAAGAAGCTTTTAACGTTTCTTGCATCGTTGCCATTAAATCAGTCGCATAACCCGCAACTTTTCCGGCCCCGCTATTTTTACCACCGCCGCCTGTATCGACAACTGTGATTTTATCAATATTACTAAGCGGACTTGCAAGTTCCTTCGCATAACTTGGAAGCATTTTAAGAACCATATCCATAATTGCCGCTTGACCATATAATTCAAATGCTTCTGCGATTTTTTGTTTCGCTTCTGCTTCTGCTAAACCTTTTAATCTAATAACATCTGCCTCTGCTGTACCTTGCGCTTTTTGTACTTCCGCTTTCGCTTGACCTTGTGCTTTTTCAATTTCCGCCTTCGCTAAACCTTCTACACGTACTTCTTCTGCACGTGCTCTCGCTTCTGCTTCAATCTTATATTGATCCGCATCGGCTTTTTTAATTTGTTTTACTTTTTCTGCTTCCGCTGATTGCTCAACAGCATAGCGATCTGCATCGGCTTTTTTCTTAACTTCTGCATCATATTGCTTTTCACGACGCGCAATCTCTTTTTCTTCTAATTCAATTTGTTTCTCACGCTCAATGATTTTAACGCGCATTTGCTCTTCTGTAACACCTTGTTGTGCTTTCGCTTGTTGTAATTCGTAAGAAAGATCCGCATCTGCACGTGCTTGCTCTTGTTCCCTTTTATAGGACTGTACTTTTAATTCTTTATGTTTTTCAGCTTCAGCGATCTGTGCATCACGTTGATATTCTGCTTCTTTTGCTTCTTTTTCAGCACGTGCTTTTTCAATACGTGCTTCTTTTTCACGCTCTGCGTTCGCAATTGTTGCATCACGCTTAACTGTTGCAATTTGCGGCTGACCAAGCGCATCTAAGTATCCGTTTTTATCCATTATTTCTTTAATTGTGAAGGAAACAATGCGAAGTCCCATCTTCTTTAAATCTGTAGAAGCTACTTCATGTACCTTTTGAGCAAATTGCTCTCTATTACTATACGCATCTTCTACTGTCATAGAAGATAAGATAGCACGGAGATGCCCTTCTAAAACTTCTTTTGCTTCTATTTTTAACTCTTCTGTTTCTTTTCCTAAATATTGTTCAGCCGCTGTGGAAACCTCTTCAATTGTTGATCCCACTTTAATAATAGAAACACCGTTTACTGTGATCGGTACACCTTGTTTCGTATACGTATCACGTGTACCAACTTCTAATTTATAATTTAATAAGCTTAAAGGCTCTGCTCTTTGCATAATTGGAACTACGAAAGTACCGCCCCCGCGAATAATCTTAATCTTCTTTCCATCATCAGTGGTAACAACATTCTTTCCACCACCAAGCCAGTTCCCTGTAACAATTAACGCTTCATCTGGACCAACCGTACGATACTTCGTAATAAATACTAAAATGAGTAGAATTAAAATTGCGAGTAAAACTCCACCGATAATTAATGGAATCGTCATGCAAATTCCCCCTTATAATTTTGGTTTCTTTAAAGAATAAGCGATGTTTTGTACAAGTAAAACACCATCTTGGACTCCCTCGATAATAACCTCTGTTCCTTGCGAAATATCTTTTTTTCCAACTGTTTTAGCTGGGATTGCATTACTTCCAAATTGGGATGAAATTAATACTTCACCAAATCCTTCTGTAGGAATTGTCGTAATGACTTCTCCTTTGCAACCGATAAATTCACCCATACGTTGCACCGTGTTTTGTTCTGCTTCTGCAATCGGTTTTAAAATTAGTATTTTCATGATGAAAACACCGATAAAAGATATAGCAAATGCAGACCCGAAAATAAGAATACTATTAAAGGAAAATAAATATTCTCCTATATAACTAAGTCCACATAACATGGCGAAAAAACTAAGTAATAAAGTAACAACGGATACAGATCCGCCTCCAAAACTAAATATGGATTCAAATATATCTCCAAAAAAGATATAAATTACAGTGAGTATAGTAGCAATAATAAATCCATATAAATAAATTGTTTCAAGTGGATAACCAAACAAGACCATTTCTTATCCCCCTTTCTTAAACAATCCCTTTTTTGTTATGTGTATGCCCCACCTCTTTCAAAGATTATCATTCTTAATTTTCAGTTATTTGACCTTTAAAGAAAAGCCTGTAAGACAGGCCTCTAAAAAAGAACAGGAGAAACCTATTGTGACAGGCTCCTCCTAGAAAATAACCGATATATTATATATCTATATAATATATTGTTTTCCACAAAAAGTAAAGTTAAACATACATTGGAAAAGTACTTATTTTACTGATAATTTGTAAGTTCCATCACCATTATCATATTTATATACATACAAGTAATACTTGCCTGGTTTTGCATTAAATTTTGCTTCTATATGATTCCCATTGGCTTGACCGTAAGCCGCATAATTTTGCATATCTGATTCATGGTGAAGTACCCATGTCATCCCAATTCCATACTCATTTAAAACAGAAATGTCGATATCTTTCGTTGATGCTACATTAAATGTATAAACATCAGTGTGGTCCCCGCCAATGAGACTGCCTTTTATCGTACTATTTAGCCCAATACGATTTGCTTCCTCTGGACTATTATTTGGCTCTGATTCTGTTAAACTTCCATCTTTAATCGTAACAGTTGTTTCGCTTCTGCTCTCTTTTCCTTTATCATCTTTTACTCTTAACGATACTTTATAAGAACCTTCTCTTTCATATACATGTACTGGATTCACTTCTGCACTTGTGCTTCCATCTCCAAATTCCCATAAATAAGAAACAATTTTTCCATCTTCATCGTTTGAGCCATCACTTTTAAATTGAATTCCCTCTTTTACAACTCCATTATAAGGTCCGTTTACATTAACCGTCGGAGCTTTATTTTCTCCATCATCTTTTGCGATTCCATGGAAGACTACATCATATTCAAATTCATTTGAGCTATTCACACGATAATTGACGAAGTATGCTGTAACAGTTTTGTAGCCACTCCATTCTTTTTGCGCCAATTGTTCTAAAGATTCATTTACTCTTTTACTCATTGCTTTCCAATCTTCTGATTCACCTTTTGTGACACTACCTGTATACGTACCTTCTAATGTAAATGTATTAAAGAATTGAGAATTATGTTTTGTCATTTTTGTATCTTTCATAGGCAACGTATCACTAATTTCTTTCTTCACCGCTGTTAATGACTTCGTTGCATGTTCAGCTAAATAATCATCAGCTACTTCTGGTACAGTGTATGTATCTTGATTATTAATTAATTGTTGCATATACTCTTGATACTCTTTATTTAACTTAGGATCTTTACTTAGATTTTCACGATATGCATCATAATTTTTCACGTCATTCGCACGAATTAAATCTTGAATTTTATCAAATGTTTCAAACTGATGCGTATATAAGTAAGACTGCAATGCGAACGAGTAATTATAGAAATCCCAAGAACCGTATTTAGCAAATAGTGTGCGCTCTGCAGTATAACGGCTTGCAGGATCAGATGATAATCCGCTAATTATACTCTTTCTTGGTACAACGTTATTCGTACGAGTAGAGCCTGCGAAAAACTCTGCATTTCCTTCTTGGAACCAAGTTAGCCTTTCATTTTGATACATATCTCCTCTTCCAAATAAACCAGGAACTTCATATCTCCCTTGCAGATAATGAGTAAATTCATGACGGAATAACTCTTCTAAACTATAAATACTTTGCTCTGGTGTACGCTCATATGTAAAGAATGTTCCTGTTTCTTCTATATAAATTCCACCGTTGTTTGTTTCATACCCATACAATTGTCTATTTAACTGATATTCATCTGGACTATTATAAATTACGATTGTTAACACATCATCCGCATTTCCTGGCTCTAACGCTTTGTCATTTCCAATTACACGGTGATACTGTGCCTTTACTTCCTTCGCAGCCCAATATAATCTCTTAATTTTTTCTTCTGATACCTTATCTCCTGTTTTGAACACAATTGATCCATCATCGAATGTATACGTTTTTGGTAAGTACTGCTCTTTTCCTTCTTTACGTATTTTCTCTAAGTCTACTGTATTCCCCCTATAATCTTTACCATTATAATTTGTTGTAATTTGTTCTACCGCAACAAAATACGGTTCACTTAAGCGCGGGTACATATGCATTGCTTGTGTAACAACCTCTAATCCTTTATTCGGATTGCTATGAAATTTCCCTAATCGGCTAGCAAAATAAATGCCATTATTAACGAGCCATTTATTTTCTGGCGTTACTTTATTTAGAAGAGCAATACGATTTATTTCATTAATAAACCCATCTACTTTTCCATACCACATCGTTTCATTCGCTTCTTTACGGGCCTCAACTAAATAAGACTGTATATCATAGTCAATCCCTTGCATCATATCGTATATTGCTTGTCCCTTCATTCGATCATTTACATAAGTAGTAAAATTATCATTGTATTGCTTTAAAATATTTGATGCGTATTGAACTGTTTCAACATCACTTGATGCATTACTAATTAATTTTCCGTATGCAGATACGACTGTATCTTGTTCATCTGTACCAAGCTTAAAGTTTGGATTTTTTGCGATTGCTTTTAAAGCAGGTAAACATTTATCCTGGAAGCTTCTTTCATTTAAGTCGCTTAATTCACTATTATAAAATGCAAGATAAAAAGCTGAACGCAACACTTCAGTAAACGTTTGAATTCCTTTTGAATCATCTTTCGTAAATGTACTACCTCTATGAGCTAATTCATCTATAATGACTTGCATTTTTCCTTTATCTTTATAAAAAGCCTTTGCATCTTCATTAAACTGGAATAAGTCTGTAATTTGGTGCCACTTAATACTACCTAACGTTTCAACTAATTCTTGATCATTCATTTTGTTTAAATCAGCCATTGAATAGCTTTCTTTAACTTGCTTTACTGCAGTTTTCTTCGTAATAGATGCTGGTCGCTGTGAAAAATCTCCTACTTTTAAACGTTCTTGAAATGATAAAGTTTCATCAACTTTTGAAATATGTCCAACTTCATCTACCGGCTTTTCAATTCCAACCGGTTTCGTTTTCAACACGTTATACGGTACTTTTTCTTCCGCTGCTGCATGAGTTTGAAGTGCCCCTAACGATAAAGCCATTGTACTAATGCTAAGCATCACTTTATTGATCTTTGATTTCTTGTTCATATCCTTGCCCCCTATTTTAATATTCCATTCAAGAATTTAACATAAAATCTGGATGTAACAATATAAAATGCAATATTTCATATTATTTCTTCCTACAATTTGTACATATCGTGAACAAATCAACCTTTATCTCCCGCCAATAACCTGCTTTCTTCCATTTCTAATACACTTAGAAATGCCCAGCAATATCCTTCTCTCATAAAAAAAGACATCATCATATGCATGTTTCTAATGAAACTGCCATGATAATGTCTTCTCGAAAAAGTAAAAATTAGTTATATCTAATAATAAGATTAAACGTTATTCATTTCTTAAATAATCTCTTTCTAAATACGAACATACTTAGGGCGGAAAGAACAAGTGTTATTCCAGAAAGTAAAGTCGATGTGCTAGCTTCACCGCCTGTTGATGGTAAAGATTTCTTGCCTTCCTCTGGCTTATTAGTATGTTGTTTATTTAATGTGTCTGCTTTTCTTCTCTCTTTTTCAACAACTTGATTATTCCCTTTTGGCTCTTGATCCAATCCTGTTGCTGATTCTTTTACTTCTTCTTTCGCTTCTTCAACTTCTTTTGTTGGCTCTTTTACTTCTTCTTTTGTTTCTTCAACTTCTTTTACCGGCTCTTTTACTTCTTCTTTTGTTTCTTCAACTTCTTTTACCGGCTCTTTTACTTCTTCTTTCGCTTCTTCAACTTCTTTTACCGGCTCTTTTACTTCTTCTTTCGCTTCTTCAACTTCTTTTACCGGCTCTTTTACTTCTTCTTTCGCTTCTTCAACTTCTTTTACCGGCTCTTTTACTTCTTCTTTCGCTTCTTCAACTTCTTTTACCGGCTCTTTTACTTCTTCTTTCGCTTCTTCAACTTCTTTTACCGGCTCTTTTACTTCTTCTTTCGCTTCTTCAACTTCTTTTACCGGCTCTTTTACTTCTTCTTTCGCTTCTTCAACTTCTTTTGTTGGCTCTTTTACTTCTTCTTTCGCTTCTTCAACTTCTTTTGTTGGCTCTTTTACTTCTTCTTTTACTTCTTCAACTTCTTTTACCGGTTCTTTCACTTCTTCTTTTGTTTCTTCAACTTCTTTTACCGGCTCTTTTACTTCTTCTTTCGGTATTAATGTTTCTACTATATTCTGAATTACAATGCCACTATATAATATGCCAGTCTCATAATGATCTGCATCTAAATCAAATTCATATATTTTTTCTCCTAAAGTACTCCAAATGATTCCCTCATCGGTAAGCGTTCCACCTTCACTCTTTAGTGTAATCTTTTCAATTGGCTCTCCCTCTAGATCATATACAGAAATTGTCACTTCTTTATTTATTTCTGCATCATCCAAAATGACCTTTTGCCTTCTAACATCAATTGTCCCCCACTGACCTAATTGTATTAATGGCCTTACATCACGAATCTCATTTTCAGCTAATTTTAAACTAAGTAAGTCTAACATTGAGCCAAGAACCGTTACATCTTTAATACGATTATCTGTAAGATTTAACCATTGCAAATTTTTCAATAAAGATAACGGTGTTGTATCTTCAATTTGATTATGAGATACATTTACATCGTTCAATTGTTTCAAGTTTGAGATAAACTCTATATTTTTTAGGCCTACTCCTTCTAAAGTGAGTTTTTCTAAATTCGTCATGTACTCTAAACCTGTTATATCTTTTATCTCTTTTCCTTTTTCTTTAAGTATCTCTACTGTTTTAATCTGTAATAAATCTTCTTTTGTTATAGGAGCGTTTAAATTCTCTCTACCTAAATTCTCTTTATTAATATGTTGTTGTAAAGTTTTATCGAGAATTACATTTTGACTTTCTTTTTGTTTTTCAACTATATTCTGTATAACCGTACCATTAAATCTTATTTTACTTTCAGTAGAATTAGTATCTAGTTTAAATTCATATATTTTTTCTCCAGGACTATTCCATTTTATAAATCCGTTATTCAGAGTAGCCCCCTCACTTTTTACATTAATATTTTGAAGTGGCTCTCCTTTAAGGCTGTATACTGGGATTTTTATTTCTTCATCTACGCTTGCTTCATTTAAAAAGATTTTTTGTCTTTGAATGTCAATTGAAATTCGCTTACCTAATTCCTCAACAGGTCTTACGTCAGAAATTTCATTTGCTCCAAGATTTATCTCATGTAAATTTGTTAAGGTGCTCAGCGGCGATATATCAGAGATATAATTCTCTTCTAAATTCAACACTTGTAAATTTCCTAATTGAGATAATGGTGATATATCTTTTATTTCACTATCAGCAATTTCTAGTTCAATAAGATTACTCATTTTACTAATAGATTCAACATTATTAATTTTATTGTTCCCTATCCATAATAGTTCCACATTATTTAATCGATCAATTCCATTAAGATCACTGATTTGATTATTTGCTAAGTATAATTGTTTCATAGTTGATAATGTAAATAATGGCTGGATATCTTTAATGTTATTACCGATTAAATCTAATGTTTTGATTTTTTTCATTTTACTTAATGGTGTAAGATCAGAAATTTTATTATCTCTTAAAAAAAGCATATTAATATTCTCTAATTGCCCAATTGGATGAATACTTTCAATTGAATTAGAAGTTAAATCAACGTACTTCAAACTTCTCAATTTCGAGATGGCTGATATATCTGTTACATTAGACTCTCGTAACGTCAACTTCTCTAAATTTGTCATATACTCTAAACCAGCTATTCCATTTATCCCTTTACCTGAATAAATGGATAATGTTTTAATTTGTAATAAATCTTTCTTTGTGATTGGCGTATCTACATTATCTCTATCTAAGTTATATTTATTAATATATTTTTGTAATTGCTTATCTAATATTACATTTCCGTTTTCATCTTGTTGCTCCTCTTTATTTTCCTTTTGTTTTTCTGGAACATTGTTTTCTAAATTTATAGCATTTACTTCAAACTGCACTTGATATTTATTATCATAGGCCATCGTTGGAATATAAATATGCATTTGCATATTGTATGTTTTTCCTAATTCTCCAACTTCAAATTGAATAACCTTCGTCCCATTTTTCTTTTTGTCTTCTGATAGGACCTTTACATCATGAAACACACCTGGCGTATGAATATCCTCTGTTTTCAAGTATTGGAAGAAATCACTATCACTTAACGTTGCTGTTACAATTTTCTTTCCATTCTCAATTGTTAATTTCGGATCCTTTATATAAACAGCTGCCATAGACTCTACATTCGTTTTATCTTTATACGCTTTAATAACAGCGTCATATGTACCATCTTCTAAACCTTGTCCCGTTTTATTCGCCTCAATTGCCACTGCCGCTAAAGCAGGTGTTGAATAAACAGCAAACGGAAGTGATAACGCCGCCGCTATAATCATTGCATTTATACGTTTTCTTTTATTTTGTTTCAACTTTACATCTCCTCCAAAATATATAATTCGAAATGTAATCATTTCTCGAATAAATGATAATGATTTTCATTATCATTGTCAACTAAAAAAATAAAAAGTTTACAAAAAAAGAACCTCTTTAAAAGAGGTTATGCCATTTTCTCACCTGATTCTTCTCTAAAAAAGCTTTTCATCGCATGAAATACGTCTGCTTTTTGCTTTAAAATATAGTATCTAAAGTTTTCATCTTTAATATTTTTATAGGCTGACATGAGTGTACTATGGCGGTTATACTGATTCACTTCCCCATATCCAAACATATTACATTTCTTCATTAATTCTTCCACAAGCTTTACACACCTAGCGTTATCTGATGTTAAATTATCACCGTCTGAAAAATGGAATGGATAAATATTATAGCGGTCTGGTGAATATTTATTATCAATCAGTTCTAATGCCTTTTTATATACGGAAGAACATATTGTTCCGCCACTTTCTCCTTTTGAGAAAAATTCTTCTTCTGTGACGACTTTCGCTTCTGTATGGTGAGCAATAAATTCAATATCAACTGTTTCATACTTTGTGCGTAAAAATCTTGTCATCCAGAAAAAGAAGCTACGTGCCATATACTTCTCCCACATTCCCATCGATCCACTCGTATCCATCATCGCTAACACAACAGCCTTTGAATCTGGCTTTAATACTTCATTCCAAGTGCGGAACTTTAAGTCTTCTTGATGAATTGGATGGAAAGATGCTTTACCACGCATCGCATTTCGTTTATATGCAGATATCATTGTTCGTTTCTTATCGATATTTCCCCATAATCCTGTTTTTCTAATGTCATTAAATTCAACATGTTCAATCCGGTTTTCATCTATTTCTTTTCTCTTTAAATTAGGCAGCTCTAACTCTCTGAAAAACGCCTGCTCTAATTCTAAAATAGAGACTTCAGCTTCATAGTAATCTTCCCCAGCTGCATCTCCTGCTCCTTGCCCTTTTCCTGGCCCTTTTTGTTTTTGACCACCTGATCCATCTCTCGCAACGACATCACCAACTTTGCTGTCACCGTTTCCTTGCCCGACATGTTTATTTTTATCATAATTGTATCTAATCTTATATTCATCTAGAGAACGAATTGGTATTTTTACAACATCTTTACCATTAGACATAACTATACTTTCTTCTGTCACAAGATCGGGTAAATTATTCTTAATTGCCTCTTGTACTTTTTCTTGATGGCGTTGTTGGTCGTCATATCCTTTGCGATGGAGGGACCAGTTTTCCTGTGAAATCGTATAATTTGGTTGATTTTCTTCGCCCATTCCTTTCCCTCCTTACTGTAATTGTCTTCCTGTATGAACAGCAATCTATAAATTTTGTTCTGTAATGTGCAAGCTAGAATATTTGAAAGGTAACTGCCCACAGAAAATCATCCCATAAACATTTATAACGTTTTTCATACAATACCCCGAGCATCCTAAACAAAATTTTTCCACTCACATAATAGAAAGAAATATTCAGCCACTGATAAGAAAGAAACACAATGCATTGTTGCACACATTTTTACTTTGCAACATATTGTATTGTGTTGGCTTTTTTCATATGAATGGTTGGTTACTCTATCATATGCATATTGTAAAAATAATTGACAATAAATTCATGAAATTGCATCTTAATTTATTACATTTGGACAAGGTATGACACTTTATACACATATGAACGGATAATAAAACGCTGTCCCGCAAAATACAAGAGACAGCGTTTTGTTATCAAACTATCGGTTTAACAAGCTACCTACATAGCGTAATAATTCATTTGCTGAAGAAGAATTATAGCCATGCTCATCAATTAAACGCGCAACAACATCATTGATTTTCTTAAGCTGATTTTCGTCCGGCGTTTTCGTTGATGTTGTAATTTTCACTATATCTTTTAAATCAGCAAATAGTTTTTTCTGAATCGCTTCACGAAGACGTTCATGTGAATTATAATCAAAGCGTTTTCCTTTACGGGCATAAGCAGAAATGCGAATTAAAATCTCTTCACGGAACGCTTTCTTAGCATTTTCTGAAATCCCAATTTGCTCTTCAATTGAGCGCATTAATTTTTCATCTGGACTCATTTCTTCTCCTGTTAACGGATCACGTAATTTCGATTTATTGCAGTACGCCTCGACGTTATCTAAATAATTATCCATAAGTGTCTTAGCCGATTCTTCATATGAATAAACAAACGCCTTTTGTACTTCTTTCTTCGCGATTTCATCGTATTCTTTTCTCGCTAATGAGATGAAATTCATATAACGTTCACGGTCTTCATTACTAATCGATGGATGCTGATCCAGCCCATCTTTTAAAGATCTAAGTACATCTAACGCGTTAATAGATGGTACCTCTTTTCGAATGATTGTAGACGAAATTCGGTTAATGACATAACGAGGATCAATACCCTTCATACCTTCATCTTGATATTCTCGTTGTAGCTCCTCTACATCAATCGCATTATAACCTTCTACCGTTTCTCCATCATACAAACGCATCTTTTTAATTAAATCAATATCCGGACGCTTCGGATCTTTTAAACGAGTTAAAATAGTGAACATTGCTGCAACGCGAAGTGTGTGTGGTGCAATGTGAACATTCGAAACATCACTTTCACGAATCATTTTTTCATAAATATGTTCTTCTTCACTTACTCGTAAATTATAAGGAACTGGCATTACAATAATTCTTGAGTGCAATGCTTCATTTTTCTTATTTGCTATAAATGAGCGATACTCTGTTTCATTCGTATGCGCTACAATTAATTCATCTGCTGAAATAAGCGCAAATCTTCCCGCTTTGAAATTCCCTTCTTGCGTAAGCGATAATAAGTGCCATAAAAACTTCTCATCGCATTTTAACATCTCTTGGAACTCCATCATTCCTCGGTTCGCCTTATTTAATTCTCCATCAAATCGATACGCACGCGGATCTGATTCTGAACCATATTCTGCAATCGTAGAAAAGTCCAGACTACCTGTTAAATCTGCAATATCCTGTGATTTTGGATCAGACGGGCTAAATGTACCAATCCCTGTACGGCGATCTTCAGAGAAGAAAATACGCTCTACAACTACATCCTCAATTCTTGATCCGTATTCTTGCTCTAAACGCATGACATTTAGTGGTGATAAATTCCCTTCAATTCTAACCCCATACTCATCAAAGAAATCATCTCGTAAATGATGTGGAATTAAATGCAGTGGATCCTCATGCATTGGGCATCCTTTAATTGCAAAAATTGCTCCACGATCTGTTCGTGAATATGTTTCTAATCCTCGTTTCAACATCGTAACTAACGTTGATTTCCCTCCACTAACAGGACCCATTAATAATAAAATTCTTTTTCTAACATCTAATCGTTTTGCAGATGGATGAAAATATTCCTCTACAAGACGTTCTAGAGCATCCTCTAATCCAAAGAGCTGATTACTAAAGAAGTTATACTTTCTTCTACCATCAACTTCTTCAATTCCAGCATCTTTTATCATATTGTAAATGCGAGAGTGTGCTGTTTGAGCCACCCATGGTCTTTCTTTCACAAGCTCCAAATACTCCGCAAACGTCCCTTCCCATTGTAACCGTTCTTCTGCTGCTCGATGCTGTTCAATCTTTTTTAGAATATCCATTATAGCTCCTCCCCCATCTCCTTGTTCAATCGGATTATTATAAAAGGTATGCTAGGATGTCCTTAAACATTCTTTAAATCAAAACGAAATATATAATAGCACGCTAAAATTCTCTCCAAAATTCAAAGAAAATTCTGTATAATATAGGTATTAACGTTTTCACACTGCTATTCATTATAAATAAATTCTTTTCTTCTAAGAACCTTACATACATTTTGGGTAATAAATAGAACTCGTGAACCGAAAAAAGTAAGGAGGATATTAGTATGAAATTATTATTAATTTTAGGTGTATCACTCACATTTCTTACAGCTATTTTTACATCTGGTTACAATGACAAACCAGGTACACATAAAAAATGATGTGCTTTTAGCACATCATTTTTTTATATATTATTTATAATACATATTTTCCATATCATATTTGGATAATGGTCGACTATAATAATAACCTTGTACAAGCTTCACATTCTTTTCTTTCAAAAACTGTATTTGCTCCTTTTTTTCTACTCCCTCTGCAATTACATTCAATTCTAAAGTATGAGCTAAATGAATAATTGCAGCTGTAATATTCGTATCACGTTCATCTATATGTATACCTTCCATAAAAGAACGATCAATTTTTAAAGTATCAATTGGATATGTTTTCAAGTAACTTAAAGATGAATAGCCTGTTCCAAAATCATCTAAATGAATCTTTAAATTTTTTTCTTTTAATTGTAGTAACACTCTCTTCGATATATCTTTATGTATAAGAGCTCCTTCTGTAACCTCTATCGCTAATAAATGAGCTGGTACATTGTACTTATTTAAAGCCCGTGTAATCATCTCTATTAATGTAATAGAGCGAAAGTGTCTAGCTGAAATATTAACTGCAATTGGGACCACTTCATATCCTTTATTTAACCATTCGCGCAGTTGCTGACACACTTGATTTACTACCCATTCATCGAGCTTAATAATAAATCCTGTTCTTTCTGCCAAAGGAATAAATTGATTTGGAGAAACAAATCCTAATTCCTTATTCTCCCACCTTATTAAAGCTTCCATACTAGCTATTTTTTTCGTTTCAATATTAATTTGTGGCTGATAATATAAGAAAAACTCATTTTTTTCTATAGCACGATGTAACTGGTTTTCTATTATAAACCTTTGTTCACGCTCACAGTCTAATCCACTACAATAAAAATGATAATGTCCTTTTCCTTTTTCTTTTGCTTTTTCTAAAGCAGCATCGACCCTCTGAAATAGTATTTTTTCATCTTCTCCATCTGCTGGAGCCATTACAATTCCAATTGACGCACTTAAATATACATCTTCTTCCTCTATTACAAAATATTCACTAATATTTTTCAGTATGCTCTTTGCAATTTCCTCTACACATTCTTTCGTTATATTTTCTATTAACATAACAAATTGATCATCGTGTTCTCTAAATAAGTGCATACCTTCTATTTTTAGATTGCTTAAACATTCTGTAACTTTTTGTAATACTTTATCTCCCTCTTTATGACCAAATGTATCATTAATACGATGAAACTCATCTAAATCTATAAATACAAGCGCAAAATTTATACTCTCTTTTAAAAAAGTATTTAACTTATTTGTACATGAAATTCTATTCATTAATCCCGTTAACTGGTCATAGTAGGCTAAATATTCTGTTCGCATTTCGTTTAATACTTGCCTTGTAACATCTCTCGTAACAATATAAACTCCAACAATTTCACCGTTCACAATAATCGGGATAGTTCTCAAAGAAATATATAGCTCGTACCCTTCTTTATGAACATATTTCTTTGAAACAATTTGTTTTGCTCTTCCCTGCAGAGCTCCTTTAAATAGAATTTGAAAGTCTTTTTCATATTCTTTATTAATGAATTCAAAAATAAATTTATTATTTAACTCTTCATACCGGTATCCAAATATTTCATACGTTGCCGGGTTTGCATATGTAACTCTCCCTATAGAATCTATAGATATAATTGAGTCATTATTATATTCTAGTAACGACTTAAATAACATTTGTTTTTCCTCTATCTCTGTCTTCTCCTCAATTTGAGCTGTAATATCTCTTGTAATACAAATAACAAATTGACATATTCCTTCTTCATCGCAGACAGGATTAAGTGAAGATTCATAATGTATCTCACCTTTTTGTAATTTGACTACATCACAAAATGTGTGTGCTTTCGCTTCTCTCACTACTTTTTCATATTGCCTTTGCAATATCCCCGCTATATCTTTTGGTAATACTTCTGCAAAAGTTTTTCCATAGCACTCTTCGCTTAACCTAGCATAATCCATTCCTATTTTATTCACATACATATATTTAAACGTTTCATCATCAATAACTTTCAAAATAAATACTAAATCTTGAATAGCATGTAATAATCCTTGTCTAATTAAATCCATATCTATCATACTTAAAAAGGTATTTTGATTACTATATTCTTCCTTCATATTTATCTCAACCCGTCTTATCTATTTTTAATCATATATCCCATTCTATATGATTATGTCCTCTCTTTTAAATGTATGATTACATATTATTTTTATTTTATAAAAAAAAGTCGCCATATGGCGACTTTTAATAAACGATTTCTAAATCTAATCCAGGGTAATTTTGTTGACGGAACGCTTCATAAATTAAAATTGCTGCTGTATTAGATAAATTTAATGAACGTACTTTATCTGTCATTGGAATACGTAAACAATGATCAAAGTTTTCTTCGATTACATTAGCTGGTAAGCCGTTTGTTTCTCTTCCAAATACAAAATAGTAATCCTTCTCGCGCTTGCTATAGTCAAACGCTGTATGAGCTTTTTCGCCATACTTCGTTAAATAGAAGAATTCACCATCTTTATTTTTTTCATAAAATTCTTCAATTGAATCATAATACGTAATTTTCACGTGCTGCCAATAATCTAATCCGGCACGCTTTAACATTTTATCATCCGTTGAAAATCCAAGCGGTCTAATCAAATGTAATTCTGTTCCAGTTGCTGCACAAGTACGAGCAATATTCCCTGTATTTGCTGGAATTTCTGGCTGATATAAAACAACATGTACTCCCACGCGATATTCACCTCTGTTTTTTGTCTACTACGTATTATACCACTTGAGCGAAAAATCTCTACCCATTAATAATATGAAAGAATTTATATTTCATTTGTGGTGTATATTTACTAGAGTCTTCATAGTTCCAATAACGTCGACGGCTATTCGCTGAATGTGCATTTACAAGCGGCATACCATCTGCATCTTTTGCTACTACAATCGTCGTATGATTCCACCTTCCGTCATCCTCGAAATCATAAGCAATAACATCTCCAAGAATAAGTTCTTCTGGTCTCTCTACCGCCTCTGCTCGAAGTCCTGTTGTAGCACCTGACAAATACCAATAAAAAGAATGTGCAACAGCCCAGCTCCAACTCCACTGATTCTCCCTTTGCCACCATCCTTTACGAATATTAGGATATCCGTTCATAGGTACTTCTCCAGTATGAAGACATTGAGAAATGAAATTCGTACAATTATCAGGGAAATTACGATACATAGGATTTCGGTCATCCCACCAACGCTCTGCATATTTCACTGCCTCTAAACGATTGTATTGATAAGAACCGTACTTCTCTTTCGTAATTTCCCTTTCCAATGTCTCACCCATTCTAATTTCTTCTAATACTTCAATAGCATAATCGACTATAATCCGACTATTTTTTAAACAAACTCTTCGTTTTAATTGTTCCTCTTCAATATAAAATAATTCTTTATGCTTAATTAAATATTTAAAATGTATTTGATAATCAATTTCTTGATGGTCATTACTATTTAATTGTCTAATGAAAGAAACATCCGCAATTGCTTTCACTATATATGCACTACGCCTTTGAAACAATTGTTTCTTTCTCTGTGCCATTTGTAGTAAATCCTCAGCAATACCATCCACGTCTGTTCGTTTCTCTGTGATATATGCTAAAAACTGTTGTACTTGCTTTTCAATATTCGTTTTTACAGCCATTTCGTTTCCCTCCCATATTACAATATGAAAAAGGGAAATATTATCTACTCTTTTTTCTGTGTTAACAACTCAAGCCCGCGATTCATTTCATGAAGCACTTCTTCATCTTTCTCACGTTCCATCGCTTTTTCAATCGCTTCGCCGACTCCATCTCCGCCAATTTTTCCAAGTGCCCACGCTGCCGTTCCGCGCAGTACCGGTCTTGGGTCATCTTTCATGACACCAATTAAATCAGGAATTGCCGATGCTTCTTTAAAATGTGCTAATGCTAAAATCGCATTTCTTTGCAGTGGCTTTTTCCCTCTCCATGACCCTGACATAATCCCATATTTCTCTTTAAAATCACGATTGCTAATTGTTAAAAGCGGCGTTAATAATGGTTTAACTAGCTCAGGGTCCGGCTCCATCTCAGGATGATTATGAAAATCCATTCCTTTATTTTTCGGACAAACAGTCTGACACGTATCACATCCATATATACGATTTCCTATTTTATCGCGATATTCTTCAGGTAGGAATCCTTTCGTCTGTGTTAAAAACGCAATACACTTCTTCGAATCTAACTGTCCCCCTTGTATTAAAGCACCTGTAGGACAAATATCGATACATTTCGTACAGCCCCCGCATTGATCTTCTATCGGCTTATCTGGTGGGAATGGAACATTTGTAATCATTTCCCCTAGGTATACATACGAACCAAATTCAGGTGTAATAATAGCACAGTTTTTCCCACTCCAGCCAATGCCTGCACGCTCTGATACAGCTCGATCACTTAATTCACCTGTATCAACCATGGACTTCACTTCTATATCCGGAAGTTTTTCAATTAAATATGCTTCTAATTTTTGCAAACGATCTCGTAAAACAAGATGATAATCTTGTCCCCAAGAAGCACGGCAAAAAATCCCACGGCGTTCTCCACGCTTACTTAATGGTGCATTTTTTAATTTTGAAGGATATGCTAAAGCAATTGCAATAATTGATTTAGCACCCGGTAATAAAAGTTGCGGATTCGTTCTCTTCTCTATATCAGGCTCTTCAAATCCAGATTGATAATTTAATTGTTGCTGCTGGATTAAGCGCTGCTTTAATTCCTCAAAAGGAGAAGCACTCGCAAAGCCTATTTTATCTATGCCAATTGTTTTACTATACGCAATTACATCTTGCTTTAATTGTTCAAAATCCACTCTTAATCGCCTCCTCAGATGGATCCATCCCTTATGTAACGACTCTATTGGTTAATAATTCACTTTTGAAATACTATTATTTACTTCTATTTTCGCATGTAATGATGTTTTTCAAACATTAAAAAACGCAATGCCTCGTTTATCTCGGAAACGAAACACTGCGTTGATCACAATTTATAGAAAAACATTTAATAAAATTTGGAGCGGGTGAAGAGAATCGAACTCTCGACCAGAGCTTGGAAGGCTCTTGTTTTACCACTAAACTACACCCGCAAATATGAATTACATATAAGATATTAGAATAACTTATGTAAAGAAGTATAGCATGTAAAAAAAGTCGAGGCAAGAATTTTATCGAAAAAAGTCGAAAAAGTGATGAGAGGCCTCATCACTTTTTCAATTCTTTATCAATTGCCTTCTTCATACTATCGAAATCAGGGTTTGCAAGATTTCCGTTTACATATACTGAAGGAGCACCTTGAACTTTTAATTTTTGAGCACGATCTGAGTCTTTACGTACTTTTTCTTTAATTTCTTTACTGTGTAAATCTTTCTTAAATTGTGCTACATCAACTTTTGGAAGTTTCTCTTTCACAATGCTAAGAAGCAAATCTTCTGTAATCCATTCTTCCGTATCTTTCTTTTGATTTTGATAAATCTCATCATAGAAGATCCAGAATGAATCTTTATCTTGTTTATAAATTGCTTCACCAGCTGCTGCACCTAAATCCGAGTCTTTTCCGATAAATGGGAAGTTAATAAAATATAACTGCACTTTACCTTTATCAATATACTCTTCTTTTAATCGTGGTAATACTGTTACATCCCAAGTACGACAAGCAGGACATTTGAAGTCTCCAAATTCAACTACCTTAACCAGAGCATCATCTTTTCCTAAAGATTGTTGTGTAGAATAAGCAAACATCTCATTCCCTTTATCTTTTTTGTCATTTATGATGCTATACGCAATTGTTCCGATTACAATCAATACTGCGATAGAAAAAACTACCCCAAGAGCCATAAGTTTATTTGATTTCATATACATTCCTCTTTAAATTCATATTCTGTATACAGTATTGTACACAATACACATAATATCAACACTTATATACGTCACGCAATGAACACGCTCACATAAATTACAAAAACACAATATTTGTGACGATATTGTGTCACAATTTGTCACAATTTATTCAAAAAAAGAGAAGCTCCTCTGTAGGAACTTCTCTTAACTTACTGCTTTTTTACGCGCACTATTTAACATTGACTGCTCTATTTTTATATCATGACGAATTACTAATTTCTCACTAACTGCTTGAACATACTCATCATGGCTTATATAGCCTTCTTTCTCCATTAATCTCAAAACGACATTTCGTCTCTCTACTGCTTTATCATAATTTTGGGCAGGTGAGTAATAAGCAGGTGCTTTTACTACAGCAGCCATCATCGCACTTTCAGCCAACGTTAATTGGTTCACCTCTTTACCGAAGTAAAGGTTTGCTGCTTTTTCAATTCCCCATGCTCCTTCACCATAATAAATGTTACTTACATATAATTTTAAAATTTCATCCTTCGTAAATGTACGTTCAATTTTTTTCGTATAAAAAATCTCTTTCCACTTACGAGAAAATGTACGTTCATTCGTTAAAAAAGCATTTTTAGATAGCTGCTGTGTAATCGTGCTTCCTCCTTGTACGACACCACCAGCCTTTATGTTCTCAACAGAGGCCCTAATAATTGCTATATAATCTAAACCGTTATGATGATAAAATCTTTTATCTTCTGTCGCAATAAATGCATGTGTTAATGATTCTGGTACCTCTAACTTAGCCGGCACATGTAATTTACTAATATCACTTTGCTCAATCATTACATTTCCAATGAATAATAACGTACAACTTAACAATAATAATAATATAATGGCTTTATAAAAAAGTTTAGTCATTGGATTTAATGCAACTTTTTGATGATAGTTCACCCTAGATAATACTCGTTCTTTCATCTTGAACACCTCTTTTCCACACAGCATATAACTCTTACTTTAAGAATACATTGTTGTAAAAAAATATCCCATCGATTTCTCTTACACGTACCTTACATCATTGTAAGGTATAAAATGAAACTTTAATAAGCACTCATCAATCAGGCTTACTGCCCAGCAAATAGTGGGATAAAAAAATATTGTATCACAGTCTTTTTTTATCTACTATTCATCTGAAATATTGAATATAGGTTATGTTAAAGTACGAATAGCCAATAAGAGTAACCCTTAAGACTATTATATTTTCACTTTACACTTTAATTATATCATCTACAAATATATGTACTTTTGACTATCTAGTAATCTAAATGTATACAACATATAGATTCATTATACAGAACGAGTGTTCTACAAATCAATACTAACGCTATTATTATTTTGACCTTTTTCTTAAACAGTATACAAAAAAAGAGTAGTGATTTGAATGTACCTCAAATCGGCTACTCTTTTCTTTACAATCTTCTAATTAAATTATACGGCTGCACTTCCCACGTTTCATACGGAATACAATGTGTTGCTCTCATTGCATCAAGTGTTCTAGATTTCATATGAGGACGCGTTATATACTCATCTATGTTCTCTTCATTTAAAGCAACAAATTTAGCCTCTTGTATTTCTTCAGGTTGAATTTTTATTTCGCCACTCACATATGCTACTTTAAAAACAACAGCTAGAATGTGCATAGAGGCATTATAATAAACCCCGGTAATTCCGATAGGCTTCACCGTTAATCCTGTTTCCTCTTTTATTTCCCTACAGACAGCTTGATCGAGTGCTTCTCCTTCTTCTACCTGTCCTCCTGGCATTTCCCACGTATCAGCTCGCCAGTGTACCTTTGTTAATAACACTTCATTTTTTTCATTTGTTAAATAACCTGCTACGGCAACTATATGCTTTGGTGTCTTATGTTCCATACTAAGCCTCCTAGAAATAATGGTTATTTCATATATCCCTATAAGCATATTCCCTATCTACACCAAAATACCTTTAATAATTCATCACCTTAATTAACTTCATAAAAAAAGCCCCTATTCGTTAAACGAAAAGGGGCTTTCATCGTATTACTCTCCTAAGTCTACGTTGTGATAAACTTGTTGTACATCTTCTAAATCTTCTAATGCATCAACCATTTTCTCAAATTGTACTTGAGCATCTTCAGGAAGTGTAACATCACTTTGTGCAAGCATTGTTAATTCTGCAACTGTAAATTCTTCAACACCAGCACCTTTAAGTGCAGATTGTACTGAATGGAATTGATCTGGTTCAGCATACACGATAACAGCATCTTCTTCTTCTAGAATGTCACGTGCATCTACATCTGCTTCCATTAAAATTTCAAGAACTTCATCTGATGTTTTACCTTCAAGGCCGATAACAGCTGTCGCATCAAACATGTAAGCTACAGAACCGTTTACACCCATGTTACCACTGTTTTTGCTAAATGCAGCTCGTACATCTGCTGCAGTACGGTTTACGTTATTTGTAAGTGTATCTACAATAACCATAGCTCCATTTGGCCCAAATCCTTCATAACGAAGCTCGTCATAATTTTCCTCTGAACCGCCTTTTGCTTTTTCAACTGCACGATCAATAATTGTTCTTGGTACATTGTATGTTTTCGCACGTTCTAATACGACTCTAAGCGCTTGGTTTGATTCTGGATCTGGCTCGCCTTGTTTTGCCGCCACATAAATTTCACGTCCAAATTTCGCGTATATACGGCTTGTATTTGCATCTTTTGATGCTTTTTTGTCTTTAATATTGTTCCATTTACGGCCCATACTTTCCACTCTCTTTCTCGTTTTAAATCTACATAAAAATATTAATATGAAATATAATGTGTGTTCAACACATTTTTAAAAGAAATATAAAAAGTTCATTTTTGATTCATATTACAGACATAATATAAATCACTATCATTTTCTTCTTTCGACAAGTTATATTATACATGAATTCTCACGTTTATTACGAATTTTAGAAGCACATAGTATAATTTAACAAAAAGGAATTCGTTTTAGAATCCTTTCTATACCAAATGGAGGTAGAGGGCAATGGTAAAGTATCAATCAGTAAATTGTTTTGAGTATATAGAATCGTGGTCCTATTATATTGAAAAAGCAAAAGTTACAAATAACAACCTTTACTTAATATTCGACTCCATTGAAATTACAAAAAAACACCCTTTAAATCCTTTTAATAACGGATGGGAAATAAATAAAGCTACATTAACTTTCTATGACTTTGAAGTAATTGATGCTGGTTATTATGATTGTTCTCATGTTCAAAAACAGGAGATTATTTTTGATAAAGATTGTCTTTATGTACCTACATCATTATTAGAATTAATAAATGATTTTACACTAGTCACTGAAGATATGAAAGAGCAAAACGAAACCTTTTTTGAGCATTGCTTCGAGGGATGGGCATGGAAATTCGGCGAAGACATATGGGGATACTTCAAAATTTGCTATACACGGATGGAAATGACATGGGATTCATTTTACAACCAAAGGGATAAATAAAGTTGATTCTACTTTTTACTACAGGCTAATTCAGTTTAATAAAACTTATAGACAGACTGCTTCATTTTGATCTATTTTCTTTAGTTAGCATCAATATGGCCATTTAAAGAAGCATAAAAAATAAAAGCCACGATTTAATGTCGAAGTTTTTTATACTTATTTTTATACATCTTTCATAGTATCAGAAACATTTACGCCGCTACTCATACATATTTCCATCATATTTACTTTCTATTGCTGTATAATTAAAATAGGAAAAAATTTGAAGTTAGGATAAGGCAGAATTATTATGACACATTCAAAAGAGAAAAAATCACATGGTTTTAAAGGAATAGGAGAGCAGTTAAACCCAACTATCTATCAAGTGAGATTCATAAAATTAGATGAACCAATTCAATTTGAGTCGTTTCCTAAATTAAAAGAATTAGGGGACTGGTTGAGTACTTCAACACAAATGTGGTCGTGTCACTCAACTATGTACAAGTACAACAGAGAAGAGTTTGAAAAGAAGTTTTTAGAAATTACAAAATTAACAGTTGATAATGTACTAATATCTACTGGTGGTGTCGGATTTAACTTCATATCACCGGGGTGGAGAGATTCTCTCTAGAGTGCTTGAAAAAATTCTTGTATATGTAATATACCACTGAAATTCTATAAAAGGATAAAGCCGAACGTTCGGTTTTATCCTTTTAGTACTTTATAGTTTCTTCCAACTATATCTAAAGTTCGTCGCGCCACAACACACTATCAGTACTTATTTTGTAGTGTGAAGAAAACACAAAAAAACCCTACACAATTAGTGTAGAGCCTTAATGTTACGCCGTTCATGATACCGATGGTCGGGGTCGAACCGACACTCCCGAAGGAACACGATTTTGAGTCGTGCGCGTCTGCCAATTCCGCCACATCGGCACAAAAGAAAAGGCGGCAACCGGATTTGAACCGGTGATAAAGGTTTTGCAGACCTCTGCCTTACCACTTGGCTATGCCGCCATATTAAATTTCATTGGAGCGGAAGACGGGATTCGAACCCGCGACCCCAACCTTGGCAAGGTTGTATTCTACCACTGAACTACTTCCGCAAAAATGGCTGGGCTAGCTGGATTCGAACCAGCGCATGACGGAGTCAAAGTCCGTTGCCTTACCGCTTGGCTATAGCCCATCGAATTCTTACTTAATTATATGTAAGTATCAATTAAATTATTTGTAATTTTTAAAATAAAAATGGGGCGACTGATGGGAATCGAACCCACGAATGCCGGAGCCACAATCCGGTGCGTTAACCACTTCGCCACAACCGCCATGTTGTGTAAATATATTTGGCAGGGGCAGTAGGAATCGAACCCACACTGGAGGTTTTGGAGACCTCAGTTCTACCTTTAAACTATGCCCCTATGTAAATGGTGGAGGGGGGCAGATTCGAACTGCCGAACCCGAAGGAGCGGATTTACAGTCCGCCGCGTTTAGCCACTTCGCTACCCCTCCGAAACTTACATGGTGCCGGCTAGAGGACTTGAACCCCCAACCTACTGATTACAAGTCAGTTGCTCTACCAATTGAGCTAAGCCGGCGTATTTTATTAAGATAAATGGTGGCTCGGGACGGAATCGAACCGCCGACACGAGGATTTTCAGTCCTCTGCTCTACCGACTGAGCTACCGAGCCTTATTAAAATGGCGGTCCCGACCGGGGTCGAACCGGCGATCTCCTGCGTGACAGGCAGGCATGTTAACCACTACACCACGGGACCATTTGGTTGCGGGGACAGGATTTGAACCTGCGACCTTCGGGTTATGAGCCCGACGAGCTACCGTACTGCTCCACCCCGCGATAATACTATTCATATAAAATTCATATGGTGGAGGATGACGGGATCGAACCGCCGACCCCCTGCTTGTAAGGCAGGTGCTCTCCCAGCTGAGCTAATCCTCCAAAGTGGTGACCCGTACGGGATTCGAACCCGTGTTACCGCCGTGAAAGGGCGGTGTCTTAACCACTTGACCAACGGGCCAAATATTATAAATCCTATGGCGGAGAGCAAGGGATTCGAACCCTTGATACGCTTGTGACGTATACACGATTTCCAATCGTGCTCCTTCGGCCAACTCGGACAGCTCTCCAATGGCTCCGCAGGTAGGAATCGAACCTACGACCGATCGGTTAACAGCCGATAGCTCTACCGCTGAGCTACTGCGGAATAATATTGCCTGGCAACGTCCTACTCTCACAGGGACAAGGTCCCAACTACCATCGGCGCTAGAGAGCTTAACTTCCGTGTTCGGTATGGGAACGGGTGTGACCTCTCTGCCATCATTACCAGACATTATTCTTTTGAGACAATCATTATTATAACTTATTTACTTTAAAAGTCAACAAGTTTTTTATGTTCTCTCAAAACTAGATAACATTTGCTACATATTATATGGTTAAGTCCTCGATCTATTAGTATTCGTCAGCTCCACATGTCACCATGCTTCCACCTCGAACCTATCAACCTGATCATCTTTCAGGGATCTTACTAGCTTACGCTATGGGAAATCTCATCTTGAGGGGGGCTTCATGCTTAGATGCTTTCAGCACTTATCCCTTCCGCACATAGCTACCCAGCTATGCCCTTGGCAGAACAACTGGTACACCAGCGGTGCGTCCATCCCGGTCCTCTCGTACTAAGGACAGCTCCTCTCAAATTTCCTACGCCCACGACGGATAGGGACCGAACTGTCTCACGACGTTCTGAACCCAGCTCGCGTACCGCTTTAATGGGCGAACAGCCCAAC
>NZ_JBBOVE010000001.1:297500-510000 GCF_038006445.1 Bacillus sp. FSL K6-1218 | reverse complement strand
ATAATAAGAAGAGTTATAAATCATAAGTATCAAGGGAAATACGAGTTTGCAACACTACAAACGTTTCAACTCATTAAAAAGTTGATTTCTTAAGAAATCAACTTTTTAATTGTTTTATTAAATTTATTACACCTATTTTTTCGAAATAACAGTAAACATCCCTGTCATGTTAGGCGAATAATCTTTAAAATCATATTTTTCGTAGAATGATGTTTTCCCTTGCGACGCAAACAAACCAATAAATGCTTTATCTGGAGCATTCTGATTTAAGTATTCTACTAAAGTATTCATTATTTTCTTTCCAATACCATTCTTTTGATACTCTGGATGAACCACTATATCTTGAATATAGAAATAGATAGCCCCATCACCAACAATTCTGCCCATGCCGATGATTTGATTATTATCCTTGACTGTTATACAGTAAATCGAATTTTGAAGTGATATTTCCGCCACCTCAAAGTTCATATAATTAGTCCATCCCACAGAATCACATAAATATTTATATTCTTCCAATGTTGGAATGTCACTTTTAATCTCATATTTCTTCAAAATGTCCCCTCCAAGAATTCATTTCCACCAATACAAAGTAAATTCGACAAACTTTTATCTAACCCTTCTTACTAACTTAGCACTGTAAATCCCGATTAACCTCACGCTAATCCTTATATAATAAAGAAAGAGGCTGACGTATAGCCGTCAGCCTCTTTCTTTATTATATATTACGCCTTATGACACTCTGGACAAACGCCATAAATTTCTAAGCGATGACTATTGATAACGAAGCCTGTCGTTTTCGCAGCTTCCTCTTCCAGCTTTTCCAAGCCTCCATAAGGAAAATCAACAATCTTACCACATTTTTCGCAAATCACATGATAATGTTGACTTGTAACATAATCAAATCTACTTGAAGCGTCTCCATAAGTTAATTCCTTTACAAGTCCAACCTCTTTAAACACACGTAAGTTATTATAGACAGTTGCAACACTCATATTTGGAAACTTACCTTCTAATGCTTTATAAATATCATCCGCTGTTGGGTGCGTCATTGATTCCACAAGGTACTCTAAAATAGCATGACGCTGTGGAGTAATGCGTACACCCGTATTTTTCAGCATTTCTAGCGCTTCTTTTAATTCTTCTTTGACCACCGTCATGCACCCCGATTCTATACGGATTATTATTTTATAATTCTTATAAAGAGTGTACTCCTTTTCTTATAAATCGTCAATATTTCTACTATAAGTATGTGGTTTATTTTTATATTCAGGACTTGTTTTTATGTATCTTTCCCTTTTTCTTCATATATTACATAGAAAAAAGTGCGACATAATCGCACTTGGAATACTATCATCTGAGGAGGTATGCCCTACACTTCCACTTTATGTAAGGCAGTAAAATATGTATAGACACTTGCCTTGTTTCTGCATATTTTATCTCCAATGTAGATTTATTTTATATAAGAAAGAACATCCTCAATATGTCCTTTCACTTTCACTTTACGCCACTCTTTTACAAGTTCACCGTCTTTATTAATAAGGAATGTAGAACGCTCGATTCCCATATACTCTTTCCCAAAGTTCTTTTTCAATTTCCAAACATCGTATAATTCTGCTACTTTATGATCCTCGTCTACTAAAAGTGTAAATGGAAGTTCATGCTTCTCAATGAATTTCAAATGTCTATTTGCCGGATCCGGACTCACTCCAAGAATAACCGTGTCCTTCTCTTGAAATAATCCATACGCATCACGGAAATCACACGCTTCAGTTGTACAACCTGGAGTCATATCTTTCGGATAAAAATATAGAACTACATTTTTACCACGAAAATCAGCTAAGCGAACTTGTTCCCCGTTACTTCCCTCTAATGTAAAATCTGGAGCCATTTCTCCTACTGTAATCATTGTTATCACTCCTACTCTTTTCTTTTACTATATCAAATGCTATCTTATTTTTCATTGTCTATTACAGACCTCATCACAAAAGCAAACGGTAATGTATATCCAATTAGCGCTTCCGCAATTGCAATCCATCGCCCAATTCCAATCGGAGATATGTCACCATATCCAACAGACAATAAAGTAACTGCGCTAAAATATAAACAAACTTCAACGAGTTGAAAAGAATGAGCGTTCAAACTTTCTCCGTCCTCTTTCAAAACTGCGAAACCCATTTCCTCTAATACAACGTAACTTAATCCAAACGCGATCAGTACTGTTGTATAGATTAAAAATAATGTGGCCAAATTATACAGCGAAAAAAAACGCGTTGAATCTGAATAGGAACTCCATAATAATTGGACACTTTTCAAAATAGCGATTGCTGCAAGTAATAGAATAAATCCCCATAACATGTCCTCCACCTCATTTTATATGTATGAGACGACCATTGGATTTATCCCTTAGAAACAAACAAGCTTCTATAATTAATTCCCAGCACCACGGTACCTTTTTACCCCTTGATTCCAAAGAGTAATTGCAATCGTAAAACAGATAACACCAACAATTGGCGTCGCGAATGCATAACTATTCCATTCTGTTTTTCTTAAAAAGTATGCTGCTGGATATACTCCAACAAACGCAAACGGTAAAACAAACGTTAAAATGAAACGAATTACACGATTATAAATATTAACAGGATAGCGCCCGTAATTACCTATGTTATACATAAGGGGCATAATTGAACTTTTCGCATCTGACCAAAAACCAAGGCTCGCAAGCGTAACAAATATCCCTCCATATACAAATGCGCCTCCTCCTACCATCAATATAAATAAGAAGAAATCATACCAGTAAAAAGATAATTGTAACTCTACAGCCGCATATCCCATTACAATCATTCCTGTAATGGCCCCAATTAAAGACTCAAGTTCCATTCTTTCTAATATAATTTGAAACAAGCTATGAATCGGTCTCGTTAATATACGATCCATCTCCCCTTTAATAATGTAACGATCATTAAAGTCCCATATGTTAAAGAAAGCTGAGAAAATGGCAAACGGCACTAAAAAGAAACCATAAATAAAGATTACTTCTTCTCTACTCCAGCCTTTTAATGCTTGTGTATGCCCAAACACAACGAGAATAAAGATTAAATTAACAGCCTGTAGTGATAAATCAGAAAGTAATCCAACGATAAAATCGCCCCGATACTCCAATTTTGTTTTTATATATTGGCTTGCATATTGCAAAAATAGTTTTATATATATCATCTCATCATCCCCCTTGTACAATTAGACGTTTTCTCGCCGTTCTCCACATGAGTACAATTGGAATAATAAGGACAATTGCCCAAATTACTTGGAATAATAATGCCTCATACAATTTACTTCCTTGTATACCTTCTGAAAAAATCATACTCGGAATATAACTAATGGCTTGAAACGGTAAAAACATCATTGCCTTTTGGGCCCATAACGGATAAAAACTAATCGGTAATAATAGACCAGAAAATAAATCAATAACAACACGTTTTGCATACATAATTCCACTATTATTAAATAGGAAGAACGTGAGCATTCCCGTCATTAAATTAATTTGTGTATTAATAATAAAACTAAATATTAAAGACAAGAAGAAATATAACCACGTTTGAAAATTCGTTGTAATTTGCAATGAAAATAATAACGTAACGATAACCATACCTGGAATTGAAAAGAATGCAAAACGAAATATCCCTTCACCAAGACCTTGCATCACTTTCATCCCTAAATAATTATATGGACGAATCAGTTCTACCGCTACACGTCCTTCTTGAATCTCCATCGCAATTTCCCTATCTATATTATTAAAATAAAAGGCACGTGCCATCCACGCAATTGCGATATACGTAGTCATTTGCGAAATAGATAAACTTTCAATGTTCTCTTTTCCGCTATAAATTGCTTGCCATAAAAAATAATACGCACCGATATTAATCGTATAAATTAAAATCCCGCTATAATAATTTGTGCGATACGCAAGCATCATTAAAAAGCGAATTCGAATCATTTCAATATACTTACCCATGTTTAATACCTTCTTCATAAATGTTACGAATAATTTCCTCTGTAGACACTTCATTAATTTTTAAATCTTTAATTTGAAAGGCTTGTACTACTTTAGAAATAAGCATTGAAATAATAACTTCTTCATTCGGTATTTTTGCAACCCACGCGTTTTCCTCTTTCGCTTTCAACCAAACGACATGACTATCTGGCATAACCATTGATAAAGCCTGATAGGAAACTGGTGCAATAAACTGAAAATGTATTTCCTTCTCTGCTCCCCACTGCGTACGAAGATTATTTAAAGAACCGTCATACATAATATTTCCTTCATCCAGCATGATAACACGCTCACATAATGCTTCAATATCAGTAATATCATGGGTTGTTAATAAAATTGTTGTTTTATAACGTTCATTCATTTCTTTTAAAAATTCACGTATTTTCAATTTCACAAGTACATCTAGCCCAATTGTTGGTTCATCTAAAAATAATAACGGTGGGTTATGAATTAATGCTGCCGCTAATTCACAACGCATTCTTTGACCTAGAGATAACTTTCGAACTGGCTTATCTAATAAAGGACCAATATCTAACGTTTCAATTACGTGCTCCATATGTTCTTTATACTGAGCGTCTGATACACCGTACACTTTTTTTAATAAACGAAACGATTCTTGTACAGCAATATCCCACCAAAGTTGCGAGCGCTGTCCAAAGACAACACCAATGGTTCTTACAAATTCTTCTCTCTGCTTATGTGGGTTCATCCCATTTACTAAAATCTCTCCTGATGTCGGAGTCAAAATCCCCGTAAGCATTTTAATTGTTGTTGATTTACCAGCACCGTTCTCACCGATATAACCAACCATCTCACCTTGTTTTACAGTAAAAGATACATCATTTACTGCTGGTACTATTTTATAATTACGATTTAATAAATCGCGAAATGCACCCTTTAAACCCGGACGACTTGAATAGGCTGTAAATTCTTTACGTAACCCTTGTACCTCAATTACCGATTTCATAATCGGACCCCCCTCCTAAATGTCACAACGAATAGTTTACCCAACTGCCTTCTCTATCACAAACAATACGTCTTTTCGAAAAACATGTTAGAATAATACATAGATTTTTGTAAGGAGATGAATGGTAGTGAAATTCACAAAATCAGAAGCATTACATAAAGAAGCTTTAGAACATATCGTTGGCGGCGTTAATAGTCCTTCTCGTTCTTTTAAAGCAGTTGGCGGTGGCGCTCCTGTTGCTATGGAACGTGGAAAAGGTGCTTATTTCTGGGATGTAGACGGAAATAAATATATCGATTATTTAGCAGCATACGGTCCTATTATTACTGGACATGCTCACCCGCATATAACAAAAGCAATTACAACAGCTGCTGAAAATGGTGTACTTTACGGAACACCAACAGCGCTAGAAGTAAAATTTGCAAAAATGTTAAAAGAGGCAATGCCTGCTTTAGATAAAGTACGCTTTGTAAACTCTGGTACTGAAGCAGTAATGACGACAATTCGTGTTGCTCGTGCTTACACAGGCCGCACAAAAATCATGAAATTCGCTGGTTGTTACCACGGTCATTCTGATTTAGTACTTGTGGCAGCTGGATCTGGTCCTTCTACTTTAGGAACTCCTGACTCAGCTGGCGTACCACAAAGTATCGCACAAGAAGTTATTACCGTTCCATTTAATAATGTAGAAACTTTAAAAGAGGCTTTAGATAAATGGGGTCATGAAGTAGCAGCTATCCTTGTAGAACCGATCGTTGGAAACTTCGGTATTGTAGAGCCTAAACCAGGATTCCTTGAAAAAGTGAATGAACTTGTTCATGAAGCTGGTGCACTAGTAATTTATGATGAAGTTATTACCGCTTTCCGCTTCATGTACGGTGGTGCTCAAGATTTACTTGGCGTAACACCAGACTTAACAGCGCTTGGTAAAGTTATTGGCGGCGGACTTCCAATCGGTGCTTACGGTGGTAAGAAAGAAATTATGGAACAAGTTGCTCCGCTTGGACCTGCATATCAAGCAGGTACAATGGCAGGAAATCCTGCTTCTATGGCATCTGGTATTGCTTGTCTAGAAGTTCTTCAACAAGAAGGACTTTATGAGAAATTAGATGAACTTGGTGCCATGCTTGAAAAAGGAATTTTAGAGCAAGCAGCGAAACATAATATCGATATTACATTAAACCGTCTAAAAGGTGCTTTAACTGTATACTTCACAACAAATACAATTGAAGATTACGATGCAGCACAAGATACAGACGGTGAAATGTTCGGTAAATTCTTCAAGCTAATGCTTCAAGAAGGAGTTAACTTAGCACCGTCTAAATACGAGGCATGGTTCTTAACGACAGAACATACAAAAGAAGATATTGAATATACAATTGAAGCTGTAGGCAGAGCATTTGCTGCTTTAGCAGATAGCAAATAATCCCGTCATTAAAAGGAAAAAAGAAAGCTCACCTTTCTTTTTTCCTTTTTTCTATTTCATAAATTCCGTATTAATAGTATAATTATTCATAATTATCTGTTTTATATTCTTTTACAGCATTACTATCTCTGTGTACAAGGTGATTTGCACCTTAAATAGTAAGATTATTCTAACTTTTACAAGAGGGGGGATTGACGGATGCTCAATAAAAAAAATACATGGACACCGTCTTTATTTCGAGATTATAGAAATGCAGAACATGATGCGTGTGGAATCGTTTCCGTTATGGAGAAACGAAAAATTGCTACAAAAGAAAACATTGATCTTTGCATACAATCACTCGTCAAAATGAATCATAGAGCTGGTTTCATTAATGGCGAGGGCGATGGCATCGGCATTCACATTGATATACCAAAAACGCTTTGGAATGAAAAACTAAAAAGTAGCGGATATAATCCAACGATTGTGGATCATCCCCACTTTATCGTTGGACATTTTTTTCTAAATAAAAAAGAAAACATTACTGTCTTAAAAGATTATATTCGTACGCAATTAAACAACAAAAACTTTACTATCATTTTCGAAAGTGATGATGTAACAAACTCCGATGCACTCGGTCCACTTGGTAAACAAGAAGAACCTTTATTTTGGCAAGTTGCCCTTATCGCAGAAAAAGAAATTACAAATATTGAGCAAACATTATTTTCTGTCACAATAAAAATAGAAGAAAATGAAGCGATTCATGTTGCTTCATTAAGTCGTGATCATGTTGTATATAAAGTTCTAGGTGCTGGTGATACGCTTGTTGCCTACTATAATGATTTACAACATCCGCTTATCGCTTCAACTATGACATTAGGACATAACCGCTACTCTACTAATACATTATCTAATTTTTTTCGTGTACAACCATTTAGCATTCTCGGACATAATGGTGAAATTAACACAATTGCGAAATTACGCGATCAAGCTGAAATGATTGATGTACCACTTACTGCAGGAGGTAGTGACTCTCAAGATTTAAACCGCACCTTAGAAACCCTACTTGTTCAATACGACTACAGCTTATTTGAAGCAATGGAAATTCTATTCCCACCAATTATTAATGAAATTAAACTTTATGAAACACCTTTACAAGATTTATATACGTATATACGTGAAGCATGGGGACATTTTGCCCAAGGACCAGCTGGCATCATTTCACGTTTTAAAGATGAAGCTGTTTTCAGCGTTGATTCCCTTGGATTACGCCCAGTATGGAAAGTAGAGACAGAGAGCTCTTATATTTTCTCTTCTGAACCTGGAGTTGTATCACCAACTAAATATGTAGCAGAACCAAAACCACTCGCTCCTGGAGAAAAAGTCGGATTAAAATGGAATGACCAAGATGAACTTGTTCTTTATGAGTATGACAAATATCAAATCCAAGTATATAACCGTTTTAAAAAGCGAATTGATACTACCAATTACCATTTAAATTTATCTATCCCTGAAACGAAAAGAATCCAAGGGCTATGTGATTCTGTTCAAGTTGAAACGAAACAATACGTCGCTTTCGGATGGGACCGAGAACATATTCAACTTCTTGAACAGATGGCAACAAAAGGCGTTGAGCCAATACGCTCACTTGGGTATGACTCACCACTTGCCGCACTCGATACTGATAGACGAAATATCGCTGACTTTATTAAAGAAAGTGTAGCTGTTGTTACAAACCCTGCAATTGATCGTGACCGTGAAATTGAACACTTCTCTACACGTACTGTACTTGGAGAGCGTCCAAGTTTATTAAGCGGCACAAAACGGCCATTTGTAGTTGAAATGCTTTCACCAATTATTTTAGAAGGCAGCGTGGCACAACCTATTGCAGAGGAATTACACACAATTACGTACGAACAACTCATAGAGCTATTTAAAACTCATAACTCTATCGCCACAATCTCTGCTACATTCAGCTCGTCAGAAACTCTACAATGTGCATTAAGCCGCATTAGTTCTGAAGCGATAGCTGCTGTTAACAATGGTGCTTCCCTCCTAGTATTAGATGACGCAAAAGCCCATCTAAATGAACGATTGTGGATTGATCCACATTTAGTTACTGCTAAAGTACATCAAGCATTAAGTGAAAATAAATTACGCCGCAATTGTTCTCTCGTTATACGTTCTGGTGCCCTTCGCTCCTTACATGACATTGTCACGCTATATGGATTAGGAGCAGATAGTATTAATCCATATTTATTATTCGCGACTGTAAATGATGGAACAAAAACACCAATTACGAATCTGTATAATGCACTTAATAAAGGATTAGAAAAAGTCATTTCAACAATTGGAATTCATGAGTTACGTGGTTACGGACGTCTCTATTCATCTATTGGGTTACATGAAGAAATCGCAAATATATTACAGATTACAAATTTCTTCGGTTCAAATGATTTAGCTTTTTCACTTGAATCACTTGCTGAAGATGCAAAAATGCGAGCGGATGATTATAACAATCCTAAAATTAGAATGCGAAAATCATTTCATATATTCCCGCGAATTTGGAAAGCAATCGGCGATGTTGCAAAAGGAAATTCTTATGATGATTACCGTGACAAGTTAAGTGAACTAGAAGAGAATAATCCCATCGCAATCAGACACCTTGTTCAAACGAAACAAACAAAACATGTCGTTCCAACTGAAGAAGTATCTATCGGCATTCAAAACCATTATTTTCCATTTATTATTAGTTCTATGTCATTTGGTTCTCAAAACGAAATTGCCTTTCGCGCATATGCAGAAGCGGCCGATCAGCTAAATATGATTAGCTTGAACGGTGAAGGCGGCGAAATTAAAGATATGATTGGAAAATATCCACATACACGTGGACAACAAGTGGCATCTGGGCGATTTGGAGTAAATGCCGAACTACTAAACTCATCGAACTTAATTGAAATCAAAATCGGTCAAGGCGCAAAGCCTGGGGAAGGTGGGCATTTACCTGGTTCAAAAGTAACAGCCAAAATCGCTGAAGCACGTAATGCGACAATTGGCTCAGATTTAATTTCACCTTCTAATAACCATGATATTTATTCAATTGAAGATTTAGCTCAAATGATTACGGAAATTAAAACAGCTAATCAACTTGCCAAAGTAGCCGTGAAAGTCCCTGTCGTTCCTAATATCGGAACAATTGCTGTCGGTATCGCCAAAGCTGGTGCTGATTTTATTAACATTAGCGGATTCGATGGCGGAACAGGTGCTGCACGTATTCACGCCTTGCAACATGTAGGTCTTCCTGTAGAAATTGGTGTTAAAGCCGCTCACAACGCTTTATTAGAAGCGAGCATGAGACATAAAGTAGAGATTTGGGCAGATGGTGGTATTCGAAGTGTAAATGATGCCTTGAAAATCATGCTTCTCGGAGCAAACCGTATTGGATTTGGCACACTATCAATGATTGCAATCGGCTGTACTACTTGCCGTGGGTGTCATCTAGATACTTGCCATGTCGGAATTGCGACACAAATTGAGTCTGAAGCACAAGCAAAAGAACATGGGTTACGCCGCTTCGTCCCACGCGAATTAGAAAGCGCAGTTACTGGCCTGCTAAATTTATTCACCTCTTTCGGTGTAGAACTAAAACGATTAACAGGACAGCTTGGGTATACAAATTTACAAGCAATTGTTGGGCGTTCTGATTTATTAGAGCAAGTTCGAGGCGAAAATTTATTAAACTTACGTAATTTACTACAAATAATAGAACCTCCATCTGTTACAACAACAGAAGGCGTACCAGAAAAACAATTTAAGACAGTTCATTCCGCTGACTCAAAAGAATTAGTAGGCGTTGGTGTAGAGCAACGCGTTATGGGTGGTCTAGAATCATGTTATCGCGTTCGCAGTAAACTATATGAAGCTACTCAACTTGAACCACTTACATTAAAGTATACGAATGGTTCTATTCCCGGAAATGGGTTAGGTGCTTACAATAGTGAAAATTTATTTATACACGTAAATGGCGGCGCACAAGATGGCATTGGTAAAACTTCCTTTGGTGGTGGGATTTATATAACAAAATCAAAAGGAAAAGACGGAGTATATTATAACGGTTCTGTCGGAAAAGGATTTGGATACGGTGCACAAAAAGGGGCACTATACGTGCAAGGGAACGCTGATGCTCGCGCTGGCATTCGCCTTTCTGGGGCAGACATGATAATTGGAGGTAGAATAACAAAACCACTTCGTGAAAAAGAGCAAGGAAATATAGGTGCATACTCCAATATTAAAGGTTTTGCTTTTGAATATATGACAAATGGGCGAGCGCTTGTTTTAGGTGACCCTGGTCCATGGATTTGCGCTGGCATGACTGGCGGTGTTGTTTATTTGCGTCATGATTCAAACTTAGGCCTAACAGAACAGGCCTTAAAAAGAAGAATTGCAAAAGGGGCAAATGTTACATTACAACCAATTAGTAAAAATGGTTTGAAAGATGTAACTGAATTATTGCTAGACTATATTCGTGTACTAAACGAACATGAGCAATATGAGGAAGTTGCTTTGTTAACACCTTTATTAGATGATATACAGAACCAGTTTTTTGAGATTATCCCGAAAAAAGAACAGGCAGATCCATCTATCTCAACAGAGTAAAATGAGTAATTTTCATTATTAAGAAAAAATTGACGAAGTACGCTTCTCATAGTAATCTATAGTAACAATTTGAGACCTGCTGAAATTCAGCAGGTTTTTTTACTAAAAACTGATGTTTAAAAGGAATTAGGAAAAATTATAAAGTGAAACTTTAATTAGCCTACACCAATCGGGCGTTTACCGGCATCCAGCTTCTGAATTTTGAGGCGTGAATCTTACTACTCACAATTAGCGGGATAAAATGAACACTAATTTCTTTTAACGTCACTAAAATATCACTTGCTAACATATTGTAATGAATGTATAGTATCATGTTGTACATTCATTATGACAAGAGAAAGGATCTTATTAAGGGTATGAAACTTGGTGCTCGCATTTTAAAAACGGGTATTGCCATCACGTTAGCTTTATTTGCTTGTATTTTACTTCAGTTACCGAGTCCGGTATTTGCGGGAATTTCAGCTATCTTTGCTGTTCAACCGTCTGTATACCGTTCTTATTTAACAGCACTTGAACAAATTCAAGCAAATGTAATTGGTGCGATATTTGCTATCGCATTTGCTACTGCTTTTGGACATAATCCTTTTATTATTGGATTAACATGTATATTAGTAATTGCTCTTACATTACAATTACGATTAGAAAACACAATATCAATTGCTTTAGTAACAGTTATCGCCATTATGGAGTATCAAGGCGAAGATTTCTTTAGTTTTGCCTTACTTCGATTTGCGACGATTATGATTGGTATTATTGCGGCTTCACTTGTAAATTTAGTATTTATGCCGCCAAAATATGAAACAAAACTTTATCATCGTATCGTTGATAATACAGAAGAAATTGTAAAATGGATTCGAATGAATAGCAGGCAGGCTTCTGATTTTACAACGCTAAAAACTGATATTGATCGTATGAAAGAAAAAATGATCAAACTAAATCATTACTATTTGCTGTATAAAGAAGAAAGAAGCTACACGAAAAAAGTAAAGTTCGCAAAAATTCGTAAGCTCGTTTTATTCAGACAAATGTTAGCGACAACAAGCCGTGCTTTAAGTACGTTAAAATCATTACACCGTACTGAAAATGAACTGCGCTACATGCCGGAAGAATTTCAGGAATCTATCCAAAACGAACTTGATTCATTAACGCATTATCATGAACAAGTTTTATTAAAATTCATTGGTAAAGCAAAAAAACAACAATCAGTTGAAATGCTTGATGAAGTTGAAACAGGTAAACAAGAATTAATTGATATCTTTATGGAATATCAAAACAAGGACGATGAAGAAGCATATAAAACATGGTTACATCTCTTCCCTCTTATTTCTTCCATCATTAACTATAGTGAAGAAGTAGAGCATTTAGATTTGCTTGTAGATAGCTTCTACACATACCATAAACCAGAAAAAGAACTCCAAATCGATGATAAAAAAGAAGACGAATAAAAAACAGCTCCTTTTATGCTAAAGGAGCTGTTTCTGTTATATGTTGAAGTTGATATAAATTGTAATAAAATCCTCTTTTTCGCATTAACTCTTCATGAGAACCAGTCTCTTTAATCTCACCGTCTTCAATGTAAATAATCGTATCAACATGCGTAATCGTCGCTAATCGATGTGCGATTATAATCGTTGTCCGGTCAGCAGCTAACGTCTGAAGCGCCTCTTGAATATACCTTTCATTTTCTAAATCTAATGCTGAAGTTGCTTCATCTAATATAAGTACCGACGGATTCTTTAGAAACACTCGTGCAATTGCCACGCGTTGTCTTTGCCCGCCTGATAGCTTCACACCACGTTCTCCAACGACAGTATTATAACCATCTGGTAAGTCTATAATAAAATCATGAATTTGCGCAGCTTTGGCAGCTGCAATCACTTCTTTCTCTGTAGCTTTCGGATTTCCATATAAAATATTAGCTCCAATTGTATCGCTAAACAATAAATTATCTTGCAGTACAATTCCAATATGACTACGCAAATTTCTCATATTATACTTTCTTACATCTATGCCATCTACATAAACTGCGCCTTCAGAAACATCATAGAAACGCGGGATCAAACTAGCAAGAGATGACTTCCCACCCCCACTCGCTCCTACAAGCGCTACTTTCTCTCCAGGCTGCATAGTTAATGACAAGTTGTGTAATATCTCTTTTTCATCTGCATTATAACGAAAAGAAACATTGTCAAATACAATTTCTCCATTTAATTTTTTCGTTTGTATCGCATTTGGCACATTAACAATATCGTATTTTTCATCTAACAGTTCAAACACACGGTCCATCGATGCAAAAGATTGTGTCAATGTTGTAGATGAATTAACAAGGCGGCGAAGCGGACTATATAAACTATCCATATATCCAACAAAAGCTACCATCGTCCCTAGCGTTAACTGCCCCTGAATTACCTCATATGCTGCAAAACCAATCACAAGTAACGGACCTAAATCGGTTAACGTATTTACTGCCGAAAATGTTCTCGCCGTCCAACTTGTATGGTTTAATGCTTTCGTTAAAAATTCATTATTTCTTTTTTCAAACTGCTTCCCCTCATACTCTTCTAACGCAAAGCTACGTGTCACTTGCATTCCTTGAATACGTTCATGCAAATACCCTTGCATCGTCGCTAACGCTTGTGAACGCTCTTTCGTCAATTTCCGAAGACGTCCGAAAAAATATTTCACTGCTATTACATAAATAGGTAAAATCAATAACGCAACAAATGTTAATTTTATATTCATAGAAAACATAACAATGATAGCAATAGCAATTGTTGCAGTATCTAACCAGACGTTCATCAAACCTGTAATTACAAAATCTTTCGTTTGTTCTACATCATGGATGACCCGTGAAATAATCTCCCCTGTTTTCGTATTCGAATAATAACGTAAGCTTAACTTTTGTAAGTGACCGAAAATATGCTTCCGCAAATCATACAGTATTGTATTTGCGATACGTTGCGCGAAATATTGACGATAATATTCAATCGGTGGTCTTAATACCGCAAAAATAAAAAAAGCAATTCCAATCGCTGTTATTAATTGAGATGTTTTATCTTGAAGTGAACCCGCGCCTTGAATTACCTCATCGATAATATACTTTAATAACCACGGCATAATAAGTGGGATACCGAACTTAACTAGTCCAATAATAATTGTAATAGCAATAAGCCATCGATATGGTTTAACAAATTGTAAATATCTTTTTATGCCCTGCACATAATCCCCCCTCTAATAGGACAAACCTGCCGGGAAATTCCCTGCAGGTTTGTTTTAATTTCTGTACATTAAATATCGTTCATACCACATATCTACGAAATCTGGTGCGAATGGACCTTTTCTTTGATGAATCCACTGTGTTAAATGTGCTACATTTCGTTTTAAAATTGTATCTATAACAGGTGGATACTGCATAATTTGACTATGTTTTTCATACTCATCTTCATCTAGAAGCGTATATGTCATATCTGGATACACTTTAATATCTAAATCATAATCAATATACTTTAATGCTTCAGAATCATACGCAAAAGGTGAGCTTAAATTGCAATAATAATATACGCCATCCTCCCTAAGCATCCCAATCACATTAAACCAATAGTTAGCATGAAAATAACAAATTGCTGGTTCGCGCGTAATCCATGTTCGACCATCTGATTCTGTAACTACTGTACGATCATTCGCTCCGATTACAAGACTTTGTGTCCCTTTTAAAATTGTTGTTTCTTCCCACATTCTATGAATGGAGCCATTATGTTTATAACTATGTATTTGTACTTTTTCTCCTTCTTTGGGAAATCCCATATATGCTCCCTTCTTTCAACTGCAAACGCCCTTTGAACGGCATTCACTTTTTTTCTATTATAACTTTTTTGTCAAAATTTTAAAACTAAAGGGATAAGACTCTATTTTCCACACTGAATATGCAGGAGGTTTATCGTTGAATACAATAATCCACAATCTTCTCAGGAAACAAGGATTGTACTGTATTATTTATAAAGTGAAACTTTAATCAGTGGAGGTTTTGTTCATCCCCCACTGATTATCAGCCCTCACCAATCGGGCTTTTACGGGTAGCCCGCCCCCCACCTAACTTCTTTGCTTTCACTGAATTTTGAGGTGGGGGTCTTACTGCCCGGCAAATAGCGGGATAAACGAAGACATGTAATAGAAAAAGCCCTTCTCTATTTGAAGGACTTTTCACCTGAGACAATAATATATCTTATCCTAAATTTGAAATCATTTTTTCAGTTGCAAAAGATTGGATTACACTATTTGTTTGTTCTTCAAATTTCTCATGTAACATCTTCAACGCTACTTCTGTTCTATATATTTCCTGACGGATAAAATGCAGTTCTTTTTTATCGCACGTATCTTTTTCATTCATTTCAATTTGTTGATACTTTTCTAGATGTGCTTGTAACTTTAACAACTCATCCATCGTTTCTAATTGCTCCCCTACCAACTTATCAAAATCGTTCATTACTTACCCCCTTTGGACTTATTCATCAGTTATTATTCCTAATTACATATTTCTAATTGTTAACTTCCTTCTCCTTTGACTACATTTGTTGACTTATTAGAAGTTATGTCGTTCATTTTCTTTTCATTACAAAGATCCACACACAAAGAAAACACTTCTCCCGAATTAGAGAAGTGTTTTTCTTTCATTACTGATTTGAGCTAGAAGATTGTGATTGTTTTGCAGCTGACTTAGCATTTTGTTTTTTCACAGCATGCACGTCTGTTTCAGTTGCAAATTCTGTACCATAGCTAGCGTTTGCACTTTGTGCACCAGAAGCTTGTGCTTTCTTTGCTTCTGATTGTGCGTTTGCTTGTTTTACTGCTTGTACATTTGTTTCAGTCGCAAACTCTGTACCATAACTAGCATTTGTACTTTGAATGCTAGCACCAGAAGTTGCCTTGTTATAACCTTGTTGCTTTTTACTCATCTTTCTCACCTCCACAACCAATAATGTAACCAATTTACTTAGAAGCTATCCGTAATTTTCTTTTGAATAATTTCCGCATATATCTTTTGTTACTTATTCAAACTATAAGAAATGGAGGTGACAATATGTATATAGGACGCGATATGACTGAACTAACAATGGTTTCAAAACATGAATGGAAAGAAGATGAATTAGCTTATTTTCATCACTCACTACAACAGATTCTGCCTTATTTAAATGCAGAAGGTCAAAGTATTTACAAAGAAATTGTAGTAGAAATTGAATCAAGAGGCGGCTTACAAGAAGGTGAAGCTAGTTGGACTCATGGGACAAAAATTTCTTACGATTAAAAAAGTGTTCCCTAGATTGGGAACACTTTTTTATTTATTGTATTGTAATTTTCTCCACGCAATTTTCGTAAATAGTACGATGCGATTTCGAAAAAGGTAATTGCTCAAATGCTTCTTTCGATACAAATTTCAATGTATCTGTATCAACAATATTGCCAGTTACCTTTCCATAAAATACAAATATATCCCAAGTACGATGTGTAAACGTATGTTGTACATTCATTGCGTATTCATCAATAGAAACCGCGAGTTCAAATTTTTCTTTCATATAATCTATAAGCTGTTCCTTCTGATTTCGAATACCTTCTCCAAGTTCAGCATTAGGAAACTCCCACATATTAGCTAACAAACCTGTACTTGGACGTTTATTAATAACGTAACGACCGTCTTCAGTTTGAAGTACTCCTGCAACAATAGGTACCATTTTAGGAGCTTTCGCTTTACTTTTTACTGGTAATTCTTTTTGAACACCTTCAGCATATCCTCTGCAATGCTCACGTACAGGACAAAGTAAGCACGATGGATTTTTAGGAATACAAATCAGTGCACCTAATTCCATCAATCCCTGATTAAAATAAGATGGGTTTTCTACTGAAATAATTTCACGCACAATCTCTTCAAAAACTTTTCGAGTCTTCGGTTTTGCAATATCATCCCATACTGATAAAATGCGAGATAATACACGCATAACATTTCCATCAACTGCCGGCTCTGGTATACCATATGCAATACTTAAAATAGCACCTTTTGTATATGGTCCGACTCCTTTTAACTTTTCAATTTTCTTTACATCACTTGGTACAACCCCGCCATATACTTCTTTTACCTCTTTTACTGCCGCATGTAAATTACGTGCTCTAGAATAATATCCTAAACCTTCCCATGCTTTTAATACTTCTTCATCATCTGCGTTCGCTAACGCTTCAAGTGTAGGAAACTTCCCCATAAAATTTGCGTAATATGGTTTTACGGCTTCTACTCTTGTTTGCTGTAACATAATCTCAGAAACCCAAACGCGGTATGGATCTTTATTTTTTCTCCATGGTAAGTCGCGCTGCTCCTCTTCAAACCAACCAATTAAATCATTTTGAAACTGCTCTATATTAAATTTTTTTAGTATTTCAAGTGTCAAACTTGATCCCCCTCATTTTTTTGCATATAAGTACTATTATAAAGATTTTAGGAAAAAATTTAAGTAAGATGACATAGGAAATTGAAGGCAAAGGACTTGAGGTATCGAATAAAAAGAGTTACATTAATAAAAAACGGAGGTGGATTTTTATGGACACAGCCACTCACCTTGTTATGGGTATCACTTTAGGTAGCTTAGCAACATTAGATCCAGCCATAGCACAAAGTGATATTGGCCCACAAGCTGTTATGCTTGCTACAATTGCTGGTTCCAACATTCCTGACATTGACACAGTTTTAAAATTGCGTAATAACGCTAAATATATAAGAAATCATCGCGGAGTTACTCATTCCATTCCCGCGGTAATTCTTTGGTCATTTCTTATAAGTGGCATCTCTTTCGCCTTCTTTTCAGACGCTCCATATCTTCATCTACTACTTTGGTCATTTATTGCAGTCTTCCTTCACGTCTTTGTCGATATTTTTAACGCCTATGGCACACAAGCATTACGGCCTTTCACAAAAAAATGGGTCGCACTCGGCGTGATTAATACATTTGATACCGTAATTTTCTTTATCCATATACTTGCAATTGCTTGCATGCTCGTGGGTTCTCATAAAGGATACACAGCTTTAGCAGCATATATATTAATGATTATTTACTATATCGGACGGATTATGATGCACAGAAATATAAGAAGCGTTGTACACAAACGTTTCAAAAATGTCGAAAAGATTATCATTTCTCCTTCTTACCGATTTTATCATTATCATTTAGCAGTCGTTACAGCTGATTATTACTACGTTGCGAGATGGCACCGTGGTAACATCATGATATATGACAAATTCGATCGGGTACCGTTCCCAGAAAATGATATTATGCGAGCAGCTAAACAAGATGAAAACATCTCGGCCTTCCTATCTTTCTCTCCTGTATATCGCTGGGATATTTTTGATCATGATCATTATTATGAAGTGCGATTCATTGATTTACGGTATCGAAGTAAAGATTATTATCCATTTGTCGCGATTGTGCAGCTCGACCATAATTTAAATATTATTAGTTCCTATACAGGATGGATTTTTAGTGAAGAAAAACTTCGAAAAAAACTGGAATTACTTCCACATTAAAAAAAGCGACTTGAGTCGCTTTTTTTAATGTTTCAAATGATCTTCTTGATTAATTAAATGGCTATACTTCGGATTATTTGTAAGCATTTCATGAAGGCGTACACCATGATTATTAATCCATGATCGTACCACTTGCTCAGTCATTTCCTCACCTTGATAACGCCCTGATTTTGCATAAGTTGTTTGAAAATCTTCCCAAAGTAATTCAACCCACGCACGTGCTTGTCCGTAAGAAAGCTTGTCATTCTTATCTAATAATTCTTTCGTTAATGCTTCATAAATATCATTCATGTTCTAATCTCCTTTTCCCTATTTATCCCTTCATTTCTAAAGGATAGTTTCTTCTGTTTTGCACATTCTATAAGTGATACTTCTTAAAGAGGTATCAACTGATGATGAGGAGGGCGTTCGCAATGGGTAAACAAGCCGAATTTTGGTCTGAGTCAAAAAACAACAGCAAAATCGACGGTCAGCCGAAAGCGAAATCACGCTTCGCTTCGAAGCGACCTAACGGCACAATTAACACGCACCCACAAGAACGTATGCGTGCTGCAAATCAGCAGGAAGAGTAATACAGGTACAACCTAAAAAATTAACTTCCTACACGAGGTGATAAAGATGAGCTACCGTGATCGTTTAGATAGTCGTTCTGAATTATTTAACCATACGTGGACTCGTCCGAAACATGCGAAAGCGCAAGTTAACGGACAGACGCAGCAAACCCAGTCTCTCATTATATTGGCCAACGAATGTAAAAAACGCCAATTTTAGAATCTCCTATCTCCTTTAACGCCTACCAAAGATGAAAACCAGAGAGATATGTGCTCTCTGGTTTTTATTTTTCTTGCAATAGGGAAATTGGTATCCCAATCTCTTCATTATCATTTTGCTTATAACCCCAAGCGAATACCCCATTGAAGTACGTAATTTTAAATAATATACCAGGTTCCTCTATTAATTCATATGTTTCACCAATATGGAATTTGTTTATATCCGTCATATAAGCGCGAGCCATTGCCATCTTTCTCATTAATACATCGAACTCATTTACAATTCCAAGCTGCTCAGCCTTTATTGCTTGCTCCTTCAAATCCCCAATTTCTTCTCTAAGCTCATGTGGTGTCATTTCACTGTAGCGTTTTGGCATATTCATCTCATTATTCCCCTCATCCCTCTTCACGTTTCATTTGTAAAAATATCTCTATCTCATCAATAGAGAATCCTTTTCGATATAACGCTTGTTTCATCTTGTTTTCAAATGTCCATCCATCATACTTCTTATATTTCTCATAATACTTATTCCCATGATAGTGTAACGCTTCTTGTTGCTTTTCGTCATCTCTTTCGTCTTTCAATTCTTCCAAACAAATTTGAATTACTTCTCTAGAATACCCTTTTCGAACAAGCATCTCATCTAACTTTAGCTTCATTTGTAAAAAAGAATGCTTTTGATAAGATTTTTTTTTCTTTTCTATGAGAAACAAGGCATTCTCAATTTGCTTTTCCTTCGGATATTCTTGTAAACTATGCATAATAATTAAATCCTGAACACCTTTATTTAACAACTCTCTTTTAATAACAGTTGGACCTTTTCGATTCACATTACTTTGCGTTCGTGTATATAAAACCGCGTACTCTTTATCATTAATATATCGGTCATGTAATAATTTCGAAACGACTTCAGAGATGATGGCCTGTCCCACTTCTTTTTTTCGTAAAAAATCTTCTATTTCTTGTTTTGTTCTCATTTGATAGGATAAATAGGAGATTGCTTGTAAATATGCTTTTTGTACCTCTTCATTGTACAAAATATTTCCTAACTCTATTTCATCAATTTCTAAGCCTTTTTGTAATCCATGTTTCATTAAGATTACTTGATCCACACTAAACCCGTACTCTTCACCTTGGCCTTTATCAATATAAATATTAAATCGTTCTTTCGATCGTTTTTGTACTTCTATTTTTGTAATGACAGCCATACTCTCACCTCCCTATTATTTTAACATAGTCGAGGAACATTTTTTCTTTTCAAGAATATATATAATGAGGAGGAAATGATTATGAAAATCGCAATTTCTGGTGGCACTGGTTTTATTGGTAAATACCTCTCTACTTTTTTTATTCAAAAAGGATATACGGTCTACATTCTTACTCGAAAGAAAACTACTAGAACCTCAAACCATAACCTTCAATACGTACACTGGACACCAGATTTATCTACCTTTCCGCTCTCCTCTATCGATGTAGTCATTAATCTAGCTGGAGAATCTATCAATAGTAGATGGACAAAAAAACAAAAGGAAACAATATTAAACAGTAGAATTCAAACAACAAAAGGACTTATTCAACAACTACAAGTAATGGAAACAAAACCACATACATTTATTAATGCAAGTGCTATTGGATACTACGGAACATCTGAAATAGAGTCTTTTACTGAGCGACAAGAAACTCCCGGAAACGATTTTTTAGCAGAAACAGTATTTTTATGGGAGCAAGAAGCAGCTAAAGCATGTTCTCTCGGAATAAGAACAATTTACACAAGATTTGGCGTTGTATTAGGTGCAGATGGCGGAGCCTTGCCAAAGATGTTACTTCCCTATCAATTCTATATCGGCGGCACCATTGGTTCTGGGAAGCAATGGTTATCATGGATTCATATAGACGATGTCGTTCGTATGATGGATTTCATCATACACAAAAAAGAAATTGATGGCCCTCTTAATATGACAGCACCAACACCTATAAGAATGAAGGAATTTGGAAAAACCATCGCTGCCGCAACGAGAAAACCACATTGGCTGCCTGTCCCTTCATTTATGCTTCACGCCTTATTAGGTGAGATGAGCATACTTGTACTAGAAGGGCAACATGTATTACCTAGTAAAGCAATTAAACATGGATACCAATACACATTTCCGGCAATAGACCATGCATTACAAAATATACTTTCGCATACAATGTAGTACTTCTAAAACACAATTTTGCATGGGCCCTTTTAAAACTTTCATTTTCTAGGATCCGAAGCATTACCATACAAATAACCTTTCAGTTACTTTCCCTTAACTTCCATTAGCATTATAAAGTAACAGAAATGAGGTACCTATGAAAATATTGCTCAAACAAGCCATTGTATACCCTATTACATCTCCAAAGTTTCAAGGCGATGTACTCGTTACAGGAGAGCGAATTACCGAGGTCAAACCTTTTATTCAACCTACTCAAGATATGACCGTTATAGATGCACGGGCACTCCATCTCTTACCTGGCTTTATTGATGTCCATACTCACCTTGGTCTCTATGATGAAGGTACTGGTTGGGCTGGAAATGATGCCAATGAAACATCTGAAGTTTCAACACCACATATTCGTTCTTTAGATGGAATCCACCCTTTCGATATTGCCTTTCAAGACGCTGTGCAAAATGGAATTACAACCGTTCACGTTATGCCTGGCAGTCAAAATATTATCGGGGGTACTACTTGTGTAATAAAAACAGCTGGAACTTGTATTGATCATATGATTATTCAAGAACCTGCTGGTTTAAAGATTGCCTTTGGAGAAAATCCTAAAAAGGTCCATAGTAATGGAACGAAAGAATCCATCACACGTATGGGGATTATGGGGTTACTACGGGAATCATTCTATGAAGCACAACACTACGGGCACGAAGCTGATTTTCGAATGCTTCCTATTTTAAAAGCATTACGTCGTGAAATACCCGTACGTATCCACGCCCATCGAGCAGATGATATTAGTTCTGCGCTACGCTTTGCAACGGAATTCAACCTCGATCTACGTATTGAACATTGTACAGAAGGACACTTTCTTGTTGAAGAGCTTTCGAAACACAATTTGAAAGTTTCAGTTGGTCCCACTCTGACACGCCGTTCTAAAATCGAACTAAAAAACAAGACATGGGATACTTACCATATATTATCCAAAAATGGTGTGGAAGTTTCTATAACAACAGACCATCCTTATACACCCATCCAGTATTTAAATATTTGTGCTGCTGTCGCAGTAAGAGAAGGGTTAGACGAGAAAACAGCACTAGAAGGAATCACCATATTCCCAGCGCGAAATTTGAGGTTAGAGGATAGAATTGGAAGCATCGAGGTTGGAAAAGACGCCGATCTCGTGTTATGGACTCATCATCCTTTCCATTATTTAGCCAAGCCTGTACTAACTATGATTGATGGAAAAATAATTTACAAAAAAAATAAAAAAAACTAGTTTATTTTTTTGACTAGATAAAGTATTATACGATTATAAACTGAATGAAACCATAATCAATTTGTGTCGTGATTATCATTTTCAAATTGATGAATGGGGAAGGCAAATGGTGCGCCACCAGCGTTAGAAACTGGTTCTAGTGGGTTCGATTCCCACCCCGAAATTTTTTAAAGATTGATATAAAAATTTCGAGGGTGGGGTGTTTTTTCGTCATGCTACCCTCGTGTGAGGAGGAGTTAGTATGTTGAAAAAACGCGACTTACACGACAGCCACGTTCTATACGAGTTAATGGTGGATCCAGCTGTCTTCCCTTTTGTGCGTCAAAAGGCTTATTCTTATGAAGAATATTTATTCTTAACGAAACAAACGATTGAAGCTGAAGAGCGTGGTGAATTAATTTCACGCACAATTTTAGATGAATGGGGTAACCCTATCGGAACAATTACTTTATTTGATGTGCAAGAAAAAGCTGGATTTCTCGGGACATGGCTTGGCAAACCATATCATGGAAAAGGCTATAATAAATTGGCAAAAGATTCATTTTTTAGTGAACTTTTCTACGAATTAGATATTGAAACAATTTTCATGCGTATTCGTAAAATAAATATTCGTTCTATTAAAGCTGCAGAAAAACTGCAATATGTGAATCTAGCAAACGAAACAAGAAAAGCCGTATATGATGAAATTAACGCAAACGAAGAAGTATATAACTTATATGAAATTCCAAAAGATCAATACACACTTGCTACAATGCGAGATACAACCTTCCAAGATGCTCATCAATTAAAAGAAGCATAATCTAAATTTTCTGAAATGATAATCAATCATTAACATTTTCCATATGCGTATATCCCCTCATGTCTTTGGAAACGATAAATAGTAACTTTAAAACACGAGGTGATTTGTAATGGATAAAAAGAAACGTGATAAAGCAAAAAATACATTATCTAGTACACAAGAAGTTCTCTATCAACGAGAATTTCAAAAAGCAGATCGTGCAGCAGGATATCGCTCGAAAAGCATTTAAAGTGAAAATGAATAATTAGAAGTTCCCCCCTAATTATTCATTTTCATTACATAATTTTCTCGACTGATAGAAGTAAGCAAAAAGGACCCTTATACATAATGGTCTTTTTTGCTGTGGACAACTTTATCCACAAAACCAACGAAATTGTTAGTAATTTTCAAAAACATTTAATGTTTTTCTATATTAAAGTATATATCAGCTGTTTTAATTGTGGATATTTTTCTAAAAATTGTGGACAATGTGGATATAGTTGTTAATATTCCGACTTTACTGTTTAATGAAAGCGTAATCCTTTTGTGGATAACTAGCTAAATTTTCTTTGAAAATAATAAAGAACCCTCTTTACAATACAAAGAGGGTTTCATATTAAGTAAAAGATTGTGCAAGAGCAGGTGATTTAATAGGTATATGACGCGGTTCTGCATGGTTTTCTGCCAAAATTGCATCTACAATATGACCAGCTGGCTCTGGAAGATAGATGCTTTTCATTGCTTCTTTCATTTGAAGAAGCTTCACATCATCTTGTAATAATGCCTCTGTTTTTGCAAAAACCTCACTATCATCGCGAATGACAACTGCTGCTCCTTTTTTTTCAAAGTACATCGCATTTTCATTTTCTTGTCCTGGAACAGGTTTATATAAAATGACAGGTACTTGCAACGCTGCTGCTTCACTTAATGTTATTCCGCCTGGCTTCGTAATCATACACGAAGTAACTCGGAATAATTCATCAATATTTTCAACATACCCAAACACTTTTAATGCATCGGAATTTTGATTCTGTAAACTTAATAAATCCTGTTTTAAAGCTTCATTTTTTCCACAAACGACAACTACTTGTAAATTAGGCACTGACATAAATGATTGGCATAGTTCTTTTACATTTCCTAATACCCCATGAGCACCTGCTACAATTAGTAAAATCTTTTTATTCTTACATAACTGATATTTATTATATATGATGTCTGGATTTACCTTTAACTCAAAACTACTCCGAATTGGAATTCCTGTTTCAACAATTTGTTCCGCAGGTACACCGATATCAACCATCAATTCTTTCACGTGATCCGTTGCAACAAAATAACGATCTACTTCTCGATGAATCCATATTTTGTGCACGCAAAAATCCGTTAATACGTTATAGACAGGAATTGAAATCCCTGTTTGTTTCTTCAATTCTGGTACAGCGATAATTGGAAATGTATTAATTACAATATCTGGTTTCTCCACCTGTAACAGTGTTTTCAAACGTTTTCTTCCAAAGTTCGCATACCAAGATGCTATTTTCTTATCATAAATTTTTTCTACCCCGTAATAAAACAAACGATATAATTCTTTTCCTATTGTATAACTTTTTAAATATAGATATTTTGTAATGTCAGTTATAAATGGATGTGATTCTCCAAACAAGTCGCATACAATAACATCTTCAATTCCTTTTTGGCGAAATGTTTGTTCTAATGTTTTTGCTACTTGCACATGACCATTACCGTAATGTGCAGTTAATATTAAAACCTTGGGGTTTTTTATCAAACAAATCCACTCCTAGCTTTTTGTTTCTCCATATTGCATATACGACAATAGGAAAAACATTTTCCTTAAAAATTACATAAACAGATTCTAATAATTCCCTTTTCAGCTATGTACCTGTCGTGGATATGCAAAGCATATAAGATTGACCCCTTAATCCTATCTGTGCTCATATCTTTACATTATACTTTCCTATAAGAGCTTTCGCAATAACTTACAAATGTTCTCTATTCCATGATACTCACTCTTTTACTTCTTAATTCTTTTTACTATTTTGATTTCCCTTTACAATTATGTAAATTTCTCCACTTATTCCGTACAAAATTATGGATATTCTACTTTCAGTATACTCTTTTATCAATATATGCTCTAGATTTTATTGTAAAGAAAGCAAAAAGCCTAATCCAATATTTGGATTAGACCGCTTGTAAAATATGTTTAGCATGTTCTACATTTTTCTCAGTAGGTGGTTCTACATTTGCGAGTGGATAGTTATGTCCAAGCGCCTCCCATTTATATACACCAAGCTTGTGATATGGTAACACTTCAACTTTTTGAACATTAGACAGACTTTGAATAAAGCTAGATAGTTTTTGTAGATCCTCTTCATTATCCGTAACACCAGGAACTAATACGTGTCGTACCCAAATCGGTTTATTCTTATTCGATAAATAACGAGCGAATTGTAAAATATGTTCATTTGGTTTTCCTGTTAATTTACGATGCTTTTTAGAATCGATATGTTTCAAATCCAATAAAACTAAATCTGTATAATCCATTAAAATATCTAGCTTACTTTGGAATTCTGGTTCCTCAGAATAACAACCACCAGAAGAGTCGATTGTTGTATGGATACCAGCCTCTTTACACTTTTTAAACAACTCAATTAAAAAGTCTAGCTGTAATAATGGCTCTCCACCGCTAACTGTTATACCGCCTCCGGAGGCTTCAATAAATGGAAGGTAACATGTCACATCCTGCATCACTTCTTCAACTGTTATTTCTTTACCTTTACCGATTTCCCACGTATCAGCATTATGACAATATTGACAACGTAATAAACACCCTTGTGTAAATATGACATAACGAATCCCTGGGCCATCAACAGTACCACAAGACTCTACAGAATGTATTCTTCCTTTTACCATGTTACTTCCTCCTTTATTGAAACAGCCTCCCTTCGCTATATATTAAGAGCGAAGGGACACTTTTTTCATTTACATGCTTTCATGCATTGTACGGTTAATTACATCAATTTGTTGTTCACGAGTTAATTTAATAAAGTTTACAGCGTAACCAGATACCCGAATTGTTAATTGTGGATATTTCTCAGGATGTTCCATTGCATCCATTAATGTTTCACGATTAAATACGTTAATATTTAAGTGATGGCCTTCTTTTACTGCATAGCCATCAAGCATAGATACTAAGTTACGTACTTGTACATCATCTTCTTTACCAAGTGCTTTTGGAATAATAGAGAATGTATTAGAAATACCATCTTGTGCATCTTCATATGGTAATTTAGCTACAGATAATAATGAAGCTAATGCACCTTTTGTATCACGTCCGTGCATTGGATTTGCACCTGGTGCAAATGGTTCTCCAGTACGGCGTCCATCTGGAGTGTTACCAGTTTTCTTACCGTATACAACGTTAGATGTAATAGTTAAAATTGACATTGTATGAACGGAATTACGATATGTTTTATGTTTACGAAGTTTATTCATAAATGTTTTCACGAGATTTACAGCGATCTCATCTACACGATCATCATTGTTACCGTATTTAGGGAAGTCTCCTTCAATTTCGAAGTCCACTGCAATACCATTTTCATCACGGATTGGTTTTACTTGTGCGTATTTAATTGCACTTAATGAGTCTGCTACTACAGATAGACCCGCGATACCTGTTGCCATTGTACGAAGAACATTTGTATCATGAAGTGCCATTTCAATACGTTCATAGCTATATTTATCATGCATGTAATGGATAACATTTAGTGTGTTTAAATATAGACCTGCTAACCATTCCATTGTCATATCAAACTTATGCATAACTTCTTCGTAATTTAATACTTCGGAAGTAATTGGTGCGTACTCAGGACCAACTTGTGCTTTTGATTTTTCATCTTTACCACCGTTAATCGCATATAATAATGCTTTCGCTAAGTTTGCACGAGCTCCGAAGAACTGCATTTGCTTACCGATTCTCATTGCAGATACACAACAAGCAATTCCGTAATCATCGCCGTAATCAGCACGCATAATGTCATCATTTTCATATTGAATTGCTGATGTTTTAATGGACATTTTCGCACAGTAGTTTTTAAAGTTCTCTGGTAATTGTTTAGACCAAAGAACTGTTAAATTCGGTTCTGGAGCTGGTCCTAAATTATCTAATGTATGCAAGAAACGGAATGAGTTCTTTGTTACTAATGGACGACCATCTAATGCAATACCACCGATAGATTCAGTTACCCAAGTTGGGTCACCAGAGAATAATTCATTATAATCAGGTGTTCTTGCGAATTTCACAAGACGTAATTTCATAATGAAGTGATCTACAATTTCTTGTACTTCTTCTTCTGTTAAAGTACCATTTGCTAAATCTCTTTCAATGTAAATATCTAAGAATGTAGAAGTACGTCCAAGACTCATTGCAGCTCCGTTTTGCTCTTTAATCGCCGCAAGATATGCGAAGTATAACCATTGGAATGCTTCTTGTGCATTTGTTGCTGGTTTAGAAATATCGAAACCATGAGAAGCAGCCATTTGTTTTAGTTCTTGAAGTGCACGCATTTGCTCAGATAATTCTTCGCGTAAACGCATTGTCTCTTCGCTCATTACACCGCCAGTTAAATTTAAATCAGCTTTTTTCGCTTCAATTAAATGATCAATACCATATAATGCTACGCGTCGATAGTCACCGATAATACGTCCACGACCGTATGCATCTGGAAGACCAGTAATAACGCCTGATTTACGTGCATTTCTCATTTCTGGTGTATAAGCATCGAATACACCTTGGTTATGAGTTTTTCTCCAATCTCTAAAAATACGACTAAGTTCTTTGTCCATTTCGTATCCATAAGATTCACAAGCTTGCTCCGCCATACGAATACCACCATATGGTTGTAAAGAACGTTTAAATGGTTTATCAGTTTGGAAACCGACTACCTTTTCAATATCTTTATTTAAGTATCCTGGGTCATGTGATGTAATAGAAGAAACAATTTTTGTATCCATATCAAGAACGCCACCGTTTTCACGTTCTTTTGTTGTTAAATCCATTACTTGATCCCAAAGTTGTTTCGTTGCTTCAGTTGCTTCTGCTAAGAAAGATTCGTCTCCTTCGAAAACGTTTACATTATTTAAAATGAAATCGCGAACATCAATCTCTGCTTTCCATTTTTCACCTTTAAAGTTTTCCCATGCGTTTTTAACATTTTCTAATACTTGAGTCATCCTAATCTCCTCCATTTTTGATTAGTACAGGACTAAGATTTTTTATATAACAGCTTACACACTTAGAATACTACTTTTTTAAGAAAGTGAACGAAATAGTTGTGACATGTTTGTGAAAAGTTGAGCAAACCACTATATATATAGTGGTAACTTCATTTAAAAGTCTTTAAAATTAACCCTTTCCTTAATTGTATTTTTTTGGTATCCTTATATACGAGTCCTATTTTGTAATATAAGAACAATACCCATTGTAGAGCTGTAATACTCTTATCTCCTAATCTGTTATAGTTTTTATAACAGAATAAAAAAGTGTACACATGTTGTACACTTTTTTTGTTACTTCTATAAAACATCTCTTTTTCTATTGCCGTCATAGAATCCGCCACGATTGTCTGTTAATGCAATTATTTGTTCTAGTCCCTCTATATGATCACCTATAATTCGAAGTACAGCTAGAGGATGACCTATTTTTGCAAAATGTTCACTGGGACGAATACGGTTCATCTTATCAACCTCAACACGATATACACACGCAATTTCAAATCCAGAAAGAAGAGCCTTCACTTGTGCTACACAAGGTGACAATAAAGATTTATATCCAATTGCTTTCAAACACTTGTGGCTAAATGCATTAGGTACCGCAATAAGTGATCCTACCCCTAAATCCTTTCTATCACAAGCTAAATTTAGTGCATACTTAAATGCAGTTACAAGATGAAGTGGTACTCTTAAATCTAAATAATGATTTAAATCATTTAATGCGACGTCCTTTCCATCTGCAATAGCTTTTGCAAAAGGATATAGCTCCCTAGCTGGAATAACAAAATCACCATCTATAAATAACACAATTTTTCCTTTTGCAAAATAAGTTCCAAGTGAACGCCCTACATCGTTTCCAAGGGCTTCTTTATATACAATTGTCGTTGCGCCCTTGTCTTTTGCAATCGTTGCTGTTTTATCTGACGAACCATTTACGACGACGATGATTTCAAAAGGTTCAATTTTACGAAGCTCTTCTATAACGTTTCCAATTGTTTTCTCTTCATCTTGTACAGGAATAACAACCGATAGTTGCTTTCCTTTATACAAATTGGATGTAACGCCCCATCCTTGATAAAAATCTTCGAAATTTAAAGTATGATAGACACTATTCCTTTTCCTATTTCCATCATAATATCCCCCGCGTGTATCACTGCTTACTATCCGTTCCGCAACAGCTTCTATATGATCACCTATCATTCGTCTTTCAGATTGAGAAAGGCTCGTGCCATATGCAGCATGTTCAATCGGTCGAAATTTATTCGGCGTAATAACATCAATAGCACAATGACGGCTAATTCTCCATTTACTTTGTGCTATACGTAAATGAGCTACAATAGGATTAACTAAACATTCATATCCAATACTCTGGACGACTTCTTTCGTCAACGCATGAGGTACAGATAATAAAGAATCAATTTTTAACTCTTCACGCTCTAACATTGCATTTAATATTTGGCGCCATACTGTCACGGAGTGCGGTTTTTGTTTCTTTAAAAATAATGCGTCCAAATTATTTAAAACGATGTCAGTCTGATCATGTAAAATCGGATTAAGAAACAATTGTAATTTTGAAGTTGGAATAGCAAAGTCCCCATCTATAAATAGTAATACATCACCTATCGCATGTTTTGCGCCAACTGTACGTCCAACATCGTTTCCTAATAGTTCTGTATGCCTGATTACTTTACATCCTAACCGATTAGCAACCTCTTCTGTACCATCATTACAACCATTTGCTATTACAATAATCTCTACTGGATTTAACGGTTTTACCGATTGAATAACGTCTGAAATCGTATCCACTTCATTACTTGCAGGAATAATAACTGATAGCGACTTAGCCATTGTTTTCTTCACGAAACCACTTAATAGTTTCTTTCAATCCTTGTTCCCACGTTACTGTCGCTTGAAATTGAACAAGTTCTCTTAACTTCGTTACGTTCGGCCTTCTATTTGGAATTTCTTCAAAGCCATGTGGATATACTTCCTCAAAAGGAACTTGTATAATTTTTGAAGAAGATTTCGTTAGTTTTTTAATTGTTTCTGCTACTTCTTTTATACTCTTTTCTTTCTCGGAACCTATATTAATAATCTCACCATTTACCTTCTCATCCATTGCTCGAATCGTTGCCTCTACCGCATCACTTACATACGTAAAGCAACGTGTCTGCTTTCCATCTCCATATACGAGAATGTCTTCTCCTTGCAGGGCCGCACTGATAAATCGTGGGATTACCCCTGCATACGGACCATCTTTCGCTCTTGGACCATAAATATTAAAATAACGAACAATCGTTACCGGTAAACCTTCTAATGCGTAGCCTAAACATAATGTTTCTTCTAACGTTTTACACACTGCATAACTCCAACGTATTTTAGAAGTTGCCCCGTACAATCGGTCCCCTTCTTCTGAGAAAGGCGGTTTGCCTTTACCATATACTTCTGAAGTAGATGCAAAAACTACTTTCTTCTTTCCTTTTAATGCTGTTTGTAAAATGTTTCTCGTTCCATCAAAATTCGTTTCAATAAGCTCTATACTCTTTTCCATTGTCGTTTTCACACCTAAAATTGCTGCTAAATGAAACACTACATCATGTTGATTTACTAATTCATAAATAGAATTTTTATCTAAAACGCTTATTGGAATAACCCGAATTTCTTTCATTAACTCATCATGATATTTATTTTTTCCTTTATAGAAGTTATCCACAATCGTGACTTCATTTCCTCTTTTCACCAATTCTTCGGCTAGATGCGATCCAATGAATCCTGCTCCACCTGTAATTAAACATTTCTTACTCATACACTCACCTTCTTTATAATTCCACGTGTATCTATTACTCGCTTCATTCCTTTAAAAAGCTTCCAATCGATATTAGAGTGATCAGTTAAAATTAAAATACAACCTGCCTCTTTAACTGTTTGTTCATCCAAGGCAACGGATTGATACACCTTATCTCCAATTTCTGCAGAAGAAATATATGAATCATGGTATTTTATCTTGTATCCTTCTTTTATTAGTAATTGAATAATTGGCAAAGCCGGTGATTCCCTCAAATCATTTACATCTTTCTTATACGCGATTCCTACAATTAAAACTAGTCCGGGCGATTGCACCATGCCCTTTACTTTCCGGACTATTTTCTCTGGCATTTCTTCATTAATTACATGTGCCGCCTCAATTAATTGACTAATTGCCCCATTCTTTTTTATTCTCCATTGAAAATATAAAGGATCTACGGGAATACAGTGCCCCCCTATCCCTGGTCCTGGCCAATACGGAGTAAATCCAAACGGTTTTGTAGATGCCGCTTCAATAACCTCATAAAAATCAATCCCTAAACTTTCACATAGTGTGTTTAACTCATTTACTAAAGAAATGTTAACTAAGCGCTGAATATTTTCAAATAGCTTACACATCTCTGCTACTTTCGGAGAGCTAACAGGTACAACTACGTCAAAAATGCTACTATATAAATCCTGTACTTTTTGTTTACACTTTTCTGTTTGTCCACTAATAACCTTTGGAATGTCCTGAACGGAATATTGACTATTTGCTGGATCAATCCTCTCAGGAGAATATCCAATATAGAAATCTTCGCCTACCTTTTGGCCGCCTTGAGAAACAATCGGAATAATAACTTCCTCGAGCGTACCTGGATATGTGGAGCTTTCGAAAATGAAGGTTTGTCCTTTTTGAAGGTTTTGTTGTATATAATGCGAAGCTGAAATGAGGGCACTTAAATCTGGTTCTCTTCGTTCATTAATTGGAGTTGGAACAGTAACAATAACATAATCACTATTTTGGAAATCAGTAATACCTTTATCTGGTGTATTTACTATTAATTTATTTTTAGTCAATAAACTTTGTAACACTTTAGAAGAAACATCTGGAATATAACTTTCTCCCTTTATAATCAATTCTATTTTTCTAGTATCTTTATCTAATCCAAGTACGGTATGTCCTCTTTCTGCAAAATGGACTGCTAAAGGAAGACCAACATACCCTAATCCAATAATAGCTACTTTACTACTAGCATTCATCTGTATTCTTTTCTTCCTTTCTCAATTGTTGAATAATGTCTCTATCGCGATCTCCATCTGTAAAACTCCCACGTTCGTCTGTATATTGTAATAGATAAGCAATCGCCTCAAGTTGATCACCGAAAATACGGTCAAATGCCGGAATACGTCCATTTACAAACCCATGTTGCTCCGGGCGTACCCGATTGGTTTTTATAACATCTACAAATTCTACTGCTGTAATAGAAAAAACCTCCAAAATAGCTTGCATTTGGGCTAATGGCGGAATAACAAGCGAGTCATATCCTATTTTCTCTATTACCCTTTTATGCATAGCATGTGGTACTGCCGTTAATGAGTTATTCCATAAATCCGGTCTTTTCGCTACTAAATTCACAAAATATTTCCCCATACTAATTGGATCTGCAGGATGAAACATATCTAATAAGCATTGTAAATCATTTAAAACCACATCACTTCCATCTTCAACAGCTTGCAAAAATGGAGTGAGTTTTTTTGCTGGAATAACAAAATCACCATCAACGAATAAACAAATATCTGCCGTAGCATGCATGGCACCTATCGCTCGTGCTACATTATGTCCAAGCGCCTTCGTAAATTCAACAACAATAACATTTTCTAGCTTTGCGTGTTTAACAGTCTCAATATCTGCTCCATTCGCGACAACAATAATTTCATCTACCCCTGCTTTTTTCACTTCTTGTATAACAGATCTTATCGTCATGTTTTCTTCTGACACTGGTATAATCGCACTATATTTCGCTTTTTCCTTCTTTAATACAACTGGTTTATAGTTCCCTATAAACTCCCTATCCCTGTTTCCCTCCGAAAAACCGCCGCGTTTACCATATGTTTCGATTACATATTGCAAAGCACGTAAATGATCTCCCATAATACGACTAGTCGCTTTCGGATAAGGAGAACCAGGTGATGTTCCCATATGCACAGGACGAACCTTATTTGTGTGAATTACATCGACCGAAGCCGTATCAACAATATCTACTCCTCTAGACATCGCCATCGCTTGAAATAGTGCTGGATCTGCTAAATTCCACCACCCAAGTTTCTCGATAACTTCCCTGTTCATCGCATGTGGAATTGCGATTAAAGATCCAACAACAAGCTCCTTTTTATTCAAATAACGATTCAACATGAACTTTCCAACTGTCGTATAATGTGGTCTCATCTTTAAATAAACCGACCATGTTAAATTATTCACAACAATTTGATGCCCTTGTCGAATCCCTTTCACGAAACGTTGTAACTCTTTACTATCAATAACAATATCACCATCTAAAAACAAGACAATTTCACCTTTTGCTTCTCTAGCTCCAATAGCCCGTCCAACATCATTGCCAAGAGAATGTTTATAATAAATCATGTGACAATGATGTTGTAACGCTATTTCTTTTGTCCCATCTGTCGATCCATTATCAACTACGATAATTTCATAAGGTTCGAGCTTCTCCACTTCTACTAAAACTTGTGATAAAGTACTCGCTTCATTGTGCGCTGGAATAACAACTGATACTCTCATATTTGTATCACTCTTACCCTTCCAAGCGAACATAAGCAATAATAGGAGTACGCACAACTACATCTTCCGGTGGTCCATAAGAAGGAGAAGTACGAACACTTACTGCCCCATCTGTCACAGATAACAGAATACCTGCAACAATTTCAACCGCTGTCACAACTTGCACTAGCTCACCAACATGGTTACGCAATTCTTCAATAAATAACATATATAAGTCTCCTTCCTTACGCTTCTTTAATTGATATAATGCTTGTAAATGGTAATAAAATTTCTGTTCCTATCCCTTCTTGCAGTGTTAAGAAATCATCACCAACTGCTACAATAACTCCTGTTAATTGTCCAACCGTCACCGTAATTTCTACGTTTTTACCCAAATACTGCTCTGCAATTTCTTTAAAAGGTGATGTATTACATTCTTTTAATATGTTACAAATAATAGATTGAAATCTGCTTGATTCAATAAATTCTTCCGTAGCTTGCTTAGAGTTTCTTTGAATAAACCTTGCAAAGTTTTGTGAAAATAAAAGTCGTTCCACAGCAGGCAATAATTTGTCATCTAAAAAATAGCTTAATTGTCTATTAAACAATCTTGATAATTTATGCCAATATTTTCTGAACAGACACATACACTTCTCCTCCTATTATTTTCAGATTACAAAATTTTACATCCATACATCTTAATGTATACAAAACAGATATTTTTGTGATAGGTAAGATATACATTTTCTAAAAGAAATATTTGTTTGAGGGCATAAAAAAAACTATCCAAAAGGATAGTTTCTTACACTTCAATATTCCGCAACATTGTATAAATGTCGTTATTCACTTTACCAAACGATTTAATGTTGTTTTGGATGTTAGATAATAAAACGACATACACACTTCCGTTTTTACTAAATCCATTTAAGCAATTCCATCCTGGCATTACACCGTGATTCGAATAACTTCCTGGGTCTACGTACCATCCAAATCCGTAATCTTTTTTTCCGCCTGTAAACATTTGATCATAGCTCTCTTTTGAAATTAACTTTCCAGAGAAGAGTGCTTCGTTAAATAAATATAAATCATGTGCACTCGTATATATATCACCACAACCATATAGTTGTGACATGCTCGGAATATTAGGTGTTGTCATATTGTTATTTACTATTTTATAACCCGTTGATGGGAATCTTGTTTGTTCTAACTCTGTGCCAAAACCAGAATGTTTCATACCCGCAGTAGCAAAAATATGTTGTTTAATATATTCTTCGATCGGCTGTCCACTTACCTTCTCGGCAATGTATGCAAGTATAGAGTAGTTCGAATCGGAATACTTCCACTTCTCTCCTGGACCACCAATGCGCTTTTGATTTCCTATTCGCTTTATCAGTTCTTCATGAGAAATATCTTCTTTTCCCTGCTCATATTCGGGAATCCCTGATGTATGTGTTAATAGATGTTTTAGCTGAATACTATTACCTTGTGGAAAATCTGGAATATACTTCGCAACAGTATCTTCTACTTGTAATTTTTTTTGATCTTTCAACTGCATAATAGCAGTTGCTACAAACGCCTTTGAAATAGAACCAATATAAAAAGTCGTCTCTGAATTATTCGGTACTTGCTGCTCTTTATTTGCCATACCGTACCCTTTATTCAGAAGAACTTTTCCGTTCTTCACAATAACAGCTGTCCCGCTAAATCCTGCGTTTTGTAAATACTGGTCCAATTGAGCGTTTTCATTAATTTCTTGAGGTGGTCCTTCAGCAGGCTGTTCCGCAACTTGCGCTTGCTTCACTTGTTCTTCCTGCTCTTTTTGTTTTTGTTCTTCTTGCTTCTTTTTTTCTTCTTCTTTCTTTTTTAGCTCTTCTTGTTTCTTCATTTCTGCTGCCGCTTTTAAAGTTTCTTCTTTCTTATTATGCTCAACAATTTTTGTATACATGAAATATACAAGTGATAATAGTAAGACGAGAATGATTGTCCTTTTTATGTATACAATCGGCCGATGTGCTTTCCCATTCGCATTATTTTTTTCCTGATCCATAATTGCTTTTTTCCCCTTACTCACCAATAATTTAATTCCTCTACTAAAGATTTATTTTAGTAGATTATGGATAATCCATTCTATATCATCCCTACTTTATCACGCACTGCACATATTACCAACCTATATGTACAAAAAAGAAAAAGAAAATTTACAAAAGTAAGATTCCCTTTAAATTATTAACAAAAAAAGAGGATATCCTGTAAAAAATTGATGTTATCAATCTTTTTGGAAATCCTCTTATCTCATTATTTATACGTGTTTTTTCATATCATCGGCAACAGATTCAACATTTGTACCTACGATAACTTGTACACTTGTATTACTTAATTTCATAACACCTTTTGCACCAGCACGTTTTAATGCTGCTTCATTTACTTGACCAGCATCTTTTACTTGTAAGCGTAAACGTGTTGCACAGTTATCAATAACTGTTAAGTTTTCTTTTCCACCTAAAGCTGCTACGTAAGTTTCACCAATTGAACCTGCAACTGGAGCTTCTTCACCTTCAGCTACCTCCTCTTCGTCTTCACGACCAGGAGTTTTTAAATCGAACTTCTTAATTAAGAAGTAGAATACAACGAAATAAATTACTGCGTAAATTAAACCGACTCCCGCTAGTAGTAATGGTTTTGTTGCAATACCGAAGTTTAAGAAGTAATCGATTGCACCGGCACTAAATGTGAAACCATCGTGAATACCAAGAGTTGTTGTAATGAATAGAGACAGACCTGTTAATACAGCATGAATACCATATAATACTGGTGATAAGAACATGAATGAGAATTCAATTGGTTCTGTAATACCAGTTAAGAATGAAGTTAATGCTAGACCACCTAACATACCTGTAACCATTTTACGTTTTTCTGGTTTAGCAGCCGCAATCATTGCGAAACATGCTGCTGGTAAACCGAACATCATAACTGGGAAGAAACCAGTCATAAACATACCCGCTGTTTTATCTCCAGCAAGGAAGCGAGCAATATCACCATTTACAACATTACCTGCTGCATTTGTAAAGTCACCAAGTACGAACCAGAAGTATGTGTTCATTACATGATGTAAACCGATTGGAATTAATAGACGGTTTAATAAACCAAATAGACCTGAACCAACTGCACCTAAATTAACAATTCCATGAGCTAATGCATCGATAGCATTTTGAATTGCTGGCCAAATTTGTGCGAATAGAATTCCTAATATTAACATCACAACCGATGTAACAATTGGGACGAAACGTTTTCCAGCAAAGAACCCTAACCATTCTGGGAGTTTAATCTTATGGAATTTATTATAAAGAAGTCCCGCTATAACACCGACAATAATACCACCTAAAACTTTCATATCCACTTTAGTCGATAATTCGGCTGCCTTAGATACTTGTGTCATTGTATCTGCAAGCTTAGATGGATCAACATTAGCGCTATTACCTATTAAATCTTGGACTTTGCCTAATTTATCTTGTAATTCTACAGTAGAATATCCCTTACTAAGTGCATCAATACTGTTTTTCATAACTAGATAACCAATTGCACCTGCAAGACCTGCTGCACCACTACCATCAACTGAAAGACCGATTGCAATACCAATTGCAAAAATGAGTGCTAAATTATCAAAAACTGCTGCACCGGCCTGTGCCATAACAGGAATATCAAATACATCTGGTTGCCCTAAACGAAGCAATAATCCTGCTGCTGGTAGTACGGCGATTGGAAGCATTAACGCTTTACCAATACGTTGTAAAAACTGCAACATTTTAATTCCCCCTATCAAATTTATGAAATCGTTATCATTATAAGTACGCCTTAGAAAACGCTTTCTATTTACATAACCATAATAACATATAGTTGTATAGATGTGTAGTTTTTATTTTTGGATTTTTTATGGATAAATCTCCTATTTCCAAACTGTTATATAAAAGGAAAATTCTCCTTTTTTAATACAGAGGACTCGAAACGAACGACCTACTATAGAACATGTAACTTTCGTTTTATCATTCCACTTTTTCATGTTATTATTTATTTCCGAGCATATCGGGAAAAGTAAACTTAGTTAATTCGAAATAGGAGCGTTGGTACTATGCAGTGCATTGAAACAAACAACTTACAACAGTTGTTAGAACAAGTAAAACCATATACGAAAAAAGGAAAACTTGCTACTTATATCCCCGAACTAGGAAATGCAAATCCAGACGATTTAGGGATTGCCATTTTCCATAAAGAATCAGAATATATCCATGCAGGCAACTCACAAACACTATTTACTCTTCAAAGTATTTCCAAAGTAATTACACTTGCCCTTGCCCTTTTAGACCGTGGTGAAGAATATGTATTTTCTAAAGTTGGAATGGAACCAACGGGTGACCCATTTAATTCTATTATTAAGTTAGAAACGACAAGTCCGTCCAAACCCCTTAATCCAATGATTAATGCAGGAGCATTAGCTATTACAAGCATGTTAGCAGGAAAAGATAACGAGGAAAAAATGGAGCGCATCCTTCATTTTGTACGTGAAATAACAGATAATCCTACTATTAATTATTCTTCTAAAGTTGCCAATTCAGAATTAGAGACAGCTTACTTAAATCGTTCACTTTGTTACTATATGAAACAAAACGGAATTATCGATTGTGACATCGAAGAACTTATGGATTTATACACTCGTCAATGCGCAGTTGAAGTAAACTGCATCGATTTAGCACGTATCGGCTTAATTTTTGCAATGGATGGATATGATCCATATAAAAAGAAACAGATCATCCCTAAACATATTACACAAATTTGCAAAACATTTATGGTCACATGTGGTATGTATAACGAATCTGGTGAATTTGCAATCCGTGTGGGTATCCCTGCAAAAAGTGGTGTAGCCGGTGGCATTTTCGGCTGCGTAAAAGGTGAAATGGGAATCGGTATTTTCGGACCAGCTTTAGATGCAAACGGAAATAGTATCGCTGGTTTTAAAATTCTTGAACTTCTGTCTGCTCAAGAAGGCTGGAGTATTTTTTAATCGCGAGTTATCCTGCTATACTAGCAGGATTTTTTATTTCACCAAAACCTCACTTTTGTCAGTTATCAATCCTCTTACAAAAACAGTGCTGAAAGTTTCTCTATATCATGCATATTTGTTCCCCCCTCCTGAATAATATAGTACAACCTAGCGCTATATGTGGAGGTGTGAAAGATGAAACTAATATTTCAAATGGGAAAACAACCTGTTCTTGAAAAAACAATCCTTCTTTTTATATTGAGTATTGTAGAAAGCTTGAAGTTAAAAGTTGTTTCACTCGACGAAGCTCACCGATACATATTCAATTTAGAAGTACTTGAATTATTAATGGATCGGAACATCGATGATCAAGTACTTGAACTTATTCATTTCGGGATGGGACTTGAAGACATTCATCATGTGCTTCCTGAAGAACTTGAGCACACGATTGAGGAATTAAAGTGGCTTTGCATCCAAGTGTTAAGTGAATACAGTATGCATGAAGAATCAGAGCAATTAATTGAAGACATACGCTAAAAAGCACCTATGTAGTATGTAGGTGCTTTTTATTTATTAAGAAGTAAATATCCGATGTCGATATATGCAATTTATTCAAGTATTTCCGAGGAAATGCTCGAACATTGCTTTTCTATTTTTACAACAACTGATCAATCCCAATAAGTATTAATAACACTCCTGCAATAATCGTCGCCCATTTCCCTAAGTATGCTGCTAAATATCGTTTTCCTACATACATAAAACCGCTTATACAAATAAAACTAAACACCCCAGAAATAGTCGCTGTAAGCCAAAGATTTAAATTTGTTACCCCAGCATCAAACCCACCTGCAATATTATTAATAGATAATGCAACTCCTAAAACAAGTGCTTCAGAAAAACTAATTGTTTTAGAGCCATCAAAATCTGCTTTTTCTGGATCACGTAAAATTCCCATAAGTACATTATCATCTTTAGAACCTGCAGTATTTTTTTGACTCAAGAAAGGCTGACATAAAATAAACACCCCAATTATCCCTAAAACGATTGCTCCAATCAGGTTTGCTGTAAACTCTGAAATAAATAACGCAATCCAGTTCCCAAAAAATCCAGCTAGTAAAGTAAATAAAAACCCCAAGAATGCGATGATAAAATTGTTAAACCACGAAATACGAATTTTACGAATGCCATACGCAATTCCAACACCTGCATTATCTAAATTAGAAGCGATGCCGATTAAAAAAATTGAAAATAAGCCTGCCGTACCCATAAATAGTCACCCCTTTTTCTCACTTTTCAATGCATATTATGAAAATGTTGAGCAACTGTGCCTGTCTGTTTCATATACTTGTAATAAATGCTCAACATTTTTTCAACACTAAAAAAGGAGTGCCTACACTATGGCTAATGAAAACCCGAATGATCGGCTTGGTAAATTAATAAAAAAACTTTTAAAAGAACGCGCCCTATCTATGCGCCAACTAGGAATACTTACAAATATTGATCCTGCAACAGTCTCAAGAATTATTAATGGCAAACAACCGCCAAAACAAAAACATCTACAAAAATTTGCAGAATGTCTTCAAGTTCCACCCCAATTGTTATTTGATGAAATGTACCCTGATTCTCCTCACATAAATAAAGAAAAAACGGATATGTACACATCTCTTGATACCATTCAGCAAACTTTACAATCCTCTAACTTATTCGATTTCGATTACACTACAACTCGCGTAAAACAAGAACTCGAAAATTACGAACGCTATGCCCAGACAACAGAAGGCGAAAAACGTATTCATGACAGTTTTGCAAGCAAATTAGAGCAAATTGATAGTGCTGGTCCTTTTATTGAACAATTAACAGATATGTATCAACAATTTTGTAATGAAGCCATTTCAAAAGAAGAACGTGCAGTTCTTGGGAGCGCATTACTTTATTTCATATTATCGACAGATATTATTCCCGACTATCTCTTTCCAATTGGCTATTTAGATGATGCGATTGCCGTTGAATTAGCGAAAGAGAAATTAATTGAAATGAAACGAAAGACCTAGCAAAATAAAGAACTATTTCAGTTGTTTATATTCAACTCTGAAATAGTTCACTAAAAAATCGTACAAGTATACATACTCGTACGATTTTACTATACAAATCTATTTTTTCGTGTGGCACCATTCATATATAAATGTTGTTATCACTTTTGTAAATTCAATTAACTGTTCAACTTCAACTTTCTCATTTACAGAATGTGCTTCTTCTAATGTACCTGGTCCATATATAATCGCTGGAATGTGAAACTCACTAAACCAACCGCCATCAGTTACCGTTGCAGACATATCTAAGATTGCATTTTTTGATAGAATAGACTCGTGTACTGAGCTAAGTTTTTTTACAGCTTTATGTTCACTATCTACTTCTAATGAAGGGAAAATTTCACCACGATCTACAATCATTGATTCTCCGCCCCACTTAAATTGTGGCGGATTTTCACTTAACCATGGATCGGCAGCTGCCACCTTTCCAATATACTCTTCAATTTCGTTTATTATTTGTTCATGTGTTTCATTCGGATAGAAGTGCACTGTTATCCACAATCGGCACTCATCCGCAATAAACGCCGCATGCCTTCCTCCCTCAATAACAGCTGGATTAATTGTTGTTGTTCCAGATGGATAGCCTTCATATGTTTTCATAACTGCCCAGTGGCGCTCTAATTCTTGTAAGCTTTGTACAATTTTCATCATTTTTTCAATCGCACTCGCTCCAAATAAACGTCCTCCAGCATGGATCATTTGTCTGCGCGTTGCATCATGAAACGTTTGCGGACTTTTCACTGTAATCCATCCAGTAATGACACCGCCTTGTCCTTGCATATGTAAATCGCTCGTATCCACTACGACTGCAAAATCAGCATCGTAACCCCTTTTGCAGCATTGAAGTGTACCTGCTTCTCCAACTTCTTCTCCAATTACCGATTGAAAAGTTAAATCTCCAGGTAATTCAATACCAGCTTCTTGTAAAAGTTGAATGGCAAATAGCGCTCCAGCCAGCCCACCTTTCATATCTGCTGCGCCACGTCCAACTAACCAGCCATCTTTTATAAATGGATCAAATGGATTTGTTTCCCATGCCTCATCTGCTGACACTTCGGCTACATCCATATGTCCATTAATAATAAGACTTTTATATGAGTCACTTTTTATCCCTTTTTTTACCCCAACAACATTCGGATCAATCGGATATACATCCCATTTATCAATACTAAAATTTCGTTTTCTTAAAAACTCTGCAATAAATTCTTGTGCTTCATTTGTATTTCTCGCTGGCGGTGCTGGTGTTTCAAAACGAATTAATGTTTTTGTAAGTTCTAACAATTCCTCTTTCCTTGAATCTATTTGTTTTAACAACTGCGAAACTTCTGGATTCATCGCTAATTCCCCTTTGCATACATAGTATGTTTCCAGCTTTATTTTCACAAAAAAAGAGACTGTTTACAATTTTACAGTCTCCTAATTAATCACTATTATAAACTCTCTACTTCCGTTGTATTTGTCTTTTCAATATGCTCTACATTACTTCCCTTATTTCTTGTAGCACGATAAAACAGTAAACAAACCATCATAAATGGAATACCACAATACAATGCCATTCTTTGTTCTGGAATAAAGGCCATGCCAACGATTACTGTTAAATTTAATACTAACGCAAGAAGTGGTACAAATGGATACAATGGTGTTTTAAATTTCAAGTCCTTAACATCCCCGCCCCGCTTCATATATGACCTTCTAGCTAATAAATTTGATAAAGCAATAGATGCCCAAACTAGTATCGCTCCGAACCCAGCGATAGAAAGCAGCCATAAATAAACTGTATCTTCCGCATAAATACCTGATAGTAGTGAGAGACACCCTACAATTGTGCTTACGATTAATGCATAAATAGGAACACCGTTTTTAGATAACTTTCCAAAAATTGGACTAATCATTCCTTGATTAGACATAGACCATAGCATACGTGAAGTTGCATATAATCCTGAATTCGCAACGGATAGTACTGCTGTAATAATAACGAAATTTATAATATCTGCTGCATAAGGAATACCAATTTTATCAAATACAACTACGAATGGACTTTCTATTACTCCTGCTTGCTGCCAAGGGAATAGTCCAGCAAGAATAAAAATAGATAGTACAAAGAAAACAAGTATACGCCAAACTGTATTGTTAATTGCCTTCGGGATCGTTTTCTCTGGATTTTCACTCTCACCTGCTGCAATACCAACTAATTCTGTTCCTTGGAAAGAAAAATTAACTGCAATCATTGTAATTAAAATGGCTGATAATCCATTTGGAAACAATCCACCATAATCAGTAAAGCTAGAGAACATTGGCGCTGGTTCATTCCCTTTCATATCTAGAAACCCAAACATTGCTGCCCCGCCCAAAATAATAAATGCAATAATTGTAATTACTTTAATACTTGCAAACCAAAATTCCACTTCCGCAAAACTTCTTGAAGATAACGCATTAATAGCAAAGAGCAGTACCGCGAACACTACACACCAAATCCATGACGGTACATCAGGAAACCAACGTTTCATCAAAATACTAACTGCAATTAATTCAATACCTATCGTAGCAGACCAGTTTAACCACGACATCCATCCCACTACATAACCTGCTGCAGGAGAAATATGCTTTGTCGCATACGTTTGATAAGACCCTGCGTCAGGCATCGCAACCGCTAACTCTCCAAGACAGAGCATCGTTAAATACATTACAAATCCACCGACAAGATACGCTACAATTGCTCCTCCAGGTCCAGCTTCATGAATCGTATAACCTGATCCTAAAAAAAGTCCTGTACCAATAACTCCACCAAGTGCAATCATAAATATGTGCCTGCTTTTCAATTCTCTTTTTAATCCTTGGTTTTGATCCATCATATAAATCCCCCCTTTTCACTTTGCCAATCCATTTAATGTAAGCGTTTTTAAAATTCTTCACCGTAAAAATAATGATTTAAAAGAGCAAAAATACACATCACTTACATTAATCACTGCCTGTTACTAAAAGGTCATCCCTTACTGTTATTAATAACTTTTGATCAGCAATAGCTTGTCCTTCTACTACTTCTAATGATTCAATATAACCACTGATTCCTATCTTAATTTCTACTTTCTGTTTATCTATCGTTTCAATTAACGCTAATTTCTCCCACTCGTATACGTAAGAACTTTCCGTAACAAATAACTTCTCTACTTTTCCATAACAAGGACTATACACACCTTCTATAACTGTCTTCACTTTATAAATCCCTCCCTCTTATTAATTGACACCGAAACGTTGTATATCCTGTAAAAATTCATATTCTCCCCTCTAGAGATTTCAAATATTATTTATGCAAAATGCGTACCAAGTCTCTAATTCATATATTAAATGAGAGTTTTACACAAAAAAGCGTGCACAACCGCAAAATTTTTCTATCATTTGAAAAGTTTTAAAAGGAAAATAGCAAAAAAATTTTGCGATTTTATAAGAATTTTAATAAAATTATAAAAAGTCAGTCTTCATAGGGTGAAATGAGGAGAAGATAATCTATGCGTACAGAAGACATTAATTTTAAACAGATCATTGAAATGAACATGCTATATGAAACTTTACTCAATGAACTCGATATCGGTATTCATATTATTAATGAGGAAAGTAAAACGATTATCTATAACCGCAAAATGACAGAAATTGAATCAATGGAACGCTCAGATGTATTATATAAAAGTCCTTTAGAAATATTTGCATTTGAAGAAAATAAAAATAGTACTCTTATAGAGGCATTAAAATTAGGAAAAACAAACAAAAATATAAAACAAACGTATTTTAACAATAAAGGACAAGAAATTACAACGATTAACGATACTTTCCCTATAATAGAAAATGGAAAAATTAAAGGCGCTATTGAAATATCAAAAGAAATTAGTAACTTAAAGCAAACAATAAGAATGGGCCCTTCTCGAAAACAAAGTACTAAATTTACCTTTGATCACATAATTGGTGATTCTGAAGCTATTCAATCAATCATTACTGAAGGAAAAAGAGTAATTCGTACATCTTCCTCCATACTTCTAGTAGGAGAAACAGGCACTGGGAAAGAACTATTTGCACAAAGCATCCATAATGAAAGTCAGCGTTCAACAAAACCCTTTATTTCACAGAACTGTGCCGCTATACCTGATACACTCATGGAAAGCTTATTATTCGGTACAAACCGAGGTGCATTTACAGGAGCTATCGATAAAGCTGGTTTATTTGAAGAAGCGAACGGAGGAACTTTGTTATTAGATGAAATCAACTCATTAAGTCCAGCACTTCAAGCGAAGTTACTACGAGCTATACAAGAAAAAACAATACGAAGAATCGGAGGCACACACGAAAAAGAAATTGATGTTCGTATTATAGCAACTATCAATGAAGATCCTTTCGAAGCCATCGCACATAATCGATTAAGAGAAGACTTATATTACCGATTAAGCGTCGTTACTTTATGTCTTCCGCCTTTACGTGAAAGAAAAGAAGATATTCTAGCTCTTGTTCAGCACTTTATTGAAAAATATAATACTCAATTTGGGCTCAACGTAAACGATGTAGATGTAAATGTAAGAGAATTTTTCTATGCATACGATTGGCCTGGAAACGTACGGGAGTTGGAACATATAATTGAAGGTTCCATGAACTTGATAGAAGATGAAACCATCATTACAGCATTTCATATGCCTACTCGCTTTCGTGAACGAATAAAAACAGAATTCAATATGCAGCATGCACTAACTAATCACAATACTGATGCACCTAAAACTTTAAAACACACAATAGAAAAAATGGAAAAGAACTACATTAATCAAATTCTTAAAGAGAATCATGGCAACATTTCACAAGCTGCAAAATTTTTAGGATTAAGTAGGCAAAACTTACAATATCGAATTAAAAAATTGCATTTACACATATGAAATGAACATGTCTCCAAGTGCAAAAACAACTTGGTAAAATATGTTATAATAAACATATAACATGCTAGAAAGGGGCTATATATATGAGTAATGATAAAAAATTAAAGTTATTACAATACTTATACTTTTTCCCTGCCATGCTCTGTATGATGTTATTCATTAATGCCGATGTAAGCAGCTCTCCTTATGCAAAGCTATTAGGAACAATTTTTGGCTCCTTTGCAGCTATTATGCTTGCTGCTTTTTGGAATTTGAAGCTACGTATAAAAAACGAGAAATCTTCGTAATACTAAAAAAATCGAGCTACTTAGCCCGATTTTTTTATTTGCCATTAAAACTCAACATTCTCTAAATACAACCCACTCGCCTCAGCAAGACAATTAATTTGATTACGTTGTTTTTCCTCTAAAATATTTGGGATTGCGTCCGCATCTAATTGTCCTAATCCAACTTCAATTAATGCTCCAACAATTTTTCGTACCATGTTATGAAGGAATCCGTTACCACTTACTCTAATTTGTACAAATCCTGCTTCTTCCATCACTTCAAGTGTATATACTTCTCGAACCATAGACTTTTTCTTTGATTTCGCATTTGAAAAAGCAGTAAAGTCATGTGAACCAACTAAATGTTTCGCAGCTTCTTTCATGCTTTTCACATTTAATTTTTTATTCACATGCATGCTGTATTTACGCATAAATGGATTTGTATGCTCTTCATTCCAAATTTTATAAAGATATGTTTTTGCTTTAGAATTGTAACGAGCATGGAAACGATCTTGTACTTCTTCTACACTCGTAATGCTAATATCATTGGGTAAATATTGATTTAAATATTTTTTCACTTTATGTTCCACTAACTTCTCATCACTTTGAAAGTTAGCAACTTGATTCAAAGCATGTACACCCGCGTCTGTTCTACTACAACCGATAATTTCAATTTCTTTTCCGACCATTTCAGATATGACACTTTCGATTTTTCCTTGAATTGTATTATCGTTATTACCGAGACGTTGCCATCCCTTAAAACGTGCACCATCGTACTGAATCGTTAATTTATAATTATTCATTTTACTCTCCTTCATAGAAAATATTCCCTCATATCGTGAGGGAATATGAATACACTTTACTTTCTAACAAGCTTCACTACATTTTCTACATGGGCTGTATGTGGGAACATATCAACTGGTTGTACATATTCCACTTCATAACTCTTCATTAATGCTTGTACATCACGTGCTAATGAAGAAGGATTACATGATACGTAAACAACTTGTTTTGGTTTCACTTTTAAAATTGTTTCCAGTAATTTATCATCGCAACCTGTACGAGGTGGATCGACAACAATTACATCTGGACGCCATCCTTCTTTTACCCATTTCGGTAACCATTGTTCAGCTTTACCTGCTTCATATTTCGTATTTGTAAATCCGTGACGCTTCGCATTTTTCCTTGCATCTGCAATCGCTTCTGGAATTACATCCATACCACGTACTTCCGCTGCATCGTTCGCAAGCCAAAGACCGATTGTACCAACACCACAGTACGCATCCACAATCTTCTCGTTTCCTGTTAACGCAGCTGCTTTTTTCGCTTCATCATATAAAACAACAGTTTGTTCTGGATTCAACTGGAAGAATGCACGTGCTGATAATTCGAATGATAAATCACCAAGTGTTTCTTGAATTACTTCTTTTCCAGCTAATTTAAATGTTTTGTCGCCAAAAATAACAGATGTTTTACGCCAGTTTACATTTTGCATAATTGATTTAACCGCTGGCATCTGTTTTTGTACTTCTGCAATAAATTGTTCTTTATTTGGTAATTCTTCTTTTGTTGTAATAAGTGTAACTTGTACTTCCCCTGTTTGAACTGCAGTACGTGTTACAATTGTGCGTACTAAACCTTTTTGTTTTTTCTCATTGTAAATAGAAACATTTAACTTTTCTAATATACGTCTTACAACTTTTGTCGCTTCATTTGTTGCTTTATGTTGAATCATACAGTGAGCGATATCAATTAACTGATGTGAGTTTTGTTTATATAGCCCTGTAATAACTTTTTCGTCTTTACGCCCCACTTGTAATTGACTCTTATTACGATAATGCCATGGATTTTCCATGCCAAGCGTTGGACGAATTTTCTCTTCCATGCTGTTTTTCATGTACTTCTCAAATGCTTGTACAACGATATCACGCTTTTGATTCAATTGTTCTTTATAATCTAAATGTTGCAGCTGACAACCGCCACACTCCTCATACACTGGACACGGTGCTTTCACACGATGCGGTGAAGCTTTACGAACTTTTTTCACTTTCGCTTCAGCGAAGCCACGCTGAATTTTCGTTGTTTCTGCAACAACTTCTTCTCCTGGTAATGCCCCTGGAATGAAAACAACTTGTCTCTTAAAATAACCAACGCCTTCTCCGTTAATCCCAAGACGTTTAATTGTCACAGGAAACGTTTGACCAACTTCCAACTTACTCTCATGTTGCTTTTGTATCATTATTACACCTCTACTCTATACTTTTCCATAAATATAACGCTGCATAACTGCAGTATGGTTCACACTCTTGTTTCACTTTTTCTAAAAATGCATCATCAGGTTTATCATCTAATTGAAATATACCTTGCACTGCACGCTGAATCCCAATATCCGCTTTCGGGAACATATTTTTCCGTCCAAGCCCAAACATTAAAAAGTTTTGCACTGTCCATGCACCAATTCCCCTAATTGGCAACAATTGTGCCCCAACCTCTTCTTCCGTCCCGGTTTCTATACTCGCTAAATTTAATGTACCACTGACAATACTTCGACCTAATCCTACTATATATTCAGCCTTTCGCTGACTAAACTTCTGCTCTCTCAATTCTTCTATTGAAATATTTGCTACTATTTCCGGAGTGGGGAAAAAGAATACACCGTTCTTCTCTGTTCCATACCGTTTCACAAATTGTTCTGTTAACACAGTAGCAAATTTCAAATTTATTTGTTGGTGAATGATACAGCGAAGAAGACAAGCAAAATAATCAAATTCTAAAATAATTGGAGTATAAGCATATGTTTCAAATAGTGGACGTAATGATGTGTTTAAAAAATGATTTTGTATATCTTGAAACGGTTCATTCCAATGAAAAATGGTCCTCATTCGTTTCATGACTTTCTCCGGATTTCCTGTCTGACTAGAAATCCAAAACTGTGGATTTTGTACAGTACCAATCCCTTGTAAGCGAACAATAACCTGTTCCTCGTCTATACAAAGCGGGATATAAATGACTTTCTCATCTAATTGAATGACGTTAAGAGGATCAAAAGATAAACGTTTTAATACTTCTTCAAAATGATACGGATACTCTAACGTAACATGTTCGCTCCACATACGTTTCCCCATCCTTTTTACACATCATTATAGCATGAGAAAACCGTAAGCATACACGCTTACGGTTGATTGCTTTTTACTAAGTCATCTAGACTTTTAAAATGATACCCTTTCTCGCGCAAATCATCAATGATTTTCGCAAGTGCTTCTGCATTATCTTTTGATATTGCATGAAGTAATAAAATAGATCCTGGGTGAATCATCGTCATAACATTATTATGCGCATATTGCCATCCTCTTTGCTGATCCACTTTCCAATCCAAAAATGCAAGTGACCAAAATACATTATAGTAGCCCATTTCTTTCGTAAGAGCTAACGTTCTTTCACTAAATACGCCGCGCGGAGGACGTACATATTTCACTTCTTTTTGCCCAGTTACTTTTTTAATTTCTTCCGTTACACTCGTTAATTCTTCACGAAGTTTCTCATCATTTACCGCTGTAAAATCAGGATGACTCCAAGAATGATTTCCAATAATGTGTCCTTCATCCTTCATTCTTAACAATAAATCTTTTTGTGTTTTAATGTAATGCCCCGTTACAAAGAAAGTTGCTGGTACTTTTTTCTCTTTTAATACATCTAAGATTTTCCCTGTGTATCCATTCTCATATCCATTATCAAATGTTAAATAAATATCTTTTTTCTTCGTATCTCCTAAATAAAACCCGCCATTTTTTTGAAGTAAATCTGTATATAACTTTCCTGCATCTGGTACTGTTTCATTTTTAGGACGCGGGATTCCCCAGTTATGTGGAGTATTTGTATAAGCCAATGTTGAAACTGGAACAAGTGCCATCATAATTGAAAAAATGAGACCGATATATAACCATTTATATTTCATAAATAGTCTCCTTTCCATATATAATCGTACCTGTAGTTTCTGTTTCCTTACTTACTTTCATGCTGTGCATGTTTTTCTATATATACCAAAAAATGCATCTCGAAAGATTCGAGATGCATTTTTGTTTATTTAAATACCGGCTCTTTAAAGCTAGCTAATTTTTCAAGTGATGTTTTATCGACATCTGCATGTAAACTATTACCATGAGAGTCCATCGTTACAACTGCTTTAAAACCTTCAATGCGTAAATGCCACATTGCTTCTGGAATACCAAATTGTAAGAAATCAACATCTTTCACTTCTTTAATACATTCAGCATAATATTGCGCCGCACCGCCAATTGCGTTTAAGTACACGCCGCCGTGTTCTTCTAAAGCCGCTAATGTTTTCGCACCCATACCGCCTTTTCCAATAACAGCGCGAATACCAAATTTCTTCATAATATCGCCTTGGTACGGTTCTTCACGAATACTTGTCGTTGGACCTGCCGCTTTAATTTGCCAATTGTCATTGTCATCTTTCACAACAACTGGACCACAGTGGTAAATAATTTGTCCATTTAAATCTACTGGACAATCATTATCCATTAAATGCTTATGGATTGCGTCACGACCTGTATACATCATGCCATTAATTGTTACAACATCACCAACGCGAAGTTCACGAATTTGCTCTTCTGTAATTGGCGCTTGTAATACGATCTCACGTTGCTCTGTTTTTTCTTGTGCTTCATGCTGAAGTGTATCTTCACCTTCTTGATATAACCAATCCATAATTTCACCTGTTTCAGGGTGGATTGTTACACCAAGGCGGCGATATGCCCAGCAATTATACGCCACAGATACGTAGAAACTAGCTGGCAAACGATTATAGACGCCAATTTTACAACCAAGTAAAGTTGTTTCTCCACCAAATCCCATCGTACCAATGCCAAGCTTATTCGCATTTTCTAATACGTACTCTTCAAGTTGTTGTAACTCTGGTACTGGATTGACATCATCTAATGTACGGAATAATTGATTTTTTGCTAATTCATAACCTGATGTGCGGTCTCCCCCGATACCAACACCAATTACACCAGCACTACATCCTTGACCTTGTGCTTGGTATACTGCATGAAGAAGGCATTTACGAATCCCTTCTAAATCACGGCCAGCTCGTCCAAGTCCTTCTAGTTCACACGGTAAGCTATATTGAATATTTTTATTCTCACAGCCACCACCTTTTAGGATTAAACGTGCATCAATATAATCTTTTTCCCATTGTTCAAACTTAATAACCGGTGTACCTGGTCCTAAATTATTTCCACTATTGTCTCCAAAAAGAGAATCAACAGAATTTGGACGAAGTTTACCATCTTTTGTCGCCCGCTCAAGCGCATTATAGATAGCTTCCTTCAACTTTAATTGATTCACACCAACTGGTGTATAAATTTTAAACGTTGGCATCCCTGTATCTTGGCAAATCGGTGAGATGTTATCATCAGCCATTTTAATATTATTTGTAATTGTGCCAAGTGCCATCGCAGAACGAGTCCCTGCATTTTCTCGCTCTTTCGCTTGTTGAATCGCACGACGAACATCTTTCGGTAAGTTCGTTGACGTTTCAACAATTAGTTGATACATGCTTTCTTGAAGCTTTTCCATTGTTACTTCCCCCTCAATTGTGAACGCTACCAAAACGTTATGAGCTGAAAATTTCATTTTTATGCTCTTTAGCTTTTTATTTGTTTCACGCTATTAAAGCATAAATGAAATTTTTCACAACCTGATTATACCTCTTTTTCTATCGTCCTTCTATTATCCGCACAGAAAAAGGCTACCAAATTGGAATTGGCAGCCTTTTTAATATATTATTCGTCTTTTTTAAATTGCTCACATTTTAATTCTAATTCATCTAACATTGCAAGAAGACGATCTACATCTTCTAATTCTACTTCTTCAGGTTCAATTGTATCAATTACTTCAATGAACATATTTAAACGCTCTTTTAAATATACTAATTGTGTATCTTTATCTTGAATTGCTTTTCCCATGAAGGCACTCTCCTTTTAATTCGAGTTACTTTTATTATACCGCAAAAATGATTGCTATGGGCATGAAATTTCATCAATTTTGTCACAGTCATCCACTATAATGTAAGCCCTCTCTCTTTTCACGCTAAAAAGTTTCACTTTATAAAAAGCACATATTCTTCTATTATAGAGAATGGACAAATTGTTATTTCAATAGTCAAAGGAGTATTTCATATGACGATATCACAAAAAATGAAGCCGATTACTCCTTCTTACGATCCATGGGAAGCGTATATGGACCTTGAAGAGTACGGCAAACTACTATTAACAAATGTTGAATTTACAACGACGACGTTATGCAATATGCGCTGTGAGCATTGCGCTGTTGGTTACACGTTACAGCCGAAAGACCCAAATCCGCTTCCGATGGATCTTTTATTAAAACGATTAGATGAGATTCCTCATTTACGTTCTTTAAGTATTACTGGCGGAGAACCTATGCTTTCAAAAAAATCCGTCGACAACTATGTAACACCACTCTTAAAATACGCCCATGAACGAGGCGTTCGCACTCAAATCAACTCTAACTTAACTATAGATTTAGCACGTTACGAACAAATTATTCCTTATTTAGACGTGTTGCATATCTCTCATAACTGGGGAACAATTGATGACTTCGTTGAAGGCGGATTTGCAATGATGGAGCGTAAACCTACTTACCAACAACGTGCAAAATTATTCGAAAGAATGATTACAAATAGTAAGGCTCTATCAGATGCAGGTGTACTTGTATCGGCCGAAACAATGTTAAACAAAAGAACTCTACCACATATTGAACATATTCACCGCCAAATCGTCGAAGAGATGGGCTGTAAACGTCATGAAGTTCACCCAATGTATCCAAGTGACTTCGCGAGTAATCTAGAGATTTTAACAAAAGCTGAAATTCGTAATGCGATTGAGCATTTACTAGAAATTCGCGATGAAAATGTATGGATGTTATTTGGAACTTTACCTTTCTATGCTTGTAGCGATGACGAGCGAGACATTGCCACATTTAAAAAATTACAAGAAAGCAAAAATGTCACTGTTCGTAATGATCCAGATGGCCGTTCTCGTTTAAATGTAAATATTTTCGATGGAAATATTATTGTGACGGACTTTGGTGATGTTCCACTTCTAGGAAACATACAAACAAACACATTACAAGAAGCATACGACAAATGGAGTGCTTCAAAAACAGCAAAATCATTAAGCTGTCACTGTCCTGCAGTAAAATGTCTTGGACCAAATGTTCTTGTAAAAAACAGCTACTATCCGACAGAAGATTTCTTATCAAAAACAGCAAACATTACATTATAAAAAACGTCAGCTTATAAGCTGACGTTTTTTCATGTTATTGCGAGTGAGAAGAAGAAATGAATTTAAAAAATAAATGATCATGAATTGGAATCGCCGCTCCAATTCCTTGAGAGGTAATATTTTTCACAACAAGTCTTTTTTGATTTCCCTTTAATACAAGATAGACTTCTCCAAATGTTACTTTTCCCTTTTCATTTACTGCTGGTGTATAAGCGTATAAATATCCGAGTTGACTCGGACTAATATTATACACACGCTCATGTCCAGTACCATAACCAATAGTTGTTTTAAACGAAAGGGGTAATTGTACTTTTTCAAGTGCTTTGAGAAGCATCATTTTTTTCACATCTGCAGCATCTTTCATATCTGCTGTTAAATCACCTTCAACCGTCTTTTGTGTTTCTTGCTTATAGCGAAGTGGATATAAACGGTCTCCTCCGCGATTATCATACACATTTCGATTCACTTGTTTATATTCCCAATTAATCGATGTGTCTACTGATTCATAATGTAAAGCCCATTGACCTAAATAAATTTTTGCCCGATACCCCACTGCAAGCGGCGCATTTGAAATTGTCGTTTCATTAAACATCCGAATTAAGTCTGGATTTTCAATTTTAATATTAGCTGTTTTCAATAGTTCTTGAGCAAACTTACTTGGCTGTAAACGTGGCAAATCTTGCGCATCATTTGGAAATGTATTGTCTTTTGAAATATTTAAAACAGATGAAGGCATTTTTGTTCCTACTGTTGTCTTTGCAAAACTCATGTTAGGAAATAATAAAATAAACGAGACCATAGTTGAAAGACATATGCTGTATACTCGTTTCACCTGTCTGGCTCCTTCCTATGTAAAGGTATATATACTACTTTGTTTATTGTTTTCTCTGAGCACAATTGTTATGCCTATTTTTCATAATAAATAAAAACCAATTCCCATAATGACATACGCCGCTAGTAAAGTGCCACCTTCAAACCAGTTTGTATCTCCATCATTTGAAATTGCAATCGTTAAGAAAACGGCTGTAATCATAGACACAAGTTCTGGTATGGTAAATACTAAAGGCATTCTCTGCGTAAAGAACATAGAAAGCAATACTAATACAGGAGCAACAAACATGGCGATTTGTAATGTAGAGCCTATTGCAATTTCGACTGCAATATTTACTTTATTTTTATAAGCCATAATAATTGCAGACGCATGTTCCGCTGCATTTCCAACAATTGCAACGATAATAACCCCTATAAATAACTCTGACCAACCAAATGATTTTGCAACAGTTTCAAAAGTATGCACGAGCGCCTCTGATACATAAGCTACCGCCAGTGTTGCTATCGCTAAAATAAGGAGTGCCTTCCCTTTCGACCACTCTGGCTCTTCTTCATGCGCTATTTCGTCACTTTTATGTTGATATACACCACGGTGCGTAACTAACTTAAATAGTAATGCAGCAAGGTACATGATAATCATAATAATAGAAACACCTATACTTAATTGATACGTCTTGCCAGCGTCCATCTTCATTGAAAAGATCTCTGGAATAACAAAGGCCACGACAACAGCAAATATTAATAAAGCTGAATTATGCCTTGCATCGTATACATTAAAACTTTGTCTTTTGTATTTAAGACCTCCAACAAAGAAGGATAACCCTCCTACTAATAATAAATTTCCAAGTACAGAACCCGTTAAAGAAGCTAACACCACTTCAATTAACCCTGCTTGAAGTGCAAAAATTGAAATGATAAGTTCAACAGCATTACCGAAAGTAGCATTTAATAATCCGCCTATTCTAGGACCAGAAACAATTGCTAAACTCTCTGTTGCTCTCCCCATAAAACCAGCTAATGCGATAATCGTAATACAATACACAGCGAACATAATTGTTTCTGGCCAATGAAGTGTTTTTCCAAGTACAGACAGTGGTACACCTATAAGCGCTACTATAAGAAATATTTTATTAAACATGCTTTTCACCCTTCCATCGTATGTATTTCTCCTCAATATTATTATTATTCTTCTCCTAACTTGTCCGATTTCATCACAATTACGTTTAAAAAATCGGATTGAAGAAAACAGTATGAAAGATATTTAAATTATCTTGTTTAAACAGACAGAATTATAAATTATGAAAAGGGGTTAAAATTATGCACTTAAAAGAAAAAATCGCAACTATTATTCAAGGTCAACGTACTGGTGTATTATCTACAGTACGAAATGAGAAACCTCATAGCGCCTTTATGATGTTTTTCCATGAAGATTTTGTACTGTATGTTGCAACAGATCGACAATCAAAAAAGATAACAGATATTGAACACAATCCTAATGTCCATGTACTACTCGGACGAGAAGGGAAAAAATTAGATGAAGATTATATTGAAGTTGAAGGATTGGCTTCAATCGAGGAAGACTCGACATTAAAAAACAAGTTTTGGAATAATAGCTTAAAACGTTGGTTACTCGGTCCTGAAGACCCTAATTACGTATTGATAAAAATCAATCCCGACACAATTTATTACATCGATGGTGCCGGTACGACGGAGCCTGAGTTTTTACGACTATAAAATAAAACAAGCCCCCTTAGGTGGGCTTGTTTTGTCGAAAAGTTCTTTTGAAAAAAACAATAAAATAGGTGGAACTTTCTAAAGATTCTGTTATATAATAGCAGTAACTTAAATAAACTGTATTAAAACAGATTGAGAGGAGAAATAAAATTGATGAAAAGAGAAGAACGCAAAAACATGATTGAGTTTATTGAAAAGAAGAAAGGGATTGAGCGTGACGAATTACTGTTTATGACAGACGATGAAGTAGAACATATTTATAATGTAACGTACTTTTTATATGAGGAAATTGCAGAGTAGTATAATAATCCCCACCTTATTAAAAATATAAGGTGGGGATTATTTCGTTATTTAGCCCACTATTTGTGGGCAGTAAAACTCCCACCTTAAAATTCAAGTGGCGCAAGAAGTTAAGTTGAAGTCGTGCTTCCTATAAACCTTAATTACTTCAACTTTATACATGAGAATCATTTTCATGTATAATACTGTAAGATTGGGGGGATTTTACTATGAGTTCGTGGCTCTTATTTGCACTATTATCAGCAATTGCTGCTGCCCTTGTATCGATTTTTGGAAAGTTTGGTTTAGACGGAATCGATGCAAACGTTGCAACAACAATTCGATCTATTATTATGGCATTATTTATGATAGGCGTTATTATCATACAAGGTAAATTTCAAAATATCGGCGACGTACTGCTAAATAAAAAAGCACTGCTATTTATCACATTAAGTGGGATTGCAGGTGCTTCTTCATGGCTATTTTATTTTCTTGCCCTCAAAACAGGAAAGGTTTCACAAGTAGCTCCTGTCGATAAATTAAGCGTCGTATTTTCTATCATTCTCGCTATGATTATCCTCGGTGAAAAGTTAAACTTTATGACCGGTGTTGGTGTAGTCTTTATTACAGCTGGTGTATTATTTATTGCTTTCAGCTAAAAAAACCGCTATTAGCGGTTTTTCTTTTTCTTTATGTAAAACCATACAACACATGTAACAACTGCTGAAATTAATAAAATCCATATTCCATAATGATGTAAACTATACTCAACGAAGCGCCACTTCTCGCCTAACTTCCAGCCAAGCCCAATAAAAACACTTATCCAAATGAGCGCACCACCGTAAGCGTACAAACAAAAACGCCAAAGTGTCAAATTTGATACCCCAGCAAAATATGCCGTTAAATGACGTACTCCCGGTATAAAATAACCAATCATTAAAAGAAATGGCCCATATTTTTCAAATAAAATATGTGTTTTTTCAATGTGATGTTCTTTAATTCTAATTTTCGGCCCATATTTCTTTAAAACAGGGAGCCCAAGTTTTAAACCTAATATATAGCTTAACGTAATCCCTAACATCGCACCAGCCATCCCACTTAAAAAAGCAGCAGTTCCTGACATAACTCCTTTTGAAACATTATAACCAATAAAGGTCAATAAAAACTCGTCTGGTATCGGTAATCCGACAATCCCACCAGCCAAAGCTATAACAATTCCAAAATAGCCATAATGCGCGATTAACTCGCCAATATGTTGTTCCATTCGGAAGACACATCCTATGCACGATCGTTATTCCACATTGTACCCTTTCTATCTTTAAGGCAAACATGGTATACATATTCACTATACATTGTTTTTATAATGAACTCTACTTCTATTCTTTCCTTTAACAGAGATAAAGTGAAACTTTAATCAGTGGGGCTTTTCTTCATCCTCTACTAATTATTAACCTACGCCAATCTTGCTTCTACAGACATCCCGACTCCCACATAACTCACTTACATTCACCAATTTTGAGAGTAGATTCTTACTGCCCGCAAATGACCCGATAAAAAATAAAAATTCATATGCGTGTTTTTTTGTTACAATAAAGGAAAGTTACTTTTCGCAACGGTTTAACTCTCAAGAAAAATGATATATCTAGCAAAAACATAGTTTGGTCTATATAATGCAACTTCTACCTATTAAAAGAACATGAACCCTTTTACATACAACATCATTTTTCTAAATTATACAGGGGGGAACGAACATGACCATTGAAAATCAATTTATTCAAAAAGTTTACTATAAAACATTTTTAACAGAAGAAACTTCTACTCCTGCATCGGAAGTACTAGGTGAAGCATATATAAATGAATCTAAAAATGAATTCTCCAACATTTCTAATATTCGATTTGCTCAAGGTGAATTTTATTATCAAAATAAAGATTTTGAAGCAGCTATATTTAAATGGGAAAAAGTAAATAATGCTCTTGCACTTTGGGCAACAAAAAATATTGCAGATGCTTATTTTGAACTAGGATTTTTACCAAAGGCAGAAGAAATTTATCAATCCATTCAAACAGAAGATACAACTCTTACGATGGAGGTTTCCTTACAACTTCTTTCTCTTTATATCGAACAAGATCGTTTAGGACTTGCTTTTAAGACGATTAGTGAAGCTGTTGCATTCCAACCGGATTACCCAAATATTACTGCAATTGCACGTTCTTTCTATGAAAAACAAGAAGATTGGAACAACGCTATCGAACTAGCTGTTCAAGAAGGTATTCGAACACAATCTTTACACTGGTTTGATACATTAATAAACTACATAAACAAAGGATTTACTAAAAATATTAAGCCTGAATATTTCTATGAGTCTTTAAAAGCTCTATATGCTGTTGATCAAGCTCAATTTAAAGAACTTGTTATTGCTCTTTGGAATAGCTACCAACATGAATCCTTATATCTTCCTTGGATTCAAAGTATTAATCATTTATTCTTGCATATTGAAACAGACAATAATGACGATTGGAATGAAATTTCTACTCGCTATCAAGAAACATACTTTGCATTAATTACCGGAAATCATTTTATGCATGAATTAAACGGACTTGTACCAAATTTATTAACAAATTGGTTTAGTTTAACGAAAGCAAAAGATTCTCTAGTTGTCTCTGCAGCAGTGTTAGCATGGAATGAAGTCTCACCTACAACTTTAGAATCATTACTCGTAAAAAGTGCTGGATCCTTACTTTCTAATACATCAGCTGAAGCAGATGTAAATATGGAAACAGTTTCTCATTTATTCGAAACAATCGCTGTATGGGCTGAGAAAAATGATGTAGATTTAAGTCATCAATTTACGCTACTAGTCCATGAACTATGTGATTTAAATGTCACACCACTACTAATAGCTGGAACTAGTGACCATGATAAAACATCATTTGTTAATTCAATATTGGGAGAGAACATCTTAACTGAAACTTTAACAACTCCTATTCTATTTAAAGACGCTAGTCAAACTGAAATAACAGAATTTACCGAGTTAGATATACGAAATATCCCTAACCTTGATGAATTCCATCAAATAACGGCTACATCTGCTCAGTCAGAACTTGAGAAAAAATGTATAGAAATTAAGCTACCAAGTAGGTTTTTAAGAAAAAATAAGTTTACATTTCTTCTTACACCATCCATTCAAGAGCAATTGGATAAAAACAATGCATACTTTGAATACTTACAAGCAGCAGATAGTCTTGTTTACGTATTAAATTCTTCTTCACCATTGCATAGTAAAGAAATTGATACATTAATTTATTTACGTGAACAAGTACCAAACTTACAAATTCACTTCGTATTACACACAAATAATACGACTACTAATGAAAAACTAATTAGTAAACTTAAAGTACATTTTCCAGATGCACAATTCTTCCCATACTCTCCTTCGCAAGAGAGTAGCCAGCAACTTGGAGATGTAACAGAATCTATTCTCTCTAATCTTGCAAAACGCGATATAGAAAAAGAACGTATAGAAAAGCTAATATGGTTTACACAAAAGACAATTGCTTATCTCATAAATGAACGTGTGGAATTAGAAAATACATTAGTAAAATCCGTACGCTGGAATAAACACATCTCAGTGAAACTTACTGGATTTATTAATAACCTTACTGCTCTTGAAAAAGATAAAATTCGCTCTATTACCGAATCCTATCTTTTAACGAAAGAAGAAATTACACGAGATATACATTCTCAAATTCCTGAATTATTACAGAGTTGCTCTGATCTTGTTCAAGAAGATAGTGATTTCAAACTAGTTCATGAAGAATTAAATGCTGCAATGAATGAACGTGTTCAAAAGCATGTACAACAGGTACTTCTTCCTAAATTTACTGGGTCTATTCAAGAATGGATTGAAACAGCACATAATGAATTTATTCAAGCTCAAGCTTATTTAGATGAAATGAGTGAAACGTTTAATAAATTATATAAAGAAGAACGTATGAAACTTCCTTGCGATTTCAAATTATTAGATGATTGGAATCGAGATGTTGCACGAATGACAAATCGAATTACAGTAACGAACATCAATATTTTATTACGCTTTACACCGACACAGTTTTTCTTAAAAAGTGCCGGAAAATTATTTGGTAATATGCAAAAAAACCAATCTATGCTCGCCAACAAATATAAACAATATATTGAAACAGAAGACTATACAGAAATTGCTCACACAATTTCCAAACAATTCTTCCTTCAATTTGAAGTATTTGAAGGTGCATTAGAACGTGATATCATGATGTTCTTCAAAGATCCACTTAATATATTGAAACAAAATGTAGATGCAGCTCAACTTGAGATACAGGAAGACGAGCAAACATTAGCGACGCTAAGAAGCAATCCAGAAACATATCATGATCCTTTGGCGTTATTTAAACTACAATTACTACAACATAAATTTGTTTTAAGTACTACAAAGAAACATGAAGATATCTCTGTATCAAACGAATCTCCTACTGTTTAACAAAAAAACCAAGCAAACTAAAATTTGCTTGGTTTTTTTTACTTTATTATTTTCATATGTTCAAACGGATAATAAATGCCTGCTAACTTTCCTAACACATCTTCTCTATCAATAAAACCTAAACCATTTCTACTATCTTTACTTATTAAGCGATTATCTCCCATAACAAAAATCTTATTTTTAGGAACTGTAATCGGTCCAAAGTCCTCTGTTAAATTCATAAGTTTTTTTTCTGCTTGTTTTTTATTACTATCCAAATACTCTTCATCTTTCACTTCAGAATTTACATATAATTGATCATTTCTCATCTCAATTATATCTCCAGGCAATCCAATCACTCTTTTGACATAAAAATTATCTGTTTTCACAACAATAATATCTTCTCTCCCATAGCTTTCAAATTGTTTTGCTAACTTATTAACAATCACCTTATCTCCATCTTGCAACGTTGGCCTCATAGATGCTCCTTTTACAGTCGTCGGAAAAAACACAAAAATTTTCGCCAAAAACACCAATAAACATGCAATTGCAATAGTTCCAAAGAATTCACGCCAACGTTTTTTCTTTTGCATCATTTCACCAACTCATCATCTTTTTACTTTTATTATAAATAATACGACCGGTGATTTTCTACAAAATTCTGAATTGTAAAATTATAATATTAGAAATTTTAAAATAAAAATACTGATCAAATTAACAAGCAAAAAAGATACTCTCAAAATAGTCTATCCACTATTTTTGAGAGTATCTTTTTATAATCCCACATATACAATACACATTTGAGCAGCTACATATGTAAGCCAAATCCAAAGTGGCTCATACTTCAATTTACGCCCTCCGATATCTGTCACGCCAATAATGAAATCAGAAATTACAAACAGTAAGCCACCAAACGCTGGTATCCACCATATCCCTGTATTTTCATAATATAAGGCGAATGCAAAGCAAGCCATTCCTCCAACCCACAATCCGTAAATTAGAGCTCCTATCGTAAACAACTTATCCTGTTTATCATTTCGGATAAAGAAGAACCATCCTACAATTAGAAAGAGCCCATATACGAGTAAGCCAATCCAAAAACCATTCCATGAAATTCCTGTTTGCAAAAATGCTTTTACATAAAAACAATGAGCAAGAGCGAAAGTAACCATCCCTCCAATTAATCGATGACCAATTGGAATCAGCCCAGCCATAAACAAATCTCCCACAGTCGATAAAGTCATACCAAGTGCAACCCACGTACTATACTCTACAGATGGATCTTGTAGCCATATGCAAATTGCACTACCTGTTAAAGAAAAACTAAGAATAAGACGAATTGCTAAAGGTAACGGCATATTATCTTTCGTTCTTTTTGTCTGCCCCATTGCATAAATTGCACCAATAAAAAAAAGAAATATTTGCCCAATTAACACCACGTAAAGTAGATTCATAATATGTTCTCCTCAATAAATGCTTTTTGTATCTTTTTTCGTTACACTTAGTCTATTATCCTTTTTCTAAAAAAAGAAGAACAGCACTGTTCTTCCATTGTAATCGCTTTTCTGCTCTCTATGCTACTTGTTTTTCTTGCTCCATTTTTTGCTTAGCTGGTGTCCGATTTACCACAATAATTCCCGCGGCTACACATGCTAAACCGAGTAGCACAAATGAATGAATTGCTTCACCTAAAATCATGCTCGATAATAACACACCAAATACGGGTATAAAGAACATATACATAGATACTTTTCCAACCTTGTTGTACTTCATAATTGTATTCCAAATGCAAAAACCAGCTGCAGATAAGAAAGATAAATAAATCAGCATAAGTAGTGCATGTAGACTAAATGTAAATGGCATTACTCCAACTTGTAAAGCCCCTATACATAATAATCCTATAGAACCAAACATCATTTGGTATGCTGTCATATAGCCAACATCTAATGTTTTACTACCTTCTTTTGCTAATATGTTTCCATATGAATACAGTATTGCTGCACTAAGAAGTAATAAGCTTCCGATTCCAAAATGAAATGATAAGCTACCATCACTCGGCACATTTACTAAAATGACGCCACAAAAACCAATCGATACCCCAATTATTTTTCTCATATTGAGAGCATCATCTTTATATAAAAAATGGGCGAGTAAAATTTGAAAGAATGATGATGTCCCTGAAATGATAGCTCCTTCAATTCCCGAACTATAACTCATTCCAATGTAAAAACAGATATATTGAAGAAACGTTTGGAATAAACCAATTTGTATTAACTGTTTCCCCGTTCCTTTTTTGAAGCTCATATCTTTTCCTAACACTTTAAAGAATAATAAGAGCATGACTCCAGATAAAAAGAAACGATAACCGGCAAATAATATTTGCTCTCCAACTTCTTGTGGTTGAATTCCAAGTTCAACATAACTTAATTTAATAAAAGGAAATGCGCTTCCCCATAAAAAAGTTGCTACTATTGCAGCAATAAATACGCCAATCGGATGGGTAAAAAATTTCTCTGTCTTCACTTGTTGTCTTCCTTTCCGACCTTTTTATGAACAATATTCATATATACCAAAGGAATTGCGAAAACACAAGTTTTCCGTTTATACTTGAAACAAAACTGTACCATCTCATAAAAACATATGATATACTATAGAATAATTACAACATAATAACTATTAAAAACAGATTCAACAGAAATGCTGCTATCCATTATGGATGGCAGCTTTCGTCGTTTTATAGGGGTTTCGATTTTGATTATTTTTCTCAATAAGAATTCGGAAGGAGCGAGTAGTAATGAACTCAGAAGTAAAAACGTTACACGCAAAAGAAACAATTCCTCATCCCTCTTTATGGGACATATTAAAAAAGCATTATGAACTTGTATTTGCAGTGACATCTGGTATTTTTATTTTAGCTGGCTGGCTATTCACAAAGAACGATGCAATGAATGTAGGTATTACTTGCTATATCCTTGCTTATATAGTTGGTGGATATGCAAAAGCGAAAGAAGGCATTGAAGATACGATTGAAGAAAAAGAGCTAAATGTTGAAATGCTAATGCTCTTTGCAGCTATTGGTGCTGCAATTATTGGCTACTGGGCAGAAGGGGCTATCTTAATCTTTATCTTTGCGCTCAGCGGTGCTATGGAATCTTATACGTTAAGTAAAAGCCAAAAAGAAATTTCCGCTCTTCTTGACTTACAACCTGAAGAAGCATTACGTATTTCCAACGGAACTGAGGAACGTGTTCCTGTTGGAGAGTTACAAATTAACGACATTATTTTAATTAAACCTGGTGAACGTGTTCCTGCTGACGGTACGATTCATAACGGTGAAACAAATATCGATGAAGCAGCAATCACGGGAGAACCTATTCCAAATGAGAAAAGACATGGCGATGAAGTATTTGCAGGTACTGTAAATTTACGTGGTGCTATCGAAGTTAAAATTACGAAGCCAAGCGATCAAACATTATTCCAAAAGATTATCCGTCTCGTCCAAAGTGCACAAAGTGAAAAATCACCATCACAACTATTCATCGAAAAGTTTGAAGGAACATACGTAAAAGGTGTACTACTCGTTGTTACGCTTATGATGTTCGTTCCTCATTTCTTAATTGACTGGAGCTGGAATGAAACGTTTTATCGCGCTATGATCTTACTTGTAGTCGCATCTCCTTGTGCACTCGTTGCTGCCATTACACCAGCAACGTTATCTGCAATTTCTAACGGAGCAAGAAATGGAATTCTCTTTAAAGGTGGAATACATTTAGAACGCCTTGCTTCGGTGAAAGCAATCGCGTTTGATAAAACAGGAACATTAACAGAAGGGAAACCTACCGTAACAGATGTATATGTTCGAGAAAATATAACAGAAAAAGAAGTACTTTCTATTACAGCATCCATTGAAAGTCACTCTACACATCCTTTAGCTGAATCCATTGTTAAATATGCACAACATGCGTACGACATTACATTAAAAAAACCAGAAAAGGTTGAAGATGTAACTGGTTTTGGGCTAAAAGGAATATTCGAAAACAACGCTTATAAAATAGGTAAAGCTGATTTTATCGGTGAAGAAACAAAAACATTCCATAATGGTATTTCTGCCTCACTTGAAAAGGAAGGTAAAACTGTCGTTTATATTAGTGATGAGGGAGGCATTCTTGGACTTATCGCTTTAAAAGATACGCTTCGCCAAGAAACAATAGCTGCTATTCGTGAATTACAAATCATTGGTGTCGAAGCAATTATGATTACTGGCGATAATGAGGAAACAGCAAAGGCAATTGCCTCTGAAAGTAATATAAAAGAATATTACGCATCATGTTTACCAGAAACAAAAGTTGAAACGATTAAAAAGTTAAAAGAAAAATACGGTACAGTAGCAATGGTCGGAGACGGTATAAATGATGCACCAGCACTCGCTACTGCTAGCATTGGTGTAGCAATGGGAGAAGGAACAGACGTAGCTTTAGAAACTGCGGATGTTGTACTGATGAAGAACGAATTATCTCGACTTTCTCAAGCGATCCGTCTATCAAAACGAATGAACCGTATTGTGAAGCAAAACGTAATCTTTTCGCTAGCTGTAATTGCACTACTAATTTGTTCAAATTTCTTACAATTTTTAGCTCTTCCATTCGGTGTTATTGGGCATGAAGGAAGTACGATTCTTGTCATTTTGAATGGCTTACGATTATTAAAAGGAAACAAATAAAACGGGTCCCTCATAAAGGACCCGCTTTTTTTAATGGTAGCTATTATGCCCATTCGCACTGCTACTCGTTTTATGCTTTGGATGCGAACTGCTTTTTTGTTTATTGTTATTTTTATTATTATGGTTCTTTTTATTATTACTCATGAAATATCCCCCCTGTTCCCTATTATTATGGAACAAGAGCTCACTTTTCATTACGGGAATTATTGTCACCCGTTCTATAATGATGGAGTAAACCATTAATTTCACCGCCAAGTAAAATTACCCATCCAGTTAAATAAAACCATAACATTAAAATAATGATACCACCGAGACCACCATATGTATTGGCGTAATTTGCAAACTTATCTACATAATAAGCAAATGAGTACGATACCACAATCCATCCTACAGTAGCAAATAACGCCCCTGAAATAACTTCTCTTCTTTTTAATTTTCGATCTGGTGCAAATGTATATAAAAAACTAAACAATGCAAATAACACGAAGAAACTCGCTACTAATCGTGTAATGCTCCATACGAAAGAGAAACTATCTGATAAACCGAGTGCTTTAAACACTGCTGCTCCAATAACTTGTCCGAATACTGGGACAATTAACGCAAAGACAATCATAAAAATGATAGCTAATGTAAACACAATTGATAACGCTCTTGTTGTAATAAAAGAACGTGTTTCCTTCACATCATAAGCGCGGTTAAAAGCATTCATAACCGCATTAACACCATTTGAGGCAAACCATAACATAGATAATAAACCAAACGATAATAAACCACCATTTTGCTGGTTTACAACTTTATCTACATTTACCTCAATTAAGTTCATTGCATCATCTGGTACATAAACCTCTAATAAACTAAGCACATCCTCTGTTTGAATGGGGATAAATCCAAGAAGCGTAATTAAGAAAACGAGCCCAGGAAAAATTGCAAGCAAGAAGAAATAAGCGAGCTGTGCTGCCAAGCCCGCTACATCATCGCGCATCGTCCGGTCATACAAATCTTTACCAAACGAATAAGTACGATTTCTTCTCACCTTTTCTAAAATTTTTCTCATATATGTTTAAACACTTTTCTTCTCTTCTTTATCTTGCTTCAACTCAATGTACGCTTCAGTTTTTTTTTCCTCTTTATTTGAGTCTTTCATAAATAATTCACGCGCTTCTTTCATACCACCATCTTCAGCAACTACTGGCTCTTCTTCTGCTTTCAGCTCATCTACCTTTGGAGATACAGCTTGAATTTCAATCGTTTCTGGCTTTTCTTCTGACTCAACTTTTTTCTTACTAAAAATTTCTTTCGTTTCTTTTAACGTCTCTACAACAGATGGCGTTAATTTTTTAATTTCTGCTACTTTCGCTTTTACCACATTGAAATCAGCAAGTTCGCGTCCTTTATCTGTAACAGTTTGCACCTTTTCTTTGATCTTTGCATTTTCACCAATTTCAATCATCTTTGTTTTTGCTTTTTCTGCTGTATTTTTTACTTTTTCACGGTTTTCTTTCTTTAACATGGATACAGCTACACCTGCCGCTACACCAATCGCAATGTTTCGAGCAATATTATTTTTCTTTGCCATATTCCTTCACCCTTTCATTTCTTATGTTAGAAAGTATTTCTTTCTAAGCTTCCTCATATTCCTTGTTCATTTCGAATGAAAGCTAATAGCTTTGCACACCCTTCTGTTACAAGGTCATATACTTCTTGGAAATTCCCTGTATAGTAAGGGTCAGGAACGTCTGTCCAGCCACCGTCTGGAACAAAGTCGGACAGCCTACCAATATAGCCTCCAGTTTTACCTAAACTTTTTAAATCTGCTATATTCTTGTTGTCCATGGCAATAATATAATCAAACTTTGTTAAGTCTTCTTTTTCTACTTGCCTTGCTTTAATTCCTTCAAAAGTGACTGCATTTTCTTTTAAAATTTTTTGTGTTCCTTTATGTGGCGGATGGCCAACATGCCAATCTCCAGTTCCTGCAGAATCAATGACAATTTTCTCTTCAAGTCCCTCTTTTACGACAAGATTTCGAAAAATCGCTTCTGCCATCGGAGAACGGCAAATGTTCCCAAGACAAACAAACAATACTTGAACCATGTTTTTGTTTCTTCCCTTCTTGGTGCATTTCTTCATATATACTTATAGTATAAACAACCAATTATGAAATATAAAGGAAATCCCTACTAATTTAATAGGATTGAAAAGATCCATTAACGAAAATGATAAAAAATGTTAAGATAGCCTTATGTTATTTTAAAGGGGGACACTTCGGTGGATTTATCCGTAAAGTCAGAAGAAAACGTTGAATACATGGTCGAAGCTATTAAAGAAAAATTACGTATGGTTAATGCTGGAGCGATGAGAGCTGCTAGTTTTAACGAAGAAATGTACGAAGATTTACGTGATATTTATGATCATGTTATGAAACGTGAAACATTCAGCATTAGTGAAATGCAAGCTATTACAGAAGAATTAGGTACATTAATTAAAAAGTAAAAAAGCCTCTCTTATATGAGGCTCTTTTTTATTTCCAACAAATTCATGACAACTCTTCTCTTTCCCTCAACCAACTGTAAAATATTGTACAATAGAAGTAGAACCTCACCTTAGATTTTTTCTCCATACATACTACTCACAAATAATAGCAACACTACCATTGCTAACTGTTTTTACTGGAGGTGCTTACTTATGAGCAATTGGTACAGTAAGACGAAAGATCAAACATTGATTGACCTAGAAACAAACGAACAACACGGTTTAACAGATGAGATTGTAAGTGAACGTTTAAAGCAATACGGTTCTAATGAATTAGCTACAAAACAAAAACGCACTTTATGGCAGCGTATTTTCGCCCAAATTAATGACGTCCTCGTATATGTCCTTATTATTGCTGCCCTTATTTCTGCCTTTGTAGGTGAATGGGCGGATGCCAGTATTATCGCGCTTGTTGTAGTTTTAAATGCTGTTATCGGTGTTGTCCAAGAATCGAAAGCAGAACAAGCTTTAGAGGCATTGAAAAAGATGGCAACACCTAAAGCTATCGTCAAGAGAAATGGTGAACTAAAAGAAATTCCATCTGAGCACGTCGTTCCAGGGGATATCGTTATGCTCGACGCCGGACGATATATCCCATGCGATTTACGCCTTATTGAAACCGCAAATTTAAAAGTTGAAGAATCTGCTCTAACTGGTGAATCTGTCCCTGTTGATAAAGATGCAATCTACCACCCTTCCATGCAAAGTGATGAGCAAGTACCACTCGGCGATCAAAAAAACATGGCATTTATGTCCACTCTTGTAACATACGGAAGAGGCGTCGGTGTTGCTGTTGAAACTGGAATGAACTCACAAATTGGTAAGATTGCTACCCTTTTACATGAAGCAGACGATGATATGACACCACTTCAAAAAAGCTTAGCACAAGTCGGAAAATATTTAGGCTTTGTCGCTGTAGCTATTTGTATCGTTATGTTCCTCATCGGTTTTTTACAAGGCCGGGATACGTTAGAAATGTTTATGACTGCTATTAGTTTAGCCGTTGCAGCTATTCCAGAAGGCTTGCCAGCTATTGTTTCCATCGTTCTTGCAATTGGTGTGCAACGTATGATTAAACAAAACGTTATCATTCGGAAACTACCAGCTGTTGAAGCCCTCGGTTCTGTCACAATTATTTGTTCAGATAAAACAGGTACGTTAACGCAAAATAAAATGACCGTTACTCACTTTTATAGTGATAACACATACAATCGCTTAGAAAGTTTAAATATAAATAATGATGCGCAACGTCTATTGTTAGAAAATATGGTGCTATGTAATGATGCTTCTTACACTAACGAATCACAAACGGGAGACCCGACTGAAATTGCACTTCTCGTTGCTGGAACCACTTTTAACATGCAAAAAGATTATTTAGAAAAAATACATGAACGTGTTAACGAAGTACCTTTCGATTCAGATCGTAAAATGATGTCAACCGTACATACATACGATGAAAGCTACTATAGCATGACGAAAGGCGCTATTGATAAGCTCTTACCTCGATGTACCCATATTTTTAAAAACGGCAAAATCGAGATTTTAACTGATTCTGATAAAAATCAAATATTAGAAGCTGCCGGAGCAATGTCTCAAGAAGCTTTAAGAGTACTTTCATTCGCATTTAAACAATACAATTCAAACGATGTGGATATAAATCATCTTGAAGAAAATCTTATCTTTATTGGTCTTGTCGGTATGATTGATCCACCACGAACTGAAGTGAAAGATTCAATTACAGAATGTAAAAAAGCCGGTATTCGCACAGTTATGATTACTGGTGACCATAAAGATACCGCCTTTGCAATTGCCAAAGAACTTGGCATTGCTGAAGAAATATCGGAAATTATGATTGGAACTGAATTAGATAACATTTCTGATACAGAACTAGCTAGCAAAATTAATCATTTAAATGTATTCGCTAGAGTCTCTCCAGAGCATAAAGTGAAAATTGTAAAGGCATTACGCGCGAAAGGAAATATCGTTTCTATGACTGGTGATGGCGTCAATGATGCACCATCTTTAAAGCAAGCCGATGTCGGCGTAGCGATGGGTATTACAGGAACAGACGTTGCAAAAGGGGCAGCGGATGTTGTGTTAACAGATGATAATTTTTCATCTATCGTGAAAGCTGTTGAAGAAGGTAGAAATATTTATCGCAACATAAAAAAATCAATTCTCTTCCTACTCTCTTGTAACTTCGGAGAAATTATCGCTTTATTTTTAGCGATTTTACTTGGCTGGGCAACACCCCTACGACCTATTCATATTTTGTGGGTAAATTTAATTACAGATACACTGCCTGCATTATCACTTGGGGTTGATCCTGAAGATCCAGATGTGATGAAGGAAAAACCACGACATGCGAAAGAAAGCTTATTTAGTGGTAGCGTTCCTTTTCTTGTTTTCAATGGGCTTGTCATTGGACTTTTAACGCTAATAGCTTTTATTGCCGGAGCAAAATTCTATACTGGAGATACAAATTTATTCCCTCTTTTCCCAGAGCGAATTGATGAGGATGCTCTATTACATGCCCAAACGATGGCATTTGTCGTTCTTAGTTTTTCTCAGCTTGTTCATTCATTTAACTTGCGTTCAAGAACGAAATCGATTTTTTCAATTGGGATCTTTACAAATAAATATTTAGTCTTCTCCCTTCTTATCGGTGTTCTTATGCAAGTTTGTATCATCTCCATCCCGCCCCTTGCAAATATATTCGGTGTACATGCATTAACGATGCGAGATTGGGGATTTGTTCTCTTATTAAGTATCATTCCACTTGTTGTGAATGAGATTATTAAATTAGTGAAGAGAAACTAAAAGGCAATGAGGACTATTCCTCATTGCCTTTTCATTTATCCTTGTAATTCTTTTTTGATATTCTCTGTTAATGTAGCCATACGCTTGCGACTTTCTTCACGCTCACGTTTATTTTGTTCTTCAATTTGTTGTGTTTCTTGCATACCTCTTGAAATAATGTTCCAAGTTTCCTCAAGTGTTTCCATTTTAATACTAGAAGAACCTGATAATCTCGCTACTTCTACACTTTGCGTTGCGATATTTTGTGCATTTTTCTTAAGTAATTCATTTGTACGGCGATCAAGTTCAGCCATAGAATCTGCAACAAGCTTTTGACGTTTCGCATTTACTGCTTGAATGATACCATTTTTAAAGATAGGAATCGTTGTAATAAATGCTGTATTGATTTTACCAATTAATTTATTATTACCACGTTGAATCATGCGAATTTGCGGCGCTGTAAGTAGCGCAACCATACGCGCTTTTTCTAAATCATCAATACGTTGCTCTAAAATTTCAACCGAGTTTTTAAGCGACTCTAATTCAATACCTGCTAATTGATCATTATTACGCACGCGCTCTTCATACATCGGAACTAATTCTGTATTTAAGCGCTCTAATAACATTTCTCCTGCTACTACATACTTCTCTAAGTCTAAATAATATTTTAAGTTTTGCTCATACAAGCCATCTAACGTACCAATTGATTTTTTCATCTCATCTTGGTACTTCGTAATTTCCACATAAACTTTATCAATTTCGCGGCCCATCGTTTGATATTTACTAAAGATTTGTTCTATCATTTTATCCGCTTTTTTGAACATGCGCGAGAAGAAACCACTTTTTTCTTCCGCAAAGTCTTTACTATCAAATCTGTCCATAATTTTACCAAGTTGCTTTAACAATTCACCAGAATCTTCTATCTTTGATAGAGACATTGTATGTAAAATTTGATCAGCGAAACGTGAAATTTCCATAGAAGGTTCTTTTCCAAGTTCAATTAATTCCAGTTGATCTTTAATATCTACTGCGTTATAAATACGTTGCACATCTGCATCTTGTCTAAGTTGCAAGCGAACATCTTGTGCGGTTTGCTCATTCAATTCAGTTTTCGAATCTAGTACGACTGGGTTATTCATATGGTATTCTCCCTTTCCTTATAAAAATGGACGAAATAGTCCTTTTATTGTTTGTGATAAATTTTTATAGGCTGATGAACCATGAAACTCAAGATCGAAATTAACTTCTTCAAGCCAATGTGAATCAAATGCTCCTGCTTCAACATACGGTTCAATATCGTTTCTGCCCGTGGGATTGAAATGGAATACATCTACTCCAATTTGATTCAAAAATAGTAATAAAACAGCGTCAGAACGAGTTAATTCTCCGCTCTTCTCATTATTAAATATAACAATTTTCGGTACATCTTGTGAATAATCAAATTTCTCAAGCTGCTCTAAAATATTAGGTGGTATTTGAGAAAGTTGTGCGAAAACATACAGTGCTACATCTTGTTTCGTTTCTTTCGCAATTGGTTTGCACATTTCACTTTCGCACGTATGGATAATCGCCTCTGCAATCCCATGTTGTAAACCTTCCGGTAAACGCTTATGCGGCCACCAATGGCTATTCATAATTAGATCAGGATGTAATTTCCCCGCTCGGTCCAATGCATCTCGATAATGATATTGGAAATTTGCTTTCTGCTCTTTCGTAAACGGGAATGTATTAATTAATAAACTGTTATCAAATGATGTAACAACCTTTAATCGTTGAAAATATTCTTTATCATTCTTTGAAACGCCTGATATTTTCGCAAATAAAGAAGGAATATAAATATGTTTATTTTCAACATAAAATGTCGGACGTACAAATGCCTTTTCTTTCGTAATTAAAAAGAGTTCATCATATGTCGTTTTTAACGTACGTGCTACAGGTGTATACGAACGAAATTGCCACGGTTTATATAATAGTGAATTATCGTGGTGAAGTACTTGTTCAATTTCTTTCGAAGCTTGATACGCTACTGTTGCAACACGCTCACGTCGACGATCAGGGAATGGTTCAAGCGAAATGCGACCCGGATGAGATACAACAAAAGTTCTTCCCTCTTCATCAATATTTTCAAATCCATCTTTTCCTTCGGGGTGATAATAAAGCACATCACAACCGAGCATAATAAGAAAATATAAGAAATATATACGGCTTTCCTGTGCATCACCATACCAAACGATACGCGGCATTTGTTTCTTATAATTAATCGTAGAGAACCACTTCGCTACGTAATTTTCGCTTAGTTTAATTATGTCGATTAAGAAACGACGGAAGCCTTCTGTCTTTAACGACTGATTATGTTGTTTCTCATATAATTTCAATACTGAAATGAACGTCGCATGTATGTAATGCTGTAAATCAGGATTGTCTACTTTCGGTAAAAGTTGTTTCCCAGATAAGTGTGCAACTAGCCTATTTACTGTCAGACCATTTGGTGCTTCTTGATGTAATCCGAACACTTCTTGAATATGACGAAGCTTTTCCGAATCAATCACTTTGTTTAAATTTTGTTCGTGTAAAACTTCAATTCCTTTCGCTTCACTATAATCAAACAGTTCATTAAAATATTCATCTACATCATTAGGAACGCCAAGGATTCGACATGCTATATAACTAAATTTCATTTCATTCTCTGTCAGCTCATATTGTGGGCGTTTTTCTAAAAGTGTTTCAAATTGCTTTAAATCCGATTCATCTTTTAATGCATATGGTTGAAGTGTAAAACGTGAAAACACAACAGTTCACCTCCAAAAACATTTACGTTTTTTCTAAGTCTTTCTTCTATTATAAACTATTTTTGGTTATAAAAAATGGGCGCTCACAAAACGAGCAAACCCATTTCAATTATTTATGGTCTTCTTTAGTAGCTGCAACTTCTTCTTTAGCTTGTCCAGAATTCTTCATGTAGTGAAGTATAAATGTTGCTCCAAATGCTACAACTAAAATAATAAAGAATAGTGTATGACTAACCTCAATCTTGATTAAAGACAGTAACATTTTCGATGCGATAATTAAGATTAAAATATATGCTGTCGTTTCAAGCTCTGGAATACGCTCTAACAATTTTAAGAATACACCAGCGATACCACGCATCATTAAAATACCGAGCATTCCGCCTAATAATAAAATCCAAACTTCATTAGATACACCAAATGCAGCAAGTACGCTATCTACAGAGAATGCGATATCCATTAATTCAACCATCGCAACTGTTCCCCAGAAGACACCGAACATTCTAAAGAGAATACTGTTTTGATTCATACCGTGAGCTTCGTCTTCTTCACTTGCACCTTTACGCTTATCAATAAAGTATTTTACTGATAACCAAGCAAGGTAAAGTGCACCAAGAAGTTTTACCCACCATAATTTAATTAAGAACATTCCAATTCCAATTGCAATAAAGCGGAACACATAAGCTCCAATAAGTCCATAGAATAATGCTTTTTTACGTTTTTCTTCCGGAAGATGTTTTACCATTACTGCTAACACAAGTGCGTTATCAGCAGATAACAAACCTTCAAGTACAACAAGTGTACCTATTAATCCCCAAGATACTGGATCTTGCAACACTTTAATCCACATGTCCAAGTCGAAAAACTGAGCATACGTATCAAGGATTCCTTGCAAAATACTCATCTTACCTTTATCCCCTATTCTTTGCCAGATTTATAGAAAGGTCAAAAAAAGGAAACGAATATCGTTTCCTTTCTATGCATCCAAGCCATACGCTCTTACAAGCGCACCTAAACCACCTTGGAATCCACTTCCTACTGCATTAAACTTCCACTGTCCATTATGACGGTATAATTCACAAAAGACAACTGCTGTTTCGATGGAGAAATCTTCCCCTAAATCAAAACGAAGAACTTCTTCATTCGTCTCTTCATTTGCTAAACGAACAAACGCATTTCCTACTTGTCCAAAGTTTTGACTACGGCCTTCTGCATCATAAATCGTAACTGTAATAGCAATTCTGTGCACATCTGCTGGAACTTTCTTTAAGTCCACAACAAGTTGCTCATCGTCACCTTCACCTTCACCTGTACGGTTATCTCCTGTATGTAAAACAGATCCACAAGGAGACTGTAAATTATTATAGAAGATAAAATCAGTTTCCTTCGTACATTTTCCGTTTGCATCTAATAAAAAGGCAGATGCATCTAAATCGAAATCTGATCCACCGTCATAAGATTTAATATCCCATCCAAGACCAATTACTGCTTTTGTTAAACCAGGGCTTGTCTTACCCAAATCAATTTTCTGTCCTTTTTGTAATTGAATAACCATCTATATTCACCTCTATATTTTTATCTTTAAAAATATATCCATCGGTAAACATACATTTCACCGATGGATATATAAATTAAATCTATTACTCTACGTCTAAACCAAAGTTATTACATAGAGACGCTAATCCACCTTGGAATCCACTTCCGATTGCATTGAATTTCCAGTCACCTGCATGACGGTATAATTCACCTACTACTACGGCTGTTTCAATAGAGAAATCTTCTCCTAAATCGTAACGAATTAATTCTGCATTCTTTTCTTCATCTAAAATACGTACGAAAGAGTTAGAAACTTGTCCGAAGTTTTGGCTACGACCTTCTCCATCATAGATTGTAATTGTGAAACAAATACGTTCGATATGTGCAGGTACATTTTTCAAATCTACTTTGATCGATTCGTCATCACCTTCACCTTCGCCAGTTCGGTTATCTCCTAAATGCTCGACAGCACCATTCGCACCTTTTGGGTTATTATAGAAGACGAAATCCTCTGCACCTGAAACTTTACCGTTAGCGCCTACTAAGAAAATACTAACATCTAAATCGAAATCGTTTTGTCCGTCATAACGATTCGTATCCCAACCTAGTCCTACAAGAACTTTTGAAAGACCCGGATTCGTTTTTGTTAAGTCTACCTTTTGTCCTTTTTTCAATGAAATTGATGCCATATTCAATTCCTCCTCGGTTTATTTTATTGATAACGTGATACAATCTCACTTAAGTTTTTATCTTGTGTGCCTTCTCCAACAGCTGAAAACTTCCATTCACTTCCGTGACGATACATTTCACCTGCAATTAGAGTCGTTTTGCCACCATAATTATCCGATAAATTATAGCGTGCTAATTCTTCACCAGTTTGCGGGTTTTGAATACGAATATATGCATTACGAATCATCCCGAAATCTTGACGACGATTTACACAGTCATAAATATTTACAACGAATACTAAACGATTAATACGGCTCGGAACTTTATGTAATTCTACGAAAATTGTTTCGTCATCACCAGCGCCTTCACCTGTTAAATTATCTCCTGAATGAATAATACTACCACAAGTAGAAAGTTTGTTTCCGAAGTAAACTAAATCATTTTTGTTTAAAAAACGATCTCCTTCTAACATAACAACAGATGCATCACAATCTACATTTGGTTTACTTCCAAATAATGAAGACAGAAATCCACCTGATTGCCCAATTGGATCCCAGCCTAAGCCAACCTGTAGTTTTGCTACTTTTGGTTGTCCTTTCGTTAAATCGATCTTTTGACCTTTTTCTAAAATAATAGGCATGAAGTTTCTCCCTTTCTACAAAGCATTTTCCAAATCGGAAAATATTGTATTCTTCTCTTATATTGTAGCATTATTTACCTAGCGATAAAAAGGATAAATTCTCAGTTATATGAAAACATTCATATAATTTACTTATGATGATGTAAGAAGTGGTAAATAGCACCAATCATTCCTGCACAATTACCGTTTTGTGCAAGTTCAATCTCACAATTATTATAAATCTCTTGATTTAAGTATTTACTGACCTCTTCTTTTACTTCTTTTAAAAACTCATTTCCTCTATCGGTAATTCCTCCACCAATAATAATCGTTTCTGGATTAAAAATATAAGCAAGATTACTAATTCCGATTGCCAAATATTTAAAGAAGATCCCAACTGCTTGAACAACTTCCCGATCTCCTTTATCATACAACTCGAAAATTCTTTTCCCATTCCACTCACCTTTGCCTTTATATTTTCTGACAAGACGAATTAATCCTGAAATCGAGGCAACCTCTTCAAACGGTTTTCCTTCTATTAACATATTCCCCCATTCACCAGCACTAAATGAATGTCCTCGGTACAATTCTCCATCTATAAAAATTGCTCCCCCAATCCCTGTTCCAAGGGTGAGCATAATAAAGTTCTCTTTCTCTCTTCCACTACCATTCCACTTTTCTCCAAACGCTGCACAATTCACATCATTGTCAATCGATACTGGAACTTTTAATATCTCTTGTAATCTATCAATAATAGGAATAGTACGATATCCCGGAATATGATCCGCACCTCCCGTCACAATTCCCTTACTAATATCAACAATCCCCGTGGTGCTAATACCAATTCCTGCAATAGTATGTTCATTCATTATTTTTTTTGATACATATATCAGTTTTTGAATAATTTGTTCTCCGCCTAAATGAATTTCTGTTGCAACTGTTTTACGCTTTAATACTCTCCCTATTTCTGAAACAATGCCATACTTAATTTGCGTACCGCCAATATCAAACGCTATATACTCTTTCATCTACTGCCACTTCCTCTACCGTTATGAATGTAAATTCTCCGCCTCTACTATTTGTAGGAAATCTACATTAACTCTTTTCTGCTTTGAGAAATACACCACCTTTTTCTATATATAGTTTTTTTTGCATAAAACTCTTTTTCCTAAGAAATATTACAAAGGGATGTATTTTAGATGGAATATTAATTTCTTAGGAGGAAAACCATGACGAAAATCTTCATTTTAGCATCAACACTCTCTTTATCTTTTTTTAGCGGTTTAAATATTGGTAATGCTGCAACTGAAAACTTCCGCCCATTAACAAACGCTATTGTACAAAATAGTGATCATTTTGCAGAAGGAAACTCAAAGGATAATAATAAACCTCCAGGAAATAACGGTTCTCAGAACGATAGTGGTTCTGGTGACAACGGTTCTGGTGGCAATGGTTCCGGCGGTAACGGTTCTGGTGGCAATGGTTCCGGCGGTAACGGTTCTGGTAGCAGTGGCTCTGACGGCAACGGCTCTGACGGCAATGGTTCCGGCGGTAACGGTTCTGGTGGCAGTGGCTCTGGCGGCAATGGTTCCGGCGGTAACGGTTCTGGTGGCAGTGGCTCTGACGGCAATGGTTCCGGCGGTAACGGTTCTGGTGGCAGTGGCTCTGACGGCAATGGTTCCGGCGGTAACGGTTCTGGTGGCAGTGGCTCTGGCGGCAATGGTTCCGGCGGTAACGGCTCCGGTGGCAACGGTTCTGGTGGCAGTGGCTCTGGCGACAACGGTTCTGGTGGCAACGGCTCTGGTGGCAACGGCTCTGGTGGCAATGGTTCCGGCGGTAACGGTTCTGGTGGCAGTGGCTCTGGCGACAACGGTTCTGGTGGCAATGGTTCTGGTGGCAATGGTTCTGGTGGCAGTGGCTCTGGTGGCAGTGGCTCTGGTGGCAATGGCTCTGGTGGCAATGGCTCTGGTGGCAATGGTTCTGGTGGCAGTGGTTCTGGTGGCAGTGGCTCTGGTGGCAATGGCTCTGGTGGCAATGGCTCTCAAGGCGGTAATCGTGTTAAAGGCGATAGCAGTTCTCAAGGTGGCAATGGCTCTCAAGGGGGTAACCGCGTTAAAGGCGATAGTAGCTCTCAAGGGGGAAATGGTTCCCAAGGTGGTAACGTAAAAGACAACTCGAAAAAACAAGGCGATAAGTTACCTAATACTGCAACACATTATCCTGCATCTATTTTAATGGGACTTTCAACATTCCTAATCGGTATGTTACTGTTTATTCGCCGTAAAAATGCAAAATAAAAACACATCCTTCCATCTAAACAATACATGAAACAAATTATAAAACTAAAAAGGACTTTGGATTGCATTTTATTATGCAGCCCAAAGTCCTTTTTATCACCTATCAGAAAAAGTATTAATACGCTTTTCCCCAATACACCATTTGTTTAGCTTCTTTACCACAACAAATACATTCTTCAGCTAAATGCTCTTGCTCAAAAGGCATACAACGTGAAGATACTCCCACTTCTTCTTTTAGTTTCTCTTCACAAGCCAATTCTCCGCACCACATTGCCTTAATAAAGCCTTGCTTTTCGTCAGCTACTTTTTTCATCTCTTCGAAATTTGTCGCAGCATACGTATTTTCATCACGAAATACTTTTGCTTTATTAAATAAAGAAATATGAATTTCTTCAAGTAATGCTGGAACACGTTCTTCTAATTGATCCATTGGTACAAACTCTTTTTCCTTCCTATCTCTTCTTACAAGTACAACTTGATTCTTTTCAATATCTTTAGGGCCAACTTCTAATCGAATTGGAATACCCTTCATTTCATACTCATTAAATTTCCAACCTGGCGTTTTATTACTAGCATCTATTTTTACTCGTGCAACCTTTTGAATATGTCCTTGTAACTCTGTTGCTTTTGCTAAAACTCCTTCTTTATGCTGAGCAATCGGTACAATAACAACTTGCACTGGAGCAACTTTTGGTGGCATTACAAGTCCATTATTATCGCTATGAACCATAATTAGCCCACCTATCATTCTTGTTGATACACCCCAAGATGTTTGGTGTACATATTGCCACTTACCGTTACGATCTAAAAATTTAATATCAAATGCTTCAGAGAAATTCGTTCCAAAGTTATGGGATGTTCCTGTTTGAAGTGCTTTCCCATCATGCATTAAGCTTTCAATTGTATAAGTTGCCTTTGCTCCAGCAAACTTCTCTTTTTCTGTTTTTTGTCCTTTAATAACTGGTATCGCTAAATAATCCTCACAGAAAGAAGCATATAAGTTTAAAATATTTAATGTTTCAGCCTGCGATTCTTCTGCTGTTTCATGGATTGTATGACCCTCTTGCCATAAAAATTCTGTCGTACGAAGGAATGGCCTAGTTGTCTTCTCCCAACGAACTACTGAACACCACTGGTTGTATAATTTTGGCAAATTATTATAGGATTGCACAATTTTTGAAAAGTGCTCACAGAATAAAGTTTCAGATGTAGGACGTACACAAAGTCTTTCCGCTAACTTTTCATCTCCGCCATGCGTAACCCATGCTACTTCAGGAGCAAACCCTTCAACATGATCCTTCTCTTTTTGCAATAAACTCTCTGGGATAAACATTGGCATATATACATTTTCATGGCCAGTTTCTTTTAGCTTCTCATCCATCACCTTCTGCATATTCTCCCATAAGGCATAACCATATGGACGTAAAATCATGCACCCTTTTACACTTGAATAATCAACAAGTTCGGCTTTTTTTACAATATCGGTATACCACTGCGCAAAGTCCTCTTCCATCTTCGTAATAGCTTGCACTTGTTCTTTTGCCATAGTCATTCTTCCTCCTTCTAGAAAATACAAAAAAGCCCGCGCCCCTAAATAGGGACCGAGCTTTGCCGGCGTTACCACCCTGATTCATACACAAAAATTGTATATGCTCTCTTCTTGATAACGGGAAATTCCCGCTGCATATGCAGAACTCAAAGGCAGGTTCCATATTGCCTTTTTAAGAATCTTTCAGCCTGGCGGATTCTCTCTCTGCTAAAAAGGTTGAACATGTACTAGTCCTTTTTCATCGTTATAACGCAATAAATTTGTTGATTATCATAATACAAATTCTTTTTTAAAACAATAGCTAATTTTCTTATTATTATATATTCTTTTCATTTTTTGCAGTTTTATACGTAGCTTTTTCGAGAGATTTTTACAAGTTGATGTGCAATCATACCGATGAGTGTACCTAGTAGAACGAAGAAACCAATAAATCCATATCCCATTCCTTCCCACCCACCAATAACCATCATTGTAACGGGAAAGGACGCTAAGCAAAGAAGTATTAAACTAAGTGCAAATATAATATCGAACTGTTTGTCTGGAAACCGTTTCTTTAGTAAATATGAAATAGCAAATACAAGGATAATCGTGATTCCGCCAATGATGTAAAAGATACCAAATCCATCTAACCAACCCATAGTGTTTCCTCCTTCCATAGATTCCCTTATACTTAATTATATGTTTAATTTTTCTGAAAATAAATAATAAATTTTCACCTAAAAATATATTTTTATTACTAGGTATTAATAGTAATATATAAGAATAGGTTTTATATAATCAGGAGGGAACTTTATGGATAAAGCATTAACAAACCACGTCATTATTTTATCATTCGACTGTTTATCAGCTTTAGATTTTCCTATACTACAAAAACTACCTCATTTCCAATCTCTAATAAAAAAAGGCACGGTTGTCGAAAAAGTAGAACCGATTTATCCTTCTGTAACATATCCAAGCCACTCAACAATCGTAACCGGTAATTACCCTAACAAGCACGGTGTTGTTAGCAATACGTTACTTCAACCAGGGCGTGAATCACCTGATTGGCATTGGTACCGAAAATCGATAAAAGGAACAACATTGTATGATGAAGCACGTAAAGCAAATTTAACGACAGCTGCTCTTCTATGGCCTGTTACCGGCAGAGCAAATATTGATTACAATTTACCAGAAATCTTTCCAAATAGACCGTGGCAAAATCAAGTTTTAGTTTCCTTATTTAGCGGTAGCCCACTATACCAATTAGATTTAAATCGTCGTTTCGGCCATATAAGAAATGGTTTATCACAGCCAGAGCTGGATGATTTCGTCCTCGCCTCTGCTGTGCATACAATCCAGACGAAAAAGCCTAATGTCATGTTTGTACATTTCACCGATCTAGACACCCAAAGACACTATCACGGCTTTGAATCTAACGAAACAATGGCTGCTATCCAGAGACACGACGAACGTCTAGGGAAAATTATTCAAGCACTAAAAGAAAGTGACCTATACGAAGAAAGTACAATTATTGCCCTTGGTGATCATAGCGCTTTAAGTGAAAACAAATCCATCCAATTAAATGTACTATTCCATCAAAGAGGACTTATATCTCTTAATAAAAAAGGAAAATTAGTAGACTGGAAAGCCTATTGCCAAAGTTGCGACGGCTCTGCCTATGTATATGTAAAGGACAAAAATAATACAGATACAATTCGGGAGGTACAACTACTCCTTGAAGAACTACTTCAAAATAAACAAAACGGAATTGAATTTATACTTCATGATGAAGCTGCGAAGGAATGGGGTGCAGACGGTAATTGTTTATTCATGTTAGAAGCACGAGAAGGGTATTATTTCACTGAAAACTATACAGGAGATTTTATCAAAGAAATTACTGAAAAAGATGTTACGCCTAGTAAAAAATATACATTTGGTACGCATGGATATTCTCCAACAAAACCTAACTATGAAACAATTTTTATCGCTGCTGGAAAAGGTATAAAAAGTGGTGTGACAATCCCGTATATGAGACTTATTGATGAAGGTCCAACTATCGCTAGACTACTAGGTTTACACTTAGGTGAAACAGACGGAGCAATTGTAGAGGATTTACTCCAATTGTAAAGAACTGTGTATATATGTAAAAGTTATGTAAAATTCATCACTGTTTCTCTTTTTATAATTTTTATTTTTGTACACTGTTAGTAAAACAAATTTAAGGGGGAACATTATATGAAAAAAATGTCCAGACAAGAAAAAAGCTGGATATTATACGATTGGGCGAACTCTGTATACTCGCTCGTCATTACAACTGCATTATTTCCAATTTACTTTAAAGCAGCTGCAAAAGAAGCTGGACTATCTGGGGCAACTTCAACAGCATATTGGGGATATGCAAACTCATTCGCAACACTTTTAATTTCTATACTTGCTCCTATTCTCGGCACAGTTGCTGATTATAAAGGATTTAAAAAACGATTTTTCACATTCTTCTTTGGACTCGGTATCGTATTTACAAGTATATTAGCAGTCGTTCCAACATCTCAGTGGTACTTATTATTAGGATGCTATATGCTCGCCTTAGTCGGTTTTGCTGGAGCAAACATTTTTTATGATGCATTTTTAGTAGATGTCACTTCTGAAGATAGAATGGATCGAATTTCTACGCGAGGTTTCGCATTAGGCTATATTGGGAGTACTATTCCTTTCATCGGTTGTATCGCTCTTATTATTCTTTCTCAAAAAGGAACTATCCCTTTATCTGTTGGTATTGCTAGTCAAATTTCATTTGCGATAACAGCTCTTTGGTGGGGGTTATTTACGATTCCAATGCTAAAAAACGTAGAGCAAACGCACTATATTGAACGTCACCCTAGACCAATTACAATGAGCTTCAAACGCCTTGCTGCTACTTTTAAAAATATTAAAGAATATAAAACTGTATTCATGTTCCTAATCGCTTACTTTTTCTATATTGATGGAGTCGATACAATTATTACTATGTCCACCGCTTACGGAACAGATCTCGGTATCAGTGCAACTAATCTATTAATCATATTATTTGTAACACAAATTGTCGCTTGTCCATTTGCTTTATTATACGGAAAATTATCAGCAACATTTACAGGTAAAAAAATGCTATATGTCGGTATCATTATTTATATCATCATTTGCATATATGCTTATTTCTTAAAAACGACACTTGATTTTTGGATTTTAGCAATGTTAGTTGCTACATCTCAAGGTGGTATTCAAGCACTAAGTCGTTCATACTTTGCAAAGCTAGTACCAAAAGAATCTGCTAATGAATTCTTCGGATTTTATAATATCTTTGGTAAGTTCGCCGCAATTATGGGCCCAGTATTAGTCGGTGTTACAACGCAATTAACAGGAAAAACAAACGCTGGTGTTCTTAGTATTATTGTTCTGTTTATTATCGGTGGATTCTTACTAACTAGAGTTCCAGAAAATAATACATCCGTTACACCACCTAGTCCCAAGACTAAAACGCTATAAGAAAAGATCCTCTTCTCATGAGAAGAGGATCTTTTTTATTTTTAACGGTGCGCCTTATAATGAACGACTCTACTGCTTGTACAAAAATAATTTATCAACAGTTGTTCCTAATACTTCAGCTAAACGGAATGCTAACGCTAAGCTTGGATCATATTTATTATTCTCAATTGCATTTATCGTCTGTCTAGAAACCTTGCATTTATCAGCTAATGCGCCTTGTGAAATATTATTTTCAGTGCGTAATTCATAGATTTGATTTTTCACACCATTGCTCCTAACCTGTAAAATCGTTTTTACAACATCAGTATATAATTGGCTCATATAGTTGTCAAAAGTTCCTCAAAGAAAAAGGGAACAATTTTGCTCCCTTAAAATAGTTATTTCGAAGCTAACGAATTTGTTAGTTTCTCTTTATTAACGACATCTTCTTTCTTTATTTGCATGCGTAGAACTGGCCCTATCGCTAATAAAATAAGTGCCATTGCTATACAAAACACAATAACTAGTGAAGTTAGTTCCTTTAATCCTCCAGCTAGTGAAGTTCCAATTAGCATTGCCCCCATAAACAGTGGTACAATCGTCCCATTTACTCTTCCAACCATATTTTCTGGTACAAGTTGAATCATAAGCGTACCGACAACGATATTAACACAAGCTAAACAAATACCTGTTCCAAATCTCATGAAACTAGTAATCCAAAATGATGTAGATAGCCCTTCTACTAAAAATGACATCGCTAATATGCTCATACCGAATACAAACATCTTTTTCGGATTCACTTTTGAAGCGAAAACTGCAGCAACAATACCACCAATTAACATACCTATTCCATCAGCTGCAGCTAAATATTGAACTGCTTCCTTTTCCATTCCAAGGCGTTCTATTACAAGAAACACCTCTAATGGAGTTGTTAATCCAACAGCTAAGCCTATAATGGTGAAAGTAATCGTAATCATACGTAAATTTTTCGTATGAAGAACATACTTCCAACCTTCTTTTATATCATTTTTTAATGAATCTCTCGCCACTTGCTCTTTTTCAACCCATTTTGGTAAAAATGAAAGAATGATAGCCGATAACAAAAATAGAATGATTAAGCTATATAGTGATGTAAATAAGCCAAGTTGTGTATACACAATTGATCCTACAACTGGCCCAAAAATCATAAATAAGGACTGTAATGTTTGATTAAATGCAATAGCACTTGCTACCTCTTCTTCTTTTACATAGCGCTTAAATATACGCGAAGATGAGGGCTGAGAAAACTGACCTACAATTGCGGAAACGAGTGTTGCAAAAAATATTGCCTGCCAGTAATCAAACGTTAACAATATGACAATTCCTATAATAGACAGTACACTTAACACATCTCCAGCAATCATTGTTCTTTTCGGATTCCAACGATCTGCTAATGCACCACCAATGAACGAGAAAATAAAGATAGGTGCATATTCCATGACAGATAATAGCGACACTGAAACTGGATCATTATTCGTCCGCTCCATTATGAAATACAATAGAGCCATATTTCTAATCCAAATTGCAAATTGTTGTAAAATATCAGATGCCATAACGAGCATAAATGCTCTGTTTTTAAATAAAGTGTTCATTTTCATCCTCCTTATAAACCGACCGTTCGGTCTAATTTGTTTCATAAGAAAAGCTGCTGACTTATTATTCAGCTGCCATTCCTTTTAACAATACATCTATTGCCTTTTTATAAATACGTTTCAACTCTTTATAATCTAATTCGTAGTAAAGTACTCCAAGCCCTGATAATAATCCGTTCACAATATACATAAGATCACGAGTATTATCTTCACGGAACTCTCCAGACTGTATACCTGCTTCAATTAATTTCTCAAACATAACATATGATTCTCTAGTTAAAGCTAACAGTTCATCCAGAATCTCTTTACTTACAACTTGGCTCATAGAGAATTCCTCTATTGCATTTGAAATTGGTTGCTGTATGTCCTCTACATGATATTCCGCGAGACCATATAGTTTTTCAGTACTAGTGCTATACAACTTCTCTTTTTCATTCCATTTTTCAAGCCAATCATACGTATGCTGTTTCACTACAAATAAAAATAAATCTTCTTTACTTTTAAAGTGATAATAAATACTTCCTTTACTTCGCTCTGTAATTTCACAAATCTCTTCCATAGATGTAGCTGCGTAGCCCTTCTGTGAAAATAGACTTTCTGCTTTAGATGCAATTTCTTTCTTTATCTCTTCTGCGCTTCTTCTCATATTCACACCTCTTTAAACCGACCGTTCAGTTTAATAATAACAAATCAAAAACCTCTATCGCAAGAGGCTATATTCCTTATTTAAGAAAACGTACTTTCAAACCAAGTTCGAATCATATGTATCGTTCCAAATTTAAATGCTAATTTAACAAGAAATACGCCTCCCGCAGCTAATAAAAATAACACTACTTTCCCCTTATTTTTCACTTTCGGTTCCCTTTTCATTTCCATTCCCCTTAGTATGTTAAAAATATTAATCAAACGTTTGTTTAACTGTGTTTATGCATATGTAAGCCGACTAATCAAACGTTTGTTTAAAAAGAAATACGCCTATATAAGGCGCATTTTCATCAATCACCACCGCCACCGCAGCTTCCTCCGCTATCTCCCCCAAAAGACCCTCCACAATCATGTGAGCCGCCATCATGCGAGCTATCATTATCAGATCCAGCAAAGAAAAATAATGGTGATGAGCTGTTAGATGAATTATGAATGTTATTTTGTTTTGTAAGATTTACCTTCTTTTTGTTCGATCGAACTGCTGTTACGATTATTCCAACTACAACAAATAATAGTATGACAATAATAAATTCCATATAAAAGCCTCCCTTATTCCTCAAATAATTGAATGGTTCTCTCTAGATTTTCAAGTGAAATGAAGCGCGATTCCCGAAGGATCTCTTTTCCATTATAAAATAATAAAATTGTCGGTCCTGTAAATACGGCATATCGCCCCGCAATCTCTTGCATGTCTTGTAGTAATATCTCTATTTTCTCTACGTAATCATAATTCTCTAATACGCAATTTACTTTTCTTAGCATAACATCACAAACACCACAATTTTCCGTTTTAATAAACAGAAGTACCAATTGTTGTTCTTCAATATATGTCGCTAATTCTTCTATCGTTTTAAATTTATGCATCTTATACCTCTTAACGCAATTTATGAAATACTCTATCTTGATACATACGAAAAGCTGAACTATCTTTAATCTTTCTCTTTTCCATTACTTGCTGAAAACGAAGCGTTTTTGCTGTTAACTCTTCTCGTAATTTCTTTCTCTCTTCTTCATCATAACAGCAAGCAATTAGATCCTCTATTTTTAATATATCTTTTTGTAGTTCCATTTCTGGTGGAATCATTCCCGCATTTTTTAAAATTTTATAACTCATTCTAAGTTCTGGAGGTACCATTGAAAGATCTTCTAATTGTAGTGGTTTTCCTTTTCCCGGAAGATAATCAAGATCACCATTCCGTATTGCTTGTCGAATTTTTTCTTCAGCAATGTTCAAAAACACATCCACACCATTCCCTCCTTTACATATTTTTACTATTATTTTACATGATATTTCCTTATCTTTCTACGTCTTTAATAATTGACTCCAGACAATTTTTTCTCAAATTTATTTATAATAAGCTTTTTCCTCCCATACCGATCTTTCGTTTTCATATATAGTTTGTATTCAAGCCTTTTTGTATTGAGAAAGTATGTTTCAACTTAATAAAGCGTTTACACTAAATCTTACATTTGTTACGATTTAATCACCCCCAGCTCCCTTGTATAGACTTCGTGATGTCTGATCATTTTATCTAGACGTTTCATACGTCTAGATTCATTTTGATTTATTGGCGTATGCCTTTAAATATATTTTTTATTTTGAAAGGAGAAATGGCTATGAGGTCTCAAAAATTCACACTGCTATTACTATCTCTACTACTTTTCTTACCTCTTTTTCTCACAAATTTTATTACTCCAAATCTCGCATTAGCAGATTCACCAAAGCAAAGTCAAAAAATTGTTGGGTACTTTCCTTCGTGGGGCGTTTACGGACGTAATTATCAAGTTGCTGACATTGATGCATCAAAACTTACTCACCTTAACTATGCTTTCGCGGATATTTGTTGGAATGGAAAACATGGAAACCCTTCTACTCATCCTGATAATCCAAATAAACAAACGTGGAACTGTAAAGAATCTGGTGTGCCATTGCAAAATAAAGAGGTTCCTAATGGTACTCTCGTACTCGGTGAACCATGGGCTGATGTTACCAAATCGTATCCTGGCTCAGGGACAACTTGGGAAGATTGCGATAAATATGCCCGTTGCGGAAATTTCGGAGAACTAAAACGATTAAAAGCTAAATATCCTCACTTAAAAACAATTATTTCCGTTGGTGGCTGGACTTGGTCTAACCGCTTTTCTGATATGGCCGCTGATGAAAAAACAAGAAAAGTATTTGCTGAATCTACAGTATCTTTTCTTCGTGCATATGGGTTTGATGGCGTGGATTTAGACTGGGAATATCCGGGCGTTGAAACGATTCCTGGTGGTAGTTATCGTCCTGAAGATAAACAAAATTTCACTCTCCTTCTTCAAGACGTCCGAAATGCTTTGAATAAAGCAGGTGCTGAAGATGGCAAACAATATTTACTAACAATCGCTTCAGGCGCAAGCCAACGCTACGCTGATCATACAGAGCTAAAGAAAATTTCTCAAATACTCGATTGGATTAATATTATGACATATGATTTCCACGGCGGATGGGAAGCTACTTCTAATCATAATGCAGCTCTATATAAGGATCCAAATGACCCAGCAGCAAATACGAATTTTTACGTAGATGGTGCTATAGACGTTTATACAAATGAAGGTGTTCCAGTGGATAAACTAGTATTAGGCGTACCTTTTTACGGACGTGGCTGGAAAAGTTGTGGAAAAGAAAATAACGGACAATATCAACCTTGCAAACCAGGTAGTGATGGGAAACTTGCTTCTAAAGGTACTTGGGATGATTATTCTACTGGTGACACAGGTGTATATGATTACGGTGATTTAGCAGCCAATTACGTTAATAAAAATGGTTTTGTACGCTACTGGAATGACACAGCTAAAGTACCTTATTTATATAATGCAACTACAGGCACATTTATTAGCTACGATGACAATGAATCTATGAAATATAAAACAGACTATATAAAGACGAAAGGTTTAAGTGGAGCAATGTTTTGGGAACTAAGCGGGGATTGCCGTACAAGTCCAAAATATAGTTGTAGTGGCCCAAAATTACTTGATACGCTAGTAAAAGAATTACTTGGTGGACCTATTATTCAAAAAGATACTGAGCCACCAACGAATGTTAAAAATATTGTAGTTACGAATAAAAATTCAAGCTCAGTTCAATTAAGCTGGACTGCATCCACTGATAACGTAGGCGTTACTGAATACGAAATTACTGCCGGAGAAGAAAAATGGAGTGCAACAACAAATAGTATTACAATTAAAAACTTAAAACCTAATACGGAATACACATTTTCAGTAATTGCCAAAGATGCTGCTGGAAATAAATCACAACCTAACGCTCTTACTGTCAAAACGGATGAAGCTAATACGACACCTCCTGATGGAAATGGCACTGCTACATTTTCAGTCACTTCGAATTGGGGCAGCGGTTATAACTTCTCGATTATAATCAAAAATAATGGAACGACTCCTATTAAAAATTGGAAATTAGAATTTGATTATAGCGGCAATTTAACACAAGTTTGGGATTCTAAAATTAGTAGTAAAACAAATAATCATTATGTAATTACGAACGCAGGATGGAATGGCGAAATTCCTCCTGGTGGATCTATTACAATTGGTGGTGCAGGAACGGGTAATCCTGCCGAACTTTTAAATGCCATCATTAGCGAAAACTAGACGTAATATCCATTAATTATTTCACTAAAGTTTGAATTTAGGTTCGAGCAATACCTCCTAAATTCAAACTTTTAATTTTATGAAAAATCAAAAACATCAAAATAACCTATTATAATTATATTTAGTTTCTAATATGGAGTTTATATGAAGTTCATTTGAATTTTACATGAATTTCCTTTAATTTCTATTGTCTTCCTATAATATCCACATTATCCTTTACATATAGGAATTATTTTCATTCCATTTTGAACTATCTATATATATAAAGAAAGATAGTCACCTGTTAGGGAAAGGCTTTCGTATTATTATAAATATAACAAAAGAAAAAGCACGCTTATAAGCGCACCATAAGAGTGCTTCTTCATACAATTCTCATGTAAGAGTTCTCGAAAATCATGTTAATCACAAAGAAAAGGCATTAGCTCATAAAAGCTAATGCCTTTTCTTTATTCATATTGTTCAGCATTCCAATCCTCTATATTCCACACTTTTGTTATCCACGATTCATAGAAAGAAGGTTCATGTGAGACAATTAAAACTGTTCCTTTGTATTGTTGTAACGCTTCCTGTAAAGCCATCTTAGTTTCTACATCCAAATGATTAGTCGGTTCGTCTAAAATTAAAACATTGCTTTTCGTTACGATAAGTTCACATAAACGTACTTTCGTTTGCTCTCCACCGCTTAATAAACGAATAGGTTTTAATACGTGTTCTTCTTTCAATCCGCACTTCGCTAATGCTTGGCGCACTTCTTTCTTTGTCATATCTGGTCGTTCTGTCCAAACTTTCTCTAACGGTGTTATTTCTGAAGCAAACTCTTCCTGTGCAAAATAAGCAGGATTTACTCGTTCCCCAACAAAAATTGAACCGCTTAGCGGCTTTATTTGACCTAATAACGTCTTTAACATTGTCGTTTTTCCAATACCATTATGACCAACAACAGCTATCTTTTCTCCTTTTTTCACTTGTAAATTCAAGTCTGGAAATAACGGCTCACTATAACCCACTCTTAGTTTCTCAGCCTGTAATATACGACTTACTGGTTCATTATAAACAGTAAAAGCAAAACGGGACCGAGGTACATTATTAACCTTTTCAACCCTTTGCATTTTCTCCAATACTTTCTCTCGACTTTTTGCCTGTTTTGCTTTTCGAATTTTATTTTTTTTGAATAAATGTTTCTAACTGAGCAATTTCTTTTTGTTGTTTCGCATACGCCGATTGTAATTGTTTCCTTTGCAATTGATAACTTTGTAAAAACTTTTCATAATCCCCTACATATCGCTTAACTTTTCGTTCTTCTAGATGGTAAATGACATTCGTAATATTGTTCAAAAATACTTCGTCATGCGAAATGATAATATAAGCTTTTTCATACAACTTCAAGTACGATTGCAACCATTCTATATGTGCTGTATCTAAATAGTTCGTTGGTTCATCTAGCAATAAAACATCAGCTTTTTCTAGAAGAAGCTTTCCTAGTAATAACTTTGTCCGCTGTCCTCCACTTAACTTTGAAACATCCTTTTCCAATCCTATTTCAAACAGCCCTAAACCAATTGCCACTTCTTCAATTTCTGTATGAATTTGATAGAAATTAGAGTTTTCCAATATAGTTTGTAACTCTCCATACCTTACTAACAATTTTTCTACTTCTACTGCTTCAGCCATCTCTTCTGCAATTTTTAACATTTCGTATTCAATCGCATATAAGTTAGAAAATGCACTTTGCAAGTATCCTTCAATTGTTATCCCTTCTTGTAAATCTATATGCTGCTGCAAAAATCCAACCTTTACATGTGGAAACCATTCAATGTTCCCATCATCATGTATAAGTTCTCCTGTTAAAATTCTTAGCAGTGTTGATTTTCCAATCCCATTTTTCCCTACTAACCCAACATGCTCCCCCTTTAATAATCGAAAGCATGCATTATATAAGATGGTTTTCTCACCATACGAATGACTTAAATTTTCTACTGTTAATATACTCATTTTTTTCTCTCCTTTACTTATCGTCCATAAGCTAAATAGAGAGACCAACAGTATGAAGCCTTATTTAATTATGCATATAAAAATGGGTAAGGTGAATACACCTTACCCATTACATATTATCGTAAAAAAGGATTAAGGTTCTTTACCTGCTGTCTTCAATTTAGCTTAATCTTAAAAAATGGGCAGACTTCTCCCCTATCAAGCTAAAACCATTTGAAGAACAGTTGATAAAGTCATTTTATCCTTTCACTCCTTTAACATTTGTTATATTAAGAGTATAAACTACTCTGTTATATTCTATTCTCTATTTTCCCTTTTGTTCCTTCTCCATCTTTTCATATTCTAAAAAAAGCCTCTTAACAGTAATTATACTAAAAACTGTTAAAAGGCTTTTTCTATTTTTTCATATAAGGAGCTAACACACTTAAAATCTCTTCTTTATCCTTTTTTAATTCGAGTGATGTTAACATATCCATCGTTCTCGGTCTAGGTAATTTCACTTGTACCTCGCCAACTATTGACGCTGGTCTTTGAGATAAAATAAATACGCGATCTGAAAGCAAGATTGCCTCATCTAAGTCATGTGTAACCATAACGATTGTTTGCTTCTCTTGATGCCAAGAGTTTAAAAGCCAGCTATGTACTTCCATTTTTGTAAATGCATCTAACTTTCCAAAAGGCTCATCAAGCAGCATAATTGGCTTTTCACATAAATATGTGCGCAGAAAACTAATTCTTTGACGCATACCACCAGACAATTCATCTGGATAATGGTCTGCATATTCATCTAGTTCGAACTGCTTTAATGCTTCCATTCCTTCTGTCAGCCTTTGTTTTTTCGGCTTTCCTTCAATTTCTAACGGAAGAACGATATTTTGCAAAGCTGATCGCCACGGTAGTAATAAATCTTGTTGTGGCATGTAACTAACAACGTCTTGCTCTTGTACTTGCTTATCTTTATACGTTACGTTCCCGCTTGTTGGTTTTTCAACATTTGCAATCATGTTTAATAATGTGCTTTTCCCGCAACCACTCGGTCCTACAAAGGAAACAAACTCTCCCTCTTGTATAGAGGCACTAATATTCTCTAATACATTCTTTCCGTCGAAAGATTTCACTATATTTTTTATTTGTAATCCGCTCATTTTTCACTTGGAAGGAATTCATTTGTAAAAGCATCTTTTACATCGATTTTCTTTTTAATAACTTTGTTGTCATATAAGAAATTCATGTAATTCGTCCAAATTTCTTCCTTCTGTACTCCCCATGCTTTCGCATCATCTTGATACTTCGTACTTAACCATTTCTGGCTTTCTTGAACTAAATCTTTATTTACATCTGGAACAGCTTTAATTAGAATATCAGCAGCTTCTTTCGGTTCCTTAATTGCAAAATTATAACCTTCTGTTGTTGCACTCATAAACTTTTTCACAAAGTCTTTATCTTGCTTCGTATGTTTTTCACTCGTAATAATAACAGGACTATAGAAATCAAGCGCTGGATCTAAGTCCTTCACCATAATCGTATTTAACTCTTTTCCTTGGCGCTTCGCTTCAATACCATCCCAACCGTAATAAATCCATTCGAAATCTGCATCACGGCCGATTGATTTAAAGAAATCTGTTTGTCCTAAGATGATTTTTTCAACTTTATTAAAATCAGCTTGATGCTTATCCATAATCGTCTTTAATGTCGCTTCTTCCGCTGGTCCTCCCCAGCCGCCATAACGTTTACCTTCAAAATCTTTCGGTGACGTCATATTATCTTTCTTAAGCGATGCAAACGCTGAAGTGTTATGCTGAATAATCGCTCCTACAGATACAACAGGAATTCCTTCCACACGAGCTAATGTTACATTTTCTTGTGCGCTTATTGCGAAGTCTGCTTTTCCTGATGCTATCATTTGCTCTGCTGTTACATTGTCACCTGGTTGAATAATTTCTACATCTAATCCTTGCTTTTTGTAATAATCTTTCGTTTGCGCTACATACAAGCCAGTATGATTCGTATTTGGAAACCAATCTAATACTACTTTTACTTTTTGATCTTTACTTGCACTTTCTTCTTTCTTCGCCGGATTACATCCAGCCACACCTACCGCTACTAAGGCAGCTAACATAACTTTCAAACCTTTTTTCATTTTCTGCCGTCCTTTCTATATATCCATGGTGCTGTTATTCTTGCCATAAACTCTACGATAAAATACAGGCATAATGTCACTATAACGATGATTGCTGCAACACCAAATACTCGGGCAGTCAAAAAGGATTTTGTAGCCCTCGTAAGCATAACGCCTAATCCTTCACTTGCACCGAGCCATTCTCCGATAATTGCCCCCATTACGCTATATGTAACTGCAATTTTTAAACCGGAGAAAAAGTATGGAAGCACTGCTGGAAATTTTACTTTCTGGTAAACTTGCCATTTTGTCGCCTTCATTGTTTGTAACAGTTTCAGCATGTTTTTATCTACTGTTTGAAAACCTTCTAAAATACTAAGCGCAATTGGGAAGAAACAAACGAGTATTACGACCATTACTTTCGGCAACATCCCATATCCAAACCAAATAATAAATAGCGGTGCAAGTACAACAATTGGAATTGTTTGCGAAATAACGAGCAATGGATTTATTAGAATACGAAATAACGGTATAACGTCCATAATAATTGCGATGCTCGTCCCCAATAAAATCGCAAAGAATAGTCCAATTATAACTTCCTGCAGTGTTTGCATTGTATTTGGTAATAGTAAATCTTTCATCCCAATTAATTCTTGAACAATGGCAGAAGGCTTTGGTAAAATCCACGGTTCGATTTTAAATAATGAAACAGATCCTTCCCATATCGCAATGAGAAGGATAAGCCAAATAGTTGTAATAAGTTTAGATTGCTTCTGGTTTTGCATATTCATCACGGTACTTCCAAACCTTTTCATCTATCGTTACACCAGTGCTTGGACGATAATGGATTTTAATAGAAGTAATCACTTCTTCTGCTCCAGCATCGACGCAAGCTTGTTGCGCACGTTTAACGACATCAAGAAGTACATCTAATTCTCCTTCCAAAGTTGTTTCCATTGCCCCTACTTCATAACGAACTCCCGATTGTTGCACAACTTCAATTGCTTTATCGACAACAGAATATACATCTTTCGTTTTCGCTTGTGGTACTACTGAAAATGACATTGTAACTTGTTGTGACATAATAAAATCCCCCTTATAAAATTAAATTTCAAAAATAAGAAAAGGCTTTCCTACTGCGTAGGAAAGCCTTGTATGCAAGTTATTATAGAATAACATATGCTACATCACTTTAAGTAACTCCCTACGCTGGCATTATCCAGATCAGGTTGAGGGTCGATGTTTACTTACATCCTCTCAGCCAATTGGCTCCCCGGTCCTTAATTCGTTTTCATTGTAGCATGATTTATTTTATTGAACAAACAAAAGCATGCATAATCATTTTATTATTTTTGGAAAATAACCAACTTTTTCACCATGAGCTAATAACTGCTGAATAAATTCTTTATTAATTGTTGGTACTATCAATTCTTTTTTCTTAATCCATTCATTCGTTCTACGCGTACCCATTACAATTTCAGATTGCTGCGCTCCATCTCCTGCAACTTGAGAAGCAATTAACTCTGCTATTACTTCATTTCCCTTTGCTAATTCAAGTCCGGCATTTTCATATTCTGAAAGTGGAACCATTTCAAGATTGTATCCACACACTCCAATTAGCTGTATAAATTGTTCAAACTCAATTTGATGTGGATGACAGATGTGCAATGTTTCTCCATCTATTTGTGAATCTTGTACATACGTTACAATTGATTTACTAGCAAAATCAATTGGTGTGAAATCAACTTTCCACTTCACATTTGGTGCTTTTCCAATTAATAGCATTGTTTTAATAAGACGATAAAATGCGTTTCCTTCAATATTTTGTTGGAACGAACCTGTTTCTGAATGACATGCTAAATTACCTGCACGATAAATATTTCCGTGCAAACCATTTTTCATTGCTTCACGAACAATGTTTTCCGCTTGTAGTTTACTATTTGAATATACATTCTCTAAGTCTACACTGTAATTAAAATCACCAGTTTTCATGTATGTATCCCATTGATCTACTGCTAATTCTAACGGGATACCAATTGTAGAAATAAAATGGAATGTAGCATCTTTTTCCGCTAATGCTAGCATACGGCTAGTTCCTTGTACATTTATATTTTCAAATTGTTTTACATCTCCAAAATGTCTTACATCTGCACCGCAATGAATTATCGTATCCATCTTAGAACTGATGAACATAAATTCTTCTTCGCTCATCCCAAGATACTCTTCTCCCAGATCGCCAGCTACGGCCTGTATACGCTGTAACCATTCTTCACATATATCATTAAAGTAGCCTGTTAATGTATCTATAATTCTTTGCTGCACATCTTTGGTTGGTCTTACTAAACAATAAATAGTAGCAGATGTATCTCTCAGCAATTCATATAATATGTGTGATCCTAAATAACCAGTAGCTCCTGTTAAAAAAATATTTGAAATCTGGGTTTCTTCCAAAGCATTTGCATACGTAATAGTATCTGGTTCGTGAATCACTTTATATTCACGAAATACTTCTTCTTTCTCTACTTTTACTTCTCGCTCAATTCGAGCTAATCCATATATCGTTCTTTCTTTAAAGAAATCTTGAATGGTTAAATGTGAGAAATCTTCTTTTAACAATGTTAGGACTCGTAATACTTTTAATGAATGTCCACCAATTGTAAAGAAATCATCATGCACTCCAACTTTTGAAATTCCTAATACTTCCGCCCAAGCGTTCGCTATTTGTTTTTCTGCTTTATTAGAAGGTGCAACATATTCTTGTAGACGAACCGGTTCATACTTTTCTTCTAACTGAGCTAACTTCTTAACATCAATCTTTTTATTAGGTGTAAGTGGTAATTCATTAATATAAATTAGTTTAGATGGCACCATATAATCTGGTAATTGCTCTTGTAACTGATAAACTAATTCTGGTATTTCTTTTTTATTTAAAGTTGTATAGAACGCGATTAAATATTGGCTACCTTCCTTACTCTTCTTAGCAAAAACAGCATTTTCTTTTATATTATGATTTTGAGAAATTTTACTTTGGATTTCTCCTAGTTCAATACGATGTCCTCTAATTTTTACTTGATCATCTTTCCGATGTAAAAACTCTATATTTCCATCCTCTAGCAACTTAACGATATCACCCGTTTTATATATATTAACTATAGGATTAAAAGGGTTCGGAATAAAAGCTTCAATTGTTTTATTAGGCTTATTAAAATACCCTTTTGCTAATCCTACTGAATCTATATATAATTCACCAGGTACACCTATTGGACAAAGATTCATATTCTCATCCAAAATCATAACTTGATAATTAGAACATGGTTTACCAATGGGAATACTCGCAACATCCTCATTTAACTGACTAGGTATTTTATAAGTTGTCGTCACTACTGTACATTCTGTCGGTCCGTATACATTATGAATTTCAACATTTGTACCTATTCTTTCTCTCCACAATTTAATAACCTCTACAGGCAACATTTCACCGCCAATCGCAATTCTTTTTAGGGAAGCTAGCTTATATATATCTTCTTCTGCTAAATAAGTTGCTACTTGTCGAACAAAAATTGTTGCTAATGCCAAGATCGAAGTTGCTTTCACTTTATAGATTGCATGTGCAAATGCTTCTACAGACAATCGCTCTTCCTCTAATAATACATACAAGTTTCCTCCGCAGAATAAAGAAGCAAATGACTCCCATACAGAAGCATCGAAACTAAAGGAAGGAAATTGGGCAAATACATCCTCTTCTGTCAATTCATATTGCTTTTGCATCCAAGTGTACAGATTAACAACGCCTCTATGTGCTAACATCGTTCCCTTTGGATTCCCTGTTGAACCAGATGTATAAATCATATAAGCTACATCATCACAATGAATAGACAACTTTACATCTATATCTTCACAAGTTTCACTATCATACATTGAAACTGTTTGAACCCCATCACATGTTATAGGCGTCTCTTTCATCAATATAACTTTCGCTTGGCTATCTTGAATAATGTACTGTATTCTACTTTCCGGATAATCTGGATCAATCGGAACATACGCTGCACCAGCTTTTAATATAGCTACCATACTTACTACTGTGTCTATGCTACGTTTCATAAATATTCCAACATAGTCTCCTAATTGGACGCCGTTTTTAATTAACATATGAGCTATTTGATTACTTTTTTTATTTAGCTCCTCATAAGTTAAAGTACCTTCCCTTGAAGATAAAGCTATACGATTTGGAAATTGAGTAACAGTATTATAGAACATATCGACGATACTTTTCTCAGGATATACTGCTGTCGTATCATTCACTTGACTATAAAGTGCCATCTCGGCCTCTGTAATAACATTAAAATTATTTATATATTTATTCGTATTTTGTGATGTATCGATTAAAACACCTTGTATTTGTTGTACATAACGAGTAATCGTTGTCTCTTTCCAATTAACACTATTAAATATTATTTCTACGCTTTGCATATTTTTACTAAATACAAATTGTAATGTATTCGTGTCTTGTAGCTCATAATATGTTTCACCAATAATAATAGGTGACATTTCATATAATGTATTACCGTTTTGAAACTCTTCTATTTCTTCCTCATTCATTTCTTTAATTTGTTCCAGTTGCTCTTCAATCTGTAAATTCAAACTTTCATAGGAGAGAAAATTAGAAATTTCAATAGTAATCGGAAATAAACTTCCTCTTACATGATAAAGCACGACAATATGTTTTTCTTTAGAAATATGATATAACCACGTTGCAGTCGCTCCTATTAAATCTACAATGTGAGTCAAATTTGGAAATAGTTCAGTTTTTCTTTTTACCCCAAATTCTGTTCCTTGCACATCTTTAGGTATTTTAATACTTCCTTCTACTTTTCCTAAAAATTCTTTTACCATCTCATTATAAGAAATTGCTAATTTCATATTTATGTAAATTCCTCTCTCAAATATAATAAAGGTGTGAAAATTCACACCTTTTTCATCCCTTATTAACGGGCAAATTAGTTCAATTCATAATCAAAGGGGGGGATCCCCCTTTGATTATAATTGATCTTTCTTCTTATTCACTTTTAAACTCACCAATTAGCTCTTGTAATTCCTGAGAAAGCCAACTTAAAGAAGTCGCTAATTCTGCAATATCTTGTACTGATATTTCTTGCTCTTTCATGCTTTCTTCAACATTACTACTGCTGCTGGCATAAGTATTTGCAATATGTGATAATTCATTTACGACTTGAACAATATTCTGGCTATTTTGTAAAATGTCACTCGAATTACCAGAGACAGCTTTTACTTGATCTGTAACAGATTGCGCTGATTTTGAAATTTTTTCAAAGAAATCTCCACTACTTTGAACAAGTGAAATTCCAGTTTCTACTTCTTTTGAACCTTTTTGCATTGAAACTACAGCATCTTCTGTCTCAGCTTGTGTTTCACCAATTAATTTCGCTATATCTTTTGCAGACGCTTCAGTTTGTTCTGCTAATTTTCGTACTTCATCAGCAACAACTGCAAACCCTCTTCCAGCTGCTCCAGCACGTGAAGCCTCAATAGAAGCATTTAAAGCTAATAAATTTGTTTGATTTGAAATACCTGTAATTACAGTTACGATATCACTAATTTCTTTTGACCTTGTTTCTAACGAATAAATGATGGAAGATAAATCCTGTACTGCATTTTGGATTAAACTCATTTGATTAATAATTTGTCCAATCACTTCATTACCTTCAATTGAATGTTGCTCCATACCTTCAGAAGCAACCGCAACTTGTTTTGCAGCCCCAGTTATCTCTTCTACCTTATCTTCCATTCCATGTACAATTCCTAAACATTGTTGTACTGAAGTTTTTTGAGACTGTGCCCCTACTCTTAAACCTTCAATAGAACTTGCAATCTCTTGAACTGCCATACTGTTTTCCTCTGTACTCGCCGACAATTCTTGTGAAGAAGAAGAAACTTGCTCAGCAGTTTGCCTTACTTTATCTATAATCCCTTTAAATTTTTCAATCGTGTTATTGAAATAAACATTAATAATTCCAATATCATCTGGTCTTTCTTTTAATTTAATACTTAAATCACCTTCACCAATTTTACGTAATCCTTCTCGTAAATCTTTTAATGGAGCTAGCGAGTGACGCACGATAAAGAATTGAGTAATAGTCGCAATTGCTAATGAAATAATGATAAAGAGTAAGCCCTGTATCATAAACTTCTCTTTTGTAATAGGAACAATGGAAGCATCTAAGTCAGCCGCAATAATTGCAACAATATTGTTTTCTCCATCTGTAATTGGTTCTAATATTGTCACCCACGAACCTATTTCATCTTCATATACTTCTGTCATTTGGGCCTTTTTCGTATCAATGACCTTATCGTATGCCTTCATCCAATGAGCGGGTTGTTCATAATAATCTCCCGGCTTTATAGGGAATGCATTTGTTAACTCTGTAGTCAAACCAACGAGTTGTAATTCTCGCTTTTCATTCGGCTTTGCTCCTGTAACATACGTTTGTCCAACACTTTTCAATTCTTTTGACACTTCATCTAATTTCTCTGTTAACTTTTCTTTTTTCACTTTTTCGGCTGTAGGATCTTTCGCCATGTCTCTAACTAATTCTACATCCAATTTTTTCAACACTATTTCTCCTGTTTCAATAGACTGTCTTTCAAATAAAGACATCATACTATTTTGAAACATGTTGAAACTTAACGCGCCCATACTTCCAACAAGTGTCAAAATAACTAATACGGTTAATAAGACGTTCTTTTGAAGGAACGATAACTTATGCCAATATTTTTTCATTAATATCCACCTTCCTTAATGATTCTAAACAAAAAAACAAAATATATGAATATTTTGTTTAAAGATGTTTCTCAATATGTTCGAGAATAAAAAAAAGCCAATGTAAACGCATTGGCCAAGACCAACCCTATCCGTCCGGTAACTGGCTAGCATAGCCTTTCGACCTTAGCTCCTGTAGTTTTGCGTCCTCATGTTTCCATCAGTTTGCCTTTCTCGCTGAACGAGTTGAACGATATGGGAGTTCTATGAGAATCATATATTCTCTATCAAAGGTTACAACATATAAATCAAAATGTCTACTTATTTAGAGATATAAATACAAATTTTTAACGAATTGCTTTTTCGAAATAATTTCAAAAAGTACGTGAATGTTACTTTTTTTGTGTTATATAATAAAAAATGTATAAATAACAAGGATTTCTTCGGGTATTTATTTAATTTTCATTCAAATTAAACTATTCGAATATATCTTAACTAATGAATTTCGGAGGTAGTTTATCATGTTTTGGCTACAATTTCTTACCTTGTTACTCTGTATTTTTATTGGTGCACGCCTAGGCGGAGTTGGTTTAGGAGTAATGGGTGGAGTTGGTATGGCAATACTCGTTTTTGTCTTCCACTTACAACCGACCGCGCCTCCTATCGATGTAATGCTTATGATTTTGGCAGTAATTACAGCCGCTGGTGCTTTGCAAGCTGCTGGAGGAATGGACTATCTTGTTCACCTAGCTGAAAAAGCATTACGAAAAAATCCAAAGCGTATTACTTTTTTTGCTCCAATTGTTACTTATTTATTCACACTATGTGCAGGTACTGGTCACGTTGCCTATTCTGTACTTCCTGTTATTGCAGAAGTCTCTCGTGAATCAGGGATTAGACCGGAACGCCCAATGTCGATTGCCGTAATCGCTTCTCAACAAGCAATTACAGCTAGTCCAATTTCAGCTGCCACAGTTGCTCTTTTAGCAATGTTAGCTGACTATAAAATCACTTTATTAGATATTTTAAAAGTGAGTATTCCTTCTACTTTCATTGCTTGTATGTTAGCAGCATTCGTTGCTAGTAAGATGGGAAAAGAATTAAATGAAGACCCTGAATACTTAAAACGATTAAACGAAGGAATGATTCCTAAGCTTGAAGAGAAAAAAGAATTTGTAGGTGTAAAGGGCGCAAAATTATCAGTTATCCTTTTCCTTGTAGGAACCTTCCTTGTTGTACTTCTTGGTTCATTTGAAGCACTTCGTCCAGGATGGATAGTTGATGGGAAGTTAGCTCGTCTTTCCATGCCGAACACAATTGAGATGGTTATGTTAACTATCGCGGCTCTTATTATTATTTTCTGTAAACCAAATGTAGAAAGCATTGTGTCTGGTAACGTCTTTAAAGCAGGTACAACAGCAGTTGTTGCTATTTTCGGTATCGCTTGGATGGGAGATACTTTCTTTAATGGAAACTTAAATATGATTCAAGGATCTATTCAGCATTTAGTAACAAGTGCACCTTGGCTATTTGCCATCGCACTATTCATTCTATCTATTTTACTGTACAGCCAAGCAGCAACAGTACGTGCCTTAATGCCACTTGGACTATCCCTTGGTATTCCACCAGCACTACTGATTGCAATGTTCCCTGCAGTAAACGGATATTTCTTCATTCCAAACTATGGAACAATCGTTGCTGCCATTAACTTTGACCGTACCGGTACAACAGGTATTGGTAAATACGTATTAAATCATAGCTTTATGATTCCAGGCTTAATTGCAACATTTACTTCTATCGGAATTGGAATGCTCTTAATTTCAATTATGTTTTAAAGAAAAAGCACAAACCTTTATTTAAAAAGGTTTGTGCTTTTTTACAGGCTGTGGAGAAAGTCTGTTTTTGTGTCTGAACCTCTTTTTATGTGTCAACACTGATAAAAAGAGGTAAAGGAGAGATTTTTTATGATGGGTGCTTTAAAAAATCATCGTGATGAACGTGTATCTGTTTCTGTAGAAGAGTTGGTTCCACAAGATCATTTCCTTCGTGCGATCGAAGCGACAATTAGTTTTGATTTTATTGAAGAGAAGTTACGCCCTTATTACTGTGAAAACAATGGACGTCCGTCAATCCATCCTATCGTTTTATTTAAAATGATGTTTATTGGATATTTTTACGGTATTCGTTCGGAGCGTCAATTGGAAAAAGAGATTAAAACGAATATCGCCTACCGTTGGTTTTTAGGGTTTTCTCTATCAGATACTATTCCGGATCATTCTACAATCAGTTGGAATCGTCGTACTCGCTTTATTCATACAAATATTTTCGAAGAAATTTTTGATGAGATCGTGAGGCAAGCGACAGAGCACCGGATGGTGGGAGGACGTGCGCTGATGACAGATTCTACGCACATTAAGGCCAATGCTAATAAAAATAAGTTTGTACATAAATATAAAAAAGAAAAGGCAAAGTTTTATATAGATGAATTAGAAGCTGCGGTAATTGAAGATCGTGAGGTACACGAAAAAAAGAATTAAAACCCAGAAAGGAAAGTGATACTCCCACTAAAAAAACTCGTATAAGTACTACGGATCCAGATAGTGGATTTTTAATGAGAGATGGAAAACCGAACGGTTTTCATTTCTTAGACCATCGTACGACTGATGCGAAGTACAATATTATTACAGATACTTATGTAACGGCTGGAAATATGGCAGATTCCGAGCCATATTTAGCGCGTCTACAAGCTCAAATTGATAAATTCGGATTTAAAGTGGAAGCTGTAGCTCTTGATGCAGGCTATTTTACAGGGTATATCTGTAAGAAATTATCGGAGAGAAATATATTTATGGTGATGGGGTATCGCCGATTTGGAAAACGAAATAAAGAAGTACCAAAAAGCCAATTTAAATATGTAGAAGAAATGAATGCATTTGCTTGTCCGATGGGGTGTATTTTAGAGTATGCGACAACGGATCGTGAAGGATATCGTCACTATAAATCCAACCCAGAAGACTGCGCTGTTTGTCCGCTACGTGAGGTATGTTTTTCAAAGAAACAAAAACAAAAAGTTATCACTCATCATATATGGGAGAAATATAAGGATATCGCTAGAAAAAACAAACTAACAGTTACAGGGAAAAAGTTGTACAAAGTACGCTGTTCAACTATAGAGCGAAGCTTTGCGGATGCCAAAGAACTACATGGCTATCGATATGCTCGATTTCGGGGGCTGAAGTCTGTCCAAATGCAGGCTTATCTCACCGCAACTTGTCAAAACATGAAAAAAATAGCCCTCCATCTGACCAAAAAAGGTCTGGTGGAGGGCTATTTTTTTGAAACTCTATTATTTTATGTTGTTTTTATTCGCTAAAATCAAAATGATTCCAGAGTGTGGGGAACCCTAAAGGGTTTCCCAACACTCTGAGAAAAAGCACAAACCTTTATTTAAAAAGGTTTGTGCTTTTTTAATCAAACGTTTGTTTAAATTTTTTGGGCAGTCTACTTCTCGATGTAGCACTTAAAATACTACATGTCCTTTTCTACAAACTTCTCTTTACTTCTTCAGCTAATTTTCTCGTACTTTCATATGCAGATTCAGCTAAACTAATTGCTGAAACAACTGAAATACCATCCGCACCCGCTTCTATAACTGCCGCTGTATTTTCAATTGTAATCCCACCAATACCAACGATTGGCACTGTAATTCCTTGTTCTCTAAAATAAGCTAATCCTTTCGTTCCTTGAACCGCTTTCGTATCTTTTTTCGTACTCGTTGGGAAAATAGGTCCAACGCCTAAATAATCTGCTCCGTTTTCGATTGCAAAGCGTGCTTCTTCAATTGTATGAGCAGATACGCCGATAATTTTATCTCCCATTTTTTCACGAACAGATGTAATTCCTTCATCATCTTGTCCTACATGAACACCATCTGCATCTAATTCAATGGCTAATTCTACATCATCATTTACAATGAAAGGAACACTATATTCCTTACAAAGCGTCTGCAATTCTTTTGCAAAGCGCACTCTATCTTCTCCGATTAAAGAACCTTCCCCCTTCTCGCGAAACTGAAAAATTGTCACTCCACCATCTAACGCTTCTTTCAATACAGCTAGAGGATCCCTCGTGCAGTTATTACTTCCCATAATAAAATACACTTGTAATAACTTAGACATCTTCTTTGTTTCAATGCGCATCATGTGTTTCATCCCCCTTACTCTAACTCCTCAATCTTTCCATACTTCTCAATATCACCAGCAGTAGTATTCGCTAACTGATTTAAAAATTCAATTTGGAAACTACCAGGTCCCTTTTCCACGGTCTTAGCAGCTGCCAGTTCCGAAGCTACACCATAAAACGTTAATGCTGCTACTGCTGCTTTTACATAATCTTTTTCCACTGCTACAAATGCTCCTATTACAGACGTTAGTAAACAACCTGTTCCCGTAACTTTCGTTAAAATAGGGTGACCGTTTCGAATAAGAACAGTTCTCTCTCCATCTGTAACAACATCTTCTTTTCCAGTAATAACCGCAACTGTATTTAATTCGTCTGCTGCCTGCCTTGCAATACCTACAACATTGCCATTTCCAGTACCAGCGTCTACCCCTTTAATTTCCCATTTCTCATTAATAACGTTTGCTATTTCAGCCGCATTGCCGCGGATAATTGCTAAATCTATTTCAGCCGGAATATGTCTCGCAACTTCTGTTCGATACGAAGTTGCTCCTGCACCAACTGGATCAAATAGTACTGGCACATTGTTCACATTTGCTGATTTACCAGCAAGTAACATCGCTTCTACTTCCTCAGGACGAAGTGTTCCCATATTTAATACTAACGCTCCAGCAATGCTCGCCATTTCTGCTACTTCTTCTTTTGCATACGCCATTACAGGCGATGCCCCAAGTGCCAACAAACCGTTAGCAGTAAAATTTGTTACAACAACATTTGTAATATTATGAACGAGTGGATTAGATTCTCTCACCAAATCCACTACTTTACTAATTTCTTTCATATTCATCCTTTTCATCTCCTAACTATAATGATGGGAGATACACAAAAAGACACTTTGCGCGTACGCAAAGTGCCTGAACATGTGCTTTTACACTCTCCCTACGCTGGCATTATCCAACAGGTTCAAATGGTCAATGACGGACTAGTAGCCATACTCTCAGTTTGTATCCACAAACTCCCATGTGTTTCTTATTCATCTACTTCAAAGTCTACTCTTATTCTAGTAAAATAACAAGTTCTTTACTTTTCTATTTAATATAGAAGCAACTGATAAAGTGAAACTTTAATCAGTTGGGATTTTGTTCACTCCATTAAAAACAGCTCAAATATGGAGCGAAACTGAATCTCAAGAAGATGTATGCTATATTTAACTTATGGAAATTTGAAAGGATGTTTTTAATATGTCAAAAAGCGTTGTAATCGCTGAAAAACCTTCCGTTGCACGAGATATCGCTCGTGTACTGAAGTGTGATACAAAAGGAAACGGCTATCTTGAGGGTAATAAATATATTGTAACTTGGGCTTTAGGTCATCTCGTTACATTAGCAGATCCAGAAAGTTATGATGTGAAATATAAAAAGTGGAATTTAGAAGATTTACCGATGCTACCTGAGCGTTTGAAATTAACGGTTATTAAACAAACTGGTAAACAATTTAATGCTGTAAAAAGTCAGCTACTTAGAAAAGATGTAAATGAAATTATTGTAGCAACAGACGCTGGACGTGAAGGGGAATTAGTCGCACGCTGGATTATCGATAAAGTTAAGCTAAATAAACCAATCAAACGTTTATGGATTTCTTCTGTAACCGATAAAGCAATTAAAGATGGTTTTGCAAATTTAAAACCAGGTAAGGCATATGACAATTTATATGCTTCAGCAGTTGCGCGTTCAGAAGCTGACTGGTATATCGGTCTTAATGCAACTCGCGCTTTAACAACTCGCTTTAATGCTCAGTTAAATTGTGGCCGTGTACAAACGCCTACTGTCGCTATGATTGCTAGTCGTGAGGATGAAATAAAGAACTTCAAAGCTCAAACTTACTACGGCATCGAAGCTCAAACAATGGAGAAGCTCAAACTTACTTGGCAAGATGCAAATGGCAATAGCCGTAGTTTTAATAAAGAAAAAATCGATGGTATTGTAAAAAGTTTAGATAAACATAATGCTACTGTTGTGGAAATTGATAAGAAACAGAAGAAGTCATTCTCTCCTGGTCTTTACGATTTAACTGAATTGCAACGTGATGCAAATAAAAAGTTCGGTTACTCTGCTAAAGAAACATTAAATATTATGCAAAAATTGTATGAACAGCATAAAGTACTAACGTACCCTCGTACAGATTCACGCTACATTTCATCTGATATCGTTGGAACACTTCCAGAACGTCTAAAAGCATGTGGTGTTGGAGAATACCGTCCCTTCGCACATAAAGTATTACAAAAGCCTATCAAACCTAACAAATCATTTGTTGATGATAGTAAAGTAAGCGATCATCATGCGATTATTCCAACAGAAGGATACGTTAACTTCTCAGCATTCACAGATAAAGAACGCAAAATTTATGATTTAGTTGTAAAACGTTTCTTAGCTGTTTTATTCCCAGCATTCGAATACGAGCAACTAACATTACGTACCAAAGTTGGTAGTGAAACGTTCATTGCACGCGGAAAAACGATTTTACATGCTGGTTGGAAGGAAGTATACGAAAATCGATTTGAAGACGATGATGTAACTGATGACGTAAAAGAGCAGCTTCTGCCTCACATTGAAAAGGGCGATACATTAACTGTAAAGTTACTTATGCAAACATCAGGCCAAACGAAAGCACCTGCACGCTTTAATGAAGCAACTTTACTTTCAGCAATGGAGAATCCTACAAAATATATGGATACGCAAAATAAACAACTTGCTGATACGTTAAAATCGACTGGTGGATTAGGTACTGTAGCGACACGTGCTGATATTATCGACAAGCTATTCAATTCGTTCTTAATTGAAAAACGTGGCAAAGATATTCATATTACTTCAAAAGGCCGTCAGTTACTTGATTTAGTACCAGAAGAGTTAAAATCCCCTACACTAACTGGTGAATGGGAACAAAAACTTGAGGCTATCGCAAAAGGTAAGCTGAAAAAAGAAGTATTCATTTCTGAAATGAAGAACTATACGAAAGAAATTGTTTCTGAAATTAAATCGAGTGATAAAAAATATAAACATGACAACATTTCAACGAAGTCTTGTCCAGATTGCGGTAAACCAATGCTAGAAGTAAACGGCAAAAAGGGAAAAATGCTCGTATGCCAAGATCGTGAATGTGGTCATCGTAAAAATGTATCTCGTACAACAAACGCTCGCTGTCCACAATGTAAGAAGAAACTAGAATTACGTGGTGAAGGTGCAGGCCAAATTTTCGCATGTAAATGTGGCTATCGTGAGAAATTATCAACATTCCAAGAGCGACGTAAAAAAGAATCTGGAAACAAAGCCGATAAACGCGACGTTCAAAAATATATGAAACAACAGAGAAAAGAAGAAGAACCATTAAATAACCCGTTCGCAGACGCATTAAAAAAATTAAAATTTGATTAAACAAAAAGGTTCCTACCTCTATCGGTAGGAACCTTTTATTTTAGTGAATGATTTTACTTCCTTTTGCATTCTCAACAAATTTTTCACTTGATTTGTTAATTGGTGTTTTCAGTAATAACGCAGCAACAATCATAACTACTACGAAAGCACTTAACACAAGTAAATCTCGCGTTACGATATCCCATAGCATTCCGCCTACTGTTTCACGAATTGCACTAATTGCATATGTGAACGGTAAGAACGGATAAATTGCTTGGAAGAACGCTGGTGTCATTTGGATTGGGAATGTTCCGCCCGATCCTGCTACTTGTAGTACAAGTAAAATGATCGCCATCGATTTCCCAACGTTTCCGAAAATAGAAACGAGTGAGTATACGATACAAACGAAGACTCCACCAATAAATAAACTAAATAACACAAACCAGAACTTATCGACTACGTACGTACCGAGTAAGAATATATCTCCCATCGATACGATAAACGCTTGTGAAAGACCTATCGTTAAGAATGTTAATAAACGTCCGAAGTAAATTTCATGGCTCTTATAATTCGCGCCCTCTTCGTGTACTTCTACTGTTAATAATGAAACCATTAATAATGCGCCTACCCATAATGCAAGCACTGTATAGAATGGTGACATTGCTGAACCGTAGTTCGGCATCGCAAATAATTTATTCTCTTTTAAATTTACTGGATTCGCAAAGTAATCACTTTGCTTTTCAACATCATTTTTCAATAAACGTATGATGTCTTTTAAATCCTCTTCAGATTCAAAATCACGAATTTTATCTGCTAATTCTTTAATCTTTTTCTCAGTAGCTGGCATTTCAGCTTTAATGTCTGCTAATTTCTTTTTACCATCTACTAAGCCTGTTGATGAATCTTCTAGTAATTTTTTAACATCTGGAAGCTTTTTGTCTGCCTCTTTTAAAATTTGAGATGTGTTTTTAGACATCTCTTTTGTGCGAGCAATTGCTGCATTGAAATTTGGAGTGATTTCTGAGTCATATTTAGCTAAAATGTCACCAATTTGACCCGAAACACTTTTAGACACTTGATTAATACTTTCAATAACATCAGCTGCTGGTTTTTGACCTTTATTAATAGCGTCAATTCCTTTATCAGTTAACTCCATTCCTTTTTGCAAACCATCTTTTGCTTTATTTAACTTAGAAATTGTACCATTAAGGTTTTTATCACTATTCACATCAGCTAACACTTTATTTGTACTTTCCAGAACTGGAATCATGTCATTAACTAAATTCCAACTTGCTTTAAACTGCCCATTTAATTCATTTAAGGCTACTTTTGTAGAATCTAAGCCGTTAACACCTTTATTACTTAAATCTTCTTTTGCCTTTTCAAGACTGGTTTTTAGTTTTGCATAATCCGCTACAGCCTGATCATAGTTCTCTCTACCATTGTTTAATATCTCATTAGCCTTATTTATATCTTGATTTAAATTGCCTCTAAGCTGCTGAGCATCTTCTTTTACATTGTCAGCCTTATTTTTCAATTGCTCAGCTGTGCTTACTGCTTTTTCAAAATCTGCTACAAACGTCGCATTATAATCTGCTTCTGCTTGATTTACCAAGTTATTTATTGCATCTAACTTTTTATTAGCAGCATCTCTGACATCTTGTTTCACTTCTTGCCCTGTACCAATAATATTAGCGATATCTTTAACGCCGCCATTTGCATTTTCTATAGCTGATTTAAGATTCGTTAATTTATCTATTCGTTTTTGGAAGAAGTCTTTTCCAGAATCAGTTGGTGCAAATTCCTTAAATTTAGTAAAGACATCAATTAAATATGAAACACTATCTGCACGACCTTGAAGATTTTCAGAAACCTTATTAAGGTCTTGTTTTGCTTTTTCTGGATCAAAATTACCATTTTGCAATCCGTTTATAACGCCTTGTGCATAAGTTGTTCCGACACGTATTGAACTAAAAACATTATTTACAGTTTGATTAATATTTTTAGCAATATTTTTATATCCCTCGCCATTCACTTGCGGTAACTCTGGAAGTGTTGGTATTTGCGGAATGGTTATATTCGGTAAGTCTGGGAACTTGGATGGATCTGGAAGTGCCAGATTGAAATCCAATGATGGATTCTTTAAGAAATCCGTAATTGCCGCGGCACCATCTAAACCTTTTTGCATTACCATTAAATTATTCTTAATAGTTCCCGGAGCGCGATTCAATGTTTCATCATTTCTCGCAAAGAATTTATCTAAATTCCCTAACGCTTCTTGCCCATCATTCATAACACTCTCTACAACTGGCAACTCTTTTTGCGCTACTTTCACAACATCTTCTGCTCGAGTTGCATCATCTAATGCCTTATCCATAAGTGTATTCATTTCTGGGAACTGCGCTTCTAACTTAAATACAAGATCTTTTACTTTTTCGATACTTGGTAAGTTTGTTTCTAAATCGATTCCAAGGTCATTGAAAATTTTAAAAATCTCACCGTTTGCTGTTTTTACAAAGTTTTTACTAATTTCTTCTGTAATACCTGATGCACCTTTTGCTGTAATCTTCGGTGCAATCGCGTTTACTTTTTCATTCACATAGTAATCCAGTTCTGGTTTTTTAGGATTTTCATCCAGAACAGTTGCAATTTTTTCAGAGAAGTCTTTTGGAATCGTAATACTTGCATAATAATCCCCACGCTCAACTCCGTAAATTGCTTGTTTTTCATCTACAAATTTCCAGCCAAGATTTTTGTTTTTCTTAAGGGAGTCTACAATCTCTTTCCCGATATTAATATCTTTCCCTCTTAAATTAGAACCTGCATCTTGGTTAGAAACTGCAATGGGAACCTCTTTTGTATTTCCATACGGATCCCAAGAAGCTTTAATGTTAAACCATGCATATAACGATGGTAAAATCATTAATCCTAAAACAATAACAATTGCAGCCCAATGTTTGGCTACATTCCGTAAATCTGTCTTATAAATACGCCAAATTTGTTTCATAGAAGTTATCACCTAATTATATATTTTTCCTTCTTTAGAAAATGATACATGCATTTTGCAATTATATCACTTTCTACATCGTGTATTAACCAAAAACGTACTATTTTTTCCCATTAACTTTCACTTACTTTATTATATAACGAAGTGAGTCAAAGTATGAATACAAAATGACCAAATCGGTTTTACATTCAATAATAACAAATATATATGAAATGTCATAAAAAATACAAGTATTTTCTCTTGGAAATACTTGTATTCCTAAAAAAATCCTCACAGCTTTTATTCACTGTGAGGATTTCTTCTATTATATATCCAATTGCACCTCTACACCGAAATGATCTGAAATTACATTTCTGTTTGTACCATTAAAAACAACTTTTGAAGAATGAACTTTTTTACTTTGGTTACACAATATTAGATCGATTCGCAAATTATGTTTATTTTCATCCCAACCAGCAATCACGCCTTGGACAGTCGTTCCTTCATCCTTCTCTATTGCTAATTCATATGTGTCATACAACCCTTTTTGCATCATATACTCATAACCTTCGCCTTCCAACCGAGCATTGTTATTAAAATCCCCCATTAAGAAGGCGAGCTTATTGCTATCTACACGCTCCATCAAACGATCGACTTGACCTTTGAATGACTCTTCTTCATCATTCCACCAACCGAGATGGCAAGAGTAAAACGTTATATCCTTACCATTATAAGCAATTGTTGTACTTACAATTTTACGCGTTTTCCAATACGTTGTATCCTCGTTTTCTGAAATGAAGAACGTATCTTCTTTTATAATATTATGCTTCGTTATAATCGCTAATCCTTCTTCGTACACGTCATAACCAATATGAGAGAAACCCCAAGTAATATTGTAATCTTTTACATGTAGCGCTTTTAACTCTTCTAATAGTAAAAGTCCAAAATTATCTTCTTTCTTGTTACCGCATACATTTTCAGCTTGTATGGACTGACTTACTTCTTGCAATGCGATGACATCGTACTCTTCTTCTTGAATTACTTTAGCAAGGTATTGTATCTTTTCTATTTGATTCTCTTCTTGCCAAGAATGACAGTTTAAAGTTAGCAATTTCATATTATTACGCACCTAACATATCTTGAATGTCTGACTTTAATACGTCAGCTTTCGGACCATATACCGCTTGTACACCTTTATCTTTTACAATAAGCCCTAAAGCACCATTTTGTTTCCACTGTGCTTCTGGTGCAACAACATCTAAATCTTTTACTGTTACACGTAAGCGTGTCATACAAGCATCTACGTCAGCAATATTTTCTTTTCCACCTAATAAATCGATAACTTTTGTTGCTAATGAACCGTCTTGTACATTTCCTGTTCCTTCTGATGCCTCATCTTCATTATCAATATAGTTACCTGCACGCCCTGGTGTTGGTAAGTTGAATTTTTTAATTAAGAAATTAAATAGTGTAAAGTTAAGACCGAAGAACAATAATGAAACAATAACAAAGTTGATTAAGTCTCTTGTTAAACCTGCGTTAACCATCATTGGTGTACGAGTAATTAACTCAATAAATCCAAATGCGTGAACACGTAAGTTAATTAAATCAGCTAGCGCGAATGCAAGTCCTGTTGTAATAGCATATACAACATATAATACTGGAGCAATAAACATGAACATGAATTCAATTGGTTCTGTTACACCTGTTAAGAATACTGCTAATGCTGCTGATAAAAACATTGGTTTATATTTTGCACGCTTTTCTTTATCAACGTTACGGAACATCGCAAATGCAATACCCATTAACGCTGCTGTTGAGCCGATAACTTGTCCAGCTTTGAAACGAGCTGGTACAACGTTATTTAATAAATCGTTATATGCCTTCGTATCTCCATTTGCTAATAAATTATTTAAATCTGTAATCCATGCAAGCCATAATGGATCTTGTCCTGCTACAACTTGTCCAACTTTTGAACCAGTTAGCATCGTATATGTTCCGCCTAGCTCTGTATAGTTCATCGGAATCGTTAACATATGGTGTAAACCAAATGGTAATAATAAACGCTCTAACGTTCCATATACAAACGGTGCAACAACTGGTGCACTATCTTTTGAAGCTGCAATCCAGCGACCAAATTCATTTAACCCACTTTGGATGAATGGCCATAGAAGTGATAATACAATTGCAGTAACTGTAGACCAAAGAATTACAACGAATGGTACAAATCGTTTTCCATTAAAGAATGCTAATGCCTGTGGCAGTTTATTATAGTTATAATATTTGTTATATAGATTAGCTCCTAAGAAACCTGTGATAATCCCCACGAAAACTCCCATGTTTAATGCTGGTGCACCAAGTACAGAAGTAAAGTAATCTTTTACAAGTAAATCTCCTGCTATTACTGAAGAAACTGTCGCTTTTGAATCCGCTAACATTTGAGCGTTTACTCCAAATATAGCTCCTGTAATTCGGTTTGTTAAGACGAATGCTAATAGCGCTGCAAATGCACCACCTGCACGATCCTTCGCCCAAGATCCCCCAATTGCTACTGCGAATAAGATGTGTAGATTTGTAATGATTGCCCAACCGATGTCTTCCATTACGCGAGCGATTGTATGAACTGCGTTAACATCCCCAGCAGACATCCCAATTAACTTACCGATGGAAATCATTAAACCAGCTGCTGGCATTACAGCTACAACAACTAATAAAGCTTTCCCGAACTTTTGCCAAAAATCAAAAGACGTAATTTTCATCTGTTCTTCCTCCCCTTTATTTATAAAAACATAATGATTTAAATTATAATTTCTGTCCCTTTCATGAAAACGATTCCTTATATCACTTTTCTCTCCCTTTACGCAACCGTTTTCATAAATCTATTTTAATAAAAGCGTTTTCACATTGCAATAGAAATTTATTTTTTTTCATAAAAAAAGATGCTCAAAGAGCATCCTTTTTTATTACGAAATGCGATAAACCCTTGTTTCATAAGGTTTTAAAGCAATTGTTGTTACTTCTTCATGTTCCGCAACTTCATAGTTATTTAAAAGCAAACGTTTGCGTTCTAGTGCAAATAAATCCTCATTATACACTGCTTCCTCTTTTGAGATATTACTAATTACAATGACTTTTTCATCCTGTAACGTACGTGTATATGCATAAATTTGTGGATCGTCTTCTAAAAGTAAATCGTACGTACCATAGTTCAGTACATCGTGCTCTTTTTTCAGGGCAATCATTTTCTTATAGAAATTGAAAATAGACTTTTCTTCATTTTTTTGCTTTTCAACATTAATTTCTTTGTAATTTGGATTCATGCTAAACCAAGGTGTACTTGTTGTGAAACCAGCATTCATCTCATCATTCCACTGCATAGGTGTACGTGAATTATCGCGGCAAGAAGCCCATATAATCTCCATCATATCTTGATGTGGTACACCCTCTGCAATTTTCTCGCGATATAAATTTTTAATTGCTACATCATCGTAATCTTCAATATTTGGTAACTGAACATTTGTCATACCAATTTCTTGTCCTTGATAAATAAACGGTGTACCGTGCATAAAGAAATACATCGCTCCTAGAGCTGTTGCACTTTCACGCCAATATTGTTTATCATCTCCCCACGTTGAAACGATACGTGGTTTATCGTGATTCTCAATATATAAAGCGTTCCATCCTTTATTTTCTAATCCTTTTTGCCATTTCGTTAATACTTTTTTCAATCCTACAACATCAAGGTCTTTCTTCTTCTCTGCATCCCATAAACTTAAATGTTCAAACTGGAATACCATATTGAACTTACCTTGCTCTTCTCCAACCCAAAGCTCAGCATCTTCAACCTTAACGCCATTTGCTTCACCAACAGTCATAATATCGTACTTAGAGAATGTATTTTCTTTTAGCTCTTCTAATAAAGGTTGAATACCTTTCACATTCATATGTTTATCAAAAGATGGCACATATTTTAACTCTTTTGGATTGGGCATATCCTTGAGGCCTTCTTCTTTTTTAATATGACTGATCGCATCAACACGGAAACCATCAATACCTTTATCAAGCCACCAATTAACCGTATCATATAGTACTTCGCGAACTTCTTTATTCTCCCAGTTTAAATCTGGTTGTTTACGTGAGAATAAATGTAAATAATATTGTTCTGTTTCTTCATCATATTCCCATGCCGAACCATTAAAAATACTTTCCCAATTGTTTGGCTCCGCACCATCTTTACCATCATGCCAAATATACCAATCACGCTTCGGATTATCTTTAGATGAACGTGATTCAATAAACCATGGATGTTCATCACTCGTATGATTAATAACTAAATCAATAATAAGCTTCATATCACGCTTATGAACTTCATCTAGTAAAGCATCAAAGTCTGCCATTGTACCAAACTCATCCATAATATCTTGATAATCACTAATATCATAACCATTATCATCATTAGGTGACTTATACATTGGACAAATCCAAATTACATCTATACCTAAATCTTTTAAATAATCCAGTTTTGCAATAATACCTTGTAAATCTCCAATACCATCACCATTTGAATCCATAAAGCTTCGTGGATAAATTTGATAAGCAACTGCTTCTTTCCACCATGTCTTATTCATAGTCCTTCTCTCCTTTTGCATCCCATCGGAATTTTTATGCAAACGTTTTCGTAACACTATCATAACAAAATATGAACAGTTTGCAACTGTTTTCATTGAACTCTATGTAGATTCTTTATTCTTATGCTTTATTTATTTCTCACAAAGGTAAATCTCATTCTTCACCTCTCCTTGTCCACGCGTATTACAGACATTTTTCATATATTAATAAAAATCTCTGATTATTTTAGAAAGGAGTAATAAATTGAAGCAAACAAAATTAACAGGTCGTATCGTTGTTCCCGCAGATTCTGACTACGACGTAGCCCGAATGAATTTAAATTTAAGTATTCCAAAACTCCCTTGTATTATTGTTTTTTGTCAAAATAACAAGGATGTCTGTAACGCCTTAAGATGGGCACGTGAACGTCATATACCATTTCGGTTAAGAAGTGGACGTCATAGCTATGAAAATTTTTCTCTTTTAAATAGAGGACTTATTATTGATGTGAGTGAAATGCATCGCATTACTGTTAATACAGAGAAATTAACAGCAACAATTGAGGCTGGTGCAAATCTTGGCACTGTTTATAAAGAACTTTGGAATTACGGTGTTACAATTCCTGCTGGTACAAGTGCAAGCGTTGGCATTGTTGGATTAACACTTGGTGGTGGCATCGGTATGCTTTCGCGCTTATTGGGATTAACATGTGATCAATTAATGGAAGTGGAAATGGTACAAGCGTGCGGAAAATTTGGTGCAAAACTCATTCGTGCAAACGAACAAGAAAATTCTAACCTTTTTTGGGCGTGCCGTGGTGGTGGCGGTGGAAACTTCGGAATTGTTACTTTCTTAACTTTTCGAGTCCACCCTATAAAAAATGTATCAATTTTCTCAATCACATGGGAATGGGAAGACTTTATTGATGCATTTCAAGCGTGGCAAAACTGGGCACCTCATGTAGATGAACGTCTCACTTCATCGATCGAATTATTCGCCAAACAACGAAATAAAATCGAAGCACAAGGCGAGTTTGTCGGTTCTCCCTCTGAACTCTATTCCCTATTATCCCCTCTTCTTGAAACTGGTAGCCCCTCTCTCTTTATAGAAGAAGTTCCTTATATAAAGGCTGTTGAATTTTTTAATGGCGGTAACATCCCTGAAAATTTCAAGCGCTCTGGTTCCTATGTCTATAAACCTATTCCCCTTAAAGGCATTCAAATCATGCAATACTTTCTTTCTCATGCCCCAAATAAAGATGCTAGTATTTGGCATCAATCGCTCATAGGTGCTGTTGAAAATATTTCGCCGAATGAAACGGCTTATTTTCATCGTAAAGCAATTATTGCTCAAGAATACATTACCTCTTGGAAATGCGATGATGAAGAAAATCGAAATATACGCTGGGTTAAAGATTTACGAGAAAGCTTAGATCCTTATACACTAGGTGACTATGTGAACTGGCCCGATATCGACATTAAAAATTGGGAAACTAGTTATTATGGCTCTAACTTTCACAGATTGCGTAAAGTAAAAACCATGTATGATCCTTGTAATGTTTTTCATTTTCAACAAAGTATTCCTCCTTTTCATACGTGAAAAAAGGGGATAACATAAAAAAAATCACCCAATATACAGTTACCTCGCAGTATGTTGGATGATTCAAGTTGATTTTCTATATCGTTTCAAATCCTTGCTCCTACTCTTAAACTTTTACTTACAGATTAATTGTATTTCGTATCATTTTCATGCAATGAATGTAATTTAATATTTGGTACTTTATCTTTTTCAATACCTCTATTATAAGAAACAGGAACTTGAAATTCGAATTGCTTTGTCTCATGTTTTTGTAAATAGACTGGTTTCGGTACTGGATAGCTTTTTGAATTCTCGTTTGCATTATCATATAAAACAACTTTTAATGCTTGTGAATGATTACGATAATTTTTTAAAGTAACAATGCACTTCTGTTGGATATTCTCTCCATTTTTCTCCATTCTACACTGGCTATCTTCTTTTTTATATTCTATTGCTTCTACCCCTGTTTTTCCTGCGTAGTACCATGTTTTATTCAATGTCTGGAGGATTGTATTTAAAATAAACGGCATCATTAAAATCAAAATACTAATGCCTACTACTTTTATCTTATTCATTTTTCTAAATGTACTAGACTCCTTTTTTCCTAGCCATTTTAAAAATAATATAAATGCAATTACATGTAGTATGAAAAAAACAATCCATATATTTGAGACTTTATAATCCATATAAACATACGTATGTATCGGAATCTTATAGACATTGAATAGTTTTTCCCCAATTAATTCATTATCATTTGGAATTTTTAATAATAACAAAACCCCTATACTGTAACAAATAGCTACTAATCGATCATACTCAATACGAATCATTCTTTCTCCCCTTCACTTTGTTTTTTATTATCGATTTTAGCTATTATTACCATACTATACAATCTTTTTATAGAGGATAACGTAAAAAAGTTCCTTATAAATATATAAAGAACCTTATTAATATACATTATGAATTAAAAAATCAATATACAATATTCACATAGAGATTTCTTCAAAATATGTTGGATCATGTATTGTAATTTTTTTATCTAAAATTGTAACAATGCTATCATTTTTTAATTGTTTTAATACGCTGCTAACTGTCTCTCGAGATGTTCCAGATATTTTGGATATTTCAATTGTTGTAAGTGGACATGAAATTACAATCTTTTCCCCACTCTGTTCTCCTAAATCCTGCATTAAATAATTTAACGTTTGGATAACCCGATCTTGTGCATTAGGAATTGTAATATTTTGCACTCGATTTTCGTTCAATTTTAATATAGATGATAATTGCTGAACAACGTACATCAATTGCGTTCTGCTGGATTTTACCATATCTTCAAAGATTACCGTTGGAATATAATATACTTCCACATCCGTCATTGCTTCTGCTGTATAGTTATATCCTCTGTCTGTAAACATACCACCATAAGGAAAAATAGAATACCGCTTTACATAGTCATCGTATAATAAGTTCCCATTTTGATTAACCCGCTCTAACTTTACAAACCCCTCTAACATGAAGTAAATTCTTTCCCTTGAATCTCCTTCTAAAAATAAAAATTGACCTTTTTTATAAGTTCGCCAATAAACAAACTCTGTTAAGCCTTTCAATTTTTTTTCTGTTAAATGAGCAAATAATTCGAACTGCTTTAAGTCTTTCACTACGTTCCGTCTATTCATAAAATTCCCTCTCTCTTGCTGTATGTTGGAGCGAAAAATCAAGAAAGCGTATTCAATTTGAATTTTATCATAATTAACTTATATATTCAGATTTCACCATGAAAACTTTATGAACAATGAGTACAAAAAATATTAGTAAAAAAAGAATGAAGTTATTAACCTCATTCTTTTTTTACTAATAAGTAGCGTACATAATAATTTAAACATACATGCATACATTCTGTTTTGAAATAATAGTACCAGCTTTTTCTTCTAGTGCTTCATATACTTTTTCTAAAGATGTAATAATTGTTTTTCTTTTTGGATTTGTAGTAACAAAATTAATAGCAGCTTCAATTTTTGGAAGCATACTTCCCGCAGCAAATTGTTGTTCTTCAATATATTCTTCTAATTGATTCACTGTGACATGCTCTAATTTTTTTTGATTCGGTTGATTATAATTTACATACACATGATCAACTGCAGTTAAAATAACGAGCGTATCGGCATCTACTAATTCTGCTAATTTCTGCGCAGCGAAATCTTTATCGATAACCGCTTCAGTTCCTTTTAACCCTTCTTCGGAATCAATTACTGGAATTCCACCTCCGCCAACAGCTATCACTATGTTTCCATCTTCGACCAAAGAATTAATCACTTTATGTTCATGAATACTTACAGGCTTCGGTGATGGAACAACACGTCTCCACCCTCTACCAGCATCTTCTTTAAACACTGCTTTTGTTTCATCCATTAATCTTCTGGCCTCTTCTTCTGTATAAAAAGGACCAATTGGTTTAGTTGGATTTTTAAATGCCTCATCTTTTTTATCCACAACAACGCGCGTTATAACCGTTGCTACATCTTTGTTTATATTCCGTTTTTTCAATGCCTTTTCAATCGCATTTTCCATCCAATATCCAATCATCCCTTGGCTCATTGCCCCACAAGTATCTAATGGCATTGCAGGTGTCTTTTCCGTTTCTGCAGCTTTTTGCTGTAATAAAATATTCCCCACTTGTGGGCCATTTCCATGCGCAATTACTATATCCACATCATTTTCCATTATTTTCACAAGTTGTTCCGCCGTTTTTTCCAACGCTTCTTGCTGCGCTCCCGCAGTAGCTTCTCCAGACTGTATCGCATTTCCCCCTAGTGCAACTACAATTTTTCTTCGTGCCATATTTCAGCCCTCCAGTTGATTTCGCTTTCACAGCGCTTTATAAAGTAATACTGCCTGTAATTAATCCATAAATCGCAAAGAATGCTAAAGCACCAATTGCTACGGATGATGCTAATTCCACTCGAGTAAATATTTGCTTCGAACTCTTTTGCTTTTGAACATTGTAAAAAATAAAAATACCTGGCGCATATAAAGTCATTGTTAATAATAAATACTCTAAACCAGCTGCATAAACTAACCACACACCATAAATACTTGCTATCAAACCAATTATTATATTTTTATTTCGATCTACTTCTTCAGATTTTAAGCTATGCTTCAGTTGATAAAATGCTGAAAAAGCATATGGGATTAAAATGGCTGAAGATGCTAAAGAGAATGCAAAGTTATACGCCTGATCAGAAACGACGAATGTTAACAAGAATATTTGAATTAAACCATTTGTTATCCATAATGAATTTACTGGAGCCTTATTTTTATTTTCTTTTGCGAACCATTTTGGAAATACTCCATCTTTAGCCGCTAAATATGGAATTTCAGAAGCGAGCAAAGTCCAACCTAACCAAGCACCTAATACAGAGATGACCAAACCTAAATTTATAAAGATAGCACCCCATTTTCCAACAACACTTTCAAATAAATAAGCCATAGCTGGATTCTTCAAACCAGCAATATCTGCTTGCTGCATAAGTCCAAGAGACAATAATGTGATTAAAATGTAAATAATGAGTGTACCAATTAAGCCAATAACCGTTGCTTTCCCTACATCACTTCTATTTTTTGCTCGACTGGATAAAACAACAGCCCCTTCTACACCAATAAATACCCATAGAGTTACAAGCATTGTACTTTTAACTTGGCTGCCAACTGCTCCCCATGAAAAAGAACCAGTTTGCCCCCAAAATCCATCTAAGAACGTATCAATATGAAACGCGAAGATTCCTATGACAATAAATACAAATACAGGTACTAATTTTGCGATTGTAGTTACTAAATTCACAAGTGCTGCTGATTGAACTCCACGTAAAATTAACATGTGAACACACCACAATAATACGCTTGCACCAATAATGGATTCTACATTTTGACCGCCTTCAAAGATCGGGAAGAAATATCCTAATGAAGAAAATAATAATGTACCGTAAGCTACATTCCCAAGCCAAGCAGATAGCCAGTATCCCCACGCACTATTAAATCCCATAAAATTACCAAATCCTGCTTTTGCATAGCTAAAAATACCACCATCTAAATCTGGCCGTCTTACAGTTAGATTTTGAAAAGATAATCCAAGTGCAATCATCCCAATTCCTGTTATAACCCAGCCAATAATAATGGCTCCAGCACCAGCACCTTTTGCCATATCACTCGCTAAATTAAAGGCTCCACCGCCAATCATAGACCCAACTACAAGAGCCGTTAGTGTAAACAACCCTAATTTCTTATCTTCACCCATTCCACTCACCTCTCTTTAATTGCAATAACAATACAAAAGCAATAGTGAATGATAGTGTCTAAAGGAGGAGAAAGAAGAAAGGAAGACTCCCTTTCTTCTTTACTCCATGTTTCCTAAAGTAGCTGCCATAACCGCTTTAATTGTATGCATTCTATTTTCAGCTTGATCAAATACTTTTGAATGTTTACTGCGGAATACTTCGTCAGTTACCTCCATTTCTTTCAATCCATATTTCTCATAAACTTCTTCGCCATACATCGTTTCAACATCATGAAATGCAGGTAAACAATGTAAGAAAATCACGTTTTCATTCCCTGTTTCTTTAATCATTTTCATATTTACTTGATAAGGTTTCAATAACTCGACACGTTCAGCAAATTTTTCTTCTTCCCCCATAGACACCCATACATCTGTATAAATTACATCTGCACTCGCAACAGCTTCTTCCACATTACTTGTTATCATTACCTGTTCATTATATTTTTTTGCTAAATCAATTACTTCTTGTGCAGGCCATAAAGATTCCGGTGTACAAATACGTACATCCATTCCAATGATTGCTCCACCAACTAGTAAGCTATTAGCAACATTATTTCGTCCATCTCCAACGTAAACGAGCTTCACATTTTTTAATTTCCCTACATGTTCTCTAATTGTTAATAAATCTGCTAGTGTTTGTGTTGGATGCCACATGTCTGTTAATCCATTCCAAACTGGCACACCAGAATTTTGTGCTAAAGATTCTACAGTTTCATGACTAAATCCACGAAACTCAATTCCGTCAAACATACGCCCTAACACTTTCGCGGTATCCTCTACGGATTCTTTTTTCCCAAGCTGAATATCACCTTTCCCTAAATATTCAGGATTCGCCCCTAAATCTGTACATGCTACTGTAAATGCACAGCGCGTACGAGTGGAGGTTTTTTCAAATAAGAGCGCTACATTCTTATCTTCTAAATAATGATGCGGGATACCATTTTTCTTTTTCTCTTTTAATTCTGCTGCCAAATCTAGAAAATATAACAATTCTTCTTGTGTAAAATCTTTTTCTGCTAGAAAGCTTCTTCCTTTTAAATTTGGTCTAGTCATTAACATACTTCATCCCTACTTTCTCCATTATTTATACTAAATATCTTTACGAACAATTGGCATACTCATGCAACGTGGACCCCCACGCCCACGAGATAATTCCGAACTTAGCACCTCAATCACTTCTATACCGTGTTCCCGTAATAACGTATTGGATACATAGTTGCGATCATATGTAACAACTACACCTGGCGCGATTGCTAATGTGTTCGAGCCATCATTCCATTGTTCACGAGCAGAAGCAATTACATCTCCTCCTCCACATGGAATAAGAACTAATTCACTTAAGCCTAATACCTCTTTTAACGCTTCCATTAAAGAATTACGATGTGTAATTTTAAGAGTTTCCTCATCTGTTCCTTTTTCTAAAATATAAATATTCATATTCCCTTTTGGCCCTTGAATGGCTGGGTGAATTGTAAACTTGTCATAATCAACCATTGTAAATACTGTATCTAAATGCATAAATGCTCGGCATTTTGGAATTTCTATTGCTAACACTTTCTTAATTTTATTTTGTCGGCTAAAGAGATTTTTAGCTAAACGTTCAATTGCTTTAGCTGAAGTACGAGCAGATACTCCAATCGCAATTGTTTCTTCATTTAAAATTAGCTCGTCGCCACCTTCAATTGGAAATTTATAATCACGATCTAACCAGATTGGTACATTATGTTTTACAAATCTTGGATGATATTTAATGATGTACTCCATGAATAATGATTCACGTCTACGCGCTGGTTCTCTCATCTTATTTATCGTTAAACCATCGCCCACGCTAGCTGCTGGATCACGAGTAAAATATAAATTAGGCATTGGATCTAAGTAAAACGGATAGTGATCTTCCATTAATTCATATAAATGTGTCTTCTTACTTGTTTCAATTTCGTTTTTCCGTACACCGCCCATAATTTTTTGAATTAATTCTTCATTTGAAAAGGAGAGTAAATATTCTTTTAAAGTTTGATGTGCAACATTTACGTCGGCCTGTCCTTCTTTTAAAATACGATCAACAAATTCTTCTCGAAGTTTTTTATCTACTAACGCCTCAGCAGCTAGTTTTTCTAAATATAGAACTTCAACACCCCGATTGCGTAACGTTTGTGCAAAATAATCATGCTCTTTTTGAATAATTGGCAAGTATGGAATATCGTCAAATAATAATTGCTGCAAATAATCTGGCGTCAAGTTTTCCACTTCTTTACCCGGTCGTTTTAATAAAACCGTTTGTAATTCCCCAATTTCTGAAGTAACATGTATCGGATGTTTCATTTGTTGTACCTCCTTTTAAATATGTTTGATGTCTTACAAGTACATAATAAATGCTCTGCACTTTCATCTTTGTGAAAGCATCCACATTATCATTGTGAAATATTAAACAAGTAATTTTTTTAAAATCATACGAATATGTATTTTTATAACAAACTATCTCGCTTTCTCAATAAAAAATACATATATTACGCATATATGTTGAATATTTAACTTCCGTATTTAAACAAAAATCCTGTTTTTAATTTTATTAAAAACAGGATTTTTGTATCTAAATAATCAAATTTAATCTTTCTTCTATAATCTCCCTATCTGATTTCGACTGTGAAATTATAAGGCATGTATCATTTCCACATATACATCCTATTTTTTCTTTCCAATCTAACTCATCAAATAAAACACCAATAACATGTGCATTACCAGGTAATGTTTTAATAACCATTAATTGATCTACACAATCAATTTTTACAACAACCTCTCGTAATTTTTTCTTTAACTTTATATCAGTTTGTAAATGCTCTTCTGTGAAAACTTTATATATCATTAATCCTTCTTGAGAAGGTACCTTCGTTAAGTTTAACTCACGAATATCGCGAGAAACCGTAGCTTGTGTTACTAATACATCTTTTTTTGCTAACAATTCTACTAATCTTTCTTGCTTATCTATTTCATACTCCTTTACAAATTGTTTAATTAACCGTTGTCTTTTTTCTTTTTTCATAAAAGACACCCCTTTTAATATTATAGCTCGCTATAATTTTCATCCGAAAGGGACAGAAAAGAATGTTGCGGAAACGTTCATAGTTTAACTGTAAATATTAAATCAAGCTAAATAAAAAAGAGAAGAACAGCATTCTGTTCTTCCTTTTACATTGAAAATCGTTCAATTGTTTGTTTCAAATCAGTTGCTTGCTTCTCTAAATCCTTTAATAATTGATCGATTACTACCATATTTTTAGACTGTTGTAGCGTCACACGCGCCACTTCTTGCGAACCGGCTGACGTTTCTTCAGCAATTGCTGCTACAGCTTTTGTTTGTGCTCCTGTTTGATGAATGTGGCTCACTTGTTCATTCATATAACTACTGATTTGCTGAGTTGCATCGGCTACTTCCATAACACTTGATGACATTTCTTTTAAAATTAATTCCGTAGCTTCCCCACGTTTCGCCTCTTCTTTAGCTATTTTCACTTGTTCTGTCATTTTCATTGCAACTTGTTGTACTTCATCTTGCATATTTCGTAATAACTGCGATATGTTTCTTGCAGAATGATCGCTTTCATCAGCAAGTTTCCGTACTTCTTCCGCAACAACCGCAAAGCCTCTCCCATGCTCTCCTGCGCGAGCTGCCTCAATAGAAGCATTTAGTGCTAATAAATTCGTTTGGCTAGCAATCGCACTCACAACAGACACAATATGTTCTACTTGTTTCATTCGTTCTTCTAACTTCTGTACATTTTGCATTGAATCTTCATTTTCTTTTGCCAATGTTTGAATACCTTGAATTAAAGACGTAAAGACACGAGTACTATGCCCTAAAGCTTGAACCATTTCTGAAGACAACGTATCAGACTGCTTCGCTTTTTCTTCTACTTCACTTGCAATAGACGTCGTTGTATCAACAGCAGAAACAATTGCTTGAATTGATGCCGCTGATTGCTCAGCGCCTGAAGAAATCTCTGCAAGTGTCTCAGATACACCTTGCGCTTGTCTCGTTGCTTCGCCTGTTTGTTTTCTAATCTGCTGTACTTGATTATTTGTATACGAAAATGTTGTATCAATATTTTTTACCATGCCCCTTAAGTTTCCTAACATCATATTAAATGCAACACTTAAAGATTTAATTTCATCATCTGTCTTCGGTAATGGAACATCTTCACGAATATCACCCTCAGCTGCTTTTCTTGCCGCTTCCTCTAACTTGCGAAGTGGTTTAATTAAAAATACGGCTGCTCCATATGCTAAAATTCCAGACCATACTACCCCTAATAACATAACGATAATATTATATACAGTTTGACTTACATAACTTTGAAAATAATCGTATATCACGTAAATAAAAAATATACTTGTTGAATATGTAATGAAAGCTAAAACTGTAGTGAATAGCATAAGTTGTGTACGTAATCCAAAAGAAAATGTTTTCCTTTCTTTTTCCATCTTCCCTTTCCCCCTTTTTATAAGCAATATAAATACTACCTATATATTATTATCCATATTTTCATTATAGAAGGATATAGAGATTTTAAAAAATATTATTTCTTTGAATATCAAATTGCATGAAAAAAATAAAGGATTCTGACAATTTATGACTAATAACAGAAATAAGGGGCAACATTTGTAAAATATATTTTTAACTGGGGGTTTTGTATGATTCAGGTTCGAAATCTAGTAAAGTCATTCGGTTCACTTGATGTGTTAAAAGGAATTGATTTAGAAGTAAAAGAAAAAGAAGTTGTTGTTTTAATTGGTGCCAGTGGTTCTGGTAAAAGTACATTACTTCGCTGTCTTAACTTTTTAGAAATGTACGATGAAGGTGAAATCCACTTACAAGGTGAGCGAATTGATCCAAAGCATTCAAATTTAAATAAAGTCCGTGAAAATGTCGGTATGGTTTTTCAGCACTTTAACCTCTTTCCTCATATGACCTCACTAGAAAACATCATAGAAGCACCTATTCACGTAAAAAAATTAGAGAAAGCAAATGCAAAGGATATTGGAAATCAACTTCTCCAAAAAGTCGGCCTTCAAGATAAAGCGGATGTAACTCCTCATCTTCTTTCAGGTGGTCAAAAACAGCGCATTGCCATTGCACGAGCTCTTGCAATGAGCCCTAAGATTATGCTATTTGATGAGCCTACCTCAGCTTTAGACCCTGAACTTGTTGGAGAAGTATTGCAAGTTATGAAAGAACTTGCTGAAGAAGGGATGACAATGGTTATTGTTACTCATGAAATGAATTTCGCAAAAGATGTAGCTGATCGCGTCATCTTTATGGACGATGGAAAGATTGTAGAAGATGCTCCGCCAGCACAATTCTTTTCAGCTCCATCACATGAACGAGCAAAACAATTTTTACGCAACGTTTTATAATGTAACTTCTGTTTCAAACGAAAAGGAATACATTCATACGGTGCACAACTAATCATCCAAATAAAATATTTCAATAACATACTGAAAACCATCCGTATGATCAATATATAGGAGGGGTTTTATGAAAAGAAAACTATTAACCATTGTTGCGAGCATTACACTATGTACATCCTTCATACTAGGAGCTTGTAGCAAAGAAAGCTCTACTACTTCATCAAATGGTGAAAAAGAATTTCGCTATGCGATGAGTGGATTATACAAACCTTTTAACTATAAAGAAAATGACGGCAAACTTGTCGGCTTTGATGTAGAAATCGGCGAAGCTCTTGCTAAAAAGATGAAAATGAAGGCTACGCCAGTTACAAACCCATGGGAAACGCTAATTCAAGGTCTTCAAGCGAAGAAATATGATGTAATACTGGGTAGTATGGCAATTACAGAGGAGCGCTTAAAAGCTGTTAGTTTCTCAAATCCATACTATCGTTCTGGCGCCCAAATTTTTGTGGCTAAAAAGAATACCGCTATCTCTTCTCCAGAAGATTTAAAAGGTAAGAAAATTGGTGTTGTAAAAGCTAGTACCTTTAAAAATCTTGTTGCAAAATATACAGATCAAATCACAGAATATGACAGTGATATTACTGCTCTTATGGATTTAGAGCCTGGGCGTGTTGATGCAGTAATTACGGATCAAATGGTTGGTCTACGTATGATAAAAGAAGGAAAATCGAATATAAAAGAAGCCGGAAAACCATTAAATCTTGATGAAATGGGAATTGCTATTCGCAAAGATGATAAAGAAATGGTTGAGAAAGTAAATAAAGCGTTAGATGAAATCATTAAAGATGGTACGTATGAAAAGATCAGTAAAAAATGGTTCGGGCGTAATATTCTTGGTGAAGAGGAAAAAACGAAGTAAGTTAGCCATTCAAAAGATTCATAAACAGTGCCCCACTGATTAAGTGTTCATTTTATGTGGGGCATTTCATTCTCTACTAAAATCTATACAATATGAGGTGAAACGCATGTTTGAAATTTTTATCTCTTCCTATCCCACACTCTTAAAAGCTACTATTGTCACATTACAATTAACATTAACTTCCCTAGTACTCGGTTCATTAATTGGATTATTATTCGCTTTCTTTCGAATCTCTAACAATAAAGTTTTAAATAGTATCGCTCATGTCTACATTGCTATTATTCGTGGTACACCTTTAATTGTTCAAATTGCCATTCTCTATTTTGGAATTACATCCGTTGTTGTTTTCACTCCTTTTTGGGCAGGAGCAATCGCTTTAGCAATTCATAACGGTGCATATATTACGGAAATTTTCCGGGGATCCATTCAATCCGTTGACCGGGGACAATTAGAAGCAGCTCGCTCTTTAGGCATGCCTTATCCTTTAGCTATGCGACGAATTATATTACCACAAGCATTTCGTCTGTCTCTTCCTCCTCTAGGAAACCAATTTATTATCGGATTAAAAGATTCTTCACTTGTTGCTTATGTAGGAATGTCCGAATTATGGGGATCGGGTTTATCAATTGCAGCAGGTAACTTCCAACAATTAGATACTTACATAATCGTTGGTGCATACTATCTCGTACTTGTTCTTCTATTTACTTATTTTGTTAATCTTTTAGAAAAACGATTACAACGAAAAGAAACTAACTCCTTCCAAGTCCATAAAAAGAACAAAAAGGATGTTTCTTTATAAGAAAAAGCAAGCCTGAGATGGCTTGCTTTTTCACTGCAAAAGTATATTAATTTTTACTGATTTATTTTTTTAATACTCTCTTTTTCTTCTATATGTTCCTCACGATATGAAATATTATGAGGGTCTAAGCCATTTCCTAAAGAACCGTAGAAATGCTCTCTATGCGGATCAACTAATTCACTTCCGTGATAATACACACGTGGTGTATTCCAAAGTGCTGCCAATGCTTTTGTCATCGGCATTTCGTGATAACGTTCCGGCCACATTTCTTTAATCTTCTCTTTTACTAACGGATAGTATTTAGAGCTCATAGCAGGGAACAGATGATGTTCTGTATGATATGAGAAATTGAAATGTAAAACGTCTACCCAGCGCGGTACTGTTACTGATAAGCAGTTTGCTAACGGATCATTTACTGGAACAATTGGATTTAATCGGTGATTTGTTGCGATATATGCCATTACAATAAAGTTAGCAATTAACAACGGAATGACATATGCAAATAACCATTTTCCAGGTCCCATAATAAACAATAAACTAATCCAAACTGTCCAAGGCAAAAGAAGTTGAAGCCATACAGATTTTTGATTGGATGACTTGAACTCTTTTATAAAATGAAAGAACATTCGAGTCGAATGCAATGTAAATTGAATTGTTAGTGACAGAAAACTAAAGAATGAACGTACATGTAGAGGCATACGATATACCCAACTCAAAAACTTACTCTTCTTAAGTTTCTCAAGTGTCGGCCATGCATCCGGATCATTCTCTTCATGCTGTGTATGAACATGATGCGTTGCATTATGCCACTTTCTCCAAAGCTTTGGCCCTGTTGATAATGGCATAAATGCAATAGCGCCTAAGAAGTCGCGAAGCCATGCCTTTCTTACAACAGTTCCATGTAAAATTTCATGCCCTAAAAATCCTAGTGAAGCAAAACATAATCCAAGAACAATCGCAATTCCTAGATTCGCCCACACATTCAATTCAAATACACCAATCGATATTAATCCCGCCAATGCCACAAGCAAATAAGCCAGTCCACCAAATAAACGAGTAGGCACTGGTTTAAATGCTTTTTTCGGCAAATGTGGTGATACACGTGCTGCATACCACCCAAACGTATGAAGCTCCTTCATCCTTTTGCCCCTTTCTTATGCCGCGCCTTGCGCAACTTACATATATCAATTCTTGCTTCCAGATTGATTTTACTAGATGATCCAAAAAGCATCTATTATAAGGAAAATATACTCACTCTATCGTCACTTATTTTTCGCTTTTATTATCAATGAAAAACATTTCTCTTTTTACCCTCTATCAACCTTTCCACATGATGAATCATAACAATAGAATTTCTATATTGTCAACAACTTTTATGACCTAGTAATAAAAGTTGGTTATATTTTTATAATCATACTTTATTTCACTAAAGAAAACGTATAGATTTCATAAGGATTTACCCACTATATATAGACATTTTCTTAAACGGCATAGACTCTATCTCATTCAATAACTCTCTATGTAATCAACAAACAGAATCATTTGAATTTAGTTTTATATAAATCCTACTTCTTCATAATGCCCCACCTAATTAATTATATTAAAATAATTTATACCCTCTTTTAATAAAAATAGACTTCCTCTAAAACAACACACATGAATTTCATATAATATGGAAATATTAAAAGGAAAATTGTTCTAAAATCAGGAGGTTTCCGCAATGACAAGTGATACATTTCCACAACTGCCGCTATCTTATTGGATTGAATCTACTCAATTTCCTACTTTCCCTCGTTTATCCGAAAATATAAAGACGAAAGTTGCTATTATCGGTGCTGGTATTACAGGTATTACTACTGCCTATTTACTTGCAAAAGAAGGCATCGATGTTGTTTTAATTGATTCTGGTCGTATTTTAAACGGAACGACTGGGCATACAACAGCGAAAGTAACAGCACAACATGATCTTATTTATGATGAATTAATAAATCATTTCGGTGTAGAAAAGGCCCGGCTTTACTATGAATCAAATAATAAGGCTCTACAATTCATAAATAAAACTGTTCAAACATATAAAATCGACTGTAATTTCTCAAATGAAGATTCATATTTATATACAACTACTGATAACGGATTAAGAAATTTATCGAAAGAATATGAAGCTTATCAAAAATTAAATATACCTTGTGACTATGTTCAATCTCTATCGATTCCTATTCCAGTACAATCTGCGCTTGTAATGAAAAATCAAGCACAATTCCATCCCCTTCTTTATTTAAAAACACTTTTAGAAAAGTTTGTGGAGATGGGCGGAAAGGTCTACGAACAAACAACAGCTATGGATGTGGAAAAGGGCGATTATCCACAAATAATTACAAAAGAGGGCCATCATATCACTTGTGAATATGTCGTCTCTTGTTCACATTTTCCTTTTTATGATGCGAATAGCTTTTTCTTTACGCGAATGTACGCAGAACGCTCCTACGCTCTTGCAATAAAAGCAAAAACGGAGTATCCAGGTGGCATGTATTTAAGTATTGATGATCCAAAGCGCTCCTTACGCTATATAACAAACAATGGAGAAAAATTAATTTTGATTGGCGGAGAGAGTCATAAAACAGGTCAGGGAATAAATACGATGCTTCATTATGAAGCACTCTATTCTTTTGCTGAAGCCACTTTTGGAATAGATGAAGTTCCTTATAGATGGTCAGCACAAGATTTAATTACTCTAGATAAGCTTCCTTATATCGGACATATTAACGAAAGAAATCCAAATATATTTGTTGCAACTGGATATCGCAAATGGGGAATGACAACTGGAACTGCTGCCGCTCACCTACTGAAGGACTCCATCCTAAAAGTTCACAGTCCCTATAAAGAACTGTATGCACCATCACGCTTCCATGCAAATCCAGATATAAAAACGTTCCTCTCCCAAAACATTGATGTTGCGAAACATTTAATTGCAGGAAAGATTGAAACCGCATTACGTAAGCCAGAAGATCTCGAAGTTGGTGAAGGATCTGTCGTACATGTTAACGGTAAACGAGCAGGTGCTTATAAGGACAAAGAAGGAAAATTACATATCGTCGATACAACTTGTACACATCTCGGCTGTGAAGTTGAATGGAATAATGGTGATTGTACTTGGGATTGCCCTTGCCATGGTTCTCGTTTTTCAATTGAGGGAGACGTTCTTGAAGGCCCAGCAGATCAACCGTTAAAACGAGTTGATAATGAGTAAACAAATAAAGAAGTTCAACAGAATTACTGTTGAACTTCTTTATTTGTTATAAACCCTTTTCAGATAAAATTCGACACAAGGAGGAAAATATTAACATTAAATAAAATAATATATTCATCTACAAATTAAAAGGGGTGAATATTATGCAACCTTCAGCTCCACCTCATCTAGAATCTACAGAAACTATCTTTCCAAGCTCTATTACAAAACTTGTTGTTTTTATTTGTTGGCTAGCCATTTTAGCTGATGGATATGATTTAGGTATTTACGGTGCCGTTCTACCAAAGCTCCTAGAAGACAAAAGCTGGGCGCTATCACCAGCGCACGCTGGTACAATTGCAAGCTATGCTTTATTTGGGATGTTTATTGGGGCTATTCTAGTTGGAACGATTACAGATCTAATTGGGCGTAAATGGACGCTTATATGCTGTTTAGCACTTTTTTCTATCACAATGGGTTTAGCGGCTATCGCTCCTTCTCCTGAGTTATTTGGATTATCTCGATTTATAGGAGGAATCGGATTAGGCGGTGTTATCCCTACGGCTTCAGCACTCACTGTTGAATATTCACTCAAAAAAAGGCAATCTTTTATTTATGCTCTTATGTTTACTGGCTATCCTTTAGGTATCGTGTTAGGTGCTATTTTGTCCATGCTTATGTTAGAAGATTTCGGATGGAGAATTATGTTTGGTATCGGAATGATTCCACTACTCCTCATTCCTTTCATTATTCGCTATTTACCTGAGTCCATTCAATTTTTATTATCACGTAATCGCCAAGAAGAAGTGAAGCAAATTCTTAATCGTTTTCAAGTTGAATTTCATGTAAAAGATAAAACTCATCAAGACCCATCTACTATACGAAAGAAAAATGGATTTTTTACTTTATTCTCAAAAGAATACATAAAAGCAACGCTACTTTTTTGGATCACTTATATAATGGGAATGTTTTTAATATATGGTTTAAACACTTGGTTACCACAGATGATGCGCCAGGCAGGATATCCTCTTGGGTCTAGTCTGTCATTTCTACTTATGCTAAATATTACCGCAGCTATCGGCGCATTATTCGCTGGAGCAATTGCTGATCGTATAGGAGCAAAAATTGTTATTAGCATCTCTTATCTTATGGCAGCCATATGTATCGGACTATTAACAATCAAACCATCTGTTACAATCATTTATCTTTTAATTGGCCTTGCTGGTATTGGATCAGTCGGTATTACTCAAATATTAAATGCATATGTAACACAATACTTCCCATCACATATCCGAGCTACCTCCTTAGGCTGGGGACTGGGGCTTGGCCGAGTTGGTGCAATTGCTGGCCCTATTCTCGTCGGTATTATTATGACAATGCAATATGACTTAGCATGGAATTTTTACTTATTCTCCTTTGCAGGTCTTATCGCAGCTATATCTGTTTTCTTCATTCCTACAAAATAAAAGAGCACAAACTTACTTGTGCTCTTTTTCATATGCTTCAAACAACATATCTCGAAACAATGTATTTAAACTCTCAATATCGATTCCTGATCCCTTTTCAATTCCTTTTACATATTCCTGATAGTAATGAATTTGTTCTTCTAAAAATTGATTTAGCACCTTAATTTTCAATCCAACATCTAATTCAGTACCTGCTTTTTTCTTTATTAACAACTTTTCAATTTCATCTAATACGCTACGTTCTAATGATAATTCTGTAATCAATCGGTCAAATTCTACAGGAGGTAAAGTCGTTTTCTCTTCTAGCCACTTACAAGCTAAAATGGGACGTAATACATAAAAGTACTTTTTCAGCTTTACATTCTCACCTTGCAAAAATTCACGATAATTTTTCGACGCCATATGTAAATAATGATATATCGTTGCTTTTGGATCAAAATTCTTCTCACTCATCTGTTGAAGTAGTTCTGGAAAATTAGAGTTTTTCGAATAAAAAATTGGTGATCGAATCCACTCAAGTAAAGCAGGATTCGACTTCGCGAATAGTTGCAACGCCTTTTTAATATCCCAACCACTTATATCTAAATCATCACTAATTGGATATTCAATTACATCTCGTTTGTCATGAATTGATAAATACCATTCTACCGGATGTATATAAACAAACCTAACATCATAATCGCTATCTTTCGATGGAAAACCCCAAGCACGACTCCCTGATTCTACCGCAAATAAAATTTTCACATCATTCTCTTTTTCAATTCTTTCTAACTCCAACTCGATTTTCTCTCTCATTGCATAACACCTCCATTTTTTGATTATTTCCTTGGAAATTCGACAAATACAATACTAATTTTACTACATACCAAAAAAACTGTCAGAAATTACTGACAGCCTAATGAAACGTCTATTGTTGCTTTTCGATTACAGTAGTAGCAATTCGTTCAAACTCTTTTTGAATCTCCTCTTTATATGCATCTACTATTGAAAAATCCATAGCAGCAATATAAATTCGTTCTAATTTATCACGAACCGATTTTGCTTTCGCTAAGAAAGACATCGCCTCATTCATTTTTGCTTTATATTGAATGGAGACATCACGAATTTCCTTCGCATATTTCTCATCCGTCCCTGGCGTAACAATAAGGGCATACATATCAATAATTTCATCACCCTCGCGACTTGGAAAATATTCATGTGGTGCAGTGCTATCAAAAATTGCAAAGCCTAATTCTCTTACGATAACCATATCAAGACTATTCGGGTCAAATCCGCAATGATATACTTCAACTTCAAACCCTTTTTCTTCAGCTGCCTTAGCTAACTTTTTGAGCATCGTTGATTTTCCAGAACCTGGGCGCCCTTTTATAAAATAACGATGTGGTAACCCTTCTGTTAAATTAGGGACAAAATCAACTGCTCCTTTCGGTGTAGCAGCTCCTAAAAAACGATGTTTTACAAGCGATTGTCTCCCGCTTTTATCTGCAAATAATTTCTGGATTAGCTGATTGGTTAGTTCATTTGCTTTATTAAAATCTATATTATCAATATATATCTTCTCCCACTCATCATGTATAACCAATGCCTCTTTAAAACGTGCGTAAGCAGAATGAAAAGCTTTGCTTGCTTCTGAAACAAATCTTTCAATTTCTAACTTCTGCTTTCTTAGTTTATCTGAGTCCCAAGCAATTCCTAAATTTATATACTCTTCAACAACTCCTGGCATTTTTGGCTCAATAACATGCGGCGATGTCCCATCAACAATTCCTGCTTTTAATTTTGGGATAATTACACCATCAACCGATTTATTGTCAGAAGAACAATGTAAAAATTCAATATCATATCCTTTTTCAACCCATTCACGACCGATTGCCTTTATTAAAGAAGATTTCCCCGTTCCTGGGCCACCCTTTAAGATAAATAATCTGTCTAACCCTTTTAAATTCTCTTCGTATAAATTATGAAATCCCCTAGCTGTATTACCACCAGCATAATAATTCAATACATTTCCTGTCACTGCACTCACTCCTTCGCAGCATTCTATTTACATAAGCTACAATATGCGCGTAGCTTTATTTGGGTGAATACCTATTTTGTATTGCACGCAAAAAGGAAATGAATTACAATTTAACTATCGGAAAATTCCAATTTCAAAAATTAAATACTTCTTTATCCAGAGAGGCAGAGGGACCGGCCCTTTGAAGCCCAGCAACCTCAGTTTATACAAACTGAATAGGTGCTAATTCCTGCAAAATGCATTGCATTTTGGAAGATAAAACTCAACTAGCATGTAAAGCTCACCTTTCTTGATATTGAAGGGTGAGCTTTTTATTATTTGAAAAACATATATTGGAGGTATGTAAAATGAAAGTAATTGATCTATCGCAAACATTTGAAAATAATATGTCTCAATTTCCTGGAACACCTAAAATACAACTAGAAGCTGTTACAAGTGTTGAAGAATCAGGATATCAAGTTACAGATTTTCATTCTGTCGTTCATGTTGGCACGCATTGTGATGCCCCTGCGCATTTTATTTCAGGCGCAACGACCATCGATCAATTACCGCTGGATCAATTTGTAGGCGAAGCTGTTCTTATAGATGTAACACATATTCAAGAGCGAAAATTACCTAAGGCAGTATTGCATAATACTGACATAAAAGAAGGTGATATTGTTATTTTTCATTCTAATCTATCCACTAAATGGAATACAGAAGCTTATGAGAAGGAAGCATTTTATCTTTCTGAAGAATTAGCTAAAGAACTAGTGCGATTAAAGGTAAAATCTATCGGTTTAGATTTCATTTCTCCTGATGAAGTCACAACAGAAACATCACCGATTCATCACATATTACTAGGGAATAATATTTATTTAATCGAAAACTTAACAAATCTAGATGCTATCGAAGCAAAACGTTTCTTTTTCTCAGCCGCACCTTTAAAAATTAAAAATAGTGACGGTGCTTTCGCAAGAGCATTTGCTGTTATATTTTAAACACAACCTATAAAGTGAACCTTTAATCAGTGGGGGTTTTGTTCATCCCACACCTAACTTCTTTGCTTCCGCTGAATTTTGAGGTGGGGGTCTTACTGCCCGGCAAATAGCGGGATAAAAAAAGCAAAGGCCACTACTGGTCTTTGCTTCTATATTTTCTATTTAAATTAAGAAAGAATTGTTCCACACGGGGACGCACCCAAGCTAAACAATCTATCTCTTTCTTCTTTGTGCAAGCTATCTCTTCTCCATCTACCATTTCAACAAGTTCTAGTTCTAACAGTTGTCTCGTGAATGCTAACATATTCACTTCTTCGGATGGATACTCTTCTTTTAATTTCTCCTCAATTTCTCCCAATAAAAAACCGTCACGCATCATTGCCAATGCATCAATCCAAAGTGGCGGCATTTCATATTTTTCTCCTGTAATTGTATCTTTTACAATATAATTCTTTTGCTCTTTTCGAAATTGAATCGTGTGTAAACATACAGTCGAATTTAATGTTAATTCCATCATACCACCTCTTTCATAATATCTGCATAGAAAAAAGGATGCGCGTGCACCCCTTCTTATCTTTTCATAACACTACTGAACCGTTACATGAGCAATCAATCTCATGTCGATATTTTCCTCCATTATAAACGAAGTATTTTATAAAAAAAACCCTTCTTGAAACATTTTATAAAATGTTTATATTTACACAACAAGAACACTTTTCTGAAAAATCTTTTCTCCCAATACATTAAACGGTCGGCAGAAAAATTTCGACTTTCGTTCCTACTCCTAGACTACTTTGGATCGTGATACTCCCTTGATGTTCCTTAATAATTTTATATGTAATCATTAATCCAAGTCCTGTACCATTCTCCTTTGTTGTGTAAAACGCCTTTCCAATTTTTTTCAACTTCTCATTCTCTATACCAAATCCTTGGTCTTCAACAGAAATACACAAATGTCCTTTCGTTTTTTGATATGCACGGATATGAATTTCTCCACCCTCTGGCATTGATTCTATTCCATTTTTAATGATATTTAATAACACTTGTTTTAATTGCTTATCATCACCGTTTATAGCCGGTAAATTCCCATCTACTTGTAAATGACATTTAACTCTATATTGCGTTGCATAACTTTCCATTAGATGCACAACATATAGAAGGATGTCTCGTATATTACACCTTTCATAATTTGTTGGCTTTGGTTTTCCTAACAACATCAATTCACTAACAAATCCATTAACCCTTTCAATTTCTTGTAACATAATGTCGTAGCTCATCGTATCAGCTGGATTTCTTTCTTTTTGCATTTGCGTAAACCCTTTTAACGCTGTTAACGGATTTCGAATTTCATGGGCAATTGTTGTAGACATAGTCCCAATCACAGCTAAATTTTCCGTCTCTTTCATATTGTTCATCATTTCAACCACTGTTCTTACATAAGATTGAAATCGTTTTAATAAAGAATGTGAAATAATGAAATAGAATACACATAAAACAAGTGGAATTACCACTTTTAAATCTTGTAATAGCAATGTGAAAAATACGTACTTTCCAATTACACTAAAGGAAACTAAATAAAAGTATTTTCTATTCACGAAAACTGGGGCAAATAAAATTAATAACATTTCTACCATACTACCATGTTCAAAAGGTCTATCCGTTCGCAAATAAATCATTAAATTATTAACAAGATTGATAAACATGTACCCAAATAAAAATAAATATTTTACAGAATATACATACCCTCTTTTTTGAAGATATATAGAAATAGGAAATATTGCTATTACAAATATAGGCACACCTATCCCAAGACTACCTTCTGGCCAACCTACCGCTGTTCCACTAATATTCATAGCAGGATACACAAAATAATATATAGCGTCATATAAAAAGAATATAATATAGAATAATAATATAAATACCTTTAAGGCTCTTCTTTCTTCATAAATCAAGCTCTTGTATTTGTTCATATAAAAACTCCCCTTGATCGATACAAAAAACTTTCATTGTTATCTCCTTAAAGTATAAGTATGAAATTGCTTTCAGGGCAATATTTAACCTTATAATACTAAAAGGAAGGAGATCTCTCCTTCCTTTTGGTAACAAATTACACCCATCTTACCCTGTCATGTAACAATCCATCAGTAAAATTATTATGCCCCATTACACAATCCTTCATATATAAATTTAAATACTCACCGTACTTACTTTCTGTATTTAATAACAACTCCTCGACGTAATAAGCACCTTGTTCAAATTGATCTAAAAGTAAACTGGACAAGCCCGCATAAATCCCGCACCCTACCTGAAAATACGTTGCATTCGTTTTATATTTACGAAAAACTTGGCTACTATTCATCACATTATACATATATGTCTCACTATTTTCATAAACGAGTAACACACCGACCAAGTCCTCTCCAGCAACCTCTTCTTCCGCTGGATTAAACACTTTACGATTCCAGTTCCATAAATCTTCTACTTGATCTAAATTCTGTCTAATTATATTTGTTGTATACTCATTAATTCGGTAAAGAAAACCAACTTCCATATTAAAGTTTTTCCCTAAAATTAATACTTCCTCATGTGGCATTAAACAACCATAGAATTCTTTTTCTCCTAACTTCACTTTATACTCTGAAGCATATACATCTTCATAAAAGTAAAGAGGACGATGATGACTCATATACATCGGATAACTCCAGATTGCTTCATCTAAAAATCGCTCTACTGCCCATGAAGCATAAAGTGTATGTGGCTTTATAAGCGCTGTATCATTCAAAAACGACGTGTCATGTTCTACAATATAACATGCTCTTGGCCTTTCGTTTGGTCGTTCCTTCATAAGTTCAACAACCATCCATTGAACAACACCTGGATTCATACCTGAACCTATAATCGCTTTTGTATTTGTAAATTTCTCTTTCTCCTTCTCAAACCTTGTATATCTTTCCGTAAGCTGAAAGCCGATTAAGCTATCGTCCTGATCTACGGCCTCATTTTCCAAGGCTGAATTAATATAACAAATTCCTAGTTCATTACAGCAGCTTAATACTCTAATTGTATCTGCCCCTGAAACATCAATCACAACACTCGTTCTTTTTTCTTTTAAATGTTGTTTAAATTCCACTACATTTTGAAGGTTTATTTCATATAAATATAAGCGACCTTTCAAATTCGAAAACAACTCATCATAATAAGTCCTATCTTTTTGTTTTATATCCACCAAATGAAATTTGGCATTCTTTAATACTTCATAAATTGGATCTTTTTCATTTGCTATCGCTTGATTTAAAATTGCTAAAACTGCTTTTGCTGCTCCACCAGCACTACCAAGCAATGTAATTGATAACGAATTCGGAAACTGCTCCACAAACAAAACCCCTTTAATAAATTAGTTGAGCAGCTCCTCCTCAAAAAATAAATTGAATACATAAAAGATAGCTCGTACATATTTCTTTATAAATTAGTACAAAATTATTTTTAAAAAGATCACACTATAATATATTTATATTCAATTCATTTTTCCCCTCATATCCAAATTAAACTAAATAAATAGGCTCGACCTTTTCTTCTGCATATAAAAGAAAAAGTCAGCCCTTTCAACTAATCTACGGACAATGGACGGATTTTACATGTTGAATATTCATATACATTTTTGCATCACGTGCTTTTGATATTTCAATATGACCTTCATCAATTTTCGCCATTTTTCCAATTTTATTGGACTCCTCACCTAAATCAAACACCATAATTTTCCCAGTCATTTTAATAAGCTGTTCTTCAAATGTTCTAGCTAACGTAATATTTAACGGATTTACGGGGAGTTCATTTTTATTGAGGGCGTACGGTACTTGGTTTTCTTTATACGGAATTAACCATTTTAAATGCTTTAAAGATATATATACCGTTTTATAAACCGGACTATAAAAAACAATATAGTCGTTCATCACACTTGTAACATAACCATGTATTGGAGCATTTCCTGCTACATAAACTTCTGTAAAAATACCTTTAGAAGTACTTAATACTTTTCTCAAAGAAATTGAAGGGGATTCCCTCTTAATTACAGAATCAACATCTGGTTTTGATATTTCTTCATCATATGGTCTTAAAAATTTATAGTATTGTACATGATATAAAGATATATATACGTAATCTTGTCCATTGTAAAGAACAACGATATCATTTCCTACATCAATTAATACACCTTTAAATCTTTTTTCACCGATTAATTTAACATATATATTTTCTCCAATACTTTTGTTTAACTCATTCATCTATATCCTCCTTCCTATGAATTTCTTCTTACCTGTCTTCCATTTCTAAAAAAATAATCAGGGCAAAGTTCTGTTTTAATAGTAAGTAATTCCTTTTCATACTATCGAAATAAGAAATTGTTCTTCTCTTTCCCTCATAATGCCCCTCTTATTTATTAAACATTATTCATCTTCATTCTTTTTACATTTCACTACTTGACTCACACTCTTAATATGATAATTAATGATATAAATAACTTCATCACCGTTTACTAGCGTAATATATTCTTCATGCACTTCACTTAATAGGCCTTCTACACACTCTGGGCCGCCACGATTAATCTTTACCCACTTATACTTCAAGTCACGTAATACATCGACAAAAGTATCATCATCAGAGCAGAAACATGAAACATAGCCATCGCCACATTTACTTTCTTTCACTTTCTTAACTAGACTCTTCACATGTTTCAATTGGTAATATACTAATTCACCAAGAGGAAGTTGTAATGTAAGGTAATCTCTTCCTAACGATACAAGTACCCCCACTCGACTCTCTGGTCCACGAAGATTTACTTTTACAGTCTCACCGACTAAGCCTTTAATTTGTTCACAGCATAATATACTTTCCAAATTTGTATCCTCCTTTCTTATTATCTTCCTCTACTTGACTGTCTTTGTGCGCGAGCTCGACCCGAATTATTACTTTCACTATCACTATCGCTTTCACTGTCGCTTTCTTCGCTCTCTCTACAAGGTACTGTTACACTCTTAATATGAGATACTGCAACTAATATAACTTCTTCTTTTACAATTAGTGTCACAAATTCACAAGAAACATCTTGTAAAATACCTTCAACTTTCTCTGGGCCACCACGATTAATTTTCACCCAGCAATATTTGAAGCTTTGAAGTAACTTTTCAAAGTCATCTTCACATTCACATTCCAACCATCTGCAATCATCTGCTTTACAATCTTTCGCATTTTTTGTAATACTTTTCAGATGACGAATCTGATAGTAATAGAGCTCTCCTTTTTCATTCTTTAATACAAAGTAATCCGAACATACAGCGACTATTGTCCCTTTTTGAGATTCTGGACCACCCCTGTTTACTCTCACAAAAGATCCAATTAAGTCTTTCAGAAAATCACAATGAAATAAACTCACGAGAAAACCCCTTCCATTAATTTATAAGCTTTTGCACTGATAGTATATGTATCTGTACAGGTTACGTTCTCTATGTTTGTCCTAGCTAGAAAAAAATATGCTTTTAACATGGTAGACTACTACCTATCAAAAATATAAGAAATTCTGCGTGCCCATTAGGATTTTGATACATTTAAACAAAAAATCCCGTATGAAGATACATTTCTGCATATCTTCATACGGGATTTCCCTAAGTTTAGTCTTCGTCTTTAACATCCATATCTTCTGGAATTGGTTCATTTAATATTTCTTCCACTAACTGCTTATATTTCTCCATTTGTTCTAAATGTGTATTGAATTGTTCTTTATTTACTAAATATTGCTCTCCATCGAATAGCGCACGAATTTTCTTTTGCTGAATTAACTCTTCAATATACGATTTCGGTAAATTCAAATACTCCGCAGTCTCTTCTACTGTTATATACAATGCGTTCATTCCTTTATTATTTTTTCATCTATACTGTATCTTACTTTATTTTTGTAAACAAATAAAAAAGATTTTGTAAATGCAGTTCAAAAAGCAGGTAGATGCATTCCATATATTGTATAGTATTATATAGTAAGAATTTTTTAAATATAGAATGGTATTACCCATTTACACAAAGGAGAGTTAACATATGGCTACTCGTCACATCATTACAATGTTAGAAAAAACACTACAAGTTGAAACAGAAAACACAATTTCTCATTTGAATGTATCTTTATCTGATCGTTTTCTTTCTCAAAGCACAGCAATACATGAAAACAATTGTTATCATACAATTGGTGAATGGTACAAAAATCATTTCTTATTCCAACAAGATGATTTCCTTTGGGCTAAATATGCTTTCTATGACGCATATTGTGAAGCCATCAAAAAACAAGGCCATCTTACAAAACGCGTCCGTCAAATATTAGAATCATTGGCTCGAAAACACGGAAAACAGTATATTGCTTCTATACTAAATATGCCATTTCCTAATGAACGCGCTAAAGGGACAGCGTAATTTAGCCATGTTCTGCGTAAGCAAAACATAGCTAAATTGTTGTCTAGGATGCTTTACCAATAAAATGTTCATATCATATGAACTGATGAAACCGGTGTCATTATAATGATTGAAAATATAGTAAACAGGAAAACCCCCACGTACATCTCTCATCCACTTGAATAGAGAAATACGTGGGGGTATACTTGTTCCTTATTATTTCATCATCTGCTTAATCAGTTCGCGATTTCTCTTCTTAAATACTTCATTATGAGAAGAAACCATTCCGTACTCACTTGCATCTGGTTGGATAAATTGTTTTGCTTTATTCACAGCATTTCCAGCATCTTGGAATGCACCTGCAATTAAGTGTAGTTTCCCTTCGTGCTTTAAAATATCTCCAGCAGCATATAATCCATCTACTGAAGACTCACTATTTGCATTACCTGCAATATAATAATTATCTATAATTGCAACGTCTAACTCACTATTTTCTAATAATGTAATGTCGCGTTCATATCCATGATTAATAATAACTTCATCAATAGGTAAATGAGAAACCTCACCTGTTTCATGATTTGTTAATTCTACATATTCGATCGCTTCATGATTATCACCAGCAATTAATTTTGTAATCGATGTATTAAAGAAACACTCCGCTGAGCTGTTCATAAGTTGTTTTACTTGTGCTTCATGACCAGATAATTCTTCTTTTCTATAGGTTACATACACTTTTTTCGCAATTGGTTCCAATTCATTTGCCCAATCAACAGCAGAATTGCCTCCGCCGGAAATAATGACCGTCTTACCTTTGAAACGCTTTAAAGATTTCACTGTATAATTTAAATTCGATACTTCAAATCGCTCAGCACCTTCAATAGATAACTTTTGCGGTTTCAATATACCACTTCCTGTTGCGACGATAACTGTTTTTGAAAAGTGTTCTTCGCCATTGCTTGCTTTTAACGTAAAAGTGCCATCTTCGTTACGAATAATCGATTCTACTTTTGCATTTAATACCACTTCTGGCTTAAATGTTAGCCCTTGCTGTACAAGTTGTTCAATTAATTTATCACCTGTAACTGGCAGCAGCCCTCCTACATCCCAAATCATCTTCTCTGGATAAACATGTATTTTTCCACCTAACTGTGGTTGAAATTCTATTATTTTCGTTTTCATTTCTCTGAGTCCACTATAAAAAGCTGAATAAAGCCCTGCAGGTCCTCCGCCTATCACGGTTACATCAAACAATTCTTCTTGATTCATTCGTGTCACTCCTCAGCTACTAGTTGTTGATTATCATTCTCAATAAAATATAACCTGTTTCCGCAAAATTTACAATCAAAATTACTATTGACAATACACCTATATAAAATTATATTATTTAAAGAATCAATAGTGATAATCATTATCAATTTGTTAATAATTAGCAAATTGAGATTACATCTTCTTTTATTAATATGGTTAATACTATATTATAAAATCTCATATTCAAGATTTTTAATAAATTATTTTGCATTACCACTACTCTTTCAAAAATATTACAGTTAAACAAATTATTGTATACACATATCATCTATGCTAAAGGAGAAAGACGATGAAAAAGTTATTTATTTCACTAACAGTTCTTTTCGTTCTTGTTATGAGTGCTTGTAGCAATGGCTCTACAGACAAAAAGAACGATGCAAAAGGTAGCAAATCAGAAACAATTACATACCAATCTGAAAATGGTAAAGTAGAAGTTCCTGCAAATCCAAAACGCGTTGTTGTATTATCATCATTCGCTGGTAACGTAATGTCATTAGATGTAAATCTTGTTGGGGTAGATTCATGGTCTAAACAAAACCCACGTTTTGATAGCAAGCTTAAAAATGTTGCTGAAGTATCAGATGAAAATGTTGAAAAAATCGCTGAACTAAATCCAGATTTAATCATCGGTTTATCAAATATTAAAAATGTCGATAAGTTAAAGAAAATCGCTCCTACTGTAACATACACTTACGGAAAAGTTGATTACTTAACACAGCATTTAGAAATTGGTAAGTTATTAAACAAAGAAAAAGAAGCAAAAACTTGGGTTGATGACTTCAAGAAACGTGCACAAGACGCTGGTAAAGAAATTAAAGCAAAAATCGGTGAAGATGCAACAGTTTCTGTTGTAGAAAACTTCAACAAACAGCTTTATGTATACGGCGAGAACTGGGGCCGCGGAACAGAAATCCTGTACCAAGAAATGAAATTAAAAATGCCTGAAAAAGTAAAAGAAAAAGCATTAAAAGAAGGTTACTACGCATTATCTACTGAGGTATTACCTGAATTTGCTGGTGATTACTTAATCGTAAGTAAAAATAAAGATACTGATAACTCATTCCAAGAGACAGAATCATATAAAAACATCCCAGCAGTAAAAAATAATCGCGTATATGAAGCAAACATGATGGAATTCTATTTCAATGATCCACTTACATTAGATTTCCAACTAGACTTCTTCAAGAAGAACTTTCTTGGTAAATAATACAAACATGAGGAATTCTTAATTTAAGAATTCCTCTTCCTTTATTCTATGAACAGAAAAGATGTGAAACGAATGACCAAAGATCATGAAAATCCACGTTCTATAGCTTTTACATACAAACTAATTTTAAGCTTAATTGCATTCTTTCTTATTTTTATGGTTGCAATGGTATTAGGTGCTGCAGATACTTCGATAAAAGATGTATGGTTAGCACTCACTTCCTCCGCTAAAGGAGACAAAATATCTATTATTCGAGAAATACGTTTACCACGTGAAGTTGCTGCTATTTTTGTAGGAGCTGGATTAGCCGTTTCTGGAGCAATTATGCAAGGATTAACACGAAATCCACTTGCGGACCCTGGATTATTAGGGCTATCTGGTGGAGCAAATGCTGCGCTTGCACTAACACTTGCTTTCAATCCTTCCATCAGCTATCTTTACTTAACGTTAGCTTGCTTTATCGGTGCTGCAATTGGCGCAATTATGGTATTTGGAATTGGTATAGTGAAAAAAGGCGGCCTTTCTCCTCTTCGAATTGTATTAGCGGGCGCTGCAGTTTCAACATTTCTACTCGCAATTTCAGAAGGAATTGGCATTTACTTTAAAATTTCACAAGATGTATCACTTTGGACTGCTGGGGGCGTAATTGGAACAACTTGGAGCCAATTAAAAATTATTATTCCAGTCATTTCAATTAGTATCTTTATCGCTATCTTCCTAGCAAAAAAATTGACAGTTCTTAGTTTCAGTGAGGAAGTGGCTATTGGACTAGGTCAAAAAATTATTGTTATTAAAACTATTTTATTTATCATTATTATCTTACTTGCAGGTGCATCTGTAGCGCTTGTTGGAAATATGGCATTTATCGGTTTAATGGTACCTCACATGGTACGCCCAATTGTCGGTCCAGATTACCGATTTGTTATACCGATGTCAGCAATTGCTGGAGCTTCCTTTATGCTACTTGCAGATACAATCGGACGTACTATTAACGCTCCGTACGAAACACCAGTTGCGGCAATTGTCGCGATTGTAGGGTTACCATTCTTCCTATTCATTGTACGTAAAGGAGGAAAAACATTCTCATGATGCAATCTATTTTAAGAAAACAGCGTCTCATTATACTCGCTTTACTTATAGTAATCATCACAACCATTGTAGTTGGAATGGGACTTGGTTCAGCATCTTTATCTTATGATCGACTACTCCCAACATTAATGGGGCAAGGGACTTTTAAAGAGGAGTTCGTTTTATACTCTTTAAGACTACCTAGAATTGTTATTACATTATTAGCTGGTATGGCTCTCGCTTTATCAGGGGCTATATTCCAAGGAATTACCCGAAATGATTTAGCTGAACCTGGTATTCTTGGTATCAACTCTGGGGCCGGTGTTGCTGTTGCTATTTTCTTTTTATACTTTCCAATAGATGTAGGTTCATTTCTTTACTTACTACCTGTAGTTGGATTTATCGGAGCATTTCTGACAGCTGTTCTAATTTACGTATTTTCATATAGTAAATCAACTGGACTTCAGCCAATCCGATTAACATTAACCGGTATCGGTTTTGCATTTGCACTATCTGGAACGATGATTGTCCTTATTTCATCCGCAGATCGTATGAAAGTAGACTTTATTTCAAAATGGATTGCCGGAAATATTTGGGGAGATGACTGGATCTTCGTTTTAGCAATGCTCCCATGGTTAATCGTATTCATTCCGTTTATTTTCTATAAAGCAAATCGATTAAACATTTTAGCATTAAACGAACCAGTCGCAATTGGCGTTGGAATTGAAATTGAAAAAGAACGCAGATACTTATTAGTTGCAGCCGTTGCACTTGCAGCTGCAGCTGTTTCCGTAACAGGAGGAATTAGCTTTATCGGATTAATGGCTCCTCATATCGCGAAATCTTTAGTAGGTCCAAGACATCAAATCTTCATGCCTATCGCCCTTTTAATCGGCGGATGGCTATTATTATTAGCAGATACAATTGGACGAAATATCGTTGATCCTAATGGCATTCCAGCAGGTATTGTCGTTGCTTTAATTGGGGCTCCTTACTTTATGTATTTGTTACTTAAAAAAGCGTAAAAAACACCCTCAAGATCTTTTCTTGAGGGTGTTTTTGTTTCATTCTACTGCTGCCCATACCCTTCAAACTTCTTCGCCAAATTCTCCATCTCATCTTCTGGCAAAAGCTTCGGTTCTCCGACGCTTTTCGTTTGATAATAAATTTGAGCACAAAACTCAATCTCTTCTGCAACAGTAAATGCCATTTTTATATTATTTGCACCAGCAATTAAACCGTGATTTGCAAGTAGCACAGCACGACGATCAATCATGCCTTCAAAAGCAGCATCCGCTAATTGCTTCGTACCAAATGTTTCATACGGCGCACAACGGACATTCGGGCCTGCAAAAGCAATTAAATATGACACAGCAGGAAGCTCCCATCCTAATGATGCAATCGTCTTCGCGTAAGGAGAATGTGTATGCACAAGCGCATTTATATCTTCACGCTTCCTATAGTAAATAAGGTGCATATCTAATTCACTTGATGGTTTTCTCTCTCCTTCTACTACTTCACCATCTAAGTTTAATATAACTACATCTTCAGGCTTTGTTTCATAATACTCTAAACCACTTGGGCTAATCGCAACAAGACCTTGTTCACGATTAAAGATACTAATATTACCGCCCGTTCCCTTTGTTAAACCACTAGAAATCATTTTCTTTCCATACGCTACAATTTCTTCTCTTTCTTTTTGTAATAACATATACATCCCCCTAAGTATGAAGCTTATGATGACTGACTTTTATATTTATCTACTTATTGAAATAGCTTTTTTAAATTCTCCGTAAACGGTGCCTTTACAATCCCTTTTTCTGTAATAATCGCTGTTACATTTTCATGTGGAGTAACATCAAATGCTGGATTATATACTTTACTTTCTTTCGGAGCTGAATATTGTCCAAAGCGATTAATCACTTCAGAAGCATCTCTTTCTTCAATCGGAATTTCTTTTCCTGTCGATGTCTTTAAATCAATTGTCGGTGTTGGCGCTGCTACATAAAACGGAATGTTGTAGTACTTAGCTAAAATAGATACGCCTAATGTGCCAATTTTATTTGCTACATCACCATTTGCTGCCACACGGTCGCATCCAACGATTACTGCATCAATCTTCCCTTGTGACATGACCATAGCTGCCATATTATCCGTAATAACAGTAACGTCAATACCCGCTCGCTGCAGTTCTAATGCTGTTAACGTTGAACCTTGTAATCTAGGACGCGTTTCATCCGAATAAATTTTTAAATTCCATCCTTTTTCTTTCGCTAAATACATTGGAGCCGTCGCAGTACCATACTTAGTCGTCGCTAAAGCACCTGCATTACAATGCGTTAATACTCCCATTTCATCATGGAATAATGTTAATGCATGCTCTCCAATTTGACGGTTAATTTCTTCATCTTCTCTATGAATTTCTTTTGCCTCTTCTAGTAATCTATTTTTCAACTGTGAGATTGATAAGTGAGCATTATCTGTCGCTACACTTTCCATTCTTTCAAGCGCCCAAAATAAATTTACTGCAGTCGGTCTTGATGTCGCCAAGTATGTACATACCTTTCTTACTTCATCCATAAATCCTTCTTCCGTACTTTCAGCAAATTCCTTTATCCCTAAATACACTCCATAAGCAGCTGAAACACCAATCGCGGGTGCACCTCGTACTTTCATTACTTGTATTGCATCCCACACACTTTCAGCTGTTTTAAAAGATTCATAGACAATTTCATTTGGTAATAACGTTTGATCTAACAAAACTAAAGCATCATCTTTCCACTGAATTGGTATTAATTGCTCTTCCATCATATTCTCCCCTTACTTCGCGTAGTGCGTTGACTGTTCTTTTAACGTTTCTACAAAACTTGTACCCGTTCTATATTGATTCGCTCGTAAAATAAAATGCTTCGCTACTTGAAGACAAATTTGCTCCGCTCTAGCACGTGCTTCCTCATTCTCAATACAAGTAATATCTTTTACTTTCGCTAATCCAACAATACGGCGAATTAATTCCAGACCTGTCACTGCAGCCGTATCCTCTAATACAGATTGCAAATAGACTTCGCTAAAGCCTTCTTCTTTCGCCATAATCTCGGTCACATGAATATCCCAAGCATCTAAAAACTTCTTCTTAAATAAATCAATTATCTCTACCATCGTAGTTTGTAACCAATCCATATACGTATCTTTCTCAGCTCCAGGTGGCATCGTTGCATCTGCATTCACCCAAGCAAACATTAAATTCGCCATTACATTCCCAACGTCATATCCCATAGGTCCATAAAAAGCAAACTCAGGATCAATAACCTTTGTAGAATCATCTCTTACAAAAACAGAACCAGTATGTAAATCACCATGAAGTAATGCCTGTGCATTCGTCAGAAAAGAAAATTTACGTTTCGCTACTTCCATACGAAGCTCTTTATCACTATAAATATGTTCCCTAATCCATCCCTCATTTAACGGAAATAACTCATTACGCTTATTATGATTGGTAAATGGTTCTGAATATACGAGGTCCTCTGTAATCTCACATAATTCAGGATTTATATAATTCTTCACAAGTTCCTTCTTCTCTTTATGATTCATTACAACATCCGATGTTAATAAAAGTGTATTTACCATAAAAGTAGTTAAATCATCCGCAAGCCTCGGAAATATTTGATGATTTATAAGTGCTGTACGTAATATTGTGTGATCCGATAAATCTTCCATTACGCAACAATTCATCACACTATCAAATAAATACACCTTAGGAACAAGTCCAGGTGCTAACTCCTCCTCTAACTGCAAAACATCTGATTCTATACGAATACGATTCGTCGACAACTTAAACTCCTCTGAAATGCGAGCTGTATCCCCAGCTTGCTTTACGATGACAGACATGGTCTCTTTTTCATCCCAAACGCGGAACACATAATTTAAATTGCCATCACCTATTTCTTTACACTGTAACCCCTTTGCATTTTCAAACTTAGATAATTTCTCTTTCACATATGCAATCACATCTTTAGCTTCCATTAAAAAATACTTCGTGAACTTAGACATGGTTTCCCCTCCACACTAATTGTAAGCGTTTTCTAAAAGCTATAAAAAATAATAGGTTGAATTTTTTCATCCTATAAATATGTATTCTTCTTTTTGAAAGGTATATCTAGGTTTTATTATATCTTGTTAGCACTTTGAGTCAATGTTTCTAACTATCATCGTAATATACTTCCTAATTATATATTTGAGATGACAAAAATTGTTCAAAAAATTTCCGATTCATTTTATTTTATTTATCACAAAATTCTTTGTAAAATAGAAGTAAGCAGTTCCTTTTCAAATAAATAACTTCTAAGAAATATTTCCTTCCTAAGAACTTATACTTACACCATATCTCTAACATACACACTACTCTTTCAAACAATCATTGAAAATTTATAAACTTAAAGTTACCTTTCAATTCCCTGTTAGTCTTAATTGAGAATAAATATTAATTAAATTGGTATAAAGTTGGTTTATTCTCTTGACAAAATAACCACTTCTATATGATAATTAATATCGAATTAGAATTATTATAGTTAATTAAAAAATATATTTTATGAGCACACTATTTTTTGATGCTCAAAACCAACATTTAGGAGGAATTTTAACATGTTATTAATCGGCACAGAAGTAAAACCGTTTAAAGCTAATGCTTACCATAATGGAGAATTTATCCAAGTTACTGACGAAAGTTTAAAAGGAAAATGGAGTGTAGTTTGTTTCTACCCAGCTGACTTCACATTCGTTTGCCCAACTGAACTTGAAGACTTACAAAACCAATATGCAACTCTAAAAGACTTAGGCGTTGAAGTATACTCTGTATCTACAGACACTCACTTCACTCACAAAGCATGGCATGATAGCTCAGAAACTATCGGCAAAATCGAGTACATCATGATTGGTGACCCAACTCGCACAATCACTACAAACTTCAACGTTTTAATGGAAGAAGAAGGTCTTGCTGCTCGTGGTACATTCATCATCGATCCAGACGGCGTTATCCAATCTATGGAAATCAATGCTGACGGTATCGGCCGTGACGCAAGCATTCTTGTTAACAAAATTAAAGCTGCTCAATACGTACGTAACAACCCAGGTGAAGTTTGCCCAGCTAAATGGCAAGAGGGTTCTGCAACACTTAAACCAAGCCTTGACCTTGTAGGCAAAATCTAAGGAGTTCGATCAAAATGATACTAGATGCAGATATAAAAACACAACTATCCCAATACCTTCAGTTAATGGAGAACGATATTTTACTTAAAGTAAGCGCAGGAGACGATAACGTATCTAAAGATATGTTATCTCTAGTAGACGAATTAGCTACTATGTCATCTAAGATTACAGTAGAAAAAGTTGAATTAGAGAGAACACCAAGCTTTAGCGTAAACCGCCCTGGTGAAGACACTGGTGTCGTATTCGCTGGTATTCCATTAGGACACGAATTTACATCACTAGTGTTAGCTTTACTACAAGTAAGTGGACGCGCTCCAAAAATTGAACAAAAATTAATCGATCAAATTAAAAACATTCAAGGCGAATATCATTTTGAATCTTATATCAGCCTAAGTTGTCATAACTGTCCTGATGTTGTACAAGCTCTTAACGTAATGAGCGTTCTAAACTCTAGTATTACACATACTATGATTGATGGCGCTGCATTCAAAGAGGAAGTCGAAAGCAAAGACATCATGGCAGTACCAACAGTTTACCTAAACGGCGAATCTTTCGGAAGCGGTCGTATGACACTTGAAGAAATTTTAGCTAAAATGGGTAACGGTCCAGATGCATCAGAGCTTTCTGATAAAGATCCATACGATGTTCTTGTTGTTGGTGGCGGCCCTGCTGGTGCAAGTGCAGCAATTTACGCAGCACGTAAAGGCATCCGCACTGGTATCGTTGCTGAGCGCTTCGGTGGTCAAGTAATGGATACTATGGGCATTGAGAACTTCATCAGCGTAAAAAAGACTGAAGGTCCTAAGCTAGTAGCAAGCCTTGAAGAGCACGTAAAAGAATACGACATCGATGTAATGAATCTACAACGTGCAAAACGTTTAGAGAAAAAAGAACTTATTGAAGTGGAACTTGAAAACGGCGCTATTCTGAAAAGTAAGAGCGTAATCGTTTCTACAGGTGCTCGCTGGCGTAACGTTGGCGTACCGGGTGAAGCTGAGTTCAAAAATAAAGGTGTAGCATACTGCCCACACTGTGACGGTCCATTATTTACTGGAAAAGACGTAGCAGTTATCGGCGGAGGTAACTCTGGTATTGAAGCAGCTATCGACTTAGCAGGTATCGTTAAGCACGTAACTGTTCTTGAATTCATGCCAGAATTAAAAGCTGATGCTGTATTACAAGAGCGTCTTAACAGCTTACCAAACGTAACTGTTCTGAAAAACGTTCAAACGAAAGAAATCACTGGTACTGATAAAGTAAACGGTATTTCTTACATCGATCGTGAAACTGAAGAAGTTCATCACGTTGAATTACAGGGTGTATTCGTACAAATCGGTCTTGTGCCAAACACAGACTGGTTAGGCGAAACAGTTGAACGCGCTCGCGGTGAAATCGTAACAGACAAGCACGGCGCTACAAACGTACCAGGAGTGTTTGCTGCAGGTGACTGTACAAATAATCCGTACAAACAAATCATCATCTCTATGGGTTCAGGTGCAAACGCAGCTTTAGGTGCATTTGATTACTTAATCCGTAACTAATAAAAAACAGGTGCCTTGGCACCTGTTTTTTATTACCCTAATGTATAAACTAAAAACCTCTCATTCCCATTCTTCTCATAAGCCCCAGGCAACCTTACTTCTTTCTTCAGCTTAAACGCAGTCTGATTTTCTAAGAAGAAAATATAGTCCTCAGAAGGATAATATAAAATAATATCCACTTCTCTCCCCGTTTCTTCTACTGAAAGCAAAATGTTATTTACTACATTCATAAACACTTGTACAGAAAATGGATTAAAGAAATAAAAACGGTTATCGCGTGGATCAACCTCATATTCCTGCGCTAAACAACATTGGAATTGAATTTTCCCCTTACTGTTTCGTGCCTTTCGGGCATAACGATCTCGATTATCCATCGCTTCTTTATAAAACTCTTCATTCATTTCAATTCCAACTGCTGATGCACCACATTTATGATGCATATAAAAGTTTAATCGCCCTTTTCCGCACCCAAAGTCTACAATTCGGTCGCTACTTCGTATTTCATATTGATTCAATAACTCATCTAACCCGCTATACGGCGTCGGTTCATAGCGGTGATAATGCATAGACTTGTTAAACCCTTTTTGCTCACCGACTGTTTTTATATGTAAAACTGCATCGTAATATTGTTCGTTCATTCGTTTTCTCCTATTAAAAAATGGTACTTATTATTATACACCATGTACTGGAGGCTCATTTTTTATCAAATTAATAGGTACGTGAAATTATATTAACGATTTTCTTAATATATCTATCGTAACTTCAAATATATCAACGATTTTCTCAATATATCTATCATAACTCAAAATATATCAACGATTTTTCAAATATATCGATTTACCGACAATTCACGACAAAAAAACAGGAGCTCTCTAGCCCCTGTCTTCTAATACTTTCAATACAGTTTGTTTCAATATTTCTACCCCATCCATAATACAACTATGATCAAATCTCATATACGGATGGTGTAATCCAGGTTGTAGGTCTGCTCCTAGTCCAAGCATGACAGCTTTTAAATGTGGTCTTTTCACTGTATAGTAATGGAAATCATCGCTTCCCGTCGTATAGAGCGGTCCCGTACATCTCTCTTCCCCATACACTTCGAGAATACCTTTACGCATAAAGCGCTCTGCTTCTTCGGAAACCTCCGCTCCTGGTGCAAGATCCATCCATTCGTATGAAGTTTTTGATCCCATCGATGCAGCTGATTCTATTACATGCTCAATCTTTTTCTTTAATTCTTCTAATAGTATATTACTCTCTGCTCTTACATCTAAACTGAAATGACCATTTCCCGGAATAATATTTAAATTATCACCACCAGCTTGGCATCTCGTCATTTTTACTGAATAGGAACTTTGCGGTGGCAGCCAAATATTTTTCAAACCGATATTAATCATGGAAATGACATCAATTGCATTCACACCTTGATGTGGTCTTGCCCCGTGTGCATCCTCCCCATGAATCATACCCTCTAAAAATCCTGCTGCTCCATGACGAATAGATGGGGCTGCTTGTTTCAAAGATAGTTCTTCAATTGGTCTTAGATGGACGCCAAATAAGAAATCAGCATCATCTACAGCACCTTTCTCCACCATCTTCAAAGCACCATTACCCTTCTCTTCTGCTGGCTGAAAAATAAATCTAACCGTACCACTTTTCCATCTCATATTTTTCAATTGTAAAATAAGTCCCATTACAATGGTCATATGAGCATCATGGCCACATGAATGGTTCGCTTTAAATTCTCCATTTACTTCTTGCCAAAGTGCATCCATATCAGCACGAATCGCAATAACTGGATTCCCGCCTCCAATCTCAGCAATTACACCTGGACAATCATCAAATGTTCTATATGAAATTCCTTCTTCTTTTAAAAAGTCAGTAATATACGCTGTCGTTTCATATTCTTTCCAACTTACTTCAGGGTTTTCGTGTAAATGCTGAAAAATCTCCGTTAAGCGCTCTTGTAGTTCTAATGTTTTCAACGTTCCAGTCTCCTTCCCACATTACAAACGATTCGGGTTAATTATACTTATGAAAAACAGATGTTTTTATGAACATATTGAATTTTAAGAAAAAAGTCAATTATTTATTTTTAAATACTTAAAAAGCTTACTACTCACCTATATTACAAACTAAACAAACAACTAGAACATTCCTTATTTTCTGTTTTTTATGTTGACGCTTACATAAACTTTTAGTTATCATAACCTAATAAACGTCTATTTTACGACAATTCTAAAAATACAAACAAACATACGTAACAAGGAGGAACTTTATGAAAAAAGAAATACCTTTTGGAATAGCGATTATCCCTATTATCATTACCGTTGCAGTTATGATGGTTACAATTGTTGTATTAAAACAAACCCCTCACGTTCCACTTATTATTGGTACAACCGTTGCTTCTATTGTCGCTTGGCGTTACGGTTACAAATGGAATGATCTTGAAGAAGCAATGTATAAAGGGATTCGTCTTGCATTACCCGCTATCGTCATTATTATTCTTGTTGGCTTAACAATTGGTGCTTGGATTGGCGGTGGAATCGTCGCAACGATGATTTATTACGGTTTAAAACTTTTAACTCCATCACTATTTTTAGTTTCCATTACCGTCATTTGTTCTATCGTAGCATTAGCAATTGGTAGCTCTTGGTCTACAATGGGCACAATTGGTGTTGCTGGAATGGGAATTGGCCTAAGTATGGGAATTCCAGCTCCAATGGTTGCTGGTGCCATTATTTCAGGCTCTTATTTTGGCGATAAAATGTCACCGCTTTCAGACACAACTAACTTAGCCGCAGGATTAACAAATACAGATTTATTCGCACACATTCGTCATATGTTATTTACTACAGTTCCAGGTTTAATTATTACTCTTATCGTCTACGCAGTCTTAGGAAAAAGCTTCGGCGCTAACAATATTGATGCGAAGAGCATCGATCAAACGTTACAAGTATTGCAACAAAACTTTGTTATCTCGCCTTTCCTACTCATTATACCCGTAGTCGTTATGGTATTGGTCGCTAAAAAAGTCCCTGCTATACCAGCGATTCTCGTCGGTATTATTTTAGGATTCTTATCACAAGTCTTTATTCAAGGTGGTTCTGTCTCAGCATCTGTCGGTGCACTCCAAGCTGGATTTGTTATAGACACTGGAAACAAGCTAGTAGACGAACTATTTAACCGCGGTGGCTTAGATTCGATGATGAATACAGTCTCTATGACAATTGTCGCTATGACTTTCGGAGGAGTATTAGAACATACAGGTATTCTTCGCTCAATTGTAAATCAAATTTTAAAGTTAGCGAAATCAGCAAAAGGGCTTATCGCTTCTACTATCGCATCTTGTTTTGCAACAAACCTTACTTGCTCTGAACAATATATTTCAATTGTTGTCCCTTCAAGAATGTACGCAAATGCATACACGGAAAAAGGACTACATTCAAAAAACTTATCCAGAGCATTAGAAGATGGTGGAACATTAACTTCTGTCTTCGTTCCTTGGAATACGTGCGGTGTATTTATTCTCGCAACACTTGGCGTAGGTGCATTTGAATATGCTCCTTATGCTATTTTGAATTTCATCGTACCTATTATCTCAATCATTTATGGTATAACAGGCTTCACAATTGTAAAACTATCAGACATTGAAAAAGCAGAACTACTAAAGAAACAAAAAGCTCAACTAGAAGCTTAAAAATAGCGGTAAATTCAGTTCATATAGTGCGCGAGGTCGCCCTTGTTGATAGGGCATTTCCTCGCCGCAAATATGAGCATACCCGTAATCAACTAATTTCTTTAACAACCTTTCTGTCGATCTTCGAGTCACTTGTAAGTACTCAGAAAGGTCAGCTGCTGTAAACTTCAATGACGGGTGCGATTGACTAAATTGAATGATTTTTGACAAGTTGGCCGGACTAAGCTTTGTTTCCTTCGCTATTTTCATTAGTTCCGGATTATCATTTTTCAAACTTTGTACTCTCTGTTCTTTCGGGAACGGACCAAACAAATCTTTATCACTTGTTAGTATATAAAAACAACGATCTATTGGATTGTTCTTTGCAAAACTTTGAGCAATTTTTGCATTTTGCTCCGCTTCTTTCACGGTTTTCCCATAACCAAATCCAATAGCTATCGTTCCTTCTACGCTCGCAAACAAGTTATCTATCGCATTTGTTTTAATAATTGATTCGATATCACCACGAGTTGTATACAAAATGCATGTCATTTCATCCACTTGTTTAAATGAACCACGTAGTTCTTTTGAAATGACATCTAGTTTTTCAAGCAAACTCGCTCGTAATTCTAAGGAAGAAATTATACAAGCACCAACAGTAGCTGAATAGCTTTTTGCTAACTCAGCTTTTATTTTTGCATCTTTTAGCCCATGTATAATGGATTGTGTTGGATCAATCATGCGCTCTGAAGGAACACCTATTTTTTGAAGCTCGTCGTAAACAGTGTGAATACTAGTTAAAGCTAAATGAGCTTCTCCAGATTGATATTTAGCTACATGAAAATCGATAACTCTATTTATCTCATCTTTACTCCACAGCATATTTTCATAATCCAACACTTGCGGACTTTCTTTTATACCAATATCATGGAACACATTTGTAATAAACGAGCGGTCTACTAAATCGATGGAAATGTTATGTGGTTGAATACTTTGATGATACATGATAGAAAGAATGGAAGATGCGACAGTTGTCTCGTCTTGCTGTAAGTATGTACTTGGAATTCGTAATTGTTCTCTTATTTCTTTTGCCATATAATAAGGTAAAGCACCTGAGAAAAAGATGACATCACAAGGCTTTAGACACTTTAATAGTTCAGAAGATTCCGCCGGATGAAGGTAAATATATGGATCAATTTCTATTCCCTCTAATTTTTGAGCAATAGGAAAAAGGTTGTCCATAAATTCCTTTGAACCGACAACTGCAATTTTTATCATCATTTTCTCTAACTCCTTATCATTAATTAACGACTATTTAACGTCAACTATATCAAATGTACAAAACTATTGTAAACAGGAAGGGGTTTCTATTCAATGAAAATTACAGCTATTCATCTTTACGCAATTCGTTTACCGCTTCGCAATCCGTTTGTTATTAGTTATGGCTCTTATTCTGATATGCCCTCTATTATCGTCAAAATGGAAACAGATGAAGGTATTATCGGTTACGGTGAAGGCGTTGCTGATGATCATGTCACAGGTGAATCATGGGAAAGTACTTTCCATACTTTAAAACATACGCTAACCCCTGCTCTAATCGGGAAAAATCCAATGAATATCGAAAAAATACACGACATGATGGACAATACAATTTACGGTGTTCCAACAGCGAAAGCCGCAATTGATATTGCTTGTTTTGATATAATGGGCAAAAAACTAAATCAACCTGTATATCAATTAATTGGCGGGCGCTACCATGAAGAATTCCCTATCACTCACGTTTTAAGTATTGCCAATCCAGAAGACATGGCTGAAGAAGCTGCTTCTATGATTCAAAAAGGTTACCAATCTTTCAAAATGAAAGTTGGTACGAATGTAAAAGAAGATGTGAAACGTATTGAAGCTGTACGTGAACGTGTAGGAAATGACATCGCTATTCGCGTTGATGTAAACCAAGGCTGGAAAAATAGCGCGAACACATTAACAGCACTGCGTTCATTAGGACATTTAAACATTGACTGGATTGAACAACCTGTTATCGCGGACGATATTGATGCAATGGCTCATATCCGTTCTAAAACAGACCTACCGCTTATGATTGATGAAGGACTAAAAAGTTCTCGTGAAATGCGCCAAATTATTAAATTAGAAGCTGCTGATAAAGTGAATATAAAACTAATGAAATGCGGTGGCATATATCCAGCTGTAAAGCTCGCTCATCAAGCTGAAATGGCCGGCATTGAATGCCAAGTGGGATCAATGGTCGAATCATCTGTTGCCTCTTCCGCAGGATTCCATTTCGCTTTCTCAAAGAAAATCATTACGAGCGTAGAGCTAACAGGACCATTAAAATTCACGAAAGACATTGGAAACTTACATTACGATGTACCATTCATTCGCTTAAACGAAAAGCCCGGACTCGGCATTGAAATAAACGAAGATACACTACAAGAACTAACCGTCTTTCAAGACGTTGTACGCTAAAGGAGGACTATCATATGACAGTTCTATACAAAGGAACATTAAAACAAAATAACAATCCATTTCACGTTACATTACTATCACTAGAGCACATCGAGCAAACCTTATCACTACAAAACATTGTAGTTGAAGCACTAGAAGATAAAAGTCGTTTACAACCACTCTCACAAGAAGAATTTCAATACATTCTAGAAGGAAACGGCATGATGATCGGTGCTTTTATCGAAAACGAACTCATCGCATTTCGCGCTCTACTCGTCCCGCCTATCGATGATGAACATTTAGGGCTTGATATTGGTTTGCCAGAAAGTGAACTACACCGCGTCATCTATCAAGAAATCTCAAACGTTCATCCGAACTGTCGAGGAAATGGCATACAAAAAATATTAGCGATGGTCATTATGGACGAATTGCAAAAAGAAGATAGCAAATACGATTATGTCTGCTGCACCGTAGCACCTTTTAACATTCCAAGTTTGAAGGATAAATTTGCGCAAGGGATGGAGATTGCTGCGCTGAAGGAGAAGTATGGTGGTAGTCTGCGGTATGTTTTTGTGAAGGAATTGCGCGGAGATAAAGAAAGCGATTTGACGGATGTTCAAAGTATTCTAATGAGTGATGCTAGTGGACAGCAGGCTTTGCTTTCGGAGGGGTATCGTGGGTATGAGATGGAGAAAGTTGATGAAGAATTTGTTGTGAAGTTTGGACGATAATCTATATACTCGAAAAGAGGAGATGTCCCTTGTGACATCTCCTCTTTTCGATTTGTTGAACAATCCTGTAGTAAATGAAATTATATCAACGATTTTTCGAATATATCTATCATAACTTACAATATATCAACGATTTTTAAAATATATCTATCAAAACTCACAATATATCAACGATTCGACAAGAAATATCGATTTACAGACAAAAATCGATATCCCTTCCTAAACCGTCATCTTCCAACTAGATAAAGCTAACCAGTTCTCCATTTCTTTATAATCAGGCATTATCTTCCCGACAAGCCGCCAAAAAGAACGATCATGATTTAAATGAACCATATGACACATTTCATGAACGACTACATAGTCAATTACTCGCTGTGGTGCCATTGCTAGCTTCCAATTGAATGTTAGTTGTAAATTCGAATCGCAAGTACCCCAAGTACGACTACTATCTGTAATACGAATAGAACGTGGTTTTGTTTTGAAATTACTTTGATGCGCTTTAATACTCTTCTCTACTAAAGATTTACACTGCTTATAGTAAAATCGTTTTAAAGCTTGCTGTATTTTCTCATCCTTTAGCTCTTTTACATAAATATGTAACTTATCCCCTTCAAAAATCGCATTGTCTTGCTCAATGCTTGCATCTTGGGAAATCTGTATCGGATACGTATTCCCTAAATACAAAAAGCCTTCTCCTTGATCGTAATCCTTTTCCTGTGGTCCACGCGCTCGCTCCGCCATTTCCTTACGAGTTGTCTGAATCCAATCCCACTTTTCCTCTAGCAACTGGACTAAGTATTCAACAGGTGTCCCTTTCGGAGCCTGCACTTCCACATTTCCATACGAATCCACAAAAAGACGCACGGACTTTTTCTTCTTATAAGTTATATGAAAATTAATTGTCTCACCTAAATATGTATGTACCATTTCATCACCTAGCATAGTATTTTTACAAATAAAAAAGAGTAGGATACGAACGTCCTACTCTACCTATTATATCATTTACTGCTTTAACGAACTCATTATCCTCTATACTTTACACCTAATCCCTTAATGAAATTCCTTGCGTATCTATCGCCGCACTCTTTGTAATTTTTATGACCTTTTTTTCTTAATAGAGCGCCTAACTCTCCTTTTGTTACCGTAACGCCTACGCTATCTAATATATCAAGTACATCCTCACTCGTTAAAGATAGTGCGATTTTCATTTTCTTTAGAAGAAGGTTATTGGCACTCTCCTTGCTCTGTACAGGTGCAGGCTGCCCTGGTTTCGGATCTTGCTTTCCTCTTTTTAAAGTAATAAATCCATTTAAAAATGCCTCTAACATCATCATATCGCATGTTAATACGTACTCATCTTCAGCTACCTCATCATTTTCAGCTTCATGCTGAGGAGCCCTCTTTATTTTTGTAAGCATATCAACTACGTCTTCTTTCGTTACTTCCATCCCGCCAAGTTTAAAGATTTCTACCATATCTATATCTTTTATATCTAAAGCGTATCTTACTCTTTTTAATATATCGTTGTTGCTCATTGCCATTGGGTTTCCTCCTGAAATGTTGATTATTTATTCAGCAGTTAAAGTTTATCCTATAACGTGCTTTAAATTATCATGTTTAAATCTAACCTTTTAGTTATTGTCCGCTAAATTAATACTTTAACATTTTAAAGATATGTTTTATAGTCTTACCCGAACTTTTCTCTATCATTGTATCTACAGAGCTCTTACGTGTTTTTTATATGCCTTTAAAAAGATTTCTCTCTTAACATTAACTAAAAGAAAAAAACAGTGCTTTGATTTCTCAAATACACTGTTCTTTTCCAGCTCTACGCTTATTTTCAACTCACTCATGTCATACACTACATATGAAATGATTTAACTGCTTAAAAGTTAAACCGTCTCACTATCCTGAGCCACACCAACACTATCCTCAAACCTATCCAACAAAGCACGCACCTCATCAGTCGACTTCGTACTCATCAATTGATTTCTCAATTCAGCAGCTCCTGGGAAGCCCTTCACATAAATTTTGAAGAAGCGGTGAAGCCCTGTGATTGAGCGTGGCAGTACTTCTGCATATTGATCTTGTAAATCAAGTTGTAGTCTTAAAAGATCTAGATGCTCTTTACTGCTATGCTCTCTTGGCTCTTTTTCAAACGCAAATGGATTTTTGAAGATGCCTCGTCCGATCATTACGCCATCAATGCCGTATTTTTCAGCAAGTTCCAGTCCCATTTTACGATCAAGGATGTCTCCATTGATTGTTATTAACGTATTTGGTGCGATACGGTCACGTAATTTTTTAATTTCCGGAATTAATTCCCAATGCGCATCTACTTGGCTCATTTCTTCTCTTGTGCGTAAATGAATAGAAAGGTTTGCAATATCTTGTTTGAAAATGTGCGTTAACCAATCTTCCCACTCGCTTAACTCTTTAAAGCCAAGTCTTGTTTTTACGCTGACAGGTAGTCCGCCCGCTTTTGCTGCTTGGATAAGTTCTGCTGCAACGTCTGGACGTAGAATAAGGCCACTACCTTTTCCTCTTGATGCAACGTTCGGAACTGGGCAACCCATGTTAATATCGATACCTTTAAATCCTAGCTCTGCCATACCGATACTCATTTGACGGAAGTATTCAGGATTATCTCCCCAAATATGTGCTACCATCGGTTGTTCATCTTCTGTAAAAATCAAACGGCCACGTACACTTTTCATACCTTCTGGATGGCAATAGCTATCCGAGTTTGTAAACTCTGTGAAGAATACGTCCGGACGACCTGCTTCACTTACTACGTGACGGAAAACAACGTCTGTCACATCTTCCATTGGTGCAAGTACGAAAAATGGTCGTGGTAATTCACGCCAAAAATTATCTATCATTTCAAATTCAAATCCTCTCACTAAGAATACAATTTCAAAATCTCAATTTATAATTTGTGAAAATCAGCAATATTTATTTTAACTAAAATCGCTTATGAATGGTATTTTTGTAAACCAAAAAGCAGGTGGTATAGATTTTTTCTATATCAACTGCTTTCCTATTATACTAACTTAAGCCAAGCTACACACTCCACATGAGTCGTATGCGGGAACATATCAACAGGTTGTACTTCCTGTGTTTTATATCCGCCTTCTTCTAATACTTTTAAGTCACGCGCTAATGTTGCTGGGTTACATGATACGTATACGACGCGGTTTGGCTTCATGTCAATGATTGTGTTTAGTAATGCTTCGTCACAGCCTTTACGCGGTGGGTCTACGACCATTGTGTCAGCAATTACGCCTTCTTTGTACCATTTTGGAATGACTACTTCTGCTTCTCCTACGCCAAATTCAGCGTTTGTCATGTTGTTTAGTGCTGCATTTCGGTTTGCGTCTTCAATTGCTTCTGGGACGATTTCAACGCCGTACACTTTTTTCGCTTTTTGCGCTAGGAATAACGAGATTGATCCGATTCCGCAATAGGCATCGATTACAGTTTCGTTACCATTTAATTTTGCGTATTCTAACGTTTTATCGTATAGCACTTTCGTTTGTTCTGGGTTTACTTGATAGAATGAACGTGCTGAAATCGCAAATTTAATGTCACCGATAAAGTCATAAATATATTCTGATCCGTACAGTACTGTCGTTTTATCTCCGAAAATTACATTCGTACGCTTCGTATTTACGTTTTGAACAATCGATTTTACTTCTGGAAATTTTGCTGCAATTTCTTCAATAATTGCTTTTTTGTTTGGTAGTTCTGCTGTACGTGTAATGAAGACAAGCATAATTTCCCCTGTTACTTGTCCGTAACGAGCCATTACGTGACGAAGTGTTCCTTTGTTACGCTCTTCGTTGTACGCAGTGATACCGTGCTTTTCACAAATACGTTTTACTTCTTGAATTAATGTATCGTTTTCTTCTGCCTGAATTAAGCATGATTCCATATTAATGATGTCATGCGTTCCTTGACGATAGAAACCAGCTACAAGCCCACCTTCACGTTCTCCGATTGGTACTTGTGCTTTATTGCGGTATACCCACGGGTTCTTCATACCAAGTACAGGATGAACAGGAACATCGCCTAGTCCTCCGATGCGATGCATAACGTCACGTACTTGCTTTTCTTTCGCCTGTAATTGTCCTTCATAAGTTAAGTGCTGAAGCTGACAACCGCCGCACTGGTTATATACCGGGCACTCTGCATCTTTACGATATGGACTTTCTGTATGAAGCTTCATTAAACGACCAAATGCAAAGTTTTTCTTCACTTTAATAATTTTAATTTGCGCTTCTTCACCTGGTAATCCGTTTTTAACGAAAATAGGATAGCCCTTTACTTTCGCAACACCGGCACCATCATGTGTTAAATCTTCAAATACTACATCTATAAACTCGTTTTTCTCAACTGGTGGCGTCATTTTAGTACTCATTTTCCGACCTCTCTTTTTCATAACACTGCGTTACATTTTATCATACTTATATGGTCTTTTTCTATTGGAAGAAAAAAAGCTATTGACGATACTTCTCTGTTAATGTTACGCTACTACTAATTTAATACGGACGATGTTACCTCATATATACTTGATAATATGGATCGAGAGTTTCTACCCGGCAACCTTAAATTGCTGGACTATGGGGAAAACTAATGAATATTAGCCTATGCGTAAAAAAGGACTCATATTGATTAGCTTTCTCTCATAGATGAAAGTGAATCCATATGGGTCTTTTTTTATTTTTATTTTTCTAAAAGGTCAGACATCTTACGTATGACATAAAACCTCGTTCTTTTATTTTTAGTAATATAACGAACGTTTTATGTACAAACTTTATACGAACTTCTGAAAGGGGCAACTACATGCAATATGTAATGAGCATTATCGGTATTCTTGCCGTGTTAGGTTTATGTTTTGCTTTGTCAAACAACAAAAGTAAAATCAACTTCCGTGCAATTGCAATTATGATTGGTTTCCAAATTTTAATCGGTTGGTTTATGTTTGCTACAAAGATTGGTCAACAAATCATTATTTTCATTAGTAAAGTTTTCAACAAACTAATTAAACTTGGTACGACAGGTGTCGATTTTCTCTTTAATGGAATTCACAGAGATTTTGTCTTTTTCTTAAACGTATTATTAATTATCGTATTTTTCTCAGCACTACTTTCAATCTTTAGTTATTTAGGTGTTTTACCATTCATCGTTCGTGTTGTCGGCGGTGCAATTTCAAAAATTACTGGTTTGCCACGCGTTGAGTCATTCCACGCAGTAAACTCTGTATTCTTCGGTTCAAGTGAAGCGTTAATCGTCATTAAAAACGATTTACAGCATTTCAATAAAAATCGTATGTTTATCATTTGTTGTTCTGCGATGAGCTCCGTTTCTGCTTCTGTTACAGCATCATACGTAATGATGTTAGATGCAAAATACGTACTAGCAGCTCTTCCGCTAAACTTATTCTCAAGCTTAATCGTTTGTTCGTTATTAACACCAGTTGATACGAAAAAAGAGGATGAAGTGATTCAAAAATTTGATAGAACTCTATTCGGAGACAGCTTTATCGGCGCAATGATTAACGGTGCGCTTGATGGTTTAAAAGTAGCTGGTATCGTTGCCGCATTAATGATCGCCTTTATCGGTGTGATGGAAGTTGTAAACTACGTAATTAGTGCAGCTTCAGGCGCAATGGGACATGCTGTTACTTTACAACAAATCTTCGGTTACGTACTTTCTCCATTCGCATTCTTAATGGGTATTCCAACTCAAGATATTATCCCAGCTGGTGGTATTATGGGTACGAAGATTGTTTTAAACGAGTTTGTAGCAATCCTTGATTTAAAAGACACAGCTACAACATTAGCTCCACGTACAGTTGGAATCGTTACAGTATTCTTAATTAGCTTCGCAAGTATTAGCCAAATTGGTGCAATCGTTGGTACAATCCGTGCCCTTTCTGAAAAACAAGGAAGCGTTGTTTCTAAATTTGGTTGGAAAATGCTGTTTGCATCAACACTTGCTTCTATTTTATCTGCGACAATCGCTGGATTGTTTATTTAATAAAAAATCACCTTTGCTTAGACAGCAAGGTGATTTTTTTATTATCATCATTTAAGAAACTGAAGAAAACTCTAATGCCTCTTCCTTATTAATAATTTCCCCCTTATAATTACCTTTCACCGAAATATCAATAATTGATTTATTTTCTGCTTCCATTTTCCCTAAAGAAAATATATATATTAAATCATCTTTTTTTAACATCCATTGTTTTCCGTGCCAAGGACCAGTTAACTTCTGTTCTGGTGACGCCAGTATTTCTCCAAAATATTCACATTCCCCTAGAGATGTTTTTACTGTATTCTTCTTCGTATCAATAACTACATATTTAAGGAGCTTTATACTTTCACTTGAAAAAATCTCTACTTCATGATCATTTTTTTTCTTAAATTTCAGCTTTCCATCTTTTGTATTAACCAATTTACTTTGATCAATTGCATTTAGTACAAACTCATACTCTTCTTTTGTAACACCGAAATTAGGATGATATGGAAAACTTTTTTTCTCTGCATGTTCTTCTACATATTTTAAATACCATTCCATATTACTCGCTAGATGCTCTCTCATTCTTTGACCAATACTCCCTACCTTTTTAAGAGTATCTGGTTCCATCTCTAGTGTCATAATATCCGCCGTCACTTCCGCATTCATAAGATGCGATGGAATATACTCTTCCACACTATTTGCTTTACTCACTTCACTTTGACAACCAGCTATAAATAGCGATATGAAAAAGATATATATTATTTTTTTATATTTCATTTCTATTCTCCACTCCATACATTATCCTTACTTAGTTTTATAGCGGTTTTTATTATAGTATAAAATCTTTATATTTTAATAGAATCCATACCCGTATGCAAAATTGCATATTAATAAGTCTTCTTCTTACTTTAAAATTAGCTTAAATCACTTTCCAAATTATACAAATAACAAGTTTAAAATGTTATAATTTTCAAAAAACCATTGGAGGATATTATGAAAGCCCACGCAATTTTCGATTTCTTACATTTACTAGTCTTAACCCTAAAAAGCTATTATGTATGGGGAATGCCTATCTATGTCTTTATTATTCCTCTTATCTTTGTAGTCGGTTATATTATTATTAATTCTAATAAGAAACAAAAAAATACATCTATTCAAAGTCACTAATCTATTACCTTAATAGCCTCCTAAAAATCATATTCCCCTCATTTTCTTCAAATGATATGATGAACAAGGGTATATCCCCACCACTCTTATAGCGGTGGGGATTTTAATGTCAATATGCAACATACTACACAATAGAAGGTGATTTTTATGAGAAAATACGCAGCAATTGCTTTATGTACGTCTGCCATTCTAGCAGGCTGTAATACTAACAATGTAAGTCCAGAACCTAAAAAAGAGAAAACGGCTCAAGGGATTAAGAAACAAGAAGAGACTGTGCAAAAACAAGGTAAAATCTCATATAATGCAATTACACACGAATCTACAAACACAAGTATTCATATTACAGACATAAAAGATTCTTTAAATGAAGTACAATATAAAATTTGGCGCACAGCTGATGGAAAGGAAAGTGCTAAATCTTTTTCTTCTAAAGAAAAAGAGAAACAATTTACACTTCCTTTTGATATAAAAGAATTTGAAGGAAAACGCGGTGAATTCCAAATTGAAGCAACAGGAATGAAAGAAGATGGGAAAACAATCCCGCTTACGAAATCTACTATTACTTTCGAACAAAAGGTTCCTGTTCTTATGTATCACGCAATTGATGATTATCATGGTCAAGGTATTAAAGACTTATTCGTATCACCAGCTAACTTTGAAGCACAAATGAAACATTTAAAGGACAATGGTTATACACTGTTAACGTTTGAACGCTGGAGTGATATAAATAAAGTAAATAAGCCGATTTTCGTTACATTTGATGACGGTATGAAAAATAATATGAATGCATTTCGCGTTTTACAAAAGCTAAAAGATGATACTTTCAAACCGGTAGCAACAGAATATATGATTGTTGATAACGTTGATGTAGAAGGAGCATTGTCTACTTCTGAAATAAAAGAAATGGTTGATTCCGGCATTTTCTCGGTGCAGTCTCATACTGCAACACATGCAGACTTGCCGAAAATTACAAACTATGAGGAAGAGTTAAAAGGTTCAAAAGAAAAGCTAGAAAAAATAACAGGTAAGCCTGTTATCGCGATTGCATATCCATTCGGCCATGTAGATGATAAGGTTGTTGCAGAAACGAAGAAGTATTACCAATTTGCGACGACGACAAAGCCTGGGCAATTCATTACGAAGGGTGAACCTGATGAATTGTTAAAGATGAAGCGCGTTCGTATACACCATACAACGACTGTAGAGCAGTTTGCTTCTTCAATTAAGTAAATGTAAGAGCTCAATACATTTTGAGCTCTCTTTTTGCGCTATATTTATATATATTTTTAGAATTTTCTTGTATTATATATAGTAAGAAATTTTTCAAATTAAAGGAGATTATACATATGTCATTTGAACAAACGTTAGAGAAATATGCTGCTCTTGCAGTTAATGTTGGTGTTAATATTCAACCTGGACAAACTTTATCAATTAGCGCACCTCTTGAAGCTGTACAATTTGTACGCCTCGTTACAGAGAAAGCATATAAATCTGGTGCAAAACACGTATATGTGGATTGGAATGACGAGACGTTAACACGCTTAAAGTTCGATCTAGCTCCTGAAGAAGCTTTCTCTGAATTTCCTTCTTGGAAAGCACATGCTCGTGAAGAATTAGCAAAAGAAGGCGCTGCATTTATGTCTATCTATGCAGAAAACCCTGATTTATTAAAAGGTGTAGAACCAACCCGTATCGCAACAGCTCATAAGGTAGCTGGAGAAGCGATGAAAGTATACCGTGATTACGTACAAGCTGATAAAGTAAGCTGGTGTGTCATTTCTGTTCCTACGAAAGAATGGGCTGCGAAAGTATTCCCTGACATAGCGCCAGAAGAACAAGAAGCAAAGCTATGGGATGCTATTTTCAAAGCTACTCGCGCTGATTTAGAAAAACCTGTAGAAGCATGGAAAGAACATGATGAAACATTACATACAAAAGTGGATTACTTAAACGAAAAGCATTATAAAGCTCTTCACTATACAGGTCCTGGAACAGATTTAACAATCGAACTTCCAGAAAAACATGTATGGGCTGGTGCTGGTAGCTTAAATGAAAAGAATGTACCATTTATGGCGAATATTCCAACTGAAGAAGTATTTACAATGCCACTTAAAACAGGTGTAAACGGCCAAGTGTCTAGCACAAAGCCGCTAGCATTTGCAGGTAACATTATTGATAACTTCACGTTAACATTTGAAAACGGACGTATCGTAGACTATAAAGCTGAAACTGGTGAAGAAGCTTTAAAACATTTAGTAGAAACAGATGAAGGTTCTCACTTCTTAGGAGAAGTAGCTTTAGTACCTCACGACTCACCAATTTCAAACACAAATATTTTATTCTACAATACGCTATTTGACGAAAATGCGTCTTGCCACCTTGCAATCGGAAATGCTTATGCATTTAACTTAGATGGCGGAAAAACAATGTCTAAAGAAGAACTTGCTGAAAACGGCGCAAACGCTAGTATTACACACGAAGATTTCATGATTGGATCAGCTGAGCTTGATATCGACGGTATTACAGCTGATGGCAGACATGAGCCTATCTTCCGTAAAGGTAACTGGGCGTTTTAATAAAGTGAAACTTTAATCAGCCCTCACCAATTGGGCTTTTACGGGCAGCCCGATCCCCCACCTAACTTCTTTGCTTTCGCTGAATTTTGAAGTAGGGGTCTTACTGCCCGGAAAATAGCGGGATAAAAGTAAAAGGCTATCTTCCACACAGGAAGATAGCCTTTTATGATGCCGATGAAACCTTAAGACCAATGACACCCAAAACAATAAAAAGAATACAAAATGCTTGGAATAAGCTAATGTGCTCTTTAAAAAAATACACACTAATGATTGTAATAAGTAATGTTCCAACGCCAGACCAAATAGCATAAGCAATACTTAAATGAATCTTCTTCACAACGATGGCGAACACGCTGAAACAAATTCCATAAAATACGAAAATCAATACACTTGGAACGAGCTTTGTTAAACCATTTGATAGTTTCATCGCAATTGTTCCAGCCACTTCAAAAATAATTGTAACAAGTAATAATAGCCAATATACCATACTAGAATCTCCTTCTCTGTTACCTTATAGAGATTCTAGTATACTACTTATAGTCCTAATGAAATATATTTAATTTCTAAATATTCCTCGATGCCGAAATGGCCTCCTTCACGGCCGATACCACTTTCTTTAAAGCCACCGAATGGTGCTTGTGCAACTGATGGAAGACCGTCATTTAGACCAATAATACCGTACTCTAGCGCTTCACTAATTTGGAATGCTTGGCTAATGTCTTTCGTGAAAATATACGCAGCTAAACCGTATGGTGTATTATTTGCACGTTCGATTACTTCATCAACTTTTTTAAATTTCGCAACTGGTGCCACTGGCCCAAATGTTTCTTCGTTCATACAAAGCATCGTATCATTTGCCAACCCAATTACAGTCGGTTGAATGAAATGTCCCTCTAACTCTGCGACCTTTTGACCACCATATAAAACTTTTCCACCTTTTTGAATAGCATCTTCAATATGTTCTTGTACTTTTGAAACTGCATTCTCATCAATAAGTGGTCCGACAGTCGTTCCGTCACCGAAACCGTCTCCTACTTTCAACTGCCCTACTGCCTTTTGGAACTTCTCTACAAATACTTCGTATACTTCTTCTTGAACGAATACTCGGTTTGTACATATACACGTTTGTCCTGCGTTACGGAATTTCGAACCAATCACCGCTTCTACTGCTTTATCTAAATCTGCATCATTCATTACGATAAACGGAGCGTGACCACCTAACTCAAGTGAAACTTTTTTCATCGTTTGCGCCGCACTAGCCATTAACTCTTTTCCGATTTCCGTTGACCCTGTAAAGGACACTTTTCGCACACGACCATCTTCCATCCACGTATCAGCAATTGCTTTTGCACTACCTGTTACGATATTAATTACACCCTTTGGAATATCCGCTTCATGTGCTAATTCAGCTAATTTTAATGCAGTTAGTGGTGTTTGACTTGCAGGTTTTACAACTGCTGTACAGCCTGCTGCAAGCGCTGGAGCAACCTTTCTCGTAATCATCGCTGCTGGGAAGTTCCAAGGTGTAATAGCTGCCATAACGCCAACTGGTTGCTTCATAACTAAAATGCGCTTATTCGGATGAGAAGCAGGAATCATTTCACCATATACACGTTTCCCCTCTTCTGCATACCATTCAACAAAGCTATTTGCATAATTTACTTCACCAAGCGCTTCTGCAAACGGCTTTCCTTGTTCCTTCGTCATAATCGCTGCGATTTCTTCCTTATTTTCATCAATAAGTGTGAACCACTTTTTTAATTTCGCTGCACGATCCGCTGCTGTTAACTTAGACCACGTTTTAAAAGCTTCATGTGCAGCATCAACAGCTTGCTTTGCCTCTGTTACTCCGCCTTTTGGTACAGTTGCAAATATTTCCTTCGTCGCAGGATTATTTACTTCAATTTGTTCTTGTAGTGTAATCCACTCACCATTTATATACATCGCCTTTTTATCTATACTTACGAAAGTCGCCTTTTTATCCAATGTTTTCTTCCTCCTCTATGAACTTCTTAATTTTCCTAGTAGCAGCAGATTGACTAATTTGCAAAAACTCAGCCACTTTATAACTTGATCCATACGTTTTATACGCTTTAAGAATAATATTTCTCTCTACCTCTTCCAGCATTTTATAAAGGCTTTGCCCCGATTGTTCAACTGCAGCCTCTTGCATAGAGAGTGGCAAATCCTCTACCGTTACAACATCATCGACAGTAATAACAATTCTCTCAATTACATTCTCTATTTCTCTATTGTTTCCTTCCCACGGATATCCAACAAACATTTGTAACGTACTCGGCGCTAGTTTCACATCACGTCCGTACTTTTTATTAAAGTGCTGCAAGTAATGATAAATAAGCGGCAAAATATCTTCTGTTCTCTCCCTAAGCGGGGGAATTGCAATTGGAATGACATTCAGACGATAGTATAAATCTTTCCGAAATGTTCCTTGTTTCACCATCTCGCTTAAATCTCTATTTGTTGCCGCCACAATTCGAACATCCACTTTTTTTAATTCTCTTCCGCCTATAGGACGAAATGTTTTTTCTTGCAATACTTGCAAAAGCTTCGCTTGAATTTCAATCGGCATTTCACCGATTTCATCTAAAAAAAGAGTTCCTTTATGCGCGGATTCTAATAGTCCCTTTTTCCCTTCACGATTCGCACCTGTAAAAGATCCACCTGAATATCCAAAAAGCTCCGATTCAATTAAATTAGTTGGCAATGCCGCACAATTAATTTCATAGAAACTTTCATTCTTACGGTGACTCACTTCATGTAAATGGCGTACTAATCGACTTTTTCCTACTCCAGTCTCGCCTAAAACGAGAACAGTACTATCCACTACAGATACTTTTTTGATTGTATCGACTATTTTTTGCATAGCTAGACTTTTAAAAATAAGTCCTTCATGCTCATATGTTTCTCTTAATTCTTTTTTATATGTTTTTAGCTGATTATCCATTTCCTCTACCTTTTGACGTAATTGATAGAGTTCAGTAAGGTCCCGAGAATAACTAATCACTCTTCTTAAATTTCCCTCATCATCAAAAACAGGCCTTGTACGAACGTGTAAATACTCTCCTGATTTTGTAGTTTGAACGAGTTCAATTGGCCTCTTTTTTTCAATCACTTCTAATGTCGCTGATGGATAAAAGATTCCATCCTTTTGTAGTTCTTTTACATGCTTACCAACTAACTCTTCTGCAGCTAGTTGATAGTGCCTTTCACATGTACTATTTACACGCACAACGATCCCTTGCTCATCTGTAACAAAAATTTCGTCAAACGCATATTCAAATACATCTTTTAAATCCATTAACACTCGTTCCTTTTCTGCAACCATCCTAGCCACCCCTAACTTCAAATCCATCGATCCACTTCACTACCTTTATTATAAAGTGAATTTTCTGCATTTAATATAGAGTCAGCTAGAATGTTTGCTATTTATACTTCAGTTTTTAAACGCGAGCGATGTTTGTTTGCTTATAACAAGCTTGCAACGATTCTTCAATTATTGTTAATCCTTCTTCAAGTTGCTCATCTGTAATAATTAAAGGCATTAACACACGGATAACATTTCCATACGTTCCTGCTGATAATAAAAGTAACCCACGCTTATTTGCTTCTGCACATAGATTAGCCGTTAACGTTTTGTCAGGTGCTTTCGTCTTACGATCTTGAACGACCTCAAATGCACACATTGCTCCTAACCCACGCACATCACCGATGCAATGATATTTATTTTTCATCTCTTCGAATCGATTCATTACGACTTTTCCTAATTCTATCGCTCTATCATTTAATTTCTCATTTTCTATTACATCGAGAACAGCTAAGGCAGCCGCACATCCTAATGGACTTCCTGCATACGTTCCACCGAGTTCACCTGGTGCAGACTCATTCATAATTTCTTTACGTCCAATGACACCACTTATCGGTACACCAGCCCCTAATGATTTAGACACTGTAATTAAATCTGGAACGACATCATAATGATCAATTGCAAAATATTTTCCTGTACGACTAAAGCCTGTTTGTATTTCATCCGCTACAAATAAGATGCCATTCTCTGAACAAATGCGGCGTACTTCTTGAACAAATTTCTTACTTGGGACGATAAATCCACCTTCCCCTTGAACAGGTTCCATTACAACAGCTGCAATTGTTTCTGGCGCTACTTCCGATATGAAGAAGTTCTTAAACTCTTCAATAATAAAATCATCATACTGCTCTTCCGTTAATCCCTCTGGGCGACGGTATTCGTATGGAAATGGCGCTTTATATACTTCTGGAGCAAAGGGACCAAACCCAAATTTATATGGCTTCACTTTACTTGTCATCGTCATTGTCATTAATGTACGCCCGTGGAAACCTTTAGAAAATGCGATAATACCGGGTCTCTTCGTATATTTACGAGCGATTTTCACCGCGTTCTCAACTGCTTCTGCACCACTATTTAAAAAGAGGACTTGCTTATCGAAACTTCCTGGTGCCAATGCCGCAAGTTTTTCCGCTAATTCAATATATGGCTCATACATCATGACGTTAAATCCAGTATGAATGTATTGATCGACTTGTTTATGGAGCGCTTCTTTAACCGTTGGATGACAATGCCCTACGTTAATTGTCCCGATTGCTCCTGCAAAATCAATGTACTGATTGCCATCAACATCTGTTACAAGAGCACCATTTGCAGATTGTACAAACGTTGGGATGCCGTTACTTACTCCTTTTGGTACTATATTTTGACGGCGTTCTAATAAAGATGCCGCTTTCGGTCCTGGAATTTGTTCATTTACTTTAGCAAATTTTTTTGTGTTCATTGCGTACCCCATCCTTTTCTTTACATTGTTTTCTCTTTTTATTGCAAAATGTATGCCAACTTTCTTTTCTAGCATTTATCCTATATTCTTTGTATCCAGGCATAAAAAATAAGTCTATAAAGACTCATTAAGAGTCTTTATAGACTTATTTTCCTTACACATTAGACTTTTCTTTCTCCCAGAAAAACTCACCCGATTGAGAAATAAACTCTTCAACAGAATCTAACACTAAATCAGCAAGTGGTTCTAATGTTGGACGGTCTCCCGTACCAGATAGCACCCCAATTGCATAGCAATCGCCATTTTTAGCTAAATGTAAATCAGTTGGCGTATCTCCAACAACCGCAACCTCACATGATTCTAAATTAAATTTCTCACAAAACACTTCTATAATCTTTTTATCTGGTTTTTGCACAGGGAATGTATCCGAGGCTATAATATAATCAAAAAAGTTCTCCAACTTATATTGTTTTAAAAATAATTCTGTTGGTGCAAAATCATCCGCCGTGACAACCCCTAATATAAATCCTTTATCTTTTAATGCCTGTAACACTTTCGGTAAATTCGCTGTCATTTTCATATGCGAACGATGCTCATACATAAGGGAAAATAACTTCTCACTTACCCAATGATGCATCTCTTCTTCTCTAGCAGACTCAATATAATTACAAAGCCCCTTCGCTACATCAAGGCTTGTTCCAGCAGCTATTGCACTCCTCGGATTAACAAATGCTCCCTCTACACCAATCTCTTCTAATAAGGTCTGCCGTATTGTATTTGGTAAATGATATAAACTTATACATTCAGCTACAAGTTCTTCAGCTACTTTTATCCATATTGAATGAAAATCCATTAATGTCCCATCTTTATCAAATAATATCGCCTTTATCTTCTCCATAGCATCCTACCTCTCATTTCTTATCTCTTCCAGTGTATCAATAAAGTATGGATGTAAAATAAAAGAATTGTAAAAATACCATAAAAATCAAACTAACTCCCAATTTACAATTCATTTTAACAAAGTAAAAAAGGATGCCTTTACAAGGCATCCTCTTGATGTTCAGGAACAAATAGTTCTAAACAATGATATATATTTTCGAATTCCATCGGTGCATCTCCACCATACTCACCATCTAAATTAATCATTAGTTTATCTGGTGAATGTACTTTAATTCGGTTCGCTTGTGTATATAACACTTTTGGATTGTTAATATGTTCACCACGTTGTGCTTGTGTTGCTGCTTTAATTAAATCAGCGATAGAACCTTTTTTCAGTACTAATAGGTCAAATAACCCATCGTTAATAGATGCATACGGTGCTACCTTTTCAAATCCACCTACTGAACGAGTATTCGTAATTAAAAACATTGTAATTTCTTCTTGTAGTAACTTTCCATCATACTCAATTTCAACATATGTCGGATGCAATGATGGTAACATCTCGATACCTTTTAGGTAATAAGCAAGTTGTCCTAATACTGTCTTTAACTTACTCGGTACTTCGTATGTTAATTCTGTAATACGACCGCCACCAGCGATGTTAATAAAATATGTATCGTTCGCTCTACCGAGGTCTAATGGCACTGTTTTTCCTTCGCAAATAATATCTGCTGCCTCTTCAATAGAACGAGGTACACCAATCGCACGTGCAAAGTCATTTGTCGTTCCAACTGGAATAATTCCAAATTTCGGGCGGAATTCATGTCCAACTAAACCGTTTACTACTTCATTTAATGTACCGTCGCCACCAGCGGCAATAACAACATCAAACTTACGATCCGCAGCTTGCCTCGCCGCCACAGTAGCGTCTCCAGGACCCGTTGTCGCATGACAAGATGTCTCATAGCCAGCTTGTTCTAATTTTTGTAATACTTCTGGTAAGCTCTTCTTAAATAGCTCACGCCCAGAAGTAGGATTATAAATAATTCTTGCTCGCTTCATCATTTATTAGCACAGGAAATTTCTTTATGCATCGAAAAAGAACATACCGAACTTCTATTCAGTATTCCCATGCCTACCTCCTCTCATCTTGCTATCCTTCTTTTATCCCGCTCAAACAGGCAGTAAGAACCCGATTCGTGTAGTCCATCAAAAGTAAATATTCATTTCAATGGTTTTGTTTTATTTGACCAAAAAATTTATCCCGCTATTTGCGGACAGTAAATGCCCGATTGGTGTGGGCTAATAATCAGTTGGGGATGAACCTCCCACTGATTAAAGTTTCACTTTATTTCTATCCATTCTTCCATAAAAATTTACATATAACGAATAATAACTATCTATTATTTCATGAGATGAAAAAAAACCTCTATGTTTAGATTTATCATTATTCCCACCTTTTTGCAACTATCATACCATAGTTGCTATACAAACATTTTTCCACTTTTGACAGTTAATCAAACGTTTGTTTAAACGATTTTGTCTCATTTAAACAAACGTTTGATTAACCTAGAAAAACACCCATGTACGGGTGTTTTTCTGCTTAATCTTTAAAAGTCACTACTATTATCGCTTATTAATCTCTTCAAGTAAGATTTTGTTAACAAGCGGTGGATTTGCTTGTCCTTTTGTAGCTTTCATAATTTGACCAACTAAGAACCCAATTGCACGGTCTTTACCGTTTTTAAAGTCTTCGATAGATTGCTCATTATTATCAAGAATTTCTGTTACAACTTTACGAAGTGTACCCTCGTCAGAAATTTGAACAAGACCTTTCGCTTTAACGATTTCTTCTGGGTCTCCACCTTTTTCGATTAATTCATTAAATACTTTCTTCGCGATTTTAGAAGAAATTGTACCTTTTTCAATTAATTGAACCATTTTAGATAAACCAGCAGGCGTTAATGCAACGTCTTTTAATTCTTTTTGTTGTTTGTTTAAGTATGCAAGTACTTCACCCATTAACCAGTTCGATGTTAATTTCGCATCAGCACCGTCTGCAACAGTTGCTTCAAAGAAATCAGACATTTCTTTCGTTAATGTTAATACGTGTGCATCATAAGCTGGTAAGCCAATTTCTGCAACGTAGCGAGCTTTACGCGCATCTGGAAGTTCTGGAATAGAAGCTCGAACTGCTTCTTTCCACTCATCGTCGATGTAAAGTTCAACTAAGTCTGGCTCAGGGAAGTAACGGTAATCGTCAGATCCTTCTTTCACACGCATTAAGATTGTTTTCTTCGTTGCTTCATCATAACGACGTGTTTCTTGTTGGATGATACCACCAGATAACAGTTCTTTTTCTTGGCGCACTTGCTCGTGCTCAAGACCTTTTTGTACGTAAGTGAATGAGTTTAAGTTTTTCAGTTCCGCTTTTGTACCAAACTTCTCTTGTCCAACTGGACGAAGAGAAATGTTCGCATCACAACGCAGAGAACCTTCTTCCATCTTACAATCAGATACACCAGTATATTGAATGATTGATTTTAACTTCTCTAAGTATGCATATGCTTCTTCTGGCGTACGCATATCTGGCTCAGATACGATCTCGATTAAAGGCATACCTTGACGGTTGTAGTCTACTAATGAACCATCAGCTGTATGCGTTGATTTACCAGCATCTTCTTCTAAATGAAGACGTGTAATACCGATACGTTTCTTTTTACCGTCTACTTCGATTTCAATCCAACCATTTTCACCAATTGGCTTATCAAATTGAGAAATTTGGTAAGCTTTCGGATTATCTGGATAAAAATAGTTTTTACGGTCGAACTTCGTTTCCGTTGCGATCTCACAGTTTAATGCCATTGCAGCTTTCATTGCAAAGTTAACTGCTTCTTTATTTAAAGTAGGAAGTACCCCTGGGTATCCTAAGTCAATTACACTTGTTTGTGTATTTGGCTCCGCTCCGAATTCTGTTGGACTCGCAGAGAAAATTTTCGAATTTGTTTTTAACTCAACGTGAACCTCTAAACCAATAATTGTTTCTAAATTCATCTATGCTCGCCTCCTTACAGACTTGCTTTTTTTGTATGATAGTCTGTTGCTTGCTCAAACGCATGTGCAACGCGGTAAATTGTCGCTTCATCGAAGTGTTTACCAATGATTTGTAGACCAAGTGGCATGTTGTTAGCACCGAATCCACATGGAACTGAAATCGCTGGAACACCCGCTAAGTTTACTGGGATTGTTAAAATGTCATTTGCATACATTGTCATTGGATCGTCAACTTTTTCTCCAACTTTAAATGCCGGAGTTGGTGTTGTTGGTCCAATAATAACATCATAGTTAGCAAATACATTTTCAAAGTCATTTTTAATTAATGTACGTACTTGTTGTGCTTTTTTGTAATATGCATCATAGTAACCAGAGCTAAGGGCAAATGTACCAAGCATAATACGACGTTTAACTTCATCACCGAAACCTTCACTACGTGTGTTTTTGTAAAGATCTAATAAGTTATTTACATTATCAGAACGAACACCGTAACGCACGCCATCAAAGCGTGAAAGGTTCGCAGATGCTTCAGAAGAAGATAGTAAGTAATACGTTGCTAGAGCGTATTTAGAGTGTGGAAGCGATACTTCCTCCCAAGTTGCGCCCATACCTTCTAATACTTTTAAAGCAGCTAGTACTGACTCACGAGCTTCTTCGCCAACACCTTCGCCTAAGTATTCTTTCGGTACAGCAATGCGTAAACCTTTAACATCGCCTGTTAAACCAGCTAAATAGTTTCCAACTTCAACGTTTGCAGAAGTTGCATCCATGCGGTCAATACCTGAAATAGCTTGTAATAAGTATGCATTGTCTTCTACTGTACGTGTAATCGGTCCGATTTGGTCAAGTGAAGATGCGAATGCTACTAATCCGTAACGAGATACGCGTCCATAAGTTGGTTTTAAACCTACAACACCGCAATATGCAGCTGGCTGACGGATAGAACCACCCGTATCAGAACCTAGAGAGAATAGTACTTCTCCTGCTGCTACAGCTGCTGCAGAACCACCACTAGATCCGCCCGGAACGTAATCTAAGTTCCATGGGTTTTTCGTAGCGTAGAATCCTGAGTTTTCATTTGAAGAACCCATTGCGAACTCGTCCATGTTTAATTTACCGATTGTAATTGTGTCAGCAGCTTTTAGCTTTTGCACAACTGTCGCATCATAAATTGGATCGAAGTTTGCTAACATTTTGCTCGCACAAGTTGTACGAAGACCGTTAGTTACAATGTTATCTTTTACACCAATTGGCATACCGAATAATAAACCATTATCTTCAGCGCCGATTTTTGCATCTAATTCTTTCGCTTTTGCGCGTGCATTTTCTTCATCTAATGTAAGAAAAGCTTTTACGTTATCTTCAACATCCGCAATACGTTTGTAAGATTCTTCTACTAAATCCGTAACGGAAATTTCTTTGTTGTTTAACTTCTTATGTAACTCTGATACTGAATGATCAAATAATGACATCGAAATTCCCCTCCTCTATTCTAATACTGCTGGAACACGGATTTGATTATCTTTGTGATCCGGTGCATTTTTTAATACTTCTTCGACTGGTAAACCTTTTTCTGGTACATCTTCACGCATAACATTTTTCATAGTTAATACATGAGTTGTTGGTTTTACATCTGTTGTATCTAATTCATTTAACTGTTCTGCAAATGTAACAATTGCATCTAGTTGTTTTTGAAATTTTTCTGCTTCTTGATCAGTAATTGCAAGACGTGCTAAATGTGCTACGTGCTTTACATTCTCAACGGAAATTCTTGACACGGCTAGGCCACCTCCATAATATATCGTTCAATCTACAATACTATTGATGATACCAAATTTTCAGTACTTCAAGCAAGTCAACACAGAGTACTTACGCCATTTTTACATAAAAAAAGAAAGGCAAATGCCTTTCTTTACAATTTACTCTTTATCTAACGGTTTATTTTTCGGAAATCTCTCGTTATCTTCTTCATTATCACGAATTGTTTTTTGTAATACAAAACAAGACATCGTTAAAAATAATGTTCCAATTAAATAGTATCCTTTTACACTAAGCGTTTCATCTAACGTATAAATCCCAATTAGCATACCTGAAAGCGCACAAACAAATGAAGTCCATGCTAAAAATGTGAACGCTTGCGTATTACGTCTTCTCATCGTTCTCCCCCTCGTTAGCTGTATACCCATTATAGATAAGTATATTTACCATGATGGATTTTTATGTAAATTCTAGTTTTATATTTATAAATCTATCATAAAAGAATACTATTTTAAAGAAAGTTTTCTGTCTAATCTGAAAAAACAATCTAAACAATTGGTTTTTCAGATTACCTTACTGTTCGCTATCTACTTTCATTCATAAAAAAAGACCAGGAAAACTCCTGATCCATTACTCTACTTAACAAACATTGGATTCTACGTTATACAAAATTGGAAGGTACAGAATTAGGGTTCGTTTGTTAAGTAGATTATATGTTGAACGAACTAACAGCGGAGGGGTTCCTTCTGTTAGTCCATTAAACCCAATCATTATTTTACGATTTTTTCAAGCTCCTCAAGTGAAAGGTCAACTGAAATTGAACCATCATTTGTTTCTTTCTTAATTGCATCTGTTACTTCTTTTGAATGATATAATTCAATTACTTTTTTCAGTGTTGGATCATCTTTATCTTTCGTACGAGCTGCGAAAATATTAATATAAGGCTTCGCATTTTCATTCTTTGGATCTTCTAAGAAAATAGGATCCTTCGCTGGATCTAATCCAGCTTGACCAGCAACACCGTTATTAATAACTGAAGCTGCTACATCTTTTAATACACGAGGTGTTTGCTGTGCGATAACCGGCGTGATTTTTAATTTCTTCGGATTTTCAGCAATGCCGCTTGGATCTCCAAATAAGCCAAAATCTTTTTTAAGCTTTAATAATCCAGCTGCATCAAGAAGTTTTAATGCACGTGCTTGGTTCGTTGGATCGTTTGGAATTGCAATTTCTGAACCATCTGGGATTTCATTTGCTTTCTTATATTTTTCAGAGTATAAACCCATTGGTGCAATTTGCGTTGTACCAACAGCTGTAATATCTAACTTATGCTCTTTTTTAAATTGCTCTAAGAAAGCAATATGCTGGAATGAGTTTAATTCAATATCTCCATCAGCTAACGCTTTATTTGGCGTTGTGTAATCAGAGAACTCAATCAGTTTAACTTTAATCCCTTCTTTTTCAGCTTTTTTCTTCAAAATTTCCCAAGCGTCTCCATCCGTTCCAGTTACACCGACGCGAACTACTTTTTCTTTCGCTCCTGCACCCGTGTCTCCACTTGAGCAGCCGCTTAATGCTGAGATTCCTACAATCGCTGATAATGCAAATGCTAAAATTTTCTTCATTTTCTTTTCCTCTCTTCCTTTTTATGATCTGCGTAACAAGACTTTCGCAAAGTAGTTTCCTAAATTTTGAGCTATCTGTACGAGAATAATAAGTAAAACAACCGTTACGAACATAACCGATGTATCAAAACGTTGATAACCATATGTCATTGCTAAATCACCAAGACCGCCACCACCGACAAGCCCAGCAACTGCAGAAAATTCAATTAAACCAACTGTCATAAATGTGACACCTAAGATTAATGGTGCTAACGCTTCTGGTACAAGGATTTCAAAAACGATTCTAATTGGCGAGGCGCCCATTGCTTGTGCTGCTTCAATTACTCCTTTCGGAACGGAAACAAGATTTGTTTCAACCATTCTAGCAATACCAATTGATGCGACTAACGTCATCGGGAAAATTGCCGCTGCTGTTCCAATCGTCGTTCCGATAACACTTCTTGTTAGTGGACTTAAAGCTACTAAAAAGATAATGAATGGTACCGGACGAATTGTATTAATGATAATGTTAAGAATAGAAAAGACCCATTTATTTTCTAAAAAGTTTCCTTTTCTCGTTACATATAAAAGTAAACCTAGAGGTATACCCAGAATTGTAGCAAATATAAGGGTTACAATTACCATTAAGAGGGTATCCCCCGTCGCATCTAGTATGCGCGGCCAAAATATACTCCAATCAACTCGCATGAGCTTCTACCTCCTTCAGCTGCACTTGCAGTCTTAGATGTTGTAATGCTTTTTGAATTTCCCTCTGCTCACCTTGCAATTCTATAAGAAGATTTCCAAATAGCACATTTTGAAGTTCAATAATATTTCCGTACAGTACATTTACATCGACGTTATAATTTTTTGCGATATATGATAGTACCGGCTGTCCTGTCTCCTCACCAGTAAATGTTAGACGATAAATTTGACCACCATTTTGAATTTTCGCTAGAACACTTTCTGGTAAATGATCATTAATAACAGAACGTACAAAGTTTTGAGTCGTCTTTGTTTTTGGTTGCGTGAAAACATCAAACAGTTTTCCTTCTTCAATAACTTTTCCCTTCTCCATTACAGCTACACGGTGACAAATTTCTTTCACAACATGCATTTCATGTGTAATAAGAAGAATTGTTAAATTGTATTCTCGATTTACCTTCTTTAATAAGTTTAGAATTTCTGTCGTTGTTTCTGGATCTAAGGCTGATGTTGCCTCGTCACATATAAGAATATCTGGCGATGTCGCAAGTGCTCTAGCAATACCAACACGCTGCTTTTGTCCACCTGATAGCTGTTCTGGATAATAGTTTGCTTTATCTTCTAGCCCTACAAACCTTAGCAGTTCATTTACTCTTTCTTTTATCTCATTCTTTGGTACTTTCGCTAACTTTAATGGATAAGCAATATTTCCAAATACTGTTCTTGAATTAAATAAATTAAAACTTTGAAAAATCATTCCAATTCTTTGTCTTAGTTTACGTAATTCTTTCGTCGATAATGATGTAATATCTTTATCATCTATTGAAATCGTTCCTGCCGTCGGTCTCTCTAACATATTTACTAGGCGTAATAACGTACTCTTTCCAGCGCCACTAAAACCAATAATGCCAAAAATTTCGCCTTTCTCAACTGATAATGTTACATCCTCCACCGCATGAACAGATTGCCCAGCTGATTCATACACTTTACTTACATTGTTAAAAGAAATCATTTTTCCCCCTCCTATATGCTGTAAAAACTTGAAGTAGAGCTTTCGAGGTAAAATAAAAAGTGCTCTCCTTCTTATCAACCATAAAGATTAAGAAGGAGAGCACTTATATGTACTCGTTCACATCTTCTCATCTTCCAAGCCTTTATATGGCTTGCTGGAGTTAGCACGGTATTAAAAAACCCGTTGCTGAGGTATCGTAGGGCCAGTCCCTCCACCTCTCTGGATAAGAATGTATCGATTTAATTGTCGTTTAATTAATTCTCATTATAGAACTCAGAATAATAAGAGTCAATACATTTTTTAGAAAAATATTAATTATTCCTTTATCGAAATTTTCAGATGAACATTCATAAGAAAATAGTAACTTTCAAGGTTATTTAAAATTCTTCTTCCTCATATTTTTAAACAGGAGAATCCTCTCTACGAATTGAATAAATTTATTTGAATATGAAACTCGGAGGAAGATAAATATATGAAAACAGCTCTTTTACTCGTCGATATTCAAAACGATTATTTTCCAAATGGAAAGATGGAATTGCGTAATCCAGTAGAAGCAAGCGAATATGCTAATCAGTTATTACAACACTTTAGAACAAACAGCGAACCTATTTTTCATATCCAACACGTAGCTATAAAAGATGACACTACTTTTTTCCTACCTAATACAGAAGGTGTACATATTCACGAAAGCGTACGTCCACTTAGAGAAGAAACAGTTATACTCAAACATTATCCAAATAGCTTCCGAGAAACTAATCTTCTAGAGCAATTAAAACGTTTAAATATTGAACATGTCGTTGTATGCGGGATGATGACTCATATGTGTATTGATGCAACAGTAAGGGCTGCATTCGATTTTGGCTTTCAATGTACCGTTATACATGATGCTTGTGCTACAAAAGACCTTTCTTTTAAGAACGCTACTATACCAGCTGTTTATATTCACAATACAATTTTAGCTAGTTTAAATGGCGTATATGCAAATGTAATAAGCACGCAAGAATTTTTAGCTACATAAAAAAACACTCCTTTCAGTGAGCAAAACTGAAAGGAGTGTTCCTTGTCGAACCATAGATTTTCTTTCAAATTGTATTATACAGGAAATTCTCAAAATGAATACTAAAAAATATGACTAATAAGTCAACTTTTCTCATCATTTTATTTCTGTTCACATGTTTATCCCGCTATTAATAGGTTTTAGCTCATTCCCTTCGAACGATGGTAATATACGGGATTTCAATTTTAAAAGGAGCTCTTCACATTCTGTGAAGAGCTCCTTTACTATTTCTTATAAAGTTTCAGAAGTAGTTTTTGCTTGCATGTGAAGTGCTAAGTAGTCAGGGCCACCAGCTTTAGAGTCTGTACCAGACATGTTAAAGCCACCGAATGGTTGGTAACCTACGATTGCACCAGTACATCCACGGTTGAAGTATAAGTTACCCACATGGAATTCTTCACGTGCTTTTTCAATATGGTCACGGTTATTAGTAACAACAGCACCTGTTAAACCGTATTCTGTATTGTTTGCAATTGCAAGTGCATGATCAAAGTCTTTCGCTTTACAGAATGCTACTACTGGTCCGAAGATTTCTTCTTTCATTAAGCGAGCATCTTCTGCAACGTCAGCAACGATTGTTGGTTGGATGAACCAGCCTTTAGAATCGTCTCCTTCGCCACCTGCTAAGATTCTACCTTCTTCTTTACCAATTGCAACATAGCTCATTACTTTATCGAATGCAGCTTGGTCATTAACAGGGCCCATGTTTGTACCTAATACAGCTGGGTTAGCAACTGTTAATTCTTTCGTTAATTCAACAGCACGATTTAATACGTGATCGTATACGTCTTCATGGATTACTGCACGAGAACATGCAGAACATTTTTGTCCTGAGAACCCGAATGCTGATGCAACGATAGACTTAGCTGCTAATTCAAGATCTGCTTCTTTATCAACAACGATTGTATCTTTACCGCCCATTTCAGCAATAACGCGTTTTAACCAAATTTGGCCTGGGTTTACTTTCGCTGCACGCTCATAGATACGGATACCTACATCACGAGATCCAGTGAAGCTTACGAAACGTGTACGAGGGTGATCTACTAAGTAGTCACCAACTTCAGAACCATTACCTGGAACGAAGTTTACTACACCAGCTGGTAAGCCAGCTTCTTCTAATACTTCCATAAATTTCGCTGCTACTACAGGAGTTGTACTAGCTGGTTTTAGTAATACTGTGTTACCAGAAACTAAAGCAGCTGTTGTCATACCTGCCATAATTGCGAATGGGAAGTTCCAAGGAGAAATGATAACACCTACTCCTAATGGAATGTAAGAGAAACGATTATATTCAATTGGACGGCTTTCTACTGGAATACCGTCTTTTAATTTTAACATTTGACGACCATAATATTCCATAAAGTCGATTGCTTCTGCTGTATCAGCATCTGCCTCATTCCATGGCTTACCTGCTTCTTTTACAAGAATAGCAGAGAATTCATGTTTTCTGCGACGAACGATTGCTGCAGCACGGAATAAAATGTCTGCACGCATTTCTGGCTTTGATTTTCTCCAAGTTTGGAATGTTTCATCCGCTACTTGCATTGCTTTTTCAGCTAACTCACGGCTTGCTTTTGAAACACGACCAACAAGTTCCTCTTTATTTGCAGGGTTTACAGAAACAATTTTGTCTTCTGTAGTGATTTTTTCTCCCCCAATAATTAATGGATAGTCTTGTCCAAGATAAGATTCTACTTTCTTTAAACCTTCTTCAAACGCTAATTTGTTAGCCTCCACTGAAAAATCTGTAAATGGCTCATGTTTGTATGCTACTACCATTTTTTTTAGCCTCCCCTTAGAAAAACGTTTACATTTTACAACATTATTCTACACGATAATTTAGATTTATTCAAATATTCCTAGACTTATATTTTAAAAATTAATAAATTTTTAAAATATAATAAAAAAAAGAGATTCATACATGCGTATGAATCTACAAAATATGAGTATATTCCAAAACATTTTTCCCAATCAATAATATAGTAACTAATAAAAATAAAGTCCTTACATATCCAACGCCTTTTTGAATCGCAAACTTCGATCCAAAATAAGCACCTAAGATCATTGATAATCCCATGATAATACCGTATTCAAAATGAATTATGTCTAAAAATAAAAAAGTAATTAAAGATACAATATTACTAACAAAGTTCAAAAGTTTTCCAGATGCTGCCGCTTGAATAAAATCCAAACCAATTAATAAAAATGCAAAAATTAAAAATGACCCTGTCCCTGGTCCAAAAAACCCATCATAAAATCCTATCATTAAAATAACAAAGAAAAATATTAATGTTTTTCTTTGCGTCATCTTCTTATAGGTAGACACACTTCCCCAATTCTTTTTTGCAATAATATAAATAGCAATAAATACCAACATTACAAGTACTAATGGGCGTAAAATATCCGATGGAATAAATTTTACTACTAAAGCACCTGCAACAGCTCCAACAATAGTTAACGGGATTAACTTTCCTACAATTTTAAAATCAACTTTTCCTGATCGAATGAAATACATCGCACTCGTAAACGTCCCCATCGTTGCTGCTAATTTATTCGTTGCAATTGCCGAAGCTGGCGATAAGCCAACAAACATAAGTGCAGGAAGCGAAATTAACCCTCCTCCTCCAACAACGGAATCAATAAAAGCTGCTAAAAAACCGAATGCAATTAATAAAATAATGACTTGAAAACTTAATTCTTCCATGAGCTTTACCCCTTACCCCTATTTTTTACAACATTTTAAATTATAACAAAATTACATAAGAAAAAAAGCTGTTCCATAGAGGAACAGCCTTCATATTTAATCTAAAATCTTCACAAGTGGTTCATCTTGTTTTGCTTCACGTATAATAATAGCTTCTGGGCGTTCTACAGATTTAATCGTTACTTGTACTTTCATATAATTCGGGAAGTATTCCATAACAAGCCCTGCCACATATTGTGTAAAACCAACTATTTCAGCTTTTCCATTAAATTGGACAGGAATATCAAGCTTCATTTCTCTTAATTCATCATCTCTATACATACCAGTACCAATAACAGCTGTATAGTCGCCTTGGAAATAATCGCTTAGTTTTGCCTTAAAGTTGGATACTCTTGCAAGATCTTCACGTTTATTATCTGTTTTCGCTTGCTCAGATGGGAACAAATAATATTTTTCATTAATTTGTTTCCAATCTTCAACCGTTTCACTACCTTTTTCAACATTGGCATAAGAAACAAAGTTACCTGGCACAAGTGAAGCCTTCGGAGCCTGACGATAAATTGCAAATGTTATCGGAAGGTTTTTTGTTGCAGGATCTTTTTGATGCATAAACTTCAAGACTTCTTGCGCCATTTTTTTCCCTTCAGCTAACATTTTTTCATTCGAGATTGTAGCTTCACGCGGGTAACCATGTTCTTCATTATAATAATGCACTGAATTCATTGCTAATCCAACTACAATGCCGCTACGCTCATCTTTGTCGCCGTTTTTCACATAATAATCATGCTCTAAAATATTGGAAATATATATTGGATTTTTTTTGTTTTTTTCTTCTAGTATTTCGGATCCTTCACCTAAAGCTGGATTTAATCCTATGTTTGGAAATTTAACTGCATCTTTTTTTAACGTGTCTTCTAGTTCTTTCTGTTCAGCATTTGTACGCTTTCTTTTGACAAGCATTTGTACATATTGAGCCTCTAGAGTATCTCCGCCTTTAAAGAAATAATCTTTCGTACTAAATGATTCCTTCGCAATACGCATTAATCCTGTTTCAAATTCATCTATATCAAGACGATTATTTACTCCTTGCACGACTAAACCACGTGCCTTTCCACCATCAAATGGAATAGTCGTCTTATAATATTCATCCGACATAGCGTATTTTGGAACAACTGATTGTTCTTTTGCTTTCCCCGATTTCTCAGCCACTTTTTCATCTTTTTCGGCACCTGTACTACACCCACTTATAAGTAGGCCAAGGCTTAATACCGCTAATGCTATTTTTTTCATGGTAAGTTTGCACCTCTTACTTATTTAGCTCTTGTAAGAACCTCTCTTCATTCCAAACCTCAACATTATGTTTCTCCGCTTGTGCTAATTTCGAACCAGCCGCTTCACCTGCAACAACCAAATCTGTACTCTTACTAACACTTCCTGTTACTTTTCCACCTAATGCCTCAATCTTCTTCTTCGCTTCACTTCGTCCCATAACTTCTAGCTTACCTGTTAAAACAACCGTTTTTCCTGCGAAGTAAGATTCAACATTTTGTAAATCTGCAATTTTTATACCTTTGTATGTCATATTCACGCCATACTCTTTAAACTGCTGTAATAACTCTAATACATCTTCATTATCAAAATATGTCACAACAGATTGAGCCATTTTTTCGCCAATTTCATTAATTGCTTTTAGTTCTTCTTCTGTTGCTTTTACAAGCTCATCCATCGTTTCAAAGTGCTCTGCAAATGTACGTGCTGCTTTCGCTCCAACGTGGCGAATTCCAAGACCAAATAATAATCGCTCTAACGAGTTTTCTTTAGAATTTTCAATTGCCTGTATTAAGTTTGTTGCTGATTTTTCACCAAAACGTTCTAACTGTAATAATTGCTCTTTCGTCAATGCATATAAATCAGCAAATGTACGAATATAATCTGCATCAAAGAGTTGTGTAATGACACGTTCTCCAAGTCCATCAATATTCATCGCATTTCTTGAAACGAAATGGATTAATCCCTCTCGAATTTGAGCCGGACAAGTCGGATTTATACATCGAAGTGCTACTTCTTCTTCTAAACGAACAAGTTCACTCTCACATGCTGGACAATGCGTTGGCATGCGGTATTCTTCTTCCTCACCAGTACGCTTATCAAAAATAACGTTCACAACTTCAGGAATAATATCTCCAGCCTTCTTCACAACAACGTAGTCACCAATTCGAATGTCTTTTTCACGAATTAAATCTTCGTTATGTAAAGAAGCACGGCGAACAATCGTACCAGCAACTCTCACTGGCTCTAGCTCTGCAGTCGGTGTTACAACCCCTGTTCGGCCAACACTTAATTCAATGCCTGTTAATCTCGTTACAACTTCTTCAGCTGGGAATTTATAAGCAATCGCCCATCTTGGACTCTTCGCTGTAGTTCCTAGACTTTCTTGAAGAGCAACATCATCTACTTTTATAACGATTCCATCAATCTCATAATCAAGATGCGGACGTTTTTCTTGCCATTCTTCTACATAAGCTATAACCTCTTCGATTGTTTCACATGTACGGCGATTTGGATTTGTCTTAAATCCGAGTTCACCTAAGAAATCAAGCGATTCACTGTGCGATGGAATTGTTTTTTCTTCTACATTCGCAAGACCGTACACAAACATAGATAAGTTACGCTTCGCTGCAATTTTCGGATCAAGTTGACGTATTGAACCTGCTGCTGCATTACGCGGATTCGCAAATACATCTTCCCCATTTTGCTCTTTTTCTTCATTTAGTTTAACGAATGAACGCTTCGGCATATAAGCTTCGCCTCGTGCCTCTAACGTTACTTCTTCATTTAAACGCAGTGGGATAGCTTTAATCGTTTTTAAATTTTGAGTAATATCTTCACCCGTTACACCATCACCACGTGTCGCCCCTTGAATGAAGCGTCCTTTTTCATAATGAAGCGAAACGGCAAGCCCGTCAATTTTTAATTCACATATATATCTTACATTCGCACCATCAATTCCTTGACGTACTCTTCTGTCGAAATCACGTAAATCCCCTTCGTTAAATGCATTTCCTAAACTTAACATTGGTGACTTATGTGTTACTTTTTCAAATATATCAAGAATAGTTCCCCCAACGCGAACGGAGGGAGAATCTTCACTCATAAACTCAGGGTTCTCTGCTTCTAATTTTATAAGCTCCTGCATATCACGGTCATATTCCGCATCAGAAACAGAAGGATTGTCTAATACGTGATATTGATAGTTAAATGTATTTAACAAATCACGCAGTTCTTCTATACGTTTTTTTGCTATCTCTTTTGACATATCCTCATTCCTTTCTATTGTTTCGTCACAGGTGCAAATTTTGCTAACAAACGTTTAACACCAATCGGGCTTGGGAACGCAATATCTAATTCTTTTGCATCACCTTCACCTTTTACACTTACAACTGTACCGATTCCCCATTTTTGGTGGGAAGCTTTATCGCCTACTGCCCAGCCAATTTGCTCACCGCCTGTCGTCTTAGCTGCAGGACGCGCGAAAGCTGAACGAGAGCGTGTTGTGGTTGTCGTTGTCATTTTACTACTACTTGCTGTTCTGCCTTTTGCACCAAACGAATTTTCACGCTTCGGCGCTGTTTCATTTAATGATTCCACTAGTTCTGCCGGGATTTCTGTAATGAAGCGAGACGCAGCGTTCATACTTGTTCTACCAAATAAAGTACGCATTTGCGCATTAGATAAATATAGCTCTTCTTCTGCACGAGTAATACCTACATAAGCAAGACGACGTTCTTCTTGCATTTCATCCTCTTCCATAAGAGAACGAGTATGAGGGAATATCCCTTCCTCTAAACCAACAATAAAGACAACCGGGAACTCTAATCCTTTTGCTGAGTGCATCGTCATTAAAATAACTTCTTCACCAGCAGTTGGGTCTTCATCTACACGATCAATATCAGCAACAAGTGCTAAATCTGTTAAGAATGCAACAAGGCTCTTATCTTCGCTTTGAGATTCAAATGTTTGCGTAACAGATAAGAACTCGTCTAAGTTTTCTAAACGACCTTCCGCTTCTAAAGAACGCTCATTTTTCAACATATCGCGATAGCCTGTTTTTTCAATAACTTCTTCTACTAATTCTGTAACAGATAAATACTCTTGCATATTTACCCAGTTGTGTAATAAACTTGCGAATTCTTTTACTGCCTTTGTAATTTTTGCACTTACTCCAACATGCTCAATCTCATCAAATACAGCAGTTAATGAAATTCCGTTTTGCACACCATAATTAATAATTTTATCAATAGAAGTCGCACCAATACCACGCTTTGGCATGTTAATAATACGTGCAAAACTAATTTCATCATCTGGATTACCGATTAAACGTAAGTATGCCAAAATATCTTTAATCTCTTTACGGTCGTAGAACTTCGTACCCCCGACAATTTTGTACGGAATGTTAGATTTAAGGAAAATCTCCTCGACCATACGAGACTGAGCATTCGTACGATATAGTACTGCAAAATCAGTATATTTTCGTTTCCCCATTTGAAGATCGTCACGAATTTTTTTCGCAACAAAATATGCTTCGTCCTTTTCAGTTGCAGCACGATAATACGAAATTTTGCTTCCAACTTGATTGTCCGTCCATAATTTCTTCGGTTTACGATTCGTATTTTTTTCAATAACAGCATTCGCTGCATTTAAAATATTTTGTGACGAACGATAGTTTTGTTCTAACAAAATTACTTGTGCATTCTCATAATCTTTTTCAAATGACAAAATGTTAGAAATATCTGCACCACGCCAGCGATAAATAGACTGGTCAGAGTCACCTACAACGCAAAGATTTTTAAAACGTGCTGCCAAATGTTTAACAAGAAGATATTGCGCTTTATTCGTATCTTGATACTCATCCACGTGAATATATTGGAACTTACGCTGATAAAACTCCAATACTTCTGGAACACGTTCAAATAGCTGAATCGTCGTCATAATTAAATCATCAAAGTCTAATGAATTATTTTTCAAAAGACGTTTTTGATACTCTGTGTATACATCGCTCGTTAATTTTTCATATGGATCAGCCATTGTAATTTTTTTTGCATATTTATCCGCAGATAACAGTTCATTTTTGGCATTACTAATACCCGCTAAAATAGAGCGCGGCTCAAATTTCTTCGGATCAATATTGCGCTCTTTCATAATTTTTTTGACTACAGTTAGCTGATCACCTGAATCTAAGATTGTAAAGTTACGATTAATACCAATACGATCGATATCGCGTCGTAAAATACGTACACACATAGAGTGGAACGTCGAAATCCAAATATCTTCTGCTTCTGGTCCCACAAGTGTATCAATACGCTCGCGCATTTCACGAGCTGCTTTATTTGTGAAGGTAATAGCTAGTACATTCCATGGTGCTACACCTTTTTCACCAAGCAAATACGCAATACGGTGTGTTAACACACGTGTTTTACCACTACCTGCACCTGCCATTAATAGAAGTGGTCCATTCGTTGTTTGTACCGCTTTTTGTTGCTGTGGATTTAAACCGTTTAATAACTTATCTGTCATACTCATATACGCCTGCACCTACTCTCCTTTTACTGCTTTAACTGTTTTTAACGCCGATTTTATATCATCATAAATAATATTTCCAACAACTACTGTATCAGCATACTGTGCCATTTCTTTCGCCTGTTCTGCATTAGAAATACCGCCGCCATAGTATAACTTAGCTTGTTTCAATTCTGCTTTTACATTTTTAACAAGTTCAACTTCTCCATACGTACCGCTATATTCTAAATAAAATATCGGTAAATGTAATAACTTGTCTGCTAAACGCGCATATGCAATAACGTCATCTTCTGTTAAATCACATTTTGCATCTGTAAGCTCGGCTACTTTCGCTTCTCGATTTAAAACACAATAACCTTCCATAAAAATTTCGTCCCAGTCCATAATATCCCCAAATTCTTTCAATGCCTCATGATGAACACCTGTTACCCATTCTACTTTTCGGCTATTTAACACACTTGGGATGTAATAAAAATCAAATCCTGGTGTAATTGCTTCTACATCAGAGACCTCTAATACACAAGGAACAGCATATCTACGAATGCTAACTAGCATGTGTAATACGTTATCAATTGTAACCCCATCACTTCCGCCTACAATAACCGCATCAGTTCCAGACTCACAAATCATTTCTAAATGTTCATCGCTTAACTCCTTATTTGGATCAAGCTTAAATACATGTTTCCATCCGGAAATATCGTACATGAAAACACCCTTCCTTTTCTCTAGTTATATCTATAGTTCTGTTTAAAATAACAGTTAGTTTTCATCTTGTTTTTTTTAAATAACTATTAAATATTTTTCAAAAAGAATGATTTAATTTCATCTTCTTTTTATGCATTCTTTCATTATAACAAAAAAAGCTACTGACACACACGCCCATTCCAACATCTTTTTCAACGTCAAATGTTGGATTACATATCCCGAAAATCACACGGGATACTAATAAGAGAAGTAGTATTTACTATTTCAATTTTCATAAAAAGGAGTGTTTTTCTAATGAAGCAAAACATCGGGACAATAAACGCTCTAATTCGAATTACACTTGGGCTTGTCCTCTTCGGGTGTAGTGCAACTAAACTTGTACGCAAGCCATGGTGCACTTGGTCTAACATTTTTCTATGGATTGGTGCAATGAAAGTTGCAGAGGGAATTGTTCGCTTCTGCCCTATTGTTGAAGCGTGGAAGTTTGGAAAATACATGAATATGGGTGCATTTAAAATGCCTAGCATGAATTTTACTGAAAAAGGACATGCTAAAGAAGAAGTAAATCAAACTTCCTCTCATGACAAGCCAAAGTCAAAAGGAAGTTATGACGCTTCTGACAAAGAGATTGAGTCAGCGATTGAAGAAATAATCCTGGCAAAACCGCTTTGAATCATTTGTCACAATGCAAGATGCTCTCAAAGGGACTTAGCTGCTGCAGTGGGCGGTTAAGTCTTCTTTATTTTACCATAAAAACAGAACGTACATTCCCTTTTTTAAGCTTAAAATGTACATAAAAGATATCAATCAATAAAATTCAGAAAATTAGGTGCATACCTCTTGCTTAAAATGATATAAAAGTGATATCATTTTTATATCAGGAGGCGATTATATGAAAGAAAAACAAGTATTTTATGTAAATGGTTTTCTCGGTATTATTGGAATTTTGATTTTAGCGGCTATCGGTGTATTTTTCCTTGCACAAGAAATTTTTATAGGAGCAGCACTAACTATTGTATTAGCCGCAATTCTCGCTACGGGTATCGGGATTGTTCAACCGAATCAAGCGAAAGTTATTACGTTCTTTGGTAATTATTTAGGAACAATTCGTCAAAACGGTTTATTTTTAACGATTCCGTTCGCATTCCGTCAAACTGTATCGTTACGTGTTGAAAACTTTAATAGTAAGAAATTAAAAGTAAACGATGTTGAGGGAAATCCGATTGAAATTGCAGCTGTTATCGTATATAAAGTAGTTGATTCTGCAAAAGCAATGTTCGGTGTTGAACATTACGATCGATTTGTAGAAATTCAAAGCGAAACGGCAATCCGCCACGTCGCAACAAAATATCCTTATGACAATTTCCAAGATGAAACTTGCATTACGTTACGCGGAAATACTGAAGAAATCTCTGAAGAATTAAAACGTGAGTTAGAGGCACGTCTTGAAATTGCTGGTGTAGAAGTATTGGAAACTCGTTTAACGCATTTAGCTTACGCAACAGAAATTGCCCATGCAATGCTACAACGTCAACAAGCAAAAGCAGTATTAGCTGCTAGAAAAGAAATTGTTGAAGGTGCTGTGAAGATGGCCAAAGATTCAATCCATATGTTAGATGAAGAAGGCGTACTGGAACTCGATGACGAGCGTAAAGCAAATATGGTAAACAACTTATTAGTTGCCATCGTTTCAGATAAAGGTGCGCAACCCGTTATTAATACAGGAAGCCTATACTAAGGGCTATAAGTAATTATGGCTAAAAAGAAAAGCTTTCCATTACGTATTGATCCTGAATTACACGCAGTCATCGAAAAATGGGCAAATGATGAGTTTCGTAGCGTCAATGCACACATCGAGTATTTACTTCGAGAAATGGCAAAGCAAAAAGGGAAATTAAAAAAAGATAAAGATGAATAAAAAATCCCGCTGATTCCTCAGCGGGATTTTTACATATTAACTTCTCGTCATCTCATGCCCAATTGCACGATATCCTATATCACTTCGATAAAATAGACCATCACTCTCAATTTTACCGATTTCTTTATATACTTTATCTTTTGCTTCTTGTAAACTATTTGCCTTACAAGCAACAAATAATACACGGCCACCGTTCGTTACAAAGTCCCCATGTTTCATTGCTGTACCTGCATGGAAAACAATCACATCTTGCAGTGCATCTAGTCCGCTAATAATATCACCTTTTTTATATGCTTCTGGGTATCCTTTAGAAGCAAGTACAACACCAATTACCGCTTTTTCTGACCATTGTAACGTTATCTCACTCTCATCTAATACAGCGTTACATACATCAACTAAATCGTTTTCTAAGCGAGGTAATACAACTTCTGTTTCAGGATCACCAAAGCGTGCATTAAATTCAATTACCTTTGGACCATCATTTGTTAAAATAAGACCTGCATATAAAATGCCTGTAAATGAACGATTTTCTTCAATCATCGCTTTAGCAGTTGGATGTAATACTGTTTCAATCGCTTCTTGAACTGCTGATTCTGGAATTTGTGGTACTGGAGAATATGCACCCATTCCGCCCGTATTTGGACCTTTATCACCATCAAAAGCTCTTTTATGATCTTGGGCGATTACCATTGGATGTACAGTTGTTCCATTCACGAATGCCATTAATGAAAATTCTTGTCCATCTAAAAACTCTTCAATAACGACCTTCTTACTTGCCGCGCCGAATTTCACATCTTGCAGCATTTCTTTCACAGCTTGTAATGCCTCTTCAAGCGTCATTGCTACTGTTACCCCTTTACCAGCAGCTAAGCCGTCAGCTTTAATAACGATTGGTGCACCAACTTTTTGAATGTACTGTACTGCTTCTTCATAATCTGTAAAAGTTTCGTACGCCGCAGTTGGAATATCATACTTTTTCATAAGCTCTTTTGTAAAAGCTTTACTACCTTCAATAACAGCAGCCGCTTTATTCGGACCAAATACACGAAGTCCCTCTTCTTTAAAACGATCAACAATTCCATTCATAAGTGGAATTTCTGGCCCAACGAAAGTTAATTCCACATTATTCTCTTTTGCAAATAAGACTAATGCATCAAAATCATTTTCATCAATATCAACTGGTGTTGCAACATCTCGCATACCTTCATTACCTGGTGCTACATACACCTTTTCTACTTTTTCAGATTGTGCAAACTTCCAAGCTAAAGCATGCTCACGCCCACCGCGGCCAATTACTAAAACATTCATATTTCATCCCCCAATAATTAAATAAGTACAAACTAGAAGCTATGCTCCTAGTTTGCTTTTTCATATCAATAAAAGTTTAAAAGGAGGATCAAGAGAACCGAGCTGGTCTAGGCGCATTTGCCAGGAGGACACGGAGTGTAGCTTTCCTACATGAGTACCGCACTGGCATTGCAACGACGACTTGCGAAGGTTATCTCGACCGGACCTTTTAAACATCCTCTATTAGTGTTTGAAATGACGTACGCCAGTGAACACCATAGCAATCCCATACGTATCCGCCACTTTAATAGAATCTTCATCACGGATTGATCCGCCCGGTTGAATGATTGCTGTAATTCCTGCTTTTGCTGCTTCTTCTAATGTATCTGGCATTGGGAAGAAAGCATCAGATGCAAGTGCGCTACCTTGTGCTTTTTCACCAGCTTGTGTAATTGCGATTTTTGCAGAACCTACACGGTTCATCTGTCCCGCACCGACACCAATTGTCATATCATCTTTCGCTAAAACAATTGCATTTGATTTCACATGCTTTACAACTTTCCAAGCTAGTTTTAAATCTTTCCATTCTTGCTCTGAAGGTTCACGTTTCGTTGGAATTGAAATTGTACTTTCATCTAATGATAACGTATCTTCCTCTTGAACGAGAAGCCCACCTTGTACAGAAGTTAGTTTTTTGCTTGCACTTGTCGCTTTTTCAATATTTACAGTTAGTAGACGTAAGTTTTTCTTACTTTGCAATACTTCTAAAGCTTCTTGCGAGAACGAAGGTGCGATAACAATTTCTAAGAAAATTTCATGTAACTTTTCTGCTGTAGCTTTATCAATTTCACGATTTGCTGCAATAATACCGCCGAAGATTGATATTGGATCTGCTTCATAAGCACGAGTATATGCTTCGTGAATATCAGTTCCTACTCCAACACCACATGGATTCATATGTTTTACCGCTACTACTGCTGGTTCTGTAAATTCTTTTACGATGCTAAGCGCTGCGTCTGCATCATTAATATTGTTATACGATAATTCTTTACCGTGTAATTGTTCTGCGTATGCAACAGAAGAAGTTGCTGCGAATGGCGCTTTATAGAAAGTTGCTTTTTGATGTGGGTTCTCGCCATAACGTAAGTCTTGCTTTTTCTCAAATGTCACAGTTAATGTTTCTGAACTTTCTTCACCCATTTGCTCTGTTAAGTAGTTAGAAATTAACGCATCATACGCTGCTGTATGACGGAATACTTTCGCTGCTAGTTTACGTTTCGTTTCCTCTGCTACTTCATCGTTCTCTTTCAGTTCTGCTAACACAATATCATAATCTACTGGATCTACAATTACAGATACGAATTTATGATTTTTCGCAGCAGAGCGAATCATTGTCGGGCCACCGATATCAATATTTTCAATTGCATCAGCAAATGTTACATCAGGCTTAGCGATTGTTTCTTTAAATGGGTATAAGTTAACAACAACAAAATCAATTGCTTGAATACCTAATTCATTCATTTGCGCTACATGTGTTTCATTATCACGAACTGCTAATAGACCACCATGAATATTTGGATGTAAAGTTTTCACACGACCATCCATAATTTCAGGGAAACCAGTTACTTCAGAAATACCAATTACTTGTAAGCCGTTTTCTTCTAGTAACTTTTTCGTACCACCTGTTGAAATAACTTCAATCCCTTGCTCTAGTAACCCTTTAACAAATTCTACTACTCCTGTTTTATCTGAAACACTTACTAATGCACGCTTTTTCATTTATCCTTCACCCCTGGTTGTATGTTAGTTAACAGTTGCTTCTTTCACAGACTGAACAATTTGATTCACTGTATTTACGTATAATTTATGTTCAACTTGTTGAATTTTCTTTTGTAAGCTTTCTCTCGTATCCCCTTCAGAAACAACCACTGCTTCTTGCGCAATAATTGGCCCTGTATCCATACCTGCATCTACATAATGAATTGTTACTCCAGTTACTTTCACACCTGCTTCTAACGCTTGACCGACAGCATCTTTACCCGGAAAGCTCGGTAGTAATGATGGATGAATATTAATAATCTTTCCGCTGTATGCTTCTAGTAACGTCGGCCCAATTAAACGCATATATCCAGCTAAAAGAATATAATCAATTTCATATTCTTCTAGCTTCTTTAATATCTCTTTTTCAAACGCTTCTTTGGACTCATATGCTTTCGCTGAAAAAGCGAAACACGGAATATGATGATAATTTGCCCGTCCAACAGCGCGTGCTTCTGGTTTATCACATACTAATAAACTAATTTCTGCATCCAATCTTTTTTCTTCTACCGCATTAACGAGAGATTGAAAGTTAGATCCGCTTCCAGAAGCAAAAACCGCTAATCTACTCATAGTGCTGTGCCCCCATTAAAAGTAACACCAGCTCCTTGTATAGTACGTCCAATAATACGAGCCGTTTCTCCTTGTTCTTCAAGAAGACGAACAACATCTTTTGCATCTTCTTCCTTTACTGCCACTACCATACCAATACCCATGTTAAAAATATTGAACATGTCTTTCTCTTCCAGTTTTCCAACTTCTTGAAGTAAACTAAATATCGGCTGAATTTTCCAAGATCCTAGTTCAATCTCAGCACCAATTCCTTCTGGCAACATGCGTGGAATATTTTCAATAAATCCGCCACCTGTAATATGCGCCATACCGTATACTTCATGTTTCTTCAATAGTTCTAAAATAGGTTTGACATAAATTTTCGTTGGTTTTAATAATTCTTCACCAAGAGGTAGTTCTAAGCGACCATAAATACGCTCTAAAGCTAGTTCTCCATCTTCTAGTAACACTTTTCGTACTAAAGAGTAACCATTGCTATGAATACCGCTAGATGCTAAGCCAATTAACACGTGACCAGCTTCAATTTTTTCACCTGTTACAATTTTCTTTTTATCAACAATCCCAACTGTAAAACCAGCTAAATCATATTCTTCCGTAGAATACATTCCTGGCATTTCAGCTGTTTCTCCACCGATTAATGCACAACCAGCTTGGCGACAGCCCTCTGATATACCTTTGACGATGTTTTCAATTTTACTAGGTTCAGCTTTACCACAAGCAATATAATCAAGGAAGAAAAGCGGCTCTGCTCCTTGGACAACAATATCATTTACACACATTGCTACTGCATCAATACCAATTGTGTCATGTTTATCTGCCATAAAAGCGAGCATCAATTTCGTTCCCACGCCATCTGTTCCAGATACTAATACAGGTTCTTCTAATGCAAATTTTGATAGATCAAACATACCTCCAAAACCGCCTAAACCGCCTAGTACTTCTTTTCTCATAGTTGTTTGTACGTGTTTTTTCATGCGAGATACCGCTTCATATCCAGCTTCAATATCTACTCCTGCTTGCTTATATGCATTCGCCATCGTTATTTACACCTCGTCTTTTAATTTCTCCCCATCCAGGGCGGGCTATTTTAAGAAAGGAGCTAGCTTCTACATCAAAAGAAGTAGAAGCTTTTTTCACTTTTCTTATTTCATACTTTCTAAAAGCTCTTGCTCATAATCATAAAGAGCTGTTGGATAGTCCCCATTAAAGTAAGCCATACATAGACCGCCATATTTCCCTTCATATGGACGCCCAATTGCATCTACTAATCCATCTTCGCTTAAAAATGTTAAAGAATCTGCTCCGATCATTTCACGGATTTCTTCTACTGTATTATTTGCTGCAATTAATTCTTTTCTCGTTTGAATATCAATGCCATAGAAACATGGATACTTAAGAGGTGGTGAAGCGATTCTTACGTGAACTTCTGTCGCTCCAGCTTCACGAAGCATACGAACAATTCGTTTACTTGTCGTTCCTCTTACGATAGAGTCATCAATCATAACAACTCGTTTCCCTTCAACTACACCTCTTACTGCGGAAAGCTTCATCTTAACCCCTTGCTCGCGCAGTTCTTGAGAAGGTTGAATAAACGTACGTCCAACGTAACGATTTTTAATTAATCCTAACTCATATGGAATACCTGTCGCCTCCGCATAGCCAATCGCAGCTGAAATACTAGAGTCTGGTACACCAGTAACAACATCTGCCTCAATAGGAGCTTCTGCCGCTAAACGTTTCCCCATATTCTTACGTGCTGCATGAACATTAACGCCTGCAATATTAGAATCTGGTCGTGCAAAGTAAATGTATTCCATACTACAAATTGCATGTTCTACATCATTTGTGAAACGATCTACGTGAATTCCTTCATCATTAATGACAAGTAATTCACCCGGTTCTACATCGCGAATGTATGTTGCACCTACTACATCAAAAGCACATGTTTCTGACGCTACAACGTAAGCATCCCCCATCTTTCCAATTGAAAGCGGACGGAACCCATTCGGATCTAATGCAACGATCATTTCATTTCCAGTTAGTAAAAGATACGCAAACGCACCTTTCACTTTATTTAAAGCCTCTTTTACACTTTCAATTAAAGAATCTTTCGTACTACGTTTAATAAGATGTAAAAGTACTTCTGTATCTGAACTAGTTTGAAAAATACTGCCCTCTGCTTCTAATTCACGACGAAGCATTTTTGCATTAATTAAATTTCCGTTATGAGCTAACGCCATACTATGATCGGAAAAACGGAACAACAATGGTTGAACGTTAGCAACTTCACTTCCACCAGCTGTTGCATATCGTACATGTCCGATTGCTGATTTTCCATTTAATCCTTCTAGCTCACCTCTTGAAAACACTTCTGATATTAAACCTAACCCCTTGTGACCGATGATTTTTTCCCCATTATTTACGACAATGCCTGCGCCTTCTTGCCCACGGTGCTGTAAACTGTGCAATCCGTAGTATGAAACTTGTGCTGCATTTTCATGCCCCCAAATTCCGAAAACGCCACATTCTTCGTTTAACCCCTTTATTTCAGCAAGCATGGGATTGCCCCTTTCCAAGCCTTTCTCATTTCATCTACATTTGCTGTAAGTAATACTTCATTTTCTTCATTATGAATTGTTACTTCATTTGTACTTGTTACTTCTCCAACTTGGATTGCTTCTACCACTTTCTCAAACGCCTCTTTATTTTCACGTTTTACAGTTATCACGAAACGAGACTGTGATTCAGCGAATAATGCTGCTGTTGCTTCTCCATCTAATTTCACAGTAGCACCTAAGCCTTTAGCACCAATTGCACTTTCTGAAATCGCAACTGCTAAACCACCTTCAGCAACATCATGTGCAGATTGAACAAGACCAGCTTGAATTGCTTCTAATACTTGTTTTTGGCGTTTTAATTCTACATCTAAATCGATACTTGGTGATTGACCGAAAATTTTGCCGTGAATCATTTTCTGTAATTCACTTCCGCCAAACTCAGCTTTCGTCTCACCAATTACATACACTAAATCACCAGCTTGCTTAAACTCTTGTGTTGTTACATGTTTTAAGTCATGCACAAGTCCGACCATCCCAACAGTTGGTGTTGGATATACAGCTTCACCACTACGCTCGTTATACATCGATACGTTTCCGCCGATAACTGGTGTTTGTAATGTGCGACAAGCTTCACTCATACCGTCTACTGATTTCTCAATCTGCCAGAAGATTTCTGGTTTTTCTGGGTTCCCGAAGTTTAAGCAATCTGTAATTGCAAGTGGCTCTCCGCCAGAACATACGATATTACGCGCTGCCTCTGCTACTGCAATTTTACCGCCCATCTCTGGGTCTAGATAAATGTAGCGAGAGTTACAATCTGTCGTCATTGCTAATCCTTTTTCTGTACCGCGTACACGTACAACTGCAGCATCTGAACCTGGCGTAACAACTGTGCTTGTGCGAACTTGGTAATCGTATTGATCGTATACCCACTCTTTACTTGCAATTGTTGGTTGCTGTAATAAAGCGAATAACGTTTCTTTATAATTTTCTACTTTTGGCGTTTCCATTTTCATTGCTTGGAATTCAGCAAAGTATGCTGCTTCTTTTGATGGCTTATGATAAATTGGTGCTTCTTCTGCTAAAGCATCTGCTGGAACTTCAGCTACCTTTTCACCTTTATGGAATAAACGAAGCATTTTATCTTCTGTTACTTTCCCCATCGTAACCGCTGCAAGACCATACTTCTCAAATAAATCTACTATTTCTTGTTCTCTACCTTTTTTCACGACAATTAACATACGCTCTTGTGATTCAGATAGCATCATTTCATATGGTGTCATTCCTGTTTCACGCTGTGGTACATCATCTAAGTACATTTCAATACCCATTCCTGCTTTACTTGCCATTTCTGCAGATGATGATGTTAAACCAGCCGCACCCATATCTTGAATTCCAACAAGTGCATCGGATTGAATTAATTCTAAACACGCTTCAATAAGAAGTTTTTCCATAAATGGATCCCCTACTTGAACCGCTGGACGTTTCGCTTCTGAGCTTTCAGATAGTTCTTCCGACGCGAATGTTGCACCGTGAATACCGTCACGACCAGTTGATGCTCCTACGTACATTACTGTGTTACCAGCACCGTGCGCTTGCCCTTTTTTAATGTCTTCGTGGTTAATCAAACCTACGCACATTGCATTTACAAGTGGATTTCCTTCATAACATGGATCAAATTGTACTTCGCCGCCAACAGTCGGAATACCGATGCAGTTACCGTATCCTGCAATTCCTGCTACTACTTCTTCGAATAAATATTTCACACGTGGTGACTGTAATTCACCGAAACGAAGTGAGTTTAATAGAGCTACCGGGCGTGCTCCCATAGAGAATACGTCACGAATAATACCACCAACACCTGTTGCAGCTCCTTGATATGGTTCAATAGCTGAAGGATGGTTATGACTTTCCATTTTAAATACAACTGCTTGATTATCACCGATATCTACAATTCCAGCACCTTCTCCAGGTCCTTGCAGAACGCGCTCACCTGTAGTTGGAAACTTACGAAGAACTGGTTTCGAATTTTTATAACTACAATGTTCAGACCACATTACAGAGAATAACCCTGTTTCTGTATAATTTGGCAGACGACCTAAAATCTTTTCAACCATGGCAAACTCTTCGTCTGTTAGCCCCATTTCCGCATATATACGCTCTTCTTTAATTTGTGTTGGATTTGGTTCAAGCATTAACGACATATGTTTCCCTCCACTGTTTTAAGATAGATTGAAAGACTTTTAACCCTTCAGCACCGCCAAGTAATTCATCTACAGCACGCTCTGGGTGTGGCATCATACCAAGTACATTTCCTTTTTCATTTACAATACCAGCAATATCTGAAACGCTACCGTTAGGGTTTTCTACGTAACGGAATGCGATTTGATTGTTCTCTTCTAATTGTTTAAGCGTCGCTTCATCACAATAGTAATTCCCCTCACCATGCGCGATTGGAATATTAATTACTTCATCTTTTCCATATTGTGATGTAAACATCGTTTCATTATTTTCAACACGCAACTGAACAGTGCGACACATAAATTTTAAGTTTTCGTTTCTCATTAACGCTCCTGGTAGTAATCCTGATTCAACAAGAATCTGGAATCCATTACATACACCTAAAATCGGCTTTCCTTGCTCAGCAGCTTTTTGCACTGCTTTCATTGCATTAGCAAAGCGAGAGATAGCACCGCAGCGTAAGTAGTCACCATAAGAAAATCCACCTGGTAGTAGAATTGCATCATATTCATCTAGATTCTCTGTATCGTGCCAAACGTAATCTACTTCTTCGCCAAGCTCATCTTTAATTGCATGGAACATATCGACATCACAGTTCGAACCCGGAAATACTATTACGGCAAATTTCACTGTGCGACAACCTCCTCAACTTCATAACGGAAGTCTTCCATTACAACGTTCGCTAATAGTTTTTCACACATTTCCTTTACCTTGCTATCTAAATCAGATACAGATTTATCAATTGTTAGTTCCATGTACTTTCCGATTCGAACATCTTGTACTTCTGTGAATGAAAGACTATGAAGTGCTCCTTTTACTGCTGTTCCTTGTGGATCTAATACGCTTTCTCTTAATGTTACATATACCTTAACTTTATACATGTGAAATTCCCCCTAAACGTTTTAAAATCTCTTCATAAGCAGCTGTTAAATTTCCAAGATCGCGACGGAATACGTCTTTATCAAACTTTTCATTGCTCGTTTCATCCCATAAACGGCAAGTATCCGGTGAAATTTCATCCGCTAAAATGATTTCTCCTTCTTCCGTTACACCAAACTCTAATTTGAAATCTACTAATCTTACACGACAGCTTGCGAAATGATCAATCAACACTTGATTGATTTGTAGAGCCATATCTCGTAATACACTTACTTGCTCTGGTGATGCAACGTTTAATACACGAATATGATCTTCCGTTACAAGCGGATCTCCTAAATCATCATCTTTGAAGTAAAATTCTACGATTGGTTCTGCAAGTACAGTTCCCTCTTCCATTCCTAATCGTTTTGAAAGACTTCCTGCAATTACATTTCTTGTGACAACTTCTAAAGGAATAATACTCACTTTTTTAACAAGTTGTTCTGTTTCAGATAACTTCTCAACAAAATGTGTTTTAATTCCCACTTCTTGTAACTTTCTGAACAATAAAGTTGTAATTTCATTGTTCAAACGACCTTTTCCTGTAATCGTCTCTTTTTTCTCCCCATTGAAAGCAGTCGCACTATCTTTGTACTCTACCCAAACCATATCTGCTGATTCTGTACGATAAATTCTTTTTGCCTTACCTTCATACAGCAATTCTAGCTTTTGCATTTCGCAAGCCCCCTGTAGTTTGAAAAATGTGAATAATGTTTTTATAAAGAATGGCACAGAATGACTCTATTCTGTGCCATATGAAATTTTACGCTTCGTTTAATCCAAGGCGTTCAAAGATTGTATCAACGTGTTGCATATGATGCTCATAGTTGAAGCATTCATTAATTTCTTCTTGTGTTAACTTACTTGTAATACGCTCATCAGCTTCTACAAGCTCTTTAAATTGTACTTGTGTTTCCCAAGCTTCCATCGCTTTAGGCTGTACGATATCATAAGCTTCTTCACGTACCATACCTTTGTCGATTAGTGTAAGCATTACGCGCTGAGAATAAATTAAGCCGTATGTTCTTGTCATATTGCGTTTCATATTCTCTGGGTATACAGTTAAGTTTTTAACGATATTACCAAAGCGATTTAACATGTAATTTAATGCGATTGTAGCATCTGGTAAAATTACACGTTCTGCCGAAGAGTGAGAAATGTCACGCTCATGCCATAATGGAACATTTTCGTAAGCTGTCATCATATAACCGCGGATAACACGAGCTAAACCAGTCATATTTTCAGAACCAATTGGATTACGTTTATGTGGCATTGCAGAAGAACCTTTTTGACCTTTTGCGAAAGCTTCTTCAACTTCACGTGTTTCACTCTTTTGTAAACCACGAATCTCAACTGCCATCTTTTCGATAGATGTTGCAATTAGTGCAAGTGTTGACATGTAGTGTGCGTGACGATCACGTTGCAATGTTTGTGTTGAAATTGGTGCTGCTTCTAATCCTAAGTTTTCACAAACATATTTTTCTACGAATGGATCGATATTTGCATATGTACCAACCGCACCAGATAGTTTACCAACACGAACTGTATCAGCAGCTTGTTTGAAACGCTCTACGTTACGTTTCATTTCTTCATACCAAAGACCAAGTTTTAAACCAAATGTTGTTGGTTCTGCATGAACACCATGTGTTCTTCCCATCATGATTGTGTATTTATGCTCTTTCGCTTTGTTAGCTAAAATGCTTACAAAGTTTTCTAAGTCTTTTAATATGATTTCATTCGCTTGTTTTAAAATGTAAGATAACGCTGTATCTACTACGTCTGTAGATGTTAAACCGTAATGAACCCATTTACGTTCCTCACCTAATGCTGGCGTTTCGGATACAGCACGAGTGAATGCAACTACGTCATGACGTGTTTCTTTTTCAATTTCATAAATACGATCAATATCAAATGATGCATGCTCACGAATTTTCTTAACATCTTCTTTTGGAATATCGCCAAGCTCAGCCCATGCTTCACAAGCTAAAATCTCAACTTCTAACCATGCTTTAAATTTGTTCTCTTCCGTCCAAATTGCACCCATTTCTGGGCGTGTATAACGACTAATCATCTTTTTCCCTCCAACAGTTGTTCTTGATGGTCCCAAATATGCAAACTCTTCGCTTTTTCTAGAGCGACTTCAATATTATCATTTAAAATATTAACATGCCCCATTTTTCGCTGTGCTTTTGCTTCTTCTTTTCCATACAAGTGTAAATAGCACCCGGTTAATCTATTCACTTGTCTTAGGACCCCTTCTATATGTTCGCCTAAAATGTTTACCATGACAACTGGTTTTAACAAATTTGTTTCTCCTAGAGGTAAATTACAGATTGCTCGAATATGTTGACCAAATTGACTCGTCTCACATGCATCCTGTGTATAGTGTCCTGAATTGTGAGGTCTTGGCGCTAATTCATTAATATAAATCTCACCATTATCTGTAGCAAACATCTCTACAGCTAGTGTTCCCACAAGTTCTAATTCATCCGCAAGTACCTTTGCATAAGCAATTGCTTTTTGAGAAAGCTCTTCTGTAATGCGAGCTGGAACGATAGATTCATGTAAAATGTTATTTACATGAATATTTTCTGCTACTGGAAACACTTTTGTTTCACCACTTACACTACGAATCACAATAACTGATACTTCTTTTTCAAAAGGCACCCATTTCTCTAAAATACATTCTGCTTTATCCACAAGATTTCTTGCTGTCTCAACATCAGCTTCACTTCTTAAAACAACTTGTCCTTTCCCATCATATCCACCTGTCGTCGTTTTTAAGACGGAAGGGAATGATAACTCAGCAATTGCTTCTGTAAGCTGATCTTGATTTTGAACTAATCTATACGTTGCTACTGGTAACCCAGCCTTCTCAATCGCATTCTTTTCTGTAAAACGATTTTGCGTTTTATTTAACAACTGACTACCTTGTGGCAAGTAAGCATGTTTTTCAAGCCATTGTAAACATCTATAATCAATATTCTCAAATTCGTATGTGACAACATCACTTATCTCTGCTAAATGCTGAATTGCTTTTAAATCATCATATGGTGCAACAATTTCAACATCAGCAACTTGTGCACATGGTGAATGCTTTGTAGGATCTAAAACAGCAATTTTATATCCCATCTCCTTGGCTGCCAATGCCATCATTCTTCCTAGCTGGCCGCCTCCAATAATGCCGATTGTTTTTCCAGGTAAAATGATTCTCGTCATACTAGCTCACTACCTTCACGCACATCTTTTTCAATCGCTTCTCGTCTCAATTCTAATGCATCATGTATATCATCATGGAATGATCCAAGTATTTGTGCAGCAAGTAATCCAGCATTCGTTGAACCGGCTTTACCAATTGCAACAGTTGCAACTGGAACACCTCCTGGCATTTGGACGATGGATAATAATGAATCTAAGCCGTTTAATGCTTTTGATTGAACTGGAACTCCAATTACAGGAAGATTTGTCTTCGCTGCAACCATTCCTGGTAAATGTGCTGCTCCACCAGCTCCAGCAATAATAACTTTCAATCCACGTTCACGAGCCGTCTCTGCATATTCAAACATATAATCCGGAGTCCGATGAGCGGATACAACTTTTTTCTCATACGGTATATTTAATTCATCTAAAATGTCACAAGCATATTTCATTGTTTCCCAGTCTGACGTACTTCCCATTATGACTCCAACTAGTGATTTCATATTAGAATCCCCCCGATTCAAATAAAAAAAGCCTGAAATAGAACAGTTTCTCTTTTACTATGAGAGAAAGCGCTCTACTCAGGCATACGTATCCCTTGTGAATAGAAAAATACCGAGTGACTTTCCCTCATAGTCTAACGAATAACGGTCGTTAGGTAGAGACTTGCAGGCCATATCCCCGCGATTATATGAGGTCTTATATTATTGTTTCTATGGCTATATTAACAATATTTCATAAACGATGTCAATAAATAATCGAATGTTTTTTTATTAGTAGTCAATAACGTTCGTGTTTTAGTTATATTCAAAACAAGAATTGCAACTATATGCAAGAAGAAAAAGGAATTAGAATATATATTTCTAGAGATCCATTTACTTATAATCGTTTATATAATACTTCAGTATGTTTTTAATCAAAATATATACACTCTTGTATTCTACACATCAATAAAACTTTTATTATAACGATTTAATTTCTAAGGAGGATAAACGTGAAAGAAAGAACTATGCTATTATCCTATTTATTTTTTTCTATCGCAGTAATTGTTGTAATTATTGAATACTTATTTATAGCATCTCATTATTTAAAATATATACTTATGATAGAAATAATGTGTCCTATTTTAAGTATTACTTTAGCGGCATTAGGAAAATCAAGAACACAAAAAATCATTGCTATTATTTTAAACAGTCTCTATTTCATTCTTCTTTCGTCTTTAGCGTTATTAAATTTATGGATTATAACATTCCGTAAATAAAAATAAACACAAAAAAACCTAAGTCGAAACGACTTAGGTTTTTGCTTGGCGACGTCCTACTCTCACAGGGACAAGGTCCCAACTACCATCGGCGCTAGAGAGCTTAACTTCCGTGTTCGGTATGGGAACGGGTGTGACCTCTCTGCCATCATCACCAAACTATGAAGGCATATTCCTTCAAAACTAGATAACATTTGCTACATATTATATGGTTAAGTCCTCGATCTATTAGTATTCGTCAGCTCCACATGTCACCATGCTTCCACCTCGAACCTATCAACCTGATCATCTTTCAGGGATCTTACTAGCTTACGCTATGGGAAATCTCATCTTGAGGGGGGCTTCATGCTTAGATGCTTTCAGCACTTATCCCTTCCGCACATAGCTACCCAGCTATGCCCTTGGCAGAACAACTGGTACACCAGCGGTGCGTCCATCCCGGTCCTCTCGTACTAAGGACAGCTCCTCTCAAATTTCCTACGCCCACGACGGATAGGGACCGAACTGTCTCACGACGTTCTGAACCCAGCTCGCGTACCGCTTTAATGGGCGAACAGCCCAACCCTTGGGACCGACTACAGCCCCAGGATGCGATGAGCCGACATCGAGGTGCCAAACCTCCCCGTCGATGTGGACTCTTGGGGGAGATAAGCCTGTTATCCCCGGGGTAGCTTTTATCCGTTGAGCGATGGCCCTTCCATGCGGAACCACCGGATCACTAAGCCCGACTTTCGTCCCTGCTCGACTTGTAGGTCTCGCAGTCAAGCTCCCTTATGCCTTTGCACTCTACGAATGATTTCCAACCATTCTGAGGGAACCTTTGGGCGCCTCCGTTACACTTTAGGAGGCGACCGCCCCAGTCAAACTGCCCACCTGACACTGTCTCCCGGGTCGATAAGACCCGTAGGTTAGAATTTCAATACAGTCAGGGCGGTATCCCACCAGCGCCTCCACCGAAGCTAGCGCTCCGGTTTCAATGGCTCCCGCCTATCCTGTACAAACTGTACCAAAATTCAATATCAGGCTACAGTAAAGCTCCACGGGGTCTTTCCGTCCTGTCGCGGGTAACCTGCATCTTCACAGGTACTATAATTTCACCGAGTCTCTGGTTGAGACAGTGCCCAAATCGTTACACCTTTCGTGCGGGTCGGAACTTACCCGACAAGGAATTTCGCTACCTTAGGACCGTTATAGTTACGGCCGCCGTTTACTGGGGCTTCAGTTCAGAGCTTCGCTTACGCTAACCCCTCTCCTTAACCTTCCAGCACCGGGCAGGTGTCACCCCCTATACTTCGCCTTACGGCTTCGCAGAGAGCTGTGTTTTTGCTAAACAGTCGCTTGGGCCTATTCACTGCGGCTTTCCGTTAAGAAAGCACCCCTTCTCCCGAAGTTACGGGGTCATTTTGCCGAGTTCCTTAACCAGAGTTCTCTCGCACACCTTAGGATTCTCTCCTCGCCTACCTGTGTCGGTTTGCGGTACAGGCACCTTTTATCTCGCTAGAAGCTTTTCTTGGCAGCGGGGAATCAAAGACTTCGCTCCATAAGGAGCTTCCCCATCACAGCTCAGCCTTTACGATAAGCGGATTTGCCTACTTATCAGCCTAACTGCTTGGACGTGCACAACCAATCGCACGCTTCTTCTATCCTTCTGCGTCCCTCCATTGCTCAAACGATAAAGAGGTGGTACAGGAATATCAACCTGTTGTCCATCGCCTACGCCTGTCGGCCTCGGCTTAGGTCCTGACTAACCCTGAGCGGACGAGCCTTCCTCAGGAAACCTTAGGCATTCGGTGGACGGGATTCTCACCCGTCTTTCGCTACTCATACCGGCATTCTCACTTCTAAGCGCTCCACCAGTCCTTCCGGTCTGACTTCACTGCACTTAGAACGCTCCCCTACCACTGATACCATTGGTATCAATTCGCAGCTTCGGTGGTGTATTTAGCCCCGGTACATTTTCGGCGCAGAGTCACTCGACTAGTGAGCTATTACGCACTCTTTAAATGGTGGCTGCTTCTAAGCCAACATCCTAGTTGTCTAAGCAACTCCACATCCTTTTCCACTTAATACACACTTTGGGACCTTAGCTGGCGATCTGGGCTGTTTCCCTCTTGACTACGGATCTTATCACTCGCAGTCTGACTCCTAAGGATAAGTCATTGGCATTCGGAGTTTGACTGAATTCGGTAATCCGATGAGGACCCCTAGTTCAA
>NZ_JBBOVE010000001.1:290000-295000 GCF_038006445.1 Bacillus sp. FSL K6-1218 | reverse complement strand
CTCACCCGTCCGCCGCTAACTTCTTGAGAGCAAGCTCTCAATCCATTCGCTCGACTTGCATGTATTAGGCACGCCGCCAGCGTTCATCCTGAGCCAGGATCAAACTCTCCAATAAAGTTAGTTTGTCTAGCATCTAAAAATAAAAATTGACGTTTCACGTTGTTTGTTTCGTTCAGTTTTCAAAGAACTACTTGGTCGCTCATTTGCGACTTCCTTATGTTAACATTTTCATCTTTCAATGTCAACTAAGTTTTTTATTTCGTTTGTCACTTTCGACGTTATTGTCACCGGCGACTTGTCCTATATTACACCTCTATATAATAATAGTCAATATTAATCTTTCGTTTTTTTTTAAAAGATGAAAAAGACTCTCATACCTCCTCTTTATTTCTCATACATATCAATAAAATAACTGAAAGGAGTGTAGAACTTGTTCGATCCTTCTTTATTACACACCATAAGCGCCCATTCAAGAAGCCCACACTATCATAGGAAGTTTCCCATCATTCTATTTTGGAGTCAAAAAAGCGGCTGCACTTCTCTTGCCAATTGGTTCTTTTACCAGATTGATTTATTGCAAACAGCTCTAAGTTATAGTCCTTTCATTCATAATTATGAATACGATATATACAAAAGTACACCTGCCTATAGTGTACGACTAGGTGTAGCGTTACGAGAAAAACAAAAAGAAACGTTTAAACTTGTTCGTAACCCTTATAGGAGAGCAGTCAGTTCTTTCGTGTCCTTAATTGGACCTCCTTATATGGAAAATCCAGAATGGAAACCCATCCGAAAGTTTTTATATCAAGATGAAAATTCCCCAAAAGGGATCTCATTTAAACAATTTCTATACTATCTATTTATGAAAGGTGCTCACGCAAATGATATTAATCCACATTTCACACAACAATATATAACTGGTGAAGAAGAATATGTGACCAATTATATATACTTAGAAAACTTCGATCAGGAAATAAACGAATTAGAAAAGCGTTTCGAATTAAAAACCGCACCAATAAATAAGTTCTCAACATCATGGCATCATCAAACTCCCGCCATGATTTATAAAGGGAATTTTAGCGAAGGCGATATTACTGACCCTTTATTTCCCCGTCATCCGACTTTTGAAAGCTTTTATGATACTGAATGTATACAGCTCGTTCAAACAATATTTCAAAATGATTTCGACACGTATAGATACAGCAAAGAATATCCCTACAAGATTTAATCTGTTACCTTTGCTAAATATAAAAAGATACCTCATGCATAAGGTATCTTTTTAACATTTTAATTATATAAACCATACTGTTTAACAGTCTCTATTCTCCATCTTATTACCTTTTAATAGATTACATAATTTTTGCTTATCCGCCCATCCTACTCCGATTAAAACTAGACTTGTTCCCATTATTACCCTCCATGTCAGAGATTCATTTAATAGAATAATTGAAGTAACGATACTTATTAGCGGTAATGCATTTAAATATAATCCACTTACTGATGCTGAAACTCTCTCTAGCGCTTTATTCCAAAACCAATACGCTAAAATTGTTGCTCCAATAACAAGGTATATTACACTAAGTCCCGTTTTCCAAATTTCAATTTTTGGTAAACCGTAATAAAGAATTTCTACCAGTGCAAACGGTAATAGAATAACAGCTCCGATAATTAAAGTTAATGTTGTAAAAACCTCGTTTGATAAATACTGTTCTTGTTTTGGTCGTTTTAGCAAAACCGTGTAGAAAGCAAATAGAAAAGTACTTAATAAGATCAGTATATCTCCTATTAAAGACACTTCTTGATCAGCACTTTTAGATGGAATCGTAATAAAGAGTACTCCTATAGCACCCAATACAATTCCTATCCAATAATTCAATCGAATTTTCTCTTTCAAGAAGAATGCTGAAAAAAGAATTGTAACTAATGGTAATGCAGCATCTATGATACTAACATGTAATCCACTTGTTAAAGAAATGCCGTACGATGTGAACATAAAATACCCAGCTACACCAGTAAAAGCTAACAAACTCATTCTTTTCCATGGAACTTTTTTATATACAACTGATTTTTGTAGTTGCTTAAATGAAAATAGCATACAAATTCCACCTGCAAAGAAAAGACGAATAAACAACAAAGTAAACGGCTGAATAGATTCTAACGCCCATTTTGTTGGTGCAATAGCTGTCCCCCATAATATAACAGCCACTAATAACATGCATATTTCTTTCATAATCCCCCACACCCATCAAAAATATATGTTAACTACCTTAATTATAGATTTTTTCTTATGTAAAATCCTTTAAAAACACAAAAGGTTATGTAAAAAGGGCTAGATTGCTACTTTTTACATAACCTTTTTATATAAGATTACAAACATTCTTTTTACATCTCGATTATATTTTCACAAAAGGTAATTCTTACCTTTATATTTCAAGCAATAAAAATAAACACAAAAAAACCTAAGTCGAAACGACTTAGGTTTTTGCTTGGCGACGTCCTACTCTCACAGGGACAAGGTCCCAACTACCATCGGCGCTAGAGAGCTTAACTTCCGTGTTCGGTATGGGAACGGGTGTGACCTCTCTGCCATCATCACCAAACTATGAAGGCATATTCCTTCAAAACTAGATAACATTTGCTACATATTATATGGTTAAGTCCTCGATCTATTAGTATTCGTCAGCTCCACATGTCACCATGCTTCCACCTCGAACCTATCAACCTGATCATCTTTCAGGGATCTTACTAGCTTACGCTATGGGAAATCTCATCTTGAGGGGGGCTTCATGCTTAGATGCTTTCAGCACTTATCCCTTCCGCACATAGCTACCCAGCTATGCCCTTGGCAGAACAACTGGTACACCAGCGGTGCGTCCATCCCGGTCCTCTCGTACTAAGGACAGCTCCTCTCAAATTTCCTACGCCCACGACGGATAGGGACCGAACTGTCTCACGACGTTCTGAACCCAGCTCGCGTACCGCTTTAATGGGCGAACAGCCCAACCCTTGGGACCGACTACAGCCCCAGGATGCGATGAGCCGACATCGAGGTGCCAAACCTCCCCGTCGATGTGGACTCTTGGGGGAGATAAGCCTGTTATCCCCGGGGTAGCTTTTATCCGTTGAGCGATGGCCCTTCCATGCGGAACCACCGGATCACTAAGCCCGACTTTCGTCCCTGCTCGACTTGTAGGTCTCGCAGTCAAGCTCCCTTATGCCTTTGCACTCTACGAATGATTTCCAACCATTCTGAGGGAACCTTTGGGCGCCTCCGTTACACTTTAGGAGGCGACCGCCCCAGTCAAACTGCCCACCTGACACTGTCTCCCGGGTCGATAAGACCCGTAGGTTAGAATTTCAATACAGTCAGGGCGGTATCCCACCAGCGCCTCCACCGAAGCTAGCGCTCCGGTTTCAATGGCTCCCGCCTATCCTGTACAAACTGTACCAAAATTCAATATCAGGCTACAGTAAAGCTCCACGGGGTCTTTCCGTCCTGTCGCGGGTAACCTGCATCTTCACAGGTACTATAATTTCACCGAGTCTCTGGTTGAGACAGTGCCCAAATCGTTACACCTTTCGTGCGGGTCGGAACTTACCCGACAAGGAATTTCGCTACCTTAGGACCGTTATAGTTACGGCCGCCGTTTACTGGGGCTTCAGTTCAGAGCTTCGCTTACGCTAACCCCTCTCCTTAACCTTCCAGCACCGGGCAGGTGTCACCCCCTATACTTCGCCTTACGGCTTCGCAGAGAGCTGTGTTTTTGCTAAACAGTCGCTTGGGCCTATTCACTGCGGCTTTCCGTTAAGAAAGCACCCCTTCTCCCGAAGTTACGGGGTCATTTTGCCGAGTTCCTTAACCAGAGTTCTCTCGCACACCTTAGGATTCTCTCCTCGCCTACCTGTGTCGGTTTGCGGTACAGGCACCTTTTATCTCGCTAGAAGCTTTTCTTGGCAGCGGGGAATCAAAGACTTCGCTCCATAAGGAGCTTCCCCATCACAGCTCAGCCTTTACGATAAGCGGATTTGCCTACTTATCAGCCTAACTGCTTGGACGTGCACAACCAATCGCACGCTTCTTCTATCCTTCTGCGTCCCTCCATTGCTCAAACGATAAAGAGGTGGTACAGGAATATCAACCTGTTGTCCATCGCCTACGCCTGTCGGCCTCGGCTTAGGTCCTGACTAACCCTGAGCGGACGAGCCTTCCTCAGGAAACCTTAGGCATTCGGTGGACGGGATTCTCACCCGTCTTTCGCTACTCATACCGGCATTCTCACTTCTAAGCGCTCCACCAGTCCTTCCGGTCTGACTTCACTGCACTTAGAACGCTCCCCTACCACTGATACCATTGGTATCAATTCGCAGCTTCGGTGGTGTATTTAGCCCCGGTACATTTTCGGCGCAGAGTCACTCGACTAGTGAGCTATTACGCACTCTTTAAATGGTGGCTGCTTCTAAGCCAACATCCTAGTTGTCTAAGCAACTCCACATCCTTTTCCACTTAATACACACTTTGGGACCTTAGCTGGCGATCTGGGCTGTTTCCCTCTTGACTACGGATCTTATCACTCGCAGTCTGACTCCTAAGGATAAGTCATTGGCATTCGGAGTTTGACTGAATTCGGTAATCCGATGAGGACCCCTAGTTCAATCAGTGCTCTACCTCCAAGACTCTTACACTTAAGGCTAGCCCTAAAGCTATTTCGGGGAGAACCAGCTATCTCCAGGTTCGATTGGAATTTCTCCGCTACCCACACCTCATCCCCGCACTTTTCAACGTGCGTGGGTTCGGGCCTCCATTCAGTGTTACCTGAACTTCACCCTGGACATGGGTAGATCACCTGGTTTCGGGTCTACGACCACGTACTAAACGCCCTATTCAGACTCGCTTTCGCTGCGGCTCCGCCTCTTCAGCTTAACCTTGCACGGGATCGTAACTCGCCGGTTCATTCTACAAAAGGCACGCCATCACCCATTAACGGGCTCTGACTATTTGT
>NZ_JBBOVE010000001.1:272500-287500 GCF_038006445.1 Bacillus sp. FSL K6-1218 | reverse complement strand
ATATTCAAGTTAATGTTTTTATGCTCTTTTAGCTAGATACGTCTCTATAGGATTTCATTATCGGAGCATGCTTTCTGCTTCTCTTTAATTTATTCTTCCAAACATATTCGATTTAATTTGAGCTCTAGACTTAACTTGTGCGGACGTTTCCCTCCAACAAAACTAGCAACCTTATTTTAACAAATACTAGTATATAATTAGAGAGTTGTTGTACTATCAATAAAACTCTATTAGAAGCAGGTGAAAATATGAAAGATATACGTATCCTTATAGCAGACGACGATAAAGAAATCCGAAATTTATTAAAAATATATTTAGAACGAGAATTATATATGGTAGACACTGCAATCAACGGCGAAGAAGCTTTGCATTTATTTAATCAAAATAACTATAACCTCGTTATATTAGATCTTATGATGCCCAAAATAGATGGAATCGAGGTATGTAAAAAGCTTAGAGATAAAACTAACGTACCTATATTAATGCTCACCGCTAAAGATCACGAAATTGATAAAATTTTAGGCTTAAGCATTGGTGCTGATGATTACATTACAAAACCTTTCAGCATTCACGAAGTAATTGCACGAGTAAAAGCTCTTATGCGGCGTTTTTTAGTTCTTGGAAGTAACAATACTGCTCAAGAAAAAACAACTTTATCTTTTAAAGGACTAACTTTCAATCTAAATACATACACAGTTCATACAAATAAAGAAGAAATTAACTTAACCGGAAAAGAACTGGAACTATTAAAATTCTTTACTTCAAACCCAGGGCAAGTATTTACAAAAACACAGCTCTTCCAAAATGTGTGGGACGATAATTATATAGAAGATGACAATACCGTTATGGTACATATTCGAAAACTTAGAAAGAAAATAGAAATCGACCCTTCCAATCCAAAATTCATTCAGACTATATGGGGAATTGGTTATAAGTTTGTAGGTGAAAAGCTTGAAGACTGATAAAACCCTCTCCCTTATTTCATTACAACTTATCATTTGCGGGATTTTAAACATACAAATGGACCCAAGAGTAAAAATGTCTTTATTTATAATCCTTATCTTAATTACAATTTATCTCTTCTTTTCAAGAATACAATTCATTCAACATCGCAAAGCAATGGATACTAAATTAATTCGTGTACTAAAAGGAAACTTACAAACGAGATTATTCACAAGTAATGACCACTCATTACATAATATCGTTTTTTCAATAAACGAGCTAATAGCTAAATTAGAGCAGGTTCAGATTGAAGCCAAAAGATCCGAGGAATCCAGAAAACAACTTTTGTCTAGTATCTCCCACGATATACGAACACCACTCACCTCCATTATCGGATATATAGATGCTTTAAAAGATGGGGTTGCTGTTTCTGAAATAGAAAAACAAGAATACCTTAAAATACTTTATATGAAATCAAATAACTTAAAGCACCTAGTTGATGAAATATTCAATATGGCGAAGCTAGACGCTAATGAATTTCCACTAAAAGAAGAAGAACTCGACTTTTCTGAAGTTACTAGAGAAGTTTTGATTGAATTTTTACCTGAGCTCTCAAAACATAACATCGAACTGCAAGTTCTCATACCAGAATCTACTTGCCCTATTATCGCAGACCATCTGAGCCTTATGCGGATTATGAGTAATTTAATGAAAAATGCCATTTATTACGGAAAGGATGGAAAAATAGTGGGAGTCGAACTACTAGAAACCGATAGAGAATATGAACTTCATATTTGGGACAAAGGCCCTGGTATTCCAAAGCATGATTTACAAAATGTGTTTGAGCGAATGTACCGAAGCGAACAATCAAGAAACTCCTCGTTTGGTGGTAGTGGTCTCGGGCTCTCTATTTCTAAAGCGCTCGTTGAGAGAAATGGTGGGCATATATGGGTTGAAAGCACTCCATGGAAACGAACTATTTTTGGCTTTTCTATTCCAAAACACAATACTTTTAAGAAATAGTTAAGAAATGATTAATATGCAGTTAAGCCTTCCTTTTTATGATGTAAGTAAGAACTTATAGAAAGCAGGTGTCTCCTATAAATACAATTATAAAAACGACTAACCTTACTAAAGTATATGGCAATCAAAAATCAGTAGATAATTTAAATATTAATGTTCAACAAGGGGAGATTTATGGCTTCATAGGCCGCAACGGTGCTGGTAAAACAACAACCATTCGTATGCTGCTTAGTCTTATAAAGCCTACAAGTGGAACGATTGAAATATTTGGAGAGAACTTATTCCAAAATCAAAAAGATATTTTAAGCAGAATTGGTTCTATAGTTGAAGTTCCAGGATTTTATGAAAACTTAACTGCAAAAGAAAACCTATTAATTAATGCAAAGATAATTGGGGTTCACAAAAAGAATGCTATCGAAGAAGCATTAGAAATAGTAGGCTTGCAGCATGAGACAAAAAAGTTAGTAGGAAAGTATTCTTTAGGAATGAAGCAACGCTTAGGAATTGCACGCGCTCTTCTCCATTATCCCGAGCTACTCATATTAGATGAACCAACTAACGGACTAGACCCTATTGGTATTAAAGAAATGCGAAAACTTATTCATTCTTTAGCTCAAGAAAGAAATATAACAATACTCATTTCTAGTCACATATTAGCCGAGGTAGAACAGTTAGTCGATCGTATCGGAATTATTCATGAAGGAAAGTTACTAGAAGAAGTTTCTCTTGATACGCTACGCAAAGCAAACCGTAAGTACATAGAGTTTCAAGTGAATAATGACAATAAAGCTGTGATGTTATTAGAAAATCATCTTCAAATTTTTGATTATGAAGTACATGATGAAGGAAATATTCGTATTTACTCTCATTTTGGACAACAAGGATACATAAACAGAACATTCGTTCTTAATGGTATTGAAGTATTAAAAATGATGATAAGTGAAGATAGACTAGAAGATTATTTCACCAAACTAGTTGGAGGTGGAACCATTGGTTAATTTACTCTATACAGAACTCTTAAAACTAAAACGCTCTAATATGTTTTTAATTAGCATTATTGGTGCTGGTGTCGCACCTTTCTTAGTTGTAGTAGCCTCTTATATACATATAAAAACAAAACAGCCAACTCCGACTATTTGGTTCCATCAATTATTCACTGATGTTAACTTATATACTACTTTAGTTATAGGATTCCCCTTATACGGAGTAGTGGTTGCATATTTGCTTACCCGCGAATATGCAGAAGATACACTAAAAAATTTACTAACTATCCCCGTGTCGCGCATTAGCTTTATTATAAGTAAATTCATCATTCTCTTTCTTTGGATCATGATGCTAACTTTAGTCGCTTGGGCACTTACTTTAATATTAGGGCTATTGGGGAATTTCCCTGGTTTTAACATTGCTTTACTTTTAGGTTCTTTCCTAGAATTTTTAATATGTGGTGGACTTCTCTTTCTATTGTCTTCACCTATTGTACTACTAACTCTTGTCATGAAGAGCTATGTACCGCCCATTATATTAACAGTCATTATTACAATGACTAATCTTATGCTCGTAAACTCCAAGCATAAAGATTTATTTCCGTGGACCGCTACTCTAGATATCGCAAATAATGAATTACAACCGACATATCCACCAGAGTATTCTTATATCATCATTGCAGTAACAACAATTTCCGGATTTATTGCAACACTATTCTATTTTAAAAAAGTAGACATTCATTAATTTATAGGAGTGAAACTATGAGCGATATCATTATTGCCTTCATACTCGGTATTGTAGAAGGATTAGCTGAATTTTTACCTATATCTTCTACTGGCCACCTTATATTAGTCGGGCATTTATTAGACTTTGAAGGAGAAAGAGCAAAAACGTTTGAAATTGTTATTCAGCTAGGCGCAATTTTAGCTATTGCAATTTTATATCATAAACGTCTCGTTTCTTTATTTAATATTAAGCCTCTTCTACGGAAAGAGAAAAAATTCAACGCGTTTCATGTATTTCTTGGCGTATTTCCGGCAGTAGTGGCTGGTTTGCTACTACATGATATTATTAAAACATACTTATTTCAGCCATATACTGTTGTGATTGGACTTGTAGCAGGGGCAATTCTTATGATCTTTGCAGAAGTAAAAAAGAAAGAGGCAACCGCCTATTCACTGGACGATTTAACATACCGTCAAGCTTTAACAATTGGATTATTTCAGTGCTTAGCAGTATACCCTGGCTTCTCTAGAGCTGGCTCTACTATCTCTGGAGGTCTATTAGCAAAAGTAAATTATAAAACCGCATCCGAGTTCTCTTTTCTAATAGCTCTTCCTGTAATGGTTGGGGCTACAGGCTTAGACTTACTAAAAAGCTGGGAGTATTTAAGTGTCGATGACATCCCTATGTTTGCGGTAGGATTCATTACCTCTTTTATAGTAGCGATGCTAGCGGTAGTAACTTTTCTAAAGCTTTTAGAGAAGATAGATTTAAAACCTTTTGCATACTATCGTATTTTGTTGGCTATCTTATTTACGCTTTTCGTATTGCTATAGATTCATATAAGTCACATATCATTAAACTGATATTCAATTTAGAATATCGGTTTTTTATCTATTTCAACTCTAGTACTACTCACTTCAATATGGCATAGTGATAATAAACTACCATTAATAGTCTGAACGTTCTTTAAGTAACTATATCCTTTATCATAAAATGCAATTGGAAAATTAAAGATCCCATATATGTACAGAACATATTTACAAACCATATTCATTCCACATAGTATCTTTTTAATTTGCAACACACTGATACAAATTTCAGATGAGTACAAAGACAGAATAAGTAAATAAATAAATTTCCTAGGAATTATAAAGCAACTAAATATTAATTAGAGTGAGGTGACGATAAAATGAATCAATTAGCACAGACATATTGGAATACTTATTGGGGAAACAACAAAAAAACAGAATCTGTTATAGCTTGGCAATTTGGGGATTCCCCTAATTATCTTGCACAACTAGTAATTGACGGTATTAAAACCGCTACATGCTCCGGTCACATTTTTATGAATTAGAAAATAAACCGCTACCGACCACTAATGATTATAGTATTATACTTAATAGTAATGATGAACCTGTAGCTATTATTAAGACAATAGAAGTAACTGTAACACCAATGAATGAAGTAAGAGAAGAATTCGCTATCGCCGAAGGCGAAGGAGATCGTACTTATAATTACTGGAGAGACACCCATATTCGTTTTTTTACAAAGGAACTAAATGAGCTTGGTCTTAATTTCTCTGAAGATATGTTACTCGTCTGTGAGCGTTTTGAACTTGTTGATGTGAACAATAAAGTGAAATTATAACAAACTGAGATTTACCACCCATTCTTATTTTTATAAAACACAAAAAAGACAAGTCATTCTGACTTGTCTTAAAGTTGCTTGGCGACGTCCTACTCTCACAGGGACAAGGTCCCAACTACCATCGGCGCTAGAGAGCTTAACTTCCGTGTTCGGTATGGGAACGGGTGTGACCTCTCTGCCATCATCACCAAACTATGAAGGCATATTCCTTCAAAACTAGATAACATTTGCTACATATTATATGGTTAAGTCCTCGATCTATTAGTATTCGTCAGCTCCACATGTCACCATGCTTCCACCTCGAACCTATCAACCTGATCATCTTTCAGGGATCTTACTAGCTTACGCTATGGGAAATCTCATCTTGAGGGGGGCTTCATGCTTAGATGCTTTCAGCACTTATCCCTTCCGCACATAGCTACCCAGCTATGCCCTTGGCAGAACAACTGGTACACCAGCGGTGCGTCCATCCCGGTCCTCTCGTACTAAGGACAGCTCCTCTCAAATTTCCTACGCCCACGACGGATAGGGACCGAACTGTCTCACGACGTTCTGAACCCAGCTCGCGTACCGCTTTAATGGGCGAACAGCCCAACCCTTGGGACCGACTACAGCCCCAGGATGCGATGAGCCGACATCGAGGTGCCAAACCTCCCCGTCGATGTGGACTCTTGGGGGAGATAAGCCTGTTATCCCCGGGGTAGCTTTTATCCGTTGAGCGATGGCCCTTCCATGCGGAACCACCGGATCACTAAGCCCGACTTTCGTCCCTGCTCGACTTGTAGGTCTCGCAGTCAAGCTCCCTTATGCCTTTGCACTCTACGAATGATTTCCAACCATTCTGAGGGAACCTTTGGGCGCCTCCGTTACACTTTAGGAGGCGACCGCCCCAGTCAAACTGCCCACCTGACACTGTCTCCCGGGTCGATAAGACCCGTAGGTTAGAATTTCAATACAGTCAGGGCGGTATCCCACCAGCGCCTCCACCGAAGCTAGCGCTCCGGTTTCAATGGCTCCCGCCTATCCTGTACAAACTGTACCAAAATTCAATATCAGGCTACAGTAAAGCTCCACGGGGTCTTTCCGTCCTGTCGCGGGTAACCTGCATCTTCACAGGTACTATAATTTCACCGAGTCTCTGGTTGAGACAGTGCCCAAATCGTTACACCTTTCGTGCGGGTCGGAACTTACCCGACAAGGAATTTCGCTACCTTAGGACCGTTATAGTTACGGCCGCCGTTTACTGGGGCTTCAGTTCAGAGCTTCGCTTACGCTAACCCCTCTCCTTAACCTTCCAGCACCGGGCAGGTGTCACCCCCTATACTTCGCCTTACGGCTTCGCAGAGAGCTGTGTTTTTGCTAAACAGTCGCTTGGGCCTATTCACTGCGGCTTTCCGTTAAGAAAGCACCCCTTCTCCCGAAGTTACGGGGTCATTTTGCCGAGTTCCTTAACCAGAGTTCTCTCGCACACCTTAGGATTCTCTCCTCGCCTACCTGTGTCGGTTTGCGGTACAGGCACCTTTTATCTCGCTAGAAGCTTTTCTTGGCAGCGGGGAATCAAAGACTTCGCTCCATAAGGAGCTTCCCCATCACAGCTCAGCCTTTACGATAAGCGGATTTGCCTACTTATCAGCCTAACTGCTTGGACGTGCACAACCAATCGCACGCTTCTTCTATCCTTCTGCGTCCCTCCATTGCTCAAACGATAAAGAGGTGGTACAGGAATATCAACCTGTTGTCCATCGCCTACGCCTGTCGGCCTCGGCTTAGGTCCTGACTAACCCTGAGCGGACGAGCCTTCCTCAGGAAACCTTAGGCATTCGGTGGACGGGATTCTCACCCGTCTTTCGCTACTCATACCGGCATTCTCACTTCTAAGCGCTCCACCAGTCCTTCCGGTCTGACTTCACTGCACTTAGAACGCTCCCCTACCACTGATACCATTGGTATCAATTCGCAGCTTCGGTGGTGTATTTAGCCCCGGTACATTTTCGGCGCAGAGTCACTCGACTAGTGAGCTATTACGCACTCTTTAAATGGTGGCTGCTTCTAAGCCAACATCCTAGTTGTCTAAGCAACTCCACATCCTTTTCCACTTAATACACACTTTGGGACCTTAGCTGGCGATCTGGGCTGTTTCCCTCTTGACTACGGATCTTATCACTCGCAGTCTGACTCCTAAGGATAAGTCATTGGCATTCGGAGTTTGACTGAATTCGGTAATCCGATGAGGACCCCTAGTTCAATCAGTGCTCTACCTCCAAGACTCTTACACTTAAGGCTAGCCCTAAAGCTATTTCGGGGAGAACCAGCTATCTCCAGGTTCGATTGGAATTTCTCCGCTACCCACACCTCATCCCCGCACTTTTCAACGTGCGTGGGTTCGGGCCTCCATTCAGTGTTACCTGAACTTCACCCTGGACATGGGTAGATCACCTGGTTTCGGGTCTACGACCACGTACTAAACGCCCTATTCAGACTCGCTTTCGCTGCGGCTCCGCCTCTTCAGCTTAACCTTGCACGGGATCGTAACTCGCCGGTTCATTCTACAAAAGGCACGCCATCACCCATTAACGGGCTCTGACTATTTGTAGGCACACGGTTTCAGGATCTCTTTCACTCCCCTTCCGGGGTGCTTTTCACCTTTCCCTCACGGTACTGGTTCACTATCGATCACTAGGGAGTATTTAGCCTTGGGAGATGGTCCTCCCAGATTCCGACGGAATTTCACGTGTTCCGCCGTACTCAGGATACATTCAAGAGAGAACGAAGTTTCGACTACGGGGTTGTTACCCTCTACGACGGACCTTTCCAGGTCGCTTCGTCTACCTCGTTCCTTTGTAACTCCGTATAGAATGTCCTACAACCCCAAGAGGCAAGCCTCTTGGTTTGGGCTATGTTCCGTTTCGCTCGCCGCTACTCAGGAAATCGCATTTGCTTTCTCTTCCTCCAGGTACTTAGATGTTTCAGTTCCCTGGGTCTGTCTTCCATACCCTATGTATTCAGGTAAGGATACCATACCATTACGTATAGTGGGTTTCCCCATTCGGAAATCTTCGGATCAAAGCTTACTTACAGCTCCCCGAAGCATATCGGCGTTAGTCCCGTCCTTCATCGACTCCTAGTGTCAAGGCATCCACCGTGCGCCCTTTCTAACTTAACCAAACTAAAATTAAAAAAATATGAGCTACACTGTTATCTAGTTTTCAAAGAACATACATTTATATATGAGAGATAGTTCTCTCAAAACTGAACAAAACGAAACACGGAAACTTATATTGATGAACAGCGTTCATCAATTCTCCATAGAAAGGAGGTGATCCAGCCGCACCTTCCGATACGGCTACCTTGTTACGACTTCACCCCAATCATCTGTCCCACCTTAGGCGGCTGGCTCCAAAAAGGTTACCCCACCGACTTCGGGTGTTACAAACTCTCGTGGTGTGACGGGCGGTGTGTACAAGGCCCGGGAACGTATTCACCGCGGCATGCTGATCCGCGATTACTAGCGATTCCAGCTTCATGTAGGCGAGTTGCAGCCTACAATCCGAACTGAGAACGGTTTTATGAGATTAGCTCCACCTCGCGGTCTTGCAGCTCTTTGTACCGTCCATTGTAGCACGTGTGTAGCCCAGGTCATAAGGGGCATGATGATTTGACGTCATCCCCACCTTCCTCCGGTTTGTCACCGGCAGTCACCTTAGAGTGCCCAACTTAATGATGGCAACTAAGATCAAGGGTTGCGCTCGTTGCGGGACTTAACCCAACATCTCACGACACGAGCTGACGACAACCATGCACCACCTGTCACTCTGCTCCCGAAGGAGAAGCCCTATCTCTAGGGTTTTCAGAGGATGTCAAGACCTGGTAAGGTTCTTCGCGTTGCTTCGAATTAAACCACATGCTCCACCGCTTGTGCGGGCCCCCGTCAATTCCTTTGAGTTTCAGCCTTGCGGCCGTACTCCCCAGGCGGAGTGCTTAATGCGTTAACTTCAGCACTAAAGGGCGGAAACCCTCTAACACTTAGCACTCATCGTTTACGGCGTGGACTACCAGGGTATCTAATCCTGTTTGCTCCCCACGCTTTCGCGCCTCAGTGTCAGTTACAGACCAGAAAGTCGCCTTCGCCACTGGTGTTCCTCCATATCTCTACGCATTTCACCGCTACACATGGAATTCCACTTTCCTCTTCTGCACTCAAGTCTCCCAGTTTCCAATGACCCTCCACGGTTGAGCCGTGGGCTTTCACATCAGACTTAAGAAACCACCTGCGCGCGCTTTACGCCCAATAATTCCGGATAACGCTTGCCACCTACGTATTACCGCGGCTGCTGGCACGTAGTTAGCCGTGGCTTTCTGGTTAGGTACCGTCAAGGTGCCAGCTTATTCAACTAGCACTTGTTCTTCCCTAACAACAGAGTTTTACGACCCGAAAGCCTTCATCACTCACGCGGCGTTGCTCCGTCAGACTTTCGTCCATTGCGGAAGATTCCCTACTGCTGCCTCCCGTAGGAGTCTGGGCCGTGTCTCAGTCCCAGTGTGGCCGATCACCCTCTCAGGTCGGCTACGCATCGTTGCCTTGGTGAGCCGTTACCTCACCAACTAGCTAATGCGACGCGGGTCCATCCATAAGTGACAGCCGAAGCCGCCTTTCAATTTCGAACCATGCAGTTCAAAATATTATCCGGTATTAGCCCCGGTTTCCCGGAGTTATCCCAGTCTTATGGGCAGGTTACCCACGTGTTACTCACCCGTCCGCCGCTAATTTCATAAGAGCAAGCTCTTAATCCATTCGCTCGACTTGCATGTATTAGGCACGCCGCCAGCGTTCATCCTGAGCCAGGATCAAACTCTCCAATAAAGTTAGTTTGTCTAGCATCTAAAAATAAAAATTGACGTTTCACGTTGTTTGTTTCGTTCAGTTTTCAAAGAACTACTTGGTCGCTCATTTGCGACTTCCTTATGTTAACATTTTCATCTTTCAATGTCAACTAAGTTTTTCATTTCGTTTGTCGCTTGCGACGTTAATGTCATCGGCGACTTGTTCTATATTACACCTCTAAAGTATAATCGTCAACACCTTTTTATAAAGAAATTCAATTTAATATTTTTATGCTTTTTTAGCTAGATACGTCTCTATAGGATTTCATTATCGGAGAACACCTTCTGCTTCTCTTTAAACCCTAGACTTAATTTGTACAGAAGTTTTTACCCAGCGAAACTAACAATCTTATTTTAATAAATATTAATACCTCTTTGTTTATCACACCCTCTATTAGAAACGATTGAAGATATACGTATTCTTATAACAGACAACGATACAGAAATCCATAATACACTCATATACTACTCTAGTTATAGAGTCCCAAGTTCTCCTTATATGAAGTAATGGTTGCTTATCTGTTTACTCGTAAATATATAGAAGCACACTAATATATTTATTAACTATCCCTTTTTCACTGAAATATCAGCCTTATATCTCCTTCATCTTTAGTATCATCTATTTCCATACAGCTATATTCTCTTAATAAACATTTAAGATATGCTCAAGGTTCGAATTGATTAATAGTATTTCCTTTTTAAACACATATACTGGATTAAAAATACGTACCTCAATTGATCAAGTGCACCGAACAAACATATACAGAACACCCGTTCCTTTCATTATTTCACTTTTTATATAACATTAATAGATCTTTATCCTATACCTATATTTACGTTTTACCGCTAAAAGAGCGAATCATTTCACTAACAAAGCATTTAGTTTTATTTCTAGTATATATCCACCTTTTGAAATACATATAGAATCATAAATTCCTTTTTTTCTATCTAACCCCCTAAGAATACACAACCACACAAAAAAAACAATTCTACAACAAGGTATACGACGGCTGCACAATTATAAATCATAATCCCCTCAATACCTACAGGGGCGCTGTCCGCCTTTAACGCAAATATATACTAAAAAAATTTCAATATGAAATGGGCCGGAATTTCTATTCTAAGAAAAATCCGGCTCTTATTTTTAGGCAACAACCAAAATCATTTTTACATTCAGTATTAAATGTCTATTCAATATTCCCTACTCTGCTCTGGTAAAGGTGAATGTATCGTATCTGTCACTGCATAATATAGATTTTCTGGATGTTCGGCTATCCGATGACATAAATACAAATACCACTCTTTCCCATAAGTCAAATACACTCTAGCGTTATGTCCTTTGTTTTTCAAATCTCTTAACATATCCGGACGAATTCCATATAACATTTCTATTTCTACATTAGGGTGACTAAAATATTGACGTTGCTCCATCTCTTTAATAAGAATTTCATCATGTGTAGCTATAGATACAGGGTGATGGTTTTCAACTAGTTTTTCTACAATTTGAAGATACTGTTGATTTAAATCAGTTGATCTAGGCATAGCAATATCCGGAACTTCTTGATAGGCACCTTTTACAACTCTTATTTTTCCTGGATAATGAAGGAGTTCTTGAATATCATTGTTTGAGCGGTATAAATGTGCCTGTATTGTTATCCCTACATTATGATATTGCTCAGTTACCTTTTTATAAATGGAAAGAATGTCCGCTGCTTTAGATGATTCTTCCATACTTATCATAAGGGTAGTTCCATGTACTTTCGCCTTCTCTGCCAACTCCATTAAATGAATATAAGATATTTCTGGATCTATAGACAATCCAATATGAGATAAATCAAGTGATACTGTTTGTTTCATAGATAGAGTACCTATGTCCCCAATAAGATTCAAAAACTCATTTTTTGCTTTATAACATCCCTCTATATCAAGAGTATTTTCCCCTATGTATTCTAGTGAAGTATGATAACCTTTTGTAATTAGTTCTTTTGCCGTCCCAATCCCCTCATGTCTCGTTTCTCCGGTGACAAAGCGTTTCGCAGCTTGTAACAATAACGCATAGAGTTCATTGGATTGTTGAACATATGCTTTTATATGTTCATTCCGTTTTACATACACCTTCTTTAAATCAGCTTATCCTTTCTAAATTTATTACTGAAGGTTATTTGGAACGGCATATTATGAAGATGAAAAAAATCTATAAAAATCGAAGAGACTTCCTTATCCAGCAATTAAAATCAGCATTCTCAAATACAATCAATATTTTCGGTTATTCTACAGTATTACATCTGATTGTTGAATTCAATCAAGTTCAATTCACAAAAGAATTACTTGAGAAAATCCAACAACTCGGAGTGAAAGTATATCCTGTGGAAGATCACGCCATTGAAAAAGGAAAACATTACAATCGAATTATTATAGGGTATGGACATTTAACAACTGCAGAAATAAAAGAGGGTGTGAGTAGGCTCCAGAGGGTAATACTTCGTATATATATTCTTGTTAGCAAATAGACTTTAAAGCTTAGCCATATTTTCCTGAAGGTATGCTACTTAAATGTGAAATTCTAATAAAATAAAGTTTTTTCTTGCTAGATAAACTTACTCATAGAGCTTACATTAATTACAAGTTTATTTTACAAAACACAAAAAAGACGAGTCATTCTGACTCGTCTTAAGCTTGCTTGGCGACGTCCTACTCTCACAGGGACAAGGTCCCAACTACCATCGGCGCTAGAGAGCTTAACTTCCGTGTTCGGTATGGGAACGGGTGTGACCTCTCTGCCATCATCACCAAACTATGAAGGCATATTCCTTCAAAACTAGATAACATTTGCTACATATTATATGGTTAAGTCCTCGATCTATTAGTATTCGTCAGCTCCACATGTCACCATGCTTCCACCTCGAACCTATCAACCTGATCATCTTTCAGGGATCTTACTAGCTTACGCTATGGGAAATCTCATCTTGAGGGGGGCTTCATGCTTAGATGCTTTCAGCACTTATCCCTTCCGCACATAGCTACCCAGCTATGCCCTTGGCAGAACAACTGGTACACCAGCGGTGCGTCCATCCCGGTCCTCTCGTACTAAGGACAGCTCCTCTCAAATTTCCTACGCCCACGACGGATAGGGACCGAACTGTCTCACGACGTTCTGAACCCAGCTCGCGTACCGCTTTAATGGGCGAACAGCCCAACCCTTGGGACCGACTACAGCCCCAGGATGCGATGAGCCGACATCGAGGTGCCAAACCTCCCCGTCGATGTGGACTCTTGGGGGAGATAAGCCTGTTATCCCCGGGGTAGCTTTTATCCGTTGAGCGATGGCCCTTCCATGCGGAACCACCGGATCACTAAGCCCGACTTTCGTCCCTGCTCGACTTGTAGGTCTCGCAGTCAAGCTCCCTTATGCCTTTGCACTCTACGAATGATTTCCAACCATTCTGAGGGAACCTTTGGGCGCCTCCGTTACACTTTAGGAGGCGACCGCCCCAGTCAAACTGCCCACCTGACACTGTCTCCCGGGTCGATAAGACCCGTAGGTTAGAATTTCAATACAGTCAGGGCGGTATCCCACCAGCGCCTCCACCGAAGCTAGCGCTCCGGTTTCAATGGCTCCCGCCTATCCTGTACAAACTGTACCAAAATTCAATATCAGGCTACAGTAAAGCTCCACGGGGTCTTTCCGTCCTGTCGCGGGTAACCTGCATCTTCACAGGTACTATAATTTCACCGAGTCTCTGGTTGAGACAGTGCCCAAATCGTTACACCTTTCGTGCGGGTCGGAACTTACCCGACAAGGAATTTCGCTACCTTAGGACCGTTATAGTTACGGCCGCCGTTTACTGGGGCTTCAGTTCAGAGCTTCGCTTACGCTAACCCCTCTCCTTAACCTTCCAGCACCGGGCAGGTGTCACCCCCTATACTTCGCCTTACGGCTTCGCAGAGAGCTGTGTTTTTGCTAAACAGTCGCTTGGGCCTATTCACTGCGGCTTTCCGTTAAGAAAGCACCCCTTCTCCCGAAGTTACGGGGTCATTTTGCCGAGTTCCTTAACCAGAGTTCTCTCGCACACCTTAGGATTCTCTCCTCGCCTACCTGTGTCGGTTTGCGGTACAGGCACCTTTTATCTCGCTAGAAGCTTTTCTTGGCAGCGGGGAATCAAAGACTTCGCTCCATAAGGAGCTTCCCCATCACAGCTCAGCCTTTACGATAAGCGGATTTGCCTACTTATCAGCCTAACTGCTTGGACGTGCACAACCAATCGCACGCTTCTTCTATCCTTCTGCGTCCCTCCATTGCTCAAACGATAAAGAGGTGGTACAGGAATATCAACCTGTTGTCCATCGCCTACGCCTGTCGGCCTCGGCTTAGGTCCTGACTAACCCTGAGCGGACGAGCCTTCCTCAGGAAACCTTAGGCATTCGGTGGACGGGATTCTCACCCGTCTTTCGCTACTCATACCGGCATTCTCACTTCTAAGCGCTCCACCAGTCCTTCCGGTCTGACTTCACTGCACTTAGAACGCTCCCCTACCACTGATACCATTGGTATCAATTCGCAGCTTCGGTGGTGTATTTAGCCCCGGTACATTTTCGGCGCAGAGTCACTCGACTAGTGAGCTATTACGCACTCTTTAAATGGTGGCTGCTTCTAAGCCAACATCCTAGTTGTCTAAGCAACTCCACATCCTTTTCCACTTAATACACACTTTGGGACCTTAGCTGGCGATCTGGGCTGTTTCCCTCTTGACTACGGATCTTATCACTCGCAGTCTGACTCCTAAGGATAAGTCATTG
>NZ_JBBOVE010000001.1:265000-270000 GCF_038006445.1 Bacillus sp. FSL K6-1218 | reverse complement strand
CCCGGTTTCCCGGAGTTATCCCAGTCTTATGGGCAGGTTACCCACGTGTTACTCACCCGTCCGCCGCTAACTTCTTGAGAGCAAGCTCTCAATCCATTCGCTCGACTTGCATGTATTAGGCACGCCGCCAGCGTTCATCCTGAGCCAGGATCAAACTCTCCAATAAAGTTAGTTTGTCTAGCATCTAAAAATAAAAATTGACGTTTCACGTTGTTTGTTTCGTTCAGTTTTCAAAGAACTACTTGGTCGCTCATTTGCGACTTCCTTATGTTAACATTTTCATCTTTCAATGTCAACTAAGTTTTTTATTTCATTTGTCGCTTGCGATGTTAATGTCATCGGCGACTTGTTCTATATTACACTTCATTTATATAATCGTCAATACATTATTTTAAAAAACTTTATATTTTATAGAATTCATTTACGTAATCAAATTATCTATTTACGTATTTCTTCTATAGTTATATACAAGCACCCCACAGAACTATCTATAGGGTGCTATTCCATCATAAAAGCTATTGTTCTTTTGACACGGCACTGAACAACTTCCATCAGTACAAGAAAGGTCGTTTCCACCATCTACTGAAAGTTCCTGTAACTTCGGTGCAGGATTCTCTTCTTCCCAAACTTGCTGGAGTGCACCAACAAAAGTTTCAAGTGGTTGTGCACCTGAAATAGCATACTTTTGATTAATAATAAAATAAGGTACTCCCGAAATTTGATATTGCTGTGCAATTGCTTCATCAACCCTAACATCGTTTGCATACACATTTTTATCATTAATAACATTTAAAGCTTCTTGCTTATCTAAACCTGAAGCTTCAGCGATAGTAGCAAGTGTATCCACATCACTTAAATTTTTCGATTCAGTGAAATATGCAAAAAGTAGATTTTCCGTAATCTCCTTTTCTTTTCCATGATTCTTTGCAAACTTCGCAAGACGATGCGCATCAAACGTATTCGTCGGCTTCATCTCATCAAAATTAAAACTTAAACCCATACTAGCTGCATGATTTCCTAGCTGTACGTTATTACGCTTAGCTTCTTCAATACTAATCCCATACTTTGATGCAAGCACTTCATTAATACTTGTTCCAGAGTAAACGGGAGTATTCGGATCCAACTCAAAACTTTTAAACTCAACTTCAACATCCTTCTTATGTGGAAATTGCTCTAAAGCCATCTCCAATCTACGTTTCCCAATATAGCAAAATGGGCATACAAAATCCGACCAAACCTCAATTTTCATGTAAACACCTCATTAACATTTAGTTTTCAATCATTGTAGCACTGAGATTAAGGAATTCAAAAGTTTTTGCTCTATCTCCTTCATATAGTACATACAAAAATACACTTATAGCAGACTACCTAATTAACAAAAAACGATAATCAAAAGGATTAACTATTATCCCTCCGATTATCGTCTATATAAATGCAACAACTTTAATTATGCCGGAATATACTTCCCTACGAACTTCCATACGGTATTCCAATATTTATTCGAATCTACTTTCTCCGCTTCTCCATGCCCAGCACCTGGAACAATTAATTTCTCTTTTTCTACTTTTGCAGCATTATATACTTCATCTAACATTTCAAAAGGAACGAATGTATCAGCATCCCCATGAATGAATAGCATAGGTGTTTTACTTTTCGCAACTTGTTTTACAGCTGAGGCCTCTTCTAAATCGTACCCAGCTCTTAATTTAGTAACCGTATTTGCCGCATTCATAACAGGGAACTTCGGCAAGTGGAATAGATCTTTTAGTTGATAAGTAAATTCATCAATAACAGTTGAGTATCCACAATCTTCAATAATAACTTTAACATTAGAAGGTAAATCTTCTCCTGAAGTCATCATTACAGTTGCCCCGCCCATTGAAACACCAAATAGAGCTATTTCAGCATTAGGATCTTTCTTTAAGATTTGTTGAATCCAAATCAAAACATCTTTACGATCATGCCAGCCCATACCAACATAATCCCCTTCACTATTTCCGTGTCCACGAAGGTCTGGTGCTATGACATTATAGCCTTGTTCATAAAAGTTACGAATATATTTCGTCATTTCTGATGCTCTACCATTGTATCCATGAACCACAATTGCCCATTTATGACTAGATTGTTCATTCATATATTCATAGCTTTTTAAATTCAATTTATCGAAAGAACGTATAGTTAATGTGTTAGGTTTATACTTCGATACGAAGTTCGCATTCTTTTCTTCATTTGTAGCCAATACATCTCCCGATGCATTTACCGTTTCTACTAAATGAGGATTATCTTGTAAAAACTCTTTTTCTTGTTTCGCATTCAACGCGTAGTTATAAAAATAATTCCCAACTAACATATACACGATTACTAGAAGGACTAAGACTACTATAGTAATTATACCTATCCTTTTCATATTATCTCCTTTTCTAACTTAAATCTTCTTATATTAAAGTACATCAAAAAAACAACTGTACTATTTTAACACACTGGTGAATTTTATCTTTAAGAAATAAAATAGAAAATCTTAAATTACATATCAAAAATCACGAAAGAAATCGAATAAAACTTATATAGATATGTAATTAGCTTTGAAAAAAAGTTACAAAACACAAAAAAGACGAGTCATTCTGACTCGTCTTAAGCTTGCTTGGCGACGTCCTACTCTCACAGGGACAAGGTCCCAACTACCATCGGCGCTAGAGAGCTTAACTTCCGTGTTCGGTATGGGAACGGGTGTGACCTCTCTGCCATCATCACCAAACTATGAAGGCATATTCCTTCAAAACTAGATAACATTTGCTACATATTATATGGTTAAGTCCTCGATCTATTAGTATTCGTCAGCTCCACATGTCACCATGCTTCCACCTCGAACCTATCAACCTGATCATCTTTCAGGGATCTTACTAGCTTACGCTATGGGAAATCTCATCTTGAGGGGGGCTTCATGCTTAGATGCTTTCAGCACTTATCCCTTCCGCACATAGCTACCCAGCTATGCCCTTGGCAGAACAACTGGTACACCAGCGGTGCGTCCATCCCGGTCCTCTCGTACTAAGGACAGCTCCTCTCAAATTTCCTACGCCCACGACGGATAGGGACCGAACTGTCTCACGACGTTCTGAACCCAGCTCGCGTACCGCTTTAATGGGCGAACAGCCCAACCCTTGGGACCGACTACAGCCCCAGGATGCGATGAGCCGACATCGAGGTGCCAAACCTCCCCGTCGATGTGGACTCTTGGGGGAGATAAGCCTGTTATCCCCGGGGTAGCTTTTATCCGTTGAGCGATGGCCCTTCCATGCGGAACCACCGGATCACTAAGCCCGACTTTCGTCCCTGCTCGACTTGTAGGTCTCGCAGTCAAGCTCCCTTATGCCTTTGCACTCTACGAATGATTTCCAACCATTCTGAGGGAACCTTTGGGCGCCTCCGTTACACTTTAGGAGGCGACCGCCCCAGTCAAACTGCCCACCTGACACTGTCTCCCGGGTCGATAAGACCCGTAGGTTAGAATTTCAATACAGTCAGGGCGGTATCCCACCAGCGCCTCCACCGAAGCTAGCGCTCCGGTTTCAATGGCTCCCGCCTATCCTGTACAAACTGTACCAAAATTCAATATCAGGCTACAGTAAAGCTCCACGGGGTCTTTCCGTCCTGTCGCGGGTAACCTGCATCTTCACAGGTACTATAATTTCACCGAGTCTCTGGTTGAGACAGTGCCCAAATCGTTACACCTTTCGTGCGGGTCGGAACTTACCCGACAAGGAATTTCGCTACCTTAGGACCGTTATAGTTACGGCCGCCGTTTACTGGGGCTTCAGTTCAGAGCTTCGCTTACGCTAACCCCTCTCCTTAACCTTCCAGCACCGGGCAGGTGTCACCCCCTATACTTCGCCTTACGGCTTCGCAGAGAGCTGTGTTTTTGCTAAACAGTCGCTTGGGCCTATTCACTGCGGCTTTCCGTTAAGAAAGCACCCCTTCTCCCGAAGTTACGGGGTCATTTTGCCGAGTTCCTTAACCAGAGTTCTCTCGCACACCTTAGGATTCTCTCCTCGCCTACCTGTGTCGGTTTGCGGTACAGGCACCTTTTATCTCGCTAGAAGCTTTTCTTGGCAGCGGGGAATCAAAGACTTCGCTCCATAAGGAGCTTCCCCATCACAGCTCAGCCTTTACGATAAGCGGATTTGCCTACTTATCAGCCTAACTGCTTGGACGTGCACAACCAATCGCACGCTTCTTCTATCCTTCTGCGTCCCTCCATTGCTCAAACGATAAAGAGGTGGTACAGGAATATCAACCTGTTGTCCATCGCCTACGCCTGTCGGCCTCGGCTTAGGTCCTGACTAACCCTGAGCGGACGAGCCTTCCTCAGGAAACCTTAGGCATTCGGTGGACGGGATTCTCACCCGTCTTTCGCTACTCATACCGGCATTCTCACTTCTAAGCGCTCCACCAGTCCTTCCGGTCTGACTTCACTGCACTTAGAACGCTCCCCTACCACTGATACCATTGGTATCAATTCGCAGCTTCGGTGGTGTATTTAGCCCCGGTACATTTTCGGCGCAGAGTCACTCGACTAGTGAGCTATTACGCACTCTTTAAATGGTGGCTGCTTCTAAGCCAACATCCTAGTTGTCTAAGCAACTCCACATCCTTTTCCACTTAATACACACTTTGGGACCTTAGCTGGCGATCTGGGCTGTTTCCCTCTTGACTACGGATCTTATCACTCGCAGTCTGACTCCTAAGGATAAGTCATTGGCATTCGGAGTTTGACTGAATTCGGTAATCCGATGAGGACCCCTAGTTCAATCAGTGCTCTACCTCCAAGACTCTTACACTTAAGGCTAGCCCTAAAGCTATTTCGGGGAGAACCAGCTATCTCCAGGTTCGATTGGAATTTCTCCGCTACCCACACCTCATCCCCGCACTTTTCAACGTGCGTGGGTTCGGGCCTCCATTCAGTGTTACCTGAACTTCACCCTGGACATGGGTAGATCACC
>NZ_JBBOVE010000001.1:245000-262500 GCF_038006445.1 Bacillus sp. FSL K6-1218 | reverse complement strand
TTGGTCGCTCATTTGCGACTTCCTTATGTTAACATTTTCATCTTTCAATGTCAACTAAGTTTTTTATTTCATTTGTCGCTTGCGATGTTAATGTCATCGGCGACTTGTTCTATATTACACCTCTAATCTCTAATCGTCAATATGTTTTTATAAAAAATATAAAAAGGCTTATTTCTTTTAAAATAAGCCTTTTTATCACATATCATTCTATTCATTTATTATTTTTCTATAATTGGTAAAGAGACGATAAATTTAATAATACCATCCCTATATTCCGCTCGAATACTACCACCTTGTAACTCAACAATACTTTTCGCAATCGCTAAACCAAGTCCCGACCCTTCCGTTACTCTACTTCGAGATTGATCCTTCTTATAGAAACGTTCAAACAAATTCGCTAACTCTTCTCTCGTAAACTCTTCACTATGATTCGCAATTACAATTTGTATATCCCTACGCTGCCTTTGAAGAGAAACTTTTATCTCTCCATCATCTTTACTGTACTTAATCGCATTCATTAGTAAATTATCAAATACACGAACCATCTTTTCCGAATCAATCGATGCATAAGCACGTTCCTCAGGAAACTTCTTAACAAACGTAAGTCCATGTTCTTCCGCCTGCGGTACTAGCTCTTCTATTAATTGCTCAAGCAACTCATTTACACATACTTCTTGTTTTTCTAATACAACTTGTTCATTTGTTAACTTCGTATACTCAAATAAATCTTCTATTAAATTCTTTAACTGCTCCGACTTTACAAAAGCAATTCTTGTATACTCATCATGTTGTTCTTTATTTTCATATTTAGAATCTCGAAGTAATCGTAAGTAACCCATAATAGAAGTAAGTGGTGTACGCAAATCATGAGATACATTTGTGATAAGCTCATTTTTCTGCTTTTCTAATTTACGTTCCTTTTCTATATTATTCATAAGCTCTTCCGCCATATTATTAATATTCTCAGTTAAAGACGCAATCTCATCTTCACCTTTTTTCTCAATGCGGTACGCTAAGTTACCTCTTTCTATTTCCTTTACACCTTGTGCCATTGCTTCAATCTGCTTCATCTTTCTCTTTGTTATATAGAAGAAAGAGAAAATGAATACAAGAACACCCATTAAAAACGGGAATGGTCCTTCTACTTTATAGTACACTACCTCCCCTTGAGGAATCCCGCTTACAAACATATATAAGTTCTTACCTTCAATTGTAATAGGCGAGAATGTAATGAACTCTTTTCTTGATCTTTCAATATCATTATTATTTGAATAATTGATAGCAAATGAAGTCGCATTACGAATTGTATTATGCAAATTAATTTGTTCTTCTTGCGCTTGCTTCGTTTTATACAAAACTTTACCATTTTCGTCAGTAACTAATATTTTAAAGGCATCATGCCCTTGCTCTAAATTCTCATTTTCTAGCTCTATCATGTTTTGTACAGCATCTAATTTATTTTCAACAACCATCATTTCCGCTGTACTTTGAGCTTTACGATTAATTTGCTCCATACCATCTCTGTAATTAATCTCAGCATGCTGGCTAGCATCTTCAAAAATAGGTGCTACTATCTTCGTTGATACAAAGAGACCTAATAACGCACAAGCAGTAAACGCCGTAATAAGTTGAATCCTTATACTCCGTTTCACGCTCTTTATTATCTTTCCAATTAATTCTCGAATTTTCCGAACATAAGTAAACGGATTAAATATCTTTTTCAATCTTATACCCCACTCCCCATACCGTTTTTATATATCTAGGTTTCCTTGGATTCTCCTCAATCTTTTCACGCACTTTTCGAATATGCACCATTACAGTATTATCAGACTGGAAAGATCGTTCGTTCCACACCTTTTCATAAATTTGCTCCGCACTAAACACCATACCTGGATTTCTAGTTAGCAATTCTAAAATTGAAAATTCCCTCGGAGTTAGTTTCACTTCTTCTCCCTCTACAATAACTTTATGGGTCGAGATGTTGATTTTCATCTCCCCAATTTCTAACTCGTCCTCATTTTGGACAGCGAAACCATTCATTTTCATATAACGGCGTAACTGAGATTTAATTCGTGCAATTAACTCTAATGGATTAAAGGGCTTCGTTACGTAATCATCTGCTCCTGTTGTTAATCCTAAAATCTTATCCATATCTTGCGTTTTGGCAGAAAGCATAATAATAGGCATCTCTTTCGCTTCCCTTACTTTCATACACATATGAATACCATCCACTTTCGGCATCATAATATCTAATACGACTAGATGTACTTCATTTTCTTCTAGTAAACGTAATCCTTCTTCCCCGTCTCCTGCTTGCAATACTTTATATCCTTCATTCTTTAAATAGATTGTAATTAAATTTCGAATTTCTTTTTCATCATCTACGACAAGTATTGTTTCGTGTGCCACAATATCTCCCCCATCACTTTTTTAATCCCTAACTTCTATTATAGGAAAACTTCTGAAGAAAAACGCTCGGAAATCCTTAAGATTTTCTGAAGACGCAAAAAAGGTCTAGACTCCCCTTAAGTCTAGACCTTTTAAAAAACCCCTTTTATCCCGCATTAACGGACAGTAAGACTCCCACTTCAAAAAACTGCCCAAATCAACGATGTTACGCGGCAGATCAACTGCCCGTAAAAGCCCGATTGGTTCAACTAATAATCAGGGTGGGGTTTCCCCCACTCTGATTAAAGTTTCACTTTATTTACGAACGTAGATGAAATATAGTACAAATAAAACTCCCATAACATACATAATCGGATGAACCTCTTTACGACGACCACTCACAACCATTGTAATTGGATAGAAGATAAATCCAATCGCAATCCCAGTTGCGATACTATACGTAAGTGGCATAGAGATAATTGTAAAGAATGCTGGCACTGCAATCTCGAATTTCTTCCAATCAATTTCCCCTAAGGAAGAAACCATCAAGATTCCTACAATAATTAAAGCTGGTGCCGTTACAGCTGGCGTTACAACACTTAGTAATGGCGAGAAGAATAATGCCAGTAAGAAGAATCCTGCTGTTACAACTGCTGTAAATCCAGAACGTCCTCCTGCTGCTACCCCTGCAGACGATTCAATGTAAGACGTTGTTGTTGATGTACCTAAGATCGCACCAATTACAGTCGCAATCGCATCTGCAAATAACGCTTTTCCTGCACGTGGTAATTTATTGTTCTTCATTAATCCTGCTTGATTTGCAACCGCTACAAGCGTACCTGCTGTATCAAAGAAATCGATAAAGAAGAACGTTATAATAACAATTCCCATTTGAACAGTGAAAATATCTCCGAAGTGCGTTAACGCAGCACCGAACGTTGGTTCTAGACTCGGTATTGCTCCCACTACAGCTTTCGGAGTATCAATTAATCCTGTTGCCACTCCTAAGATCGCTGTAAGAATCATACCGTAAAATACTGCACCATTAACTTTCTTAATCATGAAGATGATTGTCGTAACAACCCCGAAGATTGCTAGTAACGTTGTGCCCTTTGTTAAGTCCCCCAACCCAACAAGAACAGCATCATTTTTCACAATAATCCCGGCATTTTGGAATCCAAGGAAAGCAATGAATAATCCAATACCTGCCGCTACTGCAAACTTTAACTCTGATGGAATTGCATTAATAATTTTTTCACGAATACCTGAAGCTGTAAGAATAATAAAGATAATACCTGACATTAATGTTCCAGCAATTGCTGTTTGCCAAGGAATACCCATCGTTAACACTGCTGTATAAGCAAAGAACGCGTTAATTCCCATACCTGGCGCTAAAGCAATTGGATACTTCGCAAAAATACCCATAATTAACGAACCAATCGCTGCCGCTAATGCCGTAGCAACGAATACTGCACCTGGATCCATCCCTGTACCTGCTGGTAACCCTTTAATATTTCCAAGCGACAGCGTAGCAGGATTGACAAACAGTACGTAAGCCATAGATAGAAATGTCGTTAACCCTGCTATGAACTCAGTCTTATAATTCGTACCGAGCTCATCAAACTGAAAATAGCGTTTCATCTTACGTTTCCCCCGTTATATGATTACTCGCCGTATTTCTCCTAGCCCTCTTTTATCCCGAGAAATAAAAAAGGCTTCCATTGCATATATACATGGAAGCGTTCTATAAACAAAGACAAGTTTCCCCTCATCTTTATACAAACGCCTCGTAGTCAAGCCATTTACGGTAGCTAGGTAGAAACTTTCGGGCCATATCCCCGATATTATACGACGGCATAATATTCACTTTTCGTTTGAATTACATACTCATATTAACTCGCATAGGCACTTTTGTCAATTTAAAAACGAACATTTTTATAAACTTTTATAATTTCGTTCGTATTAATGGCGAAAACAAAAAGATCCATCTATTCACGAATGATAGATGGATCTTTTTTATTACAATACTATTCCCACTCAATAGTTGCTGGTGGCTTACTCGTTACATCATACACGATACGGTTAACGTGTTTTACTTCGTTTACGATACGTACAGAGATTTTCTCTAGTACGTCCCAAGGGATACGTGCCCAGTCAGCTGTCATACCATCGATAGATGTTACTGCACGGATACCTACTGTGTAATCGTAAGTACGCTCGTCACCCATAACACCTACGCTACGCATGCCAGGAAGCGCAGTGAAGTATTGCCAAATTTCACGGTCTAAGCCCGCTTTAATAATTTCTTCACGTAAAATCGCATCAGATTCACGAACGATTTCTAATTTCTCTTCTGTGATTTCACCTAATACACGAATACCAAGACCAGGACCTGGGAATGGTTGACGCCATACGATTTCATCAGGAATTCCTAGTTCAGATCCTAATACACGTACTTCATCTTTAAATAACGTATTTAAAGGCTCAATTAATTTGAACTGCATGTCTTCTGGAAGTCCACCAACGTTATGGTGAGATTTAATTGTTTGTGCAGTTGCTGTACCACTTTCAACGATGTCTGTGTAAAGTGTACCTTGTGCTAGGAAGTCCATACCTTTTAATTTAGATGCTTCATCATCAAATACGTAAATGAATTCGTTACCGATGATTTTACGTTTTTGTTCTGGATCTTCTACACCTTTTAACTTGTTCATGAAACGTTCTTGTGCATCCACTTTAATAACGTTCATGTGGAAGCCTTCACTGAATGTTTTCATAACGCCTTCCGCTTCACCTTTACGAAGTAAACCATGGTCAACGAAAATACATGTTAATTGATCGCCGATTGCTTTATGAATTAATACTGCTACAACAGAAGAGTCTACACCGCCGCTAAGTGCGCATAGTACTTTTTTGTCTCCAACAGTTTCACGAATTTTCTCTAGTTCTACTTCGATAAAGTTCTCCATGTTCCATCCTTCAGAACAACCACATACACCGAATACGAAGTTTTTAATTAAATCGTTACCGTGCTCAGAGTGACGTACTTCTGGGTGGAATTGTACACCGTATAAGTTTTTCTCTTCATTGCTCATACCAGCAATTGGACAAGACTCACTTGTTGCGTCTACTACGAATCCTTCAGGTAAATCAGTTACTAAGTCACCATGACTCATCCATACAACTTGTTCTTCTGGAAGGTTCGCATATAATTTTGATTCGTTCTCTACTTTAAGAACAGCTTTTCCGTACTCACGGTGATTTGCACGCTCTACTTTCCCACCGAAGTGTTGCGTCATAAGCTGCATACCATAACAAATACCGAAGATTGGTAAACCTAGTTCAAAGATTTTTTCATCACAATGTAATGCACCTTCACCGTATACACTATTTGGTCCACCAGAGAAAATAATCCCTTTTGGATTCATTGCTTTAATTTCTTCTGCAGTAATTGTATGTGGATGAAGTTCACTGTATACACCGAACTCACGAATTCGACGTGCTATTAACTGATTGTATTGACTTCCAAAATCTAAAACGATAATTGTATCGTGTTGCTTCTTCAAAATAATCACCCCAACGTTAGTTCTCGTATATAAATATTTTCACCAATTTGGCGAAAAGCATTACTAATATAATAAAAAAAGCCAGTCCTCCGCCTCTAGTCTCATAACAAAGAAAAGGCAGGGGTCTGGCTTTATAAAGAAAGATAGTCTCCGCTCTTTATAAATATAAGACACACTGCCTTCATAGTCAGGTTGTTTACGGTAACCCGGTAGAGACTCTCAAACCATATCATTGAGGATATATGAAGGATCGTTTTATATTATCTTCCTAGATTCTAACAATGAAGTATCTATATGGTCAAGAGAGAAAGCGACAAAATTCTACAGAAATTCATTTCCTTTTCTAAAAAACATAAAAAAACATCCATTTCTATATAGAAATGGATGTTTTTTAGGGCAAACGGAATTACATCATTCCGCCCATACCGCCCATGCCCATGCCGCCCATGTCAGGCATTGCTGGTGCATTTGGTTCTGGCTTGTCAGCTACTACAGCTTCAGTTGTTAAGAACATAGCTGCAACAGATGCTGCGTTTTGAAGTGCAGAACGAGTTACTTTAGCTGGATCTACGATACCAGACTCAAGCATGTTAACCCACTCGCCAGTAGCTGCATTGAAACCAACACCTACTTTTTCGCCTTTTAGACGCTCTACAACTACAGATCCTTCTAGACCAGCGTTGATTGCGATTTGACGAACTGGCTCTTCTAGTGCACGAAGTACAATGTTGATACCTGTTGCTTCGTCGCCTTCAGCTACAATAGAAGCTACTTTCGTGTATACGTTCATAAGTGAAGTACCACCACCTGCAACGATACCTTCTTCTACTGCTGCACGAGTTGAGTTAAGTGCATCTTCAATGCGAAGTTTGCGCTCTTTTAACTCAGTTTCAGTTGCTGCACCGACTTTAATTACTGCTACGCCACCTGCAAGTTTCGCAAGACGCTCTTGTAATTTTTCACGATCGAATTCAGAAGTTGTTTCTTCTAATTGCGCACGAATTTGACCAATGCGAGCTGCGATTTGCTCTGTATTTCCAATACCTTCAACTACAGTTGTGTTTTCTTTTGTAACAACAACTTTACCAGCACGTCCTAAAGATTCAACTGTAGCAGATTTTAAGTCACGACCTAATTCTTCAGTGATTACTTCGCCACCAGTTAAGATTGCGATATCTTCTAGCATTGCTTTACGACGGTCACCAAATCCAGGAGCTTTAACAGCTACTACATTGAATGTACCACGAAGTTTGTTCACTACTAATGTAGCTAAAGCTTCGCCTTCTACATCTTCAGCAATGATAAGAAGTGGTTTACCTTGTTGTACCACTTGCTCTAATACTGGTAAGATTTCTTGGATGTTAGAAATCTTTTTGTCAGTAATTAAGATGTATGGGTTATCAAGAACTGCTTCCATTTTGTCAGAATCAGTAATCATGTAAGGAGATGCATATCCACGATCAAATTGCATACCTTCTACTACGTCTAATTCTGTTGTGAATCCTTTAGACTCTTCTAAAGTAATAACGCCGTCGTTACCAACGCGCTCCATTGCTTCAGCGATTAATTGACCTACTTCTTCGTCAGCTGCAGAAATAGCAGCTACTTGTGCGATAGAAGATTTGCCTTCGATTGGTTTAGAAATCGTTTTTAATTCTTCAATTGCAGCAGTAACAGCTTTTTCGATACCTTTACGAAGACCCATTGGGTTAGCACCAGCTGTTACGTTTTTAAGACCTTCACGAATCATAGCTTGCGCTAATACAGTTGCAGTTGTTGTTCCGTCACCAGCTACATCGTTTGTTTTGCTAGCAACTTCTGCTACTAATTTCGCACCCATGTTTTCGAATGCATCTTCTAATTCGATTTCTTTTGCGATTGTTACACCATCATTTGTAATAAGTGGTGAACCAAATTTTTTCTCAAGTACAACGTTACGACCTTTTGGTCCAAGCGTTACTTTTACTGCGTTTGCAAGAGTGTCGACACCGCGAAGCATCGAACGACGTGCTTCTTCACTAAATTTAATATCTTTTGCCATAATAATTGACCCCCTTGGATTTTTTAAGATTTATATAATTAACCGATAACTGCTAAAATGTCACTTTCACGTAAAATCAAGTAGTCTGTACCTTCATATTTCACTTCAGTACCTGCATATTTTGAGAAGATGATAAGATCACCTGCTGCTACCTCTAAAGCAACACGCTCACCATTTTCAAGCACTCGACCAGTACCTACTGCAACAACTTTACCCTCTTGTGGTTTTTCTTTTGCAGTATCTGGTAATACAATACCACTTGCTGTTTTTTCTTCTGCTTGAACAAGCTCAATTACAACGCGATCACCTAATGGCTTTAGCATGAACAATAACCTCCTCATTTTGTTATGTAAATTTTATTTATTAGCACTCAAGTCACCCGAGTGCTAACACACTTATAATAATAAATAATCTCAATTTCTTTTGCAAGTAAAAAAATCATAATTTTTTCGCAAATTACTATATAAACTTTCTATATAGAATACCGCCTTTACTATATGAAGCATTGTTTCCACTGCTCGTATGTTACAATATGAAAGGACACCCTAAGTTGTTTTCGCTATACACACAACTTTCTCCTGTCTTCTATTATAATTTCAAATAAGGATTTACGAAAAAAACATAATTTAAGTGAGGTTTATATCGTAGGTAGCATATTTACATGTTATCCTAACTTATCTCATACACTATAGTTAGAAAGGATGGTTAAACCATTTGAAAAAACAATATTGGTGGGTTATCGTTACATACATTTTAATGCAGTTATCTGGCGTTGTTGGATTACCACTTCTCCTAAAAACAGGACTCTATGATAATAGAGGGTTTACCATTGAGGAAAAAGGACAAATCATAACGGGACACTGGGCAATTATTAGCTTCTTTGTTGCATTATGTATCGTACTTTGGTTACTTAGAACAGATATTCGTGACAGGCATTTAGATGCAACGCGCTCTTCTGTTCCAGCTACAATTGGATGGGTTTTCATCGGATTCTTCTTAGCAATCATCTCACAATCCATTGCAGGTATGATTGAAATGTATGTATTAGGGGTTCCACGTGGATCTGAGAATACAGACAGACTAATGGACATCGCAAGAACGATACCTTGGTTCCTTATTGTTGTATCTATAATTGGACCTATCTTAGAAGAAATCGTATTTAGAAAAATTCTATTCGGCACGCTTTATAAGAGGTTTAATTTCTTCGTTGCAGCTATCATTAGTTCGCTTGTATTCGCAGCAATTCATTTTGATTTTACTCACTTATTGGTATACACTTCTATGGGGCTCGTATTCGCCTTTTTATATGTAAAATCGAAGCGCATTATCGTTCCTATTGCAGCTCATGTTGCGATGAATACATTAGTCGCTATTGGGCAAATTTTTATGAGCAATGAGCAAATTCAAGAAATGATTAAAGAAGCTGAAAAAATGCAAGGATTTATCGGAGGATTTTTTGTATGAGAAACTCACCATTGTTCATGGCTGCATTATACTTCCTTCTTGGATGTATCTTTACACGCTTCGCCATTACGAACGTGACAGATACAATCTGGAATGTGTGGACAATACTATTTGCAGTTATGGCAACAATTGATTTTAATTTGGCACTTCGCCTTATATTAGTTAAATTCACAAAGAAGAAACAATAATAAAACGCAGAGGTCGCTTCCTCTGCGTTTTATTGTGGATAGTTCTTCAAAAAGTAAACTAATGTTTGTAACTCTACAGCTAAATCAATATGATGAATTCTAATATTCTCTGATACGTTTAATCGTGCTGGTGTAAAATTCAAAATACCGTGCACGCTCGTTTCAGCTAACCTATCTGCTACAGCTTGCGCTACTGTAGCCGGTACTGTTAATATTGCCACTTGTATATCATTTGATAATCTCTCTTCTAATTCATCTAAATGATATACAGGAATGCCCCCGATTTCTGTTCCAACTTTCTCTTCACTAACATCAAATGCCATTTCAATTTTTGTATTATTGTTTTTCGTGAAATTATAATGTAAGAAAGCGGTCCCTAAATTACCTACTCCAATAAGTGCTACACGCGTTATATCATCTTGATCAAGTGTTTCGCGGAAAAATGATAATAAATAATTTACGTTATATCCATATCCCTTTTTCCCTAACGCTCCAAAATACGAAAAATCTCTTCGTATTGTTGCGGAATCTACTTTTACCGCTTCACTCAATTCGGCCGATGAAACACGCTGCTTACCAGAAAGAGATAAGTTTTGGATAAATCGATAGTATAGAGGCAATCTTTTAGCAGTGGCTTGTGGAATCTTTTGCTGATCCATATGACCTCTCCTCTCTTCCTATCTTTATTCATATACTTTAATCAAATACAGAAGTTTAGCACTCATTAAATTCCTTGTATAATAAAGAGAAGAAGTATTCTCTCTTTATTTTAAACTATACACTATTTTTAGTATGATTGAGAAATATAAACATGGCAAAGTTAAGAAATTATTTGAGGTGAAAACATTGATTTTATTACAAGTAAATGGACTTTCGAAATTATACGGTGCAGAAACAATTCTTGCAAACATAAAATTGGAAGTACAAACAAAAGATCGTATCGCATTAGTTGGAAGGAATGGAGCTGGAAAATCTACATTATTAAAAATTATCGCTGGTGAGTTATCACATGATGGTGGCGAAATTATAAAACCGAAAGATGTCTCAATCGGGTATTTAGCTCAAAATACCGGCCTAGAAACGTCTTTAACAATTTGGGATGAAATGCTAACCGTCTTTACCCACTTACAGCAAATGGAGACAAAACTTCGAAGGCTTGAGCAAGAAATGGGAAAAGAAGAAAACTTTTCAAACGAAGCTACATATGAAAGATTGTTAGCTGATTATGACCAATTGCAACTCAATTATAAAGATCAAGGTGGATATCAATATGAAGCGGATATTCGCTCCATTTTAAGCGGCCTTGGCTTCCCAGTTGAAACACACCAGACGACGATCTCTACTTTAAGTGGCGGGCAAAAAACAAGATTAGCTCTCGGAAAATTATTATTAACAAAACCAGACTTACTTATTTTGGACGAGCCTACAAACCATTTAGACATCGAAACATTAACATGGCTTGAGCAATATTTACAAGGTTATCCTGGCGCAATATTAATCGTTTCCCATGACCGTTATTTCTTAGACAAACTCGTTACACAAGTATATGAAATTTCGAATAAAGAAAGCAGACGATTTGTTGGTAACTACAGTAAATATTTAGACTTAAAATCAGCATTATATGATCAAGAAATGAAACGTTACGAAAAACAACAAGATGAAATCGCAAAACTTGAGGACTTCGTTCAAAAGAATATAGCTCGCGCTTCTACAACGAAACGTGCTCAAAGTCGCCGTAAACAACTAGACAGAATGGAATTATTAACGAGACCATTAGGGGATTCTAAGTCAGCATCATTCCACTTTGATATTGAAAAACAAAGTGGAAATGATGTTTTACAAGTAAAAGATGCGACCATCGGCTATGAGGAGGACCCTATAATTGAACACGTAACTATGCGCTTAACTCGCGGAGATAGTGTTGCTTTAGTTGGTCCAAACGGAATTGGGAAATCCACATTATTAAAATCTATTGTGAATAAGTTACCACTATTAAATGGTAATGTTTCTTTCGGATCAAATGTATCTGTTGGTTATTATGATCAAGAACAAGCAAACTTAACATCTTCTAAACGGGTTTTAAATGAACTATGGGATGAATATCCACTGCAACCTGAAAAAGAAATCCGTACTATACTCGGGAATTTTTTATTCACAGGAGATGATGTACTGAAACCAGTATCTTCCCTTAGTGGCGGACAAAAAGCTCGATTAGCTCTTGCGAAACTTATGATGCAAAAGTCAAATTTATTAATTCTGGATGAGCCTACGAACCACCTTGATTTAAATAGTAAAGAGATTTTAGAGAATGCTTTAATTGATTATCCAGGGACTCTTCTATTTGTCTCACATGACCGCTACTTTATTAACCGTGTAACAACGACTGTGGTTGAGTTATCAACAGAAGGCGCACAGGAATATTTAGGGGATTACGATTACTATGTGGAGAAGAAAAATGAAATGATTGAACGTGCAGCATTTGAACAACAAGAACAGCAAGAAAATCAGGCACCTGTTCAAAAAACTGTAGCTCAAGAAAAATTAAATTATCTCGAAGAAAAAGAGCGTAAACAATTAGAACGTCAACGCACTCGAAAAATTGAAGAGCTAGAACAAAATATCGTAAACTTAGAAGAAGAAATTGCTACGTTAGAAGATCAACTTTGCTTACCAGAAATATATGCAGATTATGAAAAAGCTAGTGAAATTACAACTAAAAAGCAAACGCTACAAGAACAGCTTGAAACTTGTATGGCAGAGTGGGAAGAGCTGCATGTATAAGAGTATTTAAATAAGGAAGATGTCTCATCAGTCATGATTTTTGACTATGCGACATCTTTTTTCTTTAAGTACATAAATAATTTTTTGGATATATCAATGGTAACTGGGAATATATCAACGATTTTTCAAATACATCTATCGTAACCCTATATACATAAACGATTCGACACGAAATATCGATTTACCGACAAGGATTGACAATATCAGCACCCTCTATAATGGAGGGATATTAAAAAATGTTTTTCGGGGATATCTTCTTGCTTTTTATTTCCCGAAAAACAATACACTCAAAGGTCAGACTTCATCTAGTTTATCCACAAGTTTATACACATATCCACCTTTATAAAATAACTATTAAACCAACTTTTCCACATTATCCACAGCCAACGAAAAAGTTACCAACACTTTATATACACAATAAAACCCACATTATCAACAGATAACATGGGTTTTATCCACAAGCTGTGGTTAATTATGTGCATAACTATGCTTCAATATCTAATCCTGGATTCGCATTTAAGGCTAATGTTGCACGCTTGCCTTGTTCATACGCAATTGTCCCTGCCGCTGCAATCATTGCTGCATTATCTGTGCATAAAGATAGCGGTGGAATAATTAGTTCAATGTTTTCTTTTTGTGCAAATTCTTCTTCTAATCGGGCACGAAGTCCTTTATTAGCAGCTACTCCACCAGCAAGAAGTAATTGCTTTACATTATAAGCTGCTGCTGCACGAGCTGCTTTCGTTACAAGTACATCTATTACACTTTCTTGGAAACTTGCCGCTAAATCTTCTGGTTTAATTTCTATACCACGTTGTTTCGCGTTATGCACAGTGTTGATAACTGCTGATTTCAATCCACTAAAGCTAAAATCATATGAATCCGGTTCTAGCCATGCACGAGGCAAATCAATTGTTGGTTCTCCTTCATGTGCAAGGCGATCAATATGAGGACCACCTGGATATGGCATAGATAACGTACGAGCTACTTTATCATATGCTTCTCCAGCTGCATCATCTCGCGTTTCACCAATTACTTCAAATGAACCATGTTCTTTCATATAAACAAGTTCTGTATGCCCACCAGATACAACAAGTGATAATAGCGGGAATTGAACTTCTTTTACTAAACGGTTCGCATAAATATGACCAGCAATATGATGAACACCGACTAGCGGAATATCATGTGCAAAAGCTACTGCCTTCGCTGCATTTACCCCAATTAGAAGCGCTCCTACTAAACCAGGCCCTTCTGTTACAGCAATTGCATCAATATCATCAAATGTGATGTTTGCTTCTTTTAAAGCTTCTTCTAACACAACTGTAATTTCTTCTACATGATGACGGGATGCAATCTCTGGTACAACGCCGCCAAAACGTTTATGACTTTCAATTTGTGATGCAACGACATTCGCAATAATTTCCGTTCCATTTTTAACAACCGCTACCGCTGTTTCATCACAGCTCGTTTCAATCCCAAGTATAATCGTATTTTTTCCCATTATATATTCACCCACATTACAAGACCATCTTCCTGATTGTCTGCATAGTATCGTTTACGAATTCCACCATTTTGAAATCCGTATTTTTTGTATAACTGCTTTGCTACTTCATTTGATACACGTACTTCAAGCGTCATTGTTTTTACCCCTAGTTCTTTCGCTTCTGAAATAACTGCTTTCAATAAGGCATCTCCTAATTTTTGACCTCGGTATTCTGGCAAAATAGCTATATTTGTTATATGTGATTCATCAATAATTATCCACAATCCACAATACCCGATTACACGACCATCTTTTTCTAACACAATATAATGTGCATGTTCATTCATCGTTAATTCACGGTGAAAGGCATCTGCAGTCCAAGGAGTTGAAAAAGATACTTCTTCAATAGCTACAATTTGAGCAATATCATCAAGTTCCATCTTTCTAAATATCATATCCATCTTCTGCAAGGCCCCTACTTGTTTTGACTTTCTAACCACTTTGTTTCAGCTTCAGCTAAACGAAGATAGCTCGGAACAAACGTATGCACATCTTGTTCTTCTTTTTGTAACCCTAAGAATGCTAGCTCACTTGGTCTTGGATTATTTTTAGTAAACGGAGCGAATACAGCTTGATCACCTAAATGTTCTATAATTATTTCTTTATGCAATTTAACATCATTACCGATAAATAAAACAGGCTGTCCTTTATCTTTTAACATTTGCAACCAGTCCACAATAAGAATAATTCGGTCTTCTTCTATTGAAGTTAACTGCTCTCCTTCATATGTATATAATCCAGTATAAATTTGCCCACGTCTTCCATCAAATAAAGGACAAATTAACCCATTAAAGTTAGCACCGTTTGCAGCTACTACCTCTAAACTTGATACACCTACAATTGGTATTTGAAGTGACCAAGCTAATGTTTTTGCCGCTGTCACGCCTATGCGAACACCTGTATATGATCCAGGTCCAGCAGCTACTACGATTTTAGTTAATTCCTTCGGTTTTACACCACATTCTTTTAACAGTTGCTCTACAGCTGGCATAAGACGTACAGAATGGTTTTTCGTCAAATTTGTAATAATTTCCCCAATCACGTTTCCTTCCTCAATAAGGGATACACCCATTACGTAATTTGAAGTATCAATTGCTAGTACTTTCATCTTGTAATAGCTCCTCACATAATCTAATATAGCGATCTCCAATTGGCTCGAGTATAATTTTTCTTGTGTCATCTCCCGCATGGAATAAACTAATTTGTAACTTTTCATTCGGTAAATATGCTTCTATTAAATGAGCCCATTCCACTACCGTAATTCCTTCACCGTAGAAATACTCATCAAAGCCTAAGTCCTCTTCGCTTTCTGCTAAGCGATACACGTCCATATGATATAGCGGTAATCTTCCTTTATATTCTTTAATAATATTAAAGGTAGGACTATTTACAACTCTTTTCACTCCAAGACCTTTTGCTAGTCCCTTTGTAAAAGTCGTCTTACCAGCTCCAAGATCTCCTTCTAAAATAATTACATCTTGTGCCTCTACGAGTTCACCTAGTTTTTCTGATAACCTTTGTGTTTCCTCAGAAGATTTTGTTGTTACTTCATATTTGCTCACAGACTTCACCTACTTTACTCACAATGTTCTCTGCTCTTTATTATACAGGTTTTGAATATATAAAAAAGTCCTTAGGAGTTGTCCTAAGGATAGTTTGACTGTCTTTATTAGTTTTTTGTTAAAACAAATAAAAAAATACGAAACAATTTGTTTCGTTCTTTTCTTTATATAAAATGGCGGTCCCGACCGGGTTCGAACCGGCGATCTCCTGCGTGACAGGCAGGCATGTTAACCACTACACCACGGGACCATTTGGTTGCGGGGACAGGATTTGAACCTGCGACCTTCGGGTTATGAGCCCGACGAGCTACCGTACTGCTCCACCCCGCGATGATATAAATAGCTTGGCGACGTCCTACTCTCACAGGGACAAGGTCCCAACTACCATCGGCGCTAGAGAGCTTAACTTCCGTGTTCGGTATGGGAACGGGTGTGACCTCTCTGCCATCATCACCAAACTATTGAAGGCATATTCCTTCAAAACTAGATAACATTTGCTACATATTATATGGTTAAGTCCTCGATCTATTAGTATTCGTCAGCTCCACATGTCACCATGCTTCCACCTCGAACCTATCAACCTGATCATCTTTCAGGGATCTTACTAGCTTACGCTATGGGAAATCTCATCTTGAGGGGGGCTTCATGCTTAGATGCTTTCAGCACTTATCCCTTCCGCACATAGCTACCCAGCTATGCCCTTGGCAGAACAACTGGTACACCAGCGGTGCGTCCATCCCGGTCCTCTCGTACTAAGGACAGCTCCTCTCAAATTTCCTACGCCCACGACGGATAGGGACCGAACTGTCTCACGACGTTCTGAACCCAGCTCGCGTACCGCTTTAATGGGCGAACAGCCCAACCCTTGGGACCGACTACAGCCCCAGGATGCGATGAGCCGACATCGAGGTGCCAAACCTCCCCGTCGATGTGGACTCTTGGGGGAGATAAGCCTGTTATCCCCGGGGTAGCTTTTATCCGTTGAGCGATGGCCCTTCCATGCGGAACCACCGGATCACTAAGCCCGACTTTCGTCCCTGCTCGACTTGTAGGTCTCGCAGTCAAGCTCCCTTATGCCTTTGCACTCTACGAATGATTTCCAACCATTCTGAGGGAACCTTTGGGCGCCTCCGTTACACTTTAGGAGGCGACCGCCCCAGTCAAACTGCCCACCTGACACTGTCTCCCGGGTCGATAAGACCCGTAGGTTAGAATTTCAATACAGTCAGGGCGGTATCCCACCAGCGCCTCCACCGAAGCTAGCGCTCCGGTTTCAATGGCTCCCGCCTATCCTGTACAAACTGTACCAAAATTCAATATCAGGCTACAGTAAAGCTCCACGGGGTCTTTCCGTCCTGTCGCGGGTAACCTGCATCTTCACAGGTACTATAATTTCACCGAGTCTCTGGTTGAGACAGTGCCCAAATCGTTACACCTTTCGTGCGGGTCGGAACTTACCCGACAAGGAATTTCGCTACCTTAGGACCGTTATAGTTACGGCCGCCGTTTACTGGGGCTTCAGTTCAGAGCTTCGCTTACGCTAACCCCTCTCCTTAACCTTCCAGCACCGGGCAGGTGTCACCCCCTATACTTCGCCTTACGGCTTCGCAGAGAGCTGTGTTTTTGCTAAACAGTCGCTTGGGCCTATTCACTGCGGCTTTCCGTTAAGAAAGCACCCCTTCTCCCGAAGTTACGGGGTCATTTTGCCGAGTTCCTTAACCAGAGTTCTCTCGCACACCTTAGGATTCTCTCCTCGCCTACCTGTGTCGGTTTGCGGTACAGGCACCTTTTATCTCGCTAGAAGCTTTTCTTGGCAGCGGGGAATCAAAGACTTCGCTCCATAAGGAGCTTCCCCATCACAGCTCAGCCTTTACGATAAGCGGATTTGCCTACTTATCAGCCTAACTGCTTGGACGTGCACAACCAATCGCACGCTTCTTCTATCCTTCTGCGTCCCTCCATTGCTC
>NZ_JBBOVE010000001.1:155000-240000 GCF_038006445.1 Bacillus sp. FSL K6-1218 | reverse complement strand
CCTAAACAAAAAAATATTTTTACACTTTTCACGCTTCTTATACATATATTAAATAGTACATATACCCAGCCTCATTCAAGACGCGTGGTTTCTAAAAACACAACATGAATAGAAATCCACTCACCAACCTCTCATTAATAGTACTTTAGATTTTTGAGAGTAGGATTAAACAAGGAGGGATTCCTATGCCTACGTGGCTAAAAAAACAGATGCAACGTGCATATTTCGAAAAAAACCGGTATCAAATTAAATTGCTAAATGAATGCTGGTTTTATTATAGCAAAACACATCAAAACTCATAATCCATTACACTTTTTATTCTATAAAAAAAGAGCAGTTTCATCTGCTCTCTTCTCTTACTATTCAATCGGCAACATAGATAGTGCAACGCGTCCTTTTTTTGTATCAATATCATCTACCCATACTTTTACAATTTGTCCTACTGATACAACATCTAACGGATGCTTTACAAACTGTTTGCTAAGCTTAGAAATATGCACTAAACCATCTTGCTTTACGCCAACATCAACAAAAGCACCAAAATCAACAACGTTACGCACTGTTCCTTCTAGTTCCATACCACGTTTTAAATCTTCTAATTTCAAAATCCCTTTTTTCAGAAGTGGTTTAGGCAACTCATCCCTCATATCTCGTTCTGGACTAATGAGCGCATCTATAATATCAACTAACGTCGGCTCCCCAACTCCCGTTTCTTGAGACAACTTAGAAATCTCTACTTCTTCCAATCTCTTTTGTAATTGCGGTTGTCCTACGTCATCTATCGATAACCCTAAACTCTTCAATAACAATTCAACATTTTTATATTGTTCGGGATGAATACCTGTTCGATCTAACGGATTCGCTCCTTCTAATATACGCAAGAAGCCTATACATTGTTCGTACGTCTTTGCACCTAAACGTGGAATTTTCTTTAATTCCGTGCGCTTTTTGAATTTCCCATCCTCTTCTCTCTTTGCCACAATATTTTTCGCAACGGTTTTCGATAAACCTGAAACATATTGTAACAATGCAACCGAAGCCGTATTTACATTAACCCCAACTTGGTTAACAGCTGTCTCTACTACAAATGTTAATGACTCATTCAATCTCTTTTGAGATACATCATGTTGGTATTGTCCAACCCCAACTGATTTAGGATCAATTTTCACAAGTTCAGCAAGTGGATCTTGCAGACGTCTTCCAATAGAAACGGCACTTCTCTCTTCAACTTGTAAATTCGGGAATTCCTCACGGGCTAAATCAGAAGCTGAATATACACTAGCACCCGCTTCATTTACAATAATATAAAAGACTTCCTGTTTCACACTTTGTAATACATCTACTATAAATTCCTCTGTTTCTCTAGATGCTGTCCCATTACCAATTGCAATCATTTCAACTTGATATTTATCTATAATAGAAAGAACTTTCATTTTTGCTTCATCATATTTACGAACAGGCGGATGCGGATAAACAACATCAATATGTAGTACTTTCCCCGTATCATCTACTACAGATAATTTACAACCAGTTCTATATGCCGGATCTACCGCTAGCACGACTTTCCCTTTCATCGGAGGTTGTAATAATAAGTTACGTAAGTTCTCAGAGAAAATATGTATCGCTTGTTCTTCAGCTGTTTCTGTTAATTCTTTACGAATTTCTCTTTCAATTGAAGATTGAATTAATCGTTTATAACCATCTTCAATCGCTAATTGTACATAATGCGCACTTTTAGAATCGTTATCACGAATTACTTTCTTGTATAAGAAATTTAATATCTCATCTACTGGTGGGACAACAGAAACTCTCAATATATCTTCTTTCTCACCGCGATTCATTGCTAATACACGATGTGGTACTACTTTTTGCAATGGTTCTTCATAACTGTAATACATTTCATATATATTCTTTTCATCTTTTTCTTCACCTTTTACAGACGAAGACATAATACCTTTTCTAAAAGTAATATTTCGAATCCAACTACGATACGTAGCTTCATCTGAAATCATTTCTGCAATAATGTCTTGTGCACCTTGTAAAGCTTCTTCTGCAGATTGCACTTCTTTCTCTGCATTAATAAATTCCACTGCCTTTTTAGCCGGATCTTCTTTCTTATATAACAACAACCATTCAGCTAACGGTTCTAACCCTTTTTCTTTTGCAATCGTTGCTTTCGTTCTTCTTTTCTCTTTATATGGACGATATAAATCTTCTACTTCCTGTAACTTTGTAGCTTTAACAATTTGCTGTCTTAGCTCTCCTGTCAGTTTCCCCTTCTCGTCAATAAGACGAATAACTTCTTCCTTCCTATCTTCAAGTTGCATCATATATTGCCATCTCTCTAAAATCGCACGAATTTGCACCTCATCTAAAGAGCCTGTCCATTCTTTTCGGTAACGAGCAATAAATGGAACTGTGTTACCTTCTTCTGTTAATTGAATAACATGACGAACTTGCTTTTCGCTAAAGCCTAATTCTTTCACTAACATTTTCATTAACGCTTGTCGATTATCTACCATTTCCATATACAACCGTAACCTCCTCTATAATAAAAAAAGTTGCCCTTCAAAGAGAGCAACTTAAACTGCCGATTTAAAAATCTATTAGTCCTAAACTAATTTGTAACGCTTCATCTACACGACTCATCATCACTTCATCTAAATGAGTGATTTTGTCCGTTAAGCGTTGCTTATCGATTGTTCGAATCTGCTCAAGTAAAATAACAGAATCTCTCTCAAAACCATACTTTTTCGCATCAATTTCCACATGAGTGGGTAATTTCGCTTTTTGAATCTGTGCAGTAATAGCCGCTACAATCACCGTTGGACTAAAACGATTTCCGATGTCATTTTGAATGACAAGAACCGGACGAACGCCTCCTTGCTCAGAACCAACAACTGGGGAAAGGTCTGCAAAATACACGTCGCCGCGTTTTACAATCAAAATATTACCCCCCGCTAACTAAGCGTTCTACTGTATGAGCTGCTTCATACTCCGCTAAGAAAGCTTCAGATGCAATACCAAGATTAATTTTTCCCATTTCAATATACCCACGTCGCATTGATTCATGTTGGTAGCGTTTCTTCGTCTTATGTTGACGCAATAACAATTGTGTTGCCTGGCAAATTAGTTCATGGCGATTCTTATTCTCTTGTTTTCCAATTCCGTCCAATTCCGTTACCATTTGCTTTGGCAACCGAACCACGATTTCAGTAGTTACACTTGATTCGGACACAAAAATACACCTCCACCGTCAACTACACACCCAAATATATATATGACACCTATTGTAATAATACCATTGTATGGAGCCTGTTGCAAAGACTTCCTTATTCCCTGCTTATGTTTTCCAATTCACAAACAAAACATTCATCTTCTTAAATTTTTTATCTCATAACTAACTAAAAACAATAGAACTCCTCTTCAAAACTTACGTGTAACTTATATAAAAAATGATTATAAGTAAAAAGCTTCTCATCAAAAAGAGCTTATTATCCAGCAATGAACAGTCACTCCAATGACAAGAAGCAATCATACTACCTTCTATATATTGTTCAAGTAATTAATTATCTCTACAACCTTACCATTCCGTATAAATATTCTTGGCACACGGAAACTGATCGTTGCAATAATTTCATAATTAATAGTCCCTGAATATTCCGCAACCTCTGTAGCGCTAATATACTCATCTCCCTGCCTTCCGATAAGCGTAACTTTCGTACCAAGCGGCACTTCACAAGGAAGATGAATCATGAACTGATCCATTGTTACTCGCCCTACAATCGGTACCCTTTTACCATTTATAAGCACTTCAAATCCTTGTAATCTTCTAAGCCACCCATCTGCATAGCCAATCGCTACAGTTGCAATCCATTCTTCAGTTTTCGTTCGGTAAGTGACGTTATAACTAATTCCATCACCTTTAATCACCTGTTTAATATGAGCTACTTTCGTATGCAGTGATAGCGCCGGTTCTAATTCAAATGGTAAAAAAGGACGTATTTCTACAGAAGGAGATAATCCATACATTGCAATCCCAATTCGCACTGCATTAAATGTAATTCCTTGAAAACGTAACGTGGCAGCACTATTAGCTGTATGGACAAACTTAGGATCCACTCCGAATTCTTTCAACCAACTTAACTGCTCTAAGAACGTATTATATTGCTTATCAAAATACGAAGTCTCAACCTCATCTGCCGTTGCAAAATGCGTGTATACTCCTTCTAACTCTAAAAACGGTGCACCTTCTAAACTCTTTAAAAATGCTTTCAGTTCTTTTCTTTCACGTATTCCAATTCTCCCCATACCACTATCAAAGTTAATATGGAATTTCATTACAGATGAACCATCCCAAAGTTTAATTGCTTCGTCCACCCATTCTTTTTGAAAAACAGTTAGCGCTACATCATTTTCAGCAGCTACATTTACATCACGCGGCGGCGAGGGACCTAACACTAAAATCGGCACAGTAATACCAGCCCTCCGAAGCACTAAAGCTTCATCTAAAAAAGCAACAGCTAACCTTGTTGCACCCGCTTCTAATGCCGTTTTAGCCACCGGTACATAATCGTGCCCATACGCGTTCGCTTTAACTACAGCAAAAATCTCTACATCACTTGGGATGAACTCTTTAATATGTGTAACGTTGTTATAAATGGCATCTAAATCCACTTCCACCCAAGTGTCACGGTAAAATGGTGCTTCTTCCATAAATACACTTCCTTATACACGATATGCGAAGCTTATTCTTTTATATGCTTCTTTTATGAAATCCACCTTCAAACTAAGAAAAGACGTGGTGCACATATATCACCACGTCTAAGAAGTTTACTTCACCTGCTTCGCTGTAACTGAACGAGCAACCATTAACAGCTCCTTCGGCTCTAAACCTTTAGACACGAGCATATATTCTACTCCGTTATGCGACCACGTTACAGAGTCTTTCGTCAATGCACCAATCGTAAACCCAAGATCAACCGGTTCTCCACTTACACTTACCGCTGATGAAGCCTCTGCAACTTTTGCCTTTTCTTGTATTAAAGTAAAGGATTTCTTATTTCCAGTGTATGTGAGTATCGCACGCTTGCCACTGTCTGTCTTCAACTCTTTTTCATCTTGCAGAGTCATACCTTGTGGTGTATCAAGCGGATACAAAGTAGCAAACGGTTTGTCTTCTTTCGCTGTTGTTTGAACATCTACCTGCGCTCTAGACATATTTTGTTTCGTATCAAATGCACCTTTATCAAATTTCGCATCGAATTTCACCTTAGAGAAATCTACTTTTACAAGAACATTTTGATCATTATCCATTAACTTCACTGAAACTGGAGTCAAATCGCTCTTCTTCAGTGTAATCTCTTGTTTCGGCAACATATTTTGATGTTGATAGTTTGTTTTTGTTTTAAAAATATAATACTTATCTGTTTTCTCGAAAGTAAGGTTTTTCTTATCCTGCAAAATATCTCTTACAAGTGATTCATATAAATAAGCCTGGCTGCTATTTTGCGGCCAATCACTTTGAAAACGGAAGCTCTTATTAAGTGCTGGCGTTAATACAAATACACCTTCTTCATTTCTTAAAATGATTTGGCTCTGATTTTTTTTTGCATTCTTTAAATTCACACGATAAAAAGACGGTTCTTTATGCCAAATCTCTACATTATACTCCTGAGGCTCATTTCCTGTTTTAATAGATAATTTCGCTTCAGCTTGATAACTTTTCATCCCTTTTACTTTCGCTTCTAAATCTCTCACGACATCATCTTGTTTCTTTTCCACACAACCCGCCAACACAAAAACGGTCAACAAACCGACAAGAACTAAAAACAGACGCCTTTTCATCACTTCAGCCCCTTTGCCCCTATAAATGAATGGAAGATGTACCTTCCTTATCGCTACCTCAAATATATGAGACAAAGATATAAAATATGCAGACTAGCGTGACGAGCTTTCTAAAACAACTTGAGCAACAGCAAATTCCTTACTATGACTAATTGATAAATGAACAATATACTCTGTACTTGTAATCAGAATCGGCTTACCTCTTTCATCATTTTTCACTTCAATATCTAAAAAGCTCACTTCTTTCCCGATACCAGTACCTACAGCTTTTGAATACGCCTCTTTCGCTGCAAACCTTCCAGCTACAAACTCTGTAAGACGACTTCCTTTCAGCTCCATAGCAACATTACGTTCATTTTCTGTTAAAATACGTTCCATAAATTTAAGCTTTCCATCTAGCATTTTTTCAATACGATTTAATTCAATAATATCGATTCCAATCCCTATAATCATTTCAAAATCCCCTTCTTCTATTTAACTTTCTTCTTTCATATTGATAAGAATAACAGAGAATCTTTCTGATGCAAAAGGGGTGATAGTAACCGTATGCTAATAAGATCCACTCAGATTTCTTTACAACCGACTATTCTCACCTTACTTCTTATTCACTTAGTCCTGATGATATTAGGCGACTTTTTCCTCTTCCCACTGGCAGCCTCTAATGAATATATCGCTAAAGGAGAATGGTGGCGTGTCATAACTTCCCTTCTGGTACACGTAGACTTACAACATTTTCTTTCTAATAGTATTTTTTTGTTTGCACTTGGTTCTTCTATCGAAAAGCAACTCGGACACTTTTCTTTTTTTATTCTATTTTTTATTTCTGGAATTTCTGGAAATATTTCTTCTTATATTATTATGCCACCTGAATATATTCACGCAGGTGCATCAGGTGGTATTTTCGGACTATTAGGCGCACAATTATTTTTATTGTACAATCGATACCGCTCTTCAAAACCAAAAGAAATTGCCATTTTCTCAATTATGATACTTCTATTACTGCTATTTACTTTCTTTAATCCTTCCGCCAATCCGATCAGTCATTTAACAGGTTTAATAACCGGCGGCATTTTAACTCCTTTTTTAACAAAAAAAAACGATGGTGCAAAGCTTATTTAATATAAAAGCTTGCACCATCGATAATTTCTACATCTACATGTTCGCTTAAATCCCTCATTAATTGAAATAAAGACTCATCCTTCATCTTCGCCTCAATCATACAATCAATTTGCGGAACACTTCCCTTTATCCTTCTTAAAAAAGATAAAAATGCGTCTATATTAATATAATCTGCATGAGCTCTTGGATCTTTTCCCTCTCTAGGGCTAGAGATATGCATTTTAACTGGCAACAAAGATGTTTCCCACGTATGAACAACACGTGCCCAATCTTCATACCAATCTTCTTGCTCATTATTCATCATATGGTGATGCAAATCAAACACGACAGGAATATCTAATTTTTCTCCTAAATATAATGTTTCCTCTAACGTAAAAGTTGTATCATCATTTTCTAATATAATCATTTCTTGAATACCCCTTGGGACATTAGACCAATTCTCTATAAAACGCTCTAATGCAAGTTCTTTATCTTTATACCCTCCTCCAACATGTAGTACACATCGTTGCTTATGTTCAATCCCCATGCCTTTTAATAATTTTTTGTGCATCTGCAATGTCTTTACAGATTGTTTAAAAACACTCTCCTCAGGTGAATTTAGTACAACAAAATGATCTGGATGGAAATCAATTCGCATATTCATATGAATTGCATATTCACCTAATTCTTTCAATTTTTCTTTTAAAGGACGAATATAGTTCCACTCTAGCAATTCCTCATGATTCGCTAAAGGAATGAGCTTAGAACTAAGCCGAAAGAAAGATATGTCATGTCCCTTATTATGCTTTAATAAACGCAAACAATTTTCCAAATTGGAATTAGCAATTCTTTCAAGTTTACGAATTGCAGCATCACGATCATCTATTTTCTGAAACTGTGCGTACGTCATCGTTTGAGATGGGGATGCATTCTTCAAATGCACACTCATCGCAACGTAACCAAGCCTTACAAGCATATAACAGCCCCTTTTCTATCATAACTACTATGTAGTATGCACAATTACAGAAATAAAAAAAGAGAATGCCCGCAAAGGGCATTCTCTTTTTTTATTAAGCTTGTGGACGGCTATGATGTTTTCTTTCGCCGCGTCCATTTGAAGATCCTGGGCGACCTTGACCTTCACCTCTACGACCACGACTACCACCATCACGATTACGATCACGGTTTCCATCACGATTGCGATCACGGTTTCCGTCACGATTACGTCCATCACGGTTACGACCATCGCCACCACCGCGTCCATCACGACTACGATTACGGTTACCATCACGGTATCCGCCTCCGTTACCGCCACGTTTTTTAGAACCGCCACCTCTTGAAACAACTGGTGGTTCTGATGTTAAAGCAATCGGAGTTGTATCCGGCTCTTTAGTCATCATTTTTAAAGCAGCAGCTACTACTGTTACAGAGTCATTCTCTTCTAACATTTCTTCTGCAATACGCTTGTAGTATGATAAGTTCTCATTTTGAATCGTGCTTTGAAGTTTTTCAGCGATTAAACGTTGTTGACCTTCTAATGCCTCATCAAGTGTCGGTGCTTCCATGCGATCAACTTTACGTTTTGTTGTACGCTCGATATTTTTTAATTGTCCTGATTCACGTGGTGTTACAAATAACATTGCAATACCTTTTTTACCTGCACGGCCAGTACGACCGATACGGTGAACGTATGATTCTGGATCTTGTGGGATATCGAAGTTGTATACGTGTGTTACGCCTGAAATATCAAGACCACGTGCAGCAACGTCTGTTGCAACAAGAACTTCAATAGCACCTTCTTTAAATTTACGTAATACAGACATACGTTTCGCCTGTGTTAAGTCACCATGAATACCTTCTGCTGCATAACCACGTAAGTTTAATGCTTCTGATAATTCATCAACACGACGCTTTGTACGACCGAATACGATCGCAAGCTCTGGAGATTGAATATCTAGTAAGCGTGTTAACACGTCAAACTTTTTCTTTTCTTGCACTTCTAAATAGAACTGCTGAATGTTTGGCATTGTTACTTCTTTTGCTTTTACTTTAATGTGTTGAGGCTCAGTCATGAAACGCTCAGCAATACGACGGATTGGATCTGGCATTGTCGCTGAGAATAATAATGTTTGATGTGTTTCTGGCACATCTGTTAAAATCGCTTCAATATCTTCAATGAAGCCCATGTTTAACATTTCATCCGCTTCATCAAGAACAACAGTCTCTACGTTTTGTAAGCGAAGTGTTTTACGGTTAATATGATCTAAAATACGACCCGGCGTACCAACAATAATGTGTGGGTGTTTTTTTAGAGCACGAATTTGGCGGTTAATATCTTGACCACCATAAATTGGTAGAATACGAACACGTTTATGTTTACCAATTTTGTATAGCTCTTCTCCAACTTGAATTGCTAATTCACGCGTTGGCGCGATAACAATACCTTGAACTGCTTCTTTATTTGTATCCACTTTATCTAATAGTGGTAATCCGAATGCTGCTGTTTTCCCTGTACCTGTTTGCGCTTGCCCAATAATATCCTTACCTTGCAATGCATGTGGAATTGTTTCAGCTTGAATCGGCGTAGCCTCTTCAAAGCCCATACTTTCAACCGATTGCAGTAAAGACTCACTTAATCCTAATTCTCGAAATGTTGTCAATGTTACTTCTCCTTTTCTATCCTATACTTATCATTTAAAAAAAGGCGTTTTCCGAATTTGCGGAAAAGCCCTTTTCCTGAATGCTCACGTATATAACCGGGCGTATATTCTTCACGAAAATACTTCTAAACGTTATTACACTTTATCAATTATAAGTTTTGTATGTGTAAAAAGCAAACCCAACTGTTACCTTATTTTATATTCAGGGCCTTTTTCTTTACTTTTATTTTTTTATCATTTACTGTAAGCGCTTATTATAAGTTTCTTCTATTTTCGTGACTATCATCCCTATTTATATACACCAATTATTTCAACATCGTAATTACTTCTTCTAATTTCATACCGCGAGATGCTTTTATTAATACAACATCTTTGGCATCGACTACCGCTTGTAAATCTCTTACTAACTCTTCTTTATTATCATACGCCTTTACACGTTCATTAGGGAAATTAATTTTCGCTCCTTCAGCAATTTGAGCTCCTAATCTACCGTATGTGAATACATGTGCGATTTTTGCTGGATCGATTAATTTACCTACCTCATAATGGAACTGCACTTCTTGATTTCCAAGTTCTAACATATCACCGAGCACAACGATTTTTTTAGTAAATCCATCTAAACCATTCATTAAATGGAATGCTGCCTCCATAGCCGTCGGACTTGCATTATAAGCATCGTTGATAATTGTTAATCCACTATCCGTTTTTACAATCTCCATACGCATGCCCGTCATTTGAAGTGTTACTAAACCTTGTTTCATTTCTTCCCACGTCACACCAAAATGTGTCGCAATTGCCATTGAAGCAAGTGTATTGTACACATTATGTTTTCCTAATACCGGTAGGTAGAATGAAATATTTTCATCTCTATTCATTTTAAAATGTGTCCCAGTTGCCTGTAATGTTACAGTTGTTGGATAGTAATCGTTGGCTCTTGCATCACCAAACGTAACTGTTTCTGCTGCTAAATTCATTTCAGGAACACGATTCGTTAATAACGGCTCATCTCCATTATATACGAACACGCCACCTTCTTGTAACCCTGTAACAATTTCTAATTTCGCTTCAGCAATTGCCTCACGAGATCCTAAATCCATTAAATGTGCCTCACCAATATTCGTAATGATAGCTGCATTAGGACGAGCTAACTTAGATAAAAATTCAATCTCTCCTCGGCTTGACATACCCATTTCTAATACAGCTACTTCTGTATTTTCTTCTAAGTTTAAAATAGTGAGAGGTAATCCAATATGGTTATTGAAATTCCCTTCTGTTTTTTGAACTTTGAACTTAGTTGCAAGAATACTTGTCACAATATCTTTCGTGGATGTTTTACCGTTACTACCTGTCACACCAACAACTTTAACATCCAATTGATCGCGATAGTTTTTCGCTAACACTTGCAGTGCAGATAGCGTATCTTCTACAAAAATAACCGGAAGATTCTCGGGTGGATTTGCTACATCTTTCATCCATAATGTAGCTACAGCTCCATTTTCAACTGCTTTATCTACAAAAGCATGTCCATCGAAACGCTCCCCTTGAATCGGAACATATAAGTTTCCTTTTTCAATTTTTCTCGTATCAATAGACACGCCTTGAATAATAGTTCCCTCATATTGCTCTGCTAATCCAGTACCATTTACCATCTGTTCTACTTGCTTTAACATTCGCTTTATCATATAGAAACGCTCCTTACATAGAGGAAGCACTATTCCTACGAATAGTGCTTCCTCCTTTTTTTGTTAGATTGTATATTTAATTTTTTGTTTTTCTTCGTGACGTTCAATCGCTAAACGAATTAGCTCTTCGATTAACTCTGGATACGGTAACCCAGTATGTTGCCATAATAGAGGAAACATACTAAACGGTGTAAATCCTGGCATAGTGTTTACTTCGTTAATATACACTTCTCCGTCTTTCGTTAAGAAGAAATCAGCTCGCGTTAAGCCTGCACCATCTAATGATTGGAACGCAATAATTGCATCACGCTTAATCACATCAGATTCTTCTCCTGTCATTTCAGCTGGAATAATTAACGCCGTATCACCATCGATATATTTCGACTTATAATCATAGAAGTCCTTTTTCGGAACGATTTCACCTACAACTGAACATTTCGGCTCATCATTACCTAGTACCCCAACTTCTACTTCACGACCTACAATATTTTCTTCTACAATAATTTTGCGATCAAATTGGAATGCCTCTACAAATGCATTCTCAAGTTCTTCACGATTTTTACACTTATTAATACCAACACTTGAACCAAGGTTTGCTGGTTTTACGAAGCAAGGATACCCTAACTTATCTTCTACTTTAGAATAAGCTTCCTCACGATCTTTTTCCCATGCACTGCGAATGAAAGACGCATATTTTGCTTGTTTTAAACCAGCCTCTGCAAAGATGTTTTTCATAACAACTTTATCCATACCAGCAGATGATGCTAGAACACCATTTCCTACATAAGGAATATTCATCAATTCTAATAGTCCTTGAACCGTTCCATCTTCACCGTTTGGTCCATGTAGTAATGGGAAAATAACGTCAATAGCGTTTTCCTCAGAAGCTGCAGATGGAATAATTTCTGTACTTAATGATAACGGAGAAATCGCATTTTCTGCACCGCTCATTTTTAAAGCTTCAATATCTGTTACTTCGCCTTCAATACGCTCACCGCGTACCCATTGACCTTGTTCTGTAATATAAATTGGATGAATCTCGAATTTATCTTGATTTAACGCTTTAATAGCAGCAAGAGCCGTCTGTAGTGAAACTTGATGCTCAGCTGATTTTCCACCATATAATAAACCTAATTTAATTTTCGTCAATGAAATCACCCTAACCAATTGTTTTCATTTTTCTATTTTAGCACTTTTTATAAAAATAGGTAGTTCCTATTTGAAATAAAATGTAACTTCCATAAATAATTAAATAACATCACATATTGGTTTTTCATTTCATTTTCTTTATAGCTACACAAAATAAAATGGCAATCTAATCTAGTTATGTACCTAAAATATGTAGAGATCCCTTTTTTTGTGTATGTCACCTATTCACTAAGAAGATTGTTGGGTCAGTGTGTCTTTTTGCTTTTGCTCAACAAGACGATCTAAAGAAATATATACAATACCTGCAACTACACATCCTACAGCTAAAATTGTAAATAGAAAGTGGCCAAGTAATCGATCTAATAAAAAACCTCCCAAAAGTGGACCAAATGCGCTTCCTGTAATCCACTGCAAACTTGCAGCTCCCATATAAGTCCCTCTCAAATGTTCAGGGGCCAAATTTGCTACAAATGTCATCTGTACAGGTGACATAATCATCTCACCTAATGTATATATAGCATAAACGAACAGTAGTGTTATTAAAATAACTGTAGCATTTGTATTAAATTCTCCAAACCACTTCGGTAACCACCCTATAAAAAATAATCCAATCCCGAACAAACATGCACCATATAACATCGTCTTCCCGACTGGTTTATCCGTAGCCCATTTTGAAATTTGAAATTGGAATAAAACAACTAATAGTCCGTTTAACGCCATTAAATATGGATATGGATTATTTGTTCCAAAAATACGCTTCATTTCATTATCAAAATGTAGTGGCAACATGCCTTCGGTTTGAGAAAACCCCATCGAAATGATAATACCTGCTAATAAGTAAATCATTAATGCCTTATCTCGCATTACAATTTTCCAAACCGCCCCAGATTCCTTTTCTTTATGTTCTTCCTTATCTGTCCTCTTTGGCATCGTCTCTTGAATAAGAAGTAATACAAGTAACGCATAAAATAGCATTGTAGAAGAGGCAATAATAAACACAAGATTCTTTGACAACACAACTACTGATGCTCCCATTATCGGACCAATCGCAGCACCTATATTGTGTCCCATTCGTAATAAACCATATGCCTCTGTTCTTTTTTCTGGTGCCGTTACATCTGCGACCATAGCTGATGCAGCTGGGTGAAATAAAGAATTACTCAACCCTAAAAAAATAGATAAAATTGCATATGGAATAAACCCTTCTATAAATAGAAAACCGAGCATTAATAATGCATTACTTGCCATAGAAAATATCATAATCGGTTTTCTTCCATACATGTCAGCAATTCTTCCTCCGATAAGTGATCCAAAGCTTGCAGCAATTGGAGAAAGCGCCATAATAACCCCAACTTCCAACAACGAATCTACCTTATCTTTTAAATATAATGCAAAAAAAGGCATTAACATCATCATTGCAATTCCATTTAACGTCTCTCCAATAAATCGAATCCATACGTTACGGTCCATCTCTCTTAACTCACGCCACGTATTTTTCATCATTTCACCCCTTTAGTTAGCCAACAATTATCTTATAATAAGTTCAGAAAAATGTAAATTTTCAAATAAAAAAATCCATTCTAACAGAATTAGAATGGATTTTTTTTGCTTATAAATTCGCAACATCTTCTTCTTTTTTACTATTATTTAAAGCACTATGTTTTCGGCTATATAAGAAGTAAACCGCTATACCAATAACCATCCATATCCCAAAACTAATCCATGCTGTCCCCGATAATTGAAGCATTAAGTATAAACAGAAAATCACTGTTAATGCTGGTAAAAATGGTACAAGCGGAGCCTTAAATGCCCTTGGTAAGTCTGGATGGGTTCTTCTCATTACAATTACCGCAACAGCTACGAGTGCAAATGCTGACAATGTCCCCATATTTACAAGATGTGCTAAAACATTTAAATCTATTAATCCTGAAATCAGTGCCGCAATAATTCCCGTTGTCCATGTATTTAAAAATGGCGTTTTAAATTTCGGATGAACTTTAGCAAGACGCTTCGGCAGTAAACCATCTCGGCTCATCGCATAAGAAACACGAACTTGTCCATACATCATAACTAGCATTACTGTTGTAATTCCTGTAATTGCTCCTACTGAAATTACCCCAGCTAAGCCATCTTGTCCAATAAATTGAAGTGCAAAAGCAACTGGATCTGATATATTTAGCTGTCCGTATGGAACAATTCCTGTCAAAATAAGCGAAACAACGATATAAAGAACTGTACAAATTAATAATGATGCAATAATACCAATTGGTAAATCACGTTGCGGACGTTTCACTTCTTCTGCCGCTGTTGAAACTGCATCAAATCCTATAAATGCGAAGAATACTGTAGCCGCTCCAGCCATTACACCATCTAAACCAAACGGCATAAAAGGCGTCCAGTTTTCAGGTTTCACATAATTAAAACCAGCAAAGATAAAAATAAGAACAACTGCTATTTTAATAAATACCATAATGTTATTTACTCGTGCACTTTCACGAACACCCCTAGATAAAAGAACTGTCATCACTAAAATAATTAGAACTGCAGGTAGATCAATTATTCCACCCTTTCCTGTACCAGGAGCCGAGGAGAGAATAGTCGGAATGTGAATTCCAAACCCCTTTAATAAAGATTGAAAATATGCAGACCAACCGTTTGCTACAGCAGATGTAGCAAGTAAATATTCAAGCATTAAATCCCAGCCAATTAAAAATGCGAATACTTCTCCCATCGTCGCGTATGTATACGTATACACACTGCCCGATACAGGAACTGAAGAAGCAAATTCAGCATAACAAAATGCAGCAAAGGCACAAGCTAGCGCGGCAATCGCAAATGATAATATAATAGCTGGCCCAGAATGTTTCGCTGCCACAACACCCGTTAGAACAAAAATACCAGTTCCAACAATTGCTCCGATTCCAAGCATAGTTAAATCTAGCGCGCCCAATGTTCTTGCTAACGTTTTTTGCTTACTTTCTTGCATTAACTTTGCAATTGGCTTCTTTTGAAAAATTTGCTTCATCTTTCACTCCTCCAAGTTTTAAATTTTCTGAAAATTTTTAATTTGCTTTTTTATTTTACTCATTACGCTTTTCCTAGTCAATACTTTTGTCGAAACAAGTAGAAATTCTTCTGAATATGCACTATCCTTATCATTCTTTCTATATATCTTTCCATTATTTTTTTTGGTATTATTATACATGTCGATTCCGTGAAAAAGGCATGCTCCCTTATTGAGAGCATGCCTTTTTTACTTATTTCACAGTATATGAATCTTGTTCAATCCAGCTATACATATACTTTTCATCTTCTGTTTCATGTGCTTGTTTTACAATACGAAGCGGACGGAATGTGTCTATCATAACAGCTAATTCAAGCGTCTCTTTCTTCCCTATACTTGCCTCTGTTTTCCCCGGATGCGGCCCATGGGGAATCCCGCTCGGATGAAGTGTAATAGAACCTTCCTCCACACCTTTGCGACTCATAAAGTTTCCTTCTACATAGTAAAGAACTTCATCGCTATTAACATTACTATGATAATATGGTGCCGGAATTGACTCTGGATGATAATCGTATAAACGTGGTACGAAAGAGCAAATAACAAAATTATGCCCTTCAAATGTTTGATGTACTGGCGGCGGCTGATGAATGCGCCCTGTAATTGGTTCAAAATCCTCTACATTAAATACCCACGGATACAAATAGCCATCCCATCCAACAACATCTAACGGGTGGTGTCCTAAAACATGTTTATGCATATAACCTCTTGATTTTGTCATTACGACAAAATCGCCTTTTTCATCATAGGTCTCTAATTTTTCTGGACCACGAAGATCTCTTTCACAAAACGGACTATGCTCTAACAATTGTCCATATTCATTTCGATAACGACGCGGCGTTGTAATTTGGCTATTCGCCTCTACAACGAGAAACTTAGTCTCTCCTTCATCTGGAATAACACGATAAATCGTTCCAATTGGGATCGTTACATAGTCGCCTTTTCTATAGTGAATCGTTCCAAACATCGTTTCAATTTTCCCTGTTCCATAATGAACAAATAACATTTCGTCGCCATCACCATTACGATAGAAATAATCCATTTTTTCTGTTGGGCTCACTACTCCAATTAACAAATCTTCATTTCCAAGTATGAAATTCCGTCCACTTATTGCATCACCACTTTTTCTATTTTCTTTCGTTCGGAAGTGGCGATGAGAAAGAGCAACATCCTCTTCATACTGCAACTGACAAGAATGCGATAATGCAGAATGACCTACTTCTGTTGGCATATAGTGATGATACAAAATAGACTGCGTACCAGAAAAACCTTTTGTTCCCATTACCTGTTCACGATAAAGCGATCCATCTTTTTTACGAAATTGTACATGTCGTTTATGAGGTAGTTCTCCCATGTGACGATAAAACATGCCCATCACTCGCTTCCTTTTCTTTTTTGATCGTATTACGTAGTGTACCTAAACCAGTAATCGACAGCTCTACAACATCTCCATCTTGTAGCCACTCTTCTGTACCAAGTTCTAAAATACAGCCTGTTCCTACTGTCCCAGAACCAATCACATCTCCTGGATATAACGTAACGTCCTCTGAAGCACGTTCAATCATTTCAGCAAATGTATAGTAAATATCTTGGAAGTTTCCCTTTGATAATAGTTTTCCGTTTACATGAGCAGTCATTTCTAAATCATATCGATCACCATTACGATAAACATCTAATTCCTCTTTCGTAACAAGATGTGCTCCTAACGAAGTTGCAAAGTCCTTTCCTTTCGCTGGACCGAGACCTACTTTCATTTCTGTTGCTTGTAAGTCTCTCGCACTCCAGTCATTCATAATACAATAACCAAAAATATATTCCTCTGCTTGCTCACGAGAAATATTTCGCCCTTCTTTTCCTATTACGCAAGCGATCTCCAACTCGTAATCAAGCTTTTTAGACTTTTTCGGACCAATTACAAAATCACCGGAACCAATTACAGCACGATGATTAGTAAAATAAAAAACCGGAATATCATACCATTCAGGCACAACATCTAGTCCTCTTCGTCCGCGAGCTGTTTTTACATGTTGTTCAAATGCATAAAAATCTCGAATACTACTCGGATTAGGAAGAGCAGCTGTCAATTGTACTTCTTCTAAAGCATATATACCCTTATTTGGATTCTTAACATTCCTCACTACTTCTACATACTCATCAGCTTTCTCTAAAAAAGCCATCATAGAAGAAGGGATTCTCCCTTCACTAGCAAGATTCATATCTATTACTTTGTCACCTTCAAGCCATCCAGCCCGTATTTCTTTTGAAGGAAGACGAAATGTAACAAATTTCATCCTGATTCCTCCTTATAAAAATGAAATTTCCACCAGCAAAGGGACTTTTGCTGGTGGATACAAATCTTATAAGTTTCCGCGACGCTCTTGTTCTCTTTCAATTGATTCGAATAACGCTTTAAAGTTTCCTTCACCAAATCCACGGGAACCTTTACGTTGAATGATTTCAATAAATAGAGTCGGGCGATCAACAATTGGTTTCGTAAAGATTTGTAGTAAGTAACCTTCATCGTCACGATCTACTAAGATCTTTAATTCTTTTAGCTTATCAATTTCTTCATCGATTTTTCCAACTCGTGCAGTTAACTCATCATAATAAGTATCAGGTGTATCTAAAAACTCCACCCCATTTGCACGAAGTGCTTCAACCGTTTTAACAATGTCACTTGTTAATAAAGCAAGATGCTGTACACCAGCTCCATTATAGAACTCTAGATACTCTTGAATTTGTGACTTTCTCTTTCCATCTGCTGGTTCGTTAATAGGAAACTTAATACGGCTTCCATTTGTCATAACTTTCGACATTAAAGCCGAATACTCTGTACTAATATCATCATCATCAAAATGAATCATTTGTTTAAAGCCCATGACATTCTCGTAATAACTAACCCACTCTTCCATTTTTTCAACATTACCAACTACATGATCGACAGCAATTAAACCAGACTCTTCAAATGGAATATTAAACTCTACCTTTTGGAATCCTGGCATAAATGCCCCTTTATAATTTTTACGCTCTACAAGCGTATGAATTGTATCACCATACGTACCAATAACTGCTTTTTTCAATGTACCGTCCTCATCTGTTAATTCCTCTGGTGGAGCAATTGCGACGGCACCACGTTTCACTGCTTCTGAGTATGCTTTATCAACATCATCAACAAGTAGTGCCACATCCTTCACGCCATCACCATGAGTCTTTACAAACTCTGCAATACGATTTTCACTACTTAAAGCTCCAGACACAACGAAACGCATATTTTTTTGCACAAGAACATAAGATACCTTTTCACGGTTTCCAGTTTCTAATCCAGAGTAAGCCACAATTTTGAATCCGAATGCTCTCGCAAGATAATAACTCGATTGCTTTGCATTCCCTACGTAAAATTCCAAATGATCTACATCACGTACTGGAAAAAAGTCCTCCATTTGTGCAGCTAGCGTATCCATAGATTTTTGTTTCATAATATCTTCATCCCCCTGTAAATAGATTAAATGGTCCATACTTAAAACCAACCGAAAACGCTTCCAATATAAATAAATAGAAATTAGTTAGCAAGCTAACAAATTCTGACCTTTAAAATTTTCTATCTTTTCTGTCAAATTCCTCTTTTTTTCTTACATATAAAATTCGACTTTTTTCTCTTTGAAATAAAGTGAAACTTTAATCAGCCCTCACCAATCGGGCTTTTACTCAGTGGATTTTTGATTATTCGTTGAATCAAGTTGCAACCGCAGCGTCTAATTATTCATGAATGCTAAATAATGAGGTAACTTTAATACTTGAAGGTATATAAGAAGAAAATAAAAAAGACTCCAACATATTAACTACTTACTAATACGTTAGAGTCTTTATTTTTTTTGAATGATTGTATTTATATATATCATACTAATACACTTGCAAGGAATAGAATAAATGATGTTAATATTACCGCTCCACCTAAGGATCCTAATAAATCTGTTTTTGTTACTTGAAACACTTGTTCACTGTTCATATCCCTCATTCTCCCTTCTTTTTCTTTTGTTACAAAGTTTCTATTATACTAATACACTTGATAGAAATACGATTAATGCTGTTAATACTACCGCTCCACTTGCTGATCCTACAAAGTCACCTTTTGTTACTTGTAATACTTGCTCTTTCATATCTTTCATTCTCCCTTCTTTTTCTTTTGTTACAAAACTTCTATTATACTAATACGCTTGATAGAAATACGATTAATGCTGTTAATACTACCGCTCCACTTGCTGATCCTACGAAGTCACCTTTTGTTACTTGTAATACTTGCTCTTTCATATCTTTCATTCTCCCTTCTTTTTCTTTTGTTAAAAAACTTCTACTATACTAATACGCTTGATAGAAATACGATTAATGCTGTTAATACTACCGCTCCACTTGCTGATCCTACGAAGTCACCTTTTGTTACTTGTAATACTTGCTCTTTCATATCATTTATCCTCCCTTTTCATAAGTTATCTATATGTAATTTCTAAGAAATGTTTATTTCATAGTTTTTATGTTAACGTTACATTAAATTTGATAACGTAACGTTTGTAACATTAATGTAACATAACTATTGTTACGTTGCAATATAATAACGTGAAATTTATTACACTTTTTTTACGTTTTTTTATAACAACCCCCAAAAACCTTTATTTAATGCGATTTTCACTAAGCTCACGTTTGTAACATTCGTGTAACATTACAGTCATAAAGTGAAATATAGTCATACTCCTCTCTATTTTTGTTACAAACAGTTTATTTAGTGACACTAAACCTATCTAATCTTTACTTACTTTTAATATGAGATAAAATACCGTCTTTCCAAGATAAGTTTATATGTTTCCTCTATATAACTATGTATAATAAAAACAAAGAGGTGGTCATTTTGAAATTAATCGCATTAGATATGGATGGTACACTACTATCATCTAATCTTGAAATCTCCAAAGAAAACCTACAAGCAATCCAAACTGCACAAGAAGCTGGTCATATTGTAATGATTTGTTCTGGTCGTGCGAAAGAGGATGCTTTAAAGCTATTGGAAGAATATAAATTATCTCTTCCAGTCGGAGCAAGCAATGGGGCTATTGTTTATGTGGATGGAAAAGTAATTAACTCGCGTTGTATACAAAACGACAAAGTGTACAAACTTGCAAAATTACTAGAATCTGAAAGTTTCCCATATAAGTTATATACAAATAAAGGAGTTTATTCTCCATATACATGGCAAGATCAAGTGATGCAAGCGTTCGAAGAAAATAAGCATGCGCTCGATGTTACATTAGAGGAACTTGAACGAATTACAGAAAAGCAAAAGAAATCGAACCTAATTACTGATTTCAAAAAAATAGAAGATGTTGTAAATAACCAAGAACTAGAAATATCTAAATTCTTCATTTCAACATTTAATGCAGCGCATCGCGCACAGCTATTAAGCGTGTTACAAGAAGACGCTGATATTATGGTTACAGCATCAGCTCCTACTAACTTAGAAATTATGGATAAGAATGGACATAAAGGAAACGGGCTACAGCAGATGGCAGCTCATTTTAATATTCCTATTGAAGATACAGTTGCTATTGGTGATAATTTTAATGATGTACCAATGTTAGAAGTAGCAGGCTTATCTGTTGCAATGGGCAACGCTGAAGAAGATGTAAAAAAACTATGTGATGTTGTAACATTAACAAACAATGAACATGGTGTTTCTCATGCAATCGAGCAATTTGTATTGAAACAAACTTCATCTAGTAAATAAAAAAAGGACTCTTTCAAATTGAAAGAGTCCTTTTTTTATACGTGATGACAAGCAACAAAATGCTCTGCACCAACATTACGAAATTCTGGTATTGTTTTTTTACAAACATCTGTTGCAAACGGGCAACGTGTATGAAAACGACAACCCGAAGGTGGATTTGCTGGACTTGGAATATCCCCTTCTAATATAATTCGCTCTCGCTTCACTGTTGGATCTGGTATTGGAACAGCTGATAACAATGCTTTTGTATACGGATGTAGCGGATTGGTAAATAACTCATCACGCGGCGCGATCTCCACAATTGTACCTAAATACATAATTCCGATTTTCGTACATAAATGTTCTACTACACTTAAATCATGTGAAATGAATAAATAAGATAATCCCTTTTTCTCCTGTAACTCACTAAATAAATTAATAATTTGTGCTTGGATAGATACATCTAGTGCTGCCACAGGTTCATCAGCTACAATGAATTCTGGATTTAATACCATAGCCCTTGCGATTACGATACGCTGACGTTGTCCACCAGAAAACTCATGGGGATACCGGTCAATATGATAAGGAGCTAAGCCACACAACTCCAATACTTCAATTACCTTTTCACGAACATTTTCTTTCGTCGCTAATCCGTGGGCCAACATCGGCTCTCCAAGCGCTTCACCAATTCTCATTCTCGGATTTAATGAGCTAAATGGATCTTGGAAAACGAGCTGCATATTAGGGCGATGTTTTCTCAATTCATCCTTGGATAAAGAATGAACATCTTTCCCTTTAAACTTCACTTCCCCCTCCGTTTTTTGAACGAGACGTAAAATTGTTTTTCCTATCGTTGTTTTTCCGCTCCCTGATTCGCCAACGAGACCAAACACTTCGCCTTTATTAATAGTAAAACTTACTCCATCAACTGCTTTTACATGCCCGATCGTTCTACTAAATATGCCACCTTTAATTGGAAAATATGTCTTTAGGTTTTTCACCTCTAATAATGGTTCACTCATTGTTCCGCACGCTCCTCATATAACCAGCAAGCTACTTTATGATTTTCATCATTTACATTTAGATTTGGGGCTTCTTTTTCACATATTTCCATACAATGCTCACAACGCCCACTAAAGTAGCAAAACTCACCTAAACCAACTAAATTCGGAACTTGCCCTGGAATAGAATATAGTTTATCTATTCGTTTTCCCATTACTGGTTTTGATTTCAATAATCCTTTCGTATAAGGATGTTTTGGATTTTGGAATATCTCTAATACTGGAGCTTCTTCAATAACTTTCCCACCATACATAACGACAACGTAATCAGCCATTTCTGCTACGACACCTAAATCATGTGTAATTAATAAGATCGACGTTTTAAATTCTTCTTTCACTTGTCTTAGTAAATCCAATATTTGAGCTTGAATCGTAACATCAAGAGCTGTTGTTGGTTCATCTGCAATTAATAACTTAGGATTACAACTAAGCGCAACAGCAATCATAATACGTTGTAACATCCCGCCGCTCAGTTCATGCGGATAAGAATGGACGATTTCATCAGCGCGGGCTATGCCAACTTTACGAATTAACTCAATTGCCTTCTTATATGCTTCATTTTTACTAAGTAATTCATGCTCCCTTAACGTTTCTACAATTTGCTCTCCTACAGTGAAGACGGGGTTTAGCGATGTCATTGGTTCTTGGAAAATCATTGCAATATCATTACCTCGTAAACTACGAAGTTCTTTCTCTTTCATTCCTAAAAGACTTTTTCCTTCATATAAAATGTCTCCACCCACTACACTGCCTGATTCAGCAATAAGCCCCATAATAGATAAAGCTGTTACACTCTTCCCGCAACCAGATTCACCTACAACACAAACAGTTTCACCTTCTCGAACAGCAAAACTAACATGATTCACAGCTTTTACTGTCCCTTCCTCCGTTTGAAAGTGTGTTTGTAAGTCTTTTAGCTCTACTACCGCTCTACTCATACCTTCTCACCTACCGTCTCATCTTTGGATCTAACGCATCACGAAGTGCATCACCAAGTAAATTAATTGATACAACTGTTATAAAGATTGCAAAACCAGGTGGAATCCATAACCACGGACGCTTTTGGAAATCAATTAATGAGTTAGCTGCGCTAATCATGTTCCCCCATGATGGCGTAGGTGGGACGACGCCGAGACCTAAGTAACTTAGTGCGGATTCTCCCAAAATAGAACCTGCAACACCTAATGTAGATACGACAATTAAAATGGGTAAAACATTAGGTATTAAGTGATATATAATTTTCCGGTAATCTTTTATTCCTAACACATCCGCAGCTTGCATAAATGCTTGCTCCCTAAGTGATAAAATTTGCCCTCTTACAAGGCGTGCAAGCCCTGGCCAACCTACTAAACTTAAAATAATCATAATGACATATAAACGATAATCAGACGGTACTTTCCACTCTGATAAAATCGCACCCATTATAATAAGTAACGGTAATCCTGGCATCGACATTAAAATATCTGCAAGCCGCATAATAATATTGTCCACAATACCACGATAAAAACCTGCAATCGCTCCTAATACAGCTCCTAGTATCACTGATAAAACCATTGAAGCTATGCCGATAGTTAATGAAATCCGTCCCGCTTGCATTAGTCTCGTTAAAATATCTCTTCCTAATTGATCTGTACCAAGCCAATGAGAAAAACTAGGTGGTTTGTTAATTAGTGCAACTTGTATTTTCCCTGATGCATATGGTGAAAAGAAAGGACCAATAAAACAAAATAAAAACATAAAAATTAATGCATACAATCCTACGAGTGCCATCTTATTTCTTTTTATCTTTTTAAGAGCCTGTCGCCACGGTGATGATTCATTTTTCCTTTTCTTTTTTTCTTTTTTCTCTGTAATCGCTGTAACAGTTTCCATCTCATTCCCCCCTTACTTCAACCGAATACGTGGATCAACAACTGCATATACAATGTCTGCGAAAAAATTCGAAACAATTGTTAAACAAGAAAGAAACATTGTAAATGCCATTAACACTGTATAATCGCGGAAATTTAATGCCTCTAATTGAATACTACCAATCCCTGGCCAGTTAAAAATTTGTTCAATAATAATCGCTCCTGAAAACAAACCTGGTAATTCAAATGCTAATAACGTAATTGCCGGCAATATTGCATTTTTTAATGCATGCTTATAAATAACCGTCTTCTCCTTCAAACCTTTCGCTCTTGCTGTTCGTATGTAATCTTGTCTTACAACCTCTAACATACTTGTTCTAAAATAACGAGTTAGCGAGCCGACCCCAAGAAGTGTCAAAATAAATACTGGTAAAATCATATGTTTTGCAACTTCTATCACGTAAGCAAATCCTGTTGAATTACTGCCAACATCAATCATTCCACCTATCGGCAATAATTTAAGATCCACTGCGAACACCTTAATTAGAAACAAACCAATAAAAAATGAAGGAAATGACATTGCCGCAAAGATACCAATTGTTACAAGCTTATCGAATAAAGAATGTTGCTTCGTCGCCGAGAATACACCGATAATAAGTGCAATTAGCCAAATAAAAAATAACGCAATAACTGCTACACTAAAAGAATTCCAAATAAATTTATTTAATAATGATGTTACAGGTTCTTGATATTGAAGCGAGAAACCAAAATCTCCTTGCAAGGCATTACCTAACCAATGAAAATAACGCTCAATAATTGGCTTATTTAATCCATACAATTCCCTAAGCTCTGCTGCTCTTTGTGGTGTAATCTTAGGATTTGAATCAATATAATCCCCCGGAAGAAGTGCAAACAGGAAGAAAATAACAATTGATGTTCCAAATAGTGTAGGAATCATTTGTAACAACCTACGAACGATATACGTCTTCACCCTTTTCCTCTCCAATCTTATGCTTAAAATAGAAGAACATTTTTTCGAATCAGCATATTACTAGCTGAATGAAAAAATGTCTTCTACTTATACATTCTTCTCGTTATTTTTCAATAGATAATACTGGCGAGTTCGAACTAATACTGTCATACTTCTCAGGATCAATTCCTTTAATGTTTCCATTGTAAGCTGTGATGACTCTACGATAATTCAATAAAATTACTGGCGGATCATCACTTAATTCTTTGTATAGTTCTTTATAAATCGGTTTACGTTTTTCAATATCTACAGTTTCAAGTCCCTTTTTAATTAATGCATCTACTTTTTCATTTTTATATCCTAGGGTATTATCATCACCATCCGAGGAGTAGCCACCTACAGTTTCACTTGGATCTGTTGTAATTGGTGTTGCAACAGAAGCTAAATCATAATCTCCTTTTTTTACTTTTGACAGCATCGTATTAAAGTCCATAAATTCAGGGTTGAATTCAACGCCTAATTCTTTATAGTTCTCTTTTGCAATCGGAATAAATAAATCACCGTCTTTTGCCGAGCTTGCACCATAATACGTTAATTTAAGCTTTTGACCATCTTTTTCACGAATTCCGTCTGAACCAGCTTTCCATCCAGCTTCATCTAATAATTTCTTCGCCTTATCTAAGTTATATTCGTACTTATTAATCCCCTCTTCTGTATAAGCCCAAGATGTTGGATGAATTGGAACATTAGCTACTGTACCGTATCCTTTAAAAGCTGTATCTACATACTTTTTACGATCCAAACCATAAATAAGAGCTTGACGAACTTTCTTATCTTTTAAATACGGTTTTTTACTATTCATTCTTATATAACTAAATGAAGAAGCCGTCTCTATTTCAACATTTGCAAACTGCAAACTCTTCACTTGTTCTAAAATTTCATCCCCATAACCTACTCCTGTATAATCTATCTCACCTGTTTGGAATAATTGGAACTTGGTATCCGGTGAAGTAATTTTATAAATAAAGTTTTGAATTTTTGGTTTACCTGCATAATAATTTTCATTTGCTATAAAACGAACTTCCTGTCCTGGTATATACTTTTCGAACTTATATGGCCCCGCAGCTATCGGTTTTCCATATAACTCTTTTAAATAATCTAAACTAGTATTTTGTTTATACTCTTTTCCATAATAAGCTTTCGATAATACTGGACCACCTAAAGCAATTAGCGCTTGTGAGTTAACTTTTTCAGTCGTAATTTTAATTGTTTGTGGATCAACAACTTGAATTCCTTCAATAGACGTCGCTTTTCCCTCTTTATATTCTTTTCCACCTTTAATTACATATTGTGAAATATCATCGCCGCCTTCATATGCTTTATCATGTAGAAGTGTTAATGTAAATGCTACATCGTCGGCAGTTAATGGCGATCCATCACTAAATTTCAAGTCTTTACGTAAATGAAATGTATATGTTAATTGGTCTGAAGAAACATCCCACTTCTCAGCAAGATCCGGTATCGGTTTTCCTTGTTTATCTGTTGTAACAAGAGAAGCAAATATAACCGATGTCACATTACCATCCCAACCATTCTCTTGAAAGTAAGGTAAGAAAACTCCCCCAGGCTTGGAGATACCTGAAATAAAAGTATCTTTTCTATTTTTTGCCTTATCAGGCACCTTTGTCTTATCTGTAGCAGCAATCTTTTCAACTTTTACATTTTTTAAATCCTGCTGTTTAACCGGTTCTGTAGAAGCCGCGTCCTCCTGTCCCCCACAAGCAGACAACACAAGCGAACTACTCATTAATACCGAAAATACACCAGCCCATTTTTTTGTCTTTTTCTTCATTGTCCCCACCCTAACTTTTTATGATTATACCCTCTGAACGAATTACCTTATGTATGCCTCCCACAGCAACATTTATAGCCAATCGGAAAAGTCGGTTTTAATCGTAAAAAAATAGATGTTTTTGAGGGGTAACAATCTTATTCCGACCTTTCCGGTAGACTTTATGGTTATTAGCTTATATCGTTCATTATGTTTTGTCAATTCTTTCTAAATAAATATTTTTAGAATTTTCCCAAAATTTTATCTCTACATTTATACTTTAAGAAAACTCAGCTATAATTCGTATTAAAAACTTAAAAATCTACTTCTATTTCTTCAGCATGAAACATAGAATACTAATAACCAATTACCAAAAAGGGGGCGAAAATATGGACAACCTATTCCAATACGTCCTGCACTACGTATTATTAACAATTATGATAGTCGGGGCGCTATTACTATTCCCGTTCTTCCCAAAGTTCGTCCTCTTTTTAGCTTTTTTTATCATGCTCGGGATCGCTATTATAATTTCAACAAGAGAAGATGCCACGCAGAAAGAGAGCAGAGTTCAGCGCGTAAAGCTGTAACTTTGCTCTCTTTTCGTTTTCAATCACTAGTCTCTGTTACACATATTTATCCCGCTATTTGCCGGGCAGTAAAACCCCCACTGATTAAAGTTTCACTTTATCTCTCGGGAAATAATTAGCCTTTGTTTTTGTGATTACTCCTATTGAAAAGCCACTAATGACATTTATTTTTCACCTTATCATTTCATACGCTTCACAAGCTATGCAAATTGAGGAACACGGATTTATCTAAGTTACTGTTTCACGTGAAACACATCGCTTCATTTAATCTTTAAAGCAAAATATCATTATGAAAAAGCCACTTCCTCCAGCAAAACTGAAAGGAAGTGGCTTTCTACTCTTTACTCCACAATATTCTCTAACTCACTATATAACTTCGCTCGTAACAACTCTTTCATCGTTTTTTCCTCATATAATTTTTCAAGTCTTTCAACATCAGCTACATGTTCCATTTCACATTCTATTGCATATATATCTTCTTCTACATGCATTAACTCATTTTCAATCTCTTCAAGATTCCTAGCTTTTTTCTCTTTTACTGGAACCATTTCAACACTCTTTCTCCCTTGGCGTTTCTGCTTTATTACTTGCTTCTCAAGCTTTTCTTCCCATTTTTGACGAGCCCATGCATAGTTTCCTGCAAACTCAAATAATTTACATTCATCAATCCAGTACGTCTTTTCAAATAACTTATTTAAAAAATAACGATCATGTGAAACAGCTAGGATTGTTCCATTATATTGCTCAAGGGCTTCCTCTAAAACTTCCCTTGATTCAATATCAAGGTGGTTTGTCGGCTCATCTAAAATTAGAAAATTGATGTCTTGATACATAAGTTGCGCAAGTCTTAACCTCATTTTTTCTCCACCGCTCAGTTGCGTTACTTTCTTAAATACTGCTGGACCATAAAATAAAAACTTAGCCAATATATGTCTTGCTTCTCCTTCGGTTACAGCTACATACTCTCTAAACGCTTCCAATACATTACTCTTCACATTTCCATACGTATGCTGTGATAAATAACCAATTTTGACACTACTACCAATTCGAATTTCACCAACGTCTGGATTTATTTCTTCTAATAGTAGTTTTAATAATGTAGTCTTTCCTGTACCATTACGACCAACGATAGCCGCACGCTCTTGAAAACGAACATGTAAATTCGCTTGTTCAAATAAAGGTCGGCCAGCAAAACCTTTACTCACTTCTTTCATTACAACAACATCTTTCCCGCTTCTCTCTTGCCCTTCAAACTGAAGACCCATCTGTTTTCGTTCTAAAATTGGCCTCTTTAATTTCTCTATACGTTCTAACGCACGTTCCATATTTCTCGCTCTTTTATGCAATCCTTCATTCGGAGGGTTCGCTTGATTTGCCCATTCACGTAGACGCTTAATTGCTTCTTTCATTTTCTTTATTTTCTTTTGTTGCTCCTGATAAGCTTGAAACTCTTGAAGTAATTTTTCTTCCTTCTCCTCAACGAACTGAGAATAATTCGTATGGTACACGTGAATCTCTCCATCTTCCAAATCAAAAATTTTCGTTACAACTTCATCAAGGAAATAACGATCATGTGAAATAACCATAACTGTTCCAGTGTATTCTTTTAAAAATTGCTCTAACCATTCAACTGCAAATAAATCTAAATGATTTGTTGGTTCATCTAATAGAAGTAAATCTGGTTTCTGCAATAGCATATATGCAAGGCTTACTTTCGTCTGTTCTCCTCCACTTAATTCCGTAAACACTCTTGAAAATAAGTCTGTCACTTGTAAGCCATTTGCTACCTTCATTATATTTGCCTCGATTTCATAACCACCGAGAAACGCAAATTTTTCTTGAATGACTCCATACCTCTCCATTAACTTTTCCAAAGCAGATTGTTCCTGTTCCACCGCCATATTTTTTTCTAAAGCATGCATTTCTTTTTCTAATTCCTTTTCTACTTTAAAAGCAGAACTCAATACATCATATACAGTCATAGCCTCATCAAACTTCGGAATTTGTGCGACATGACCAATACGTGTACCTTTCTTCATATGAATGGCTCCTGCATCCAAACTCTCCCTTCCCGTCAGAAGCCCAAAGATTGTTGTCTTCCCACTACCGTTACGACCAACTAATCCAACACGTTCACCATTCTTTATTTCAAGCGATATATTTTCAAATATGGTGTTTCCACCAAAAGATTTCGTTACATTATTTACACTACAAATAGTCATTTTCCGTACTCCTTTCAATATAAAAAACCATGAGAAAGAAACATTCCCCATGGTTTTCGGCATAGAAAAAGGAAGCCAAACAGCTCCCTTTTCACACGTTTATTAAAAATGGGTGAAGAGATTTCTATCGTTCAATAGTCACTATGCAATTGTTAAAAAAGGGCATACGTATCCCGTTAACAACTACATCATGAAAAATCGCACGACAAAAATAGATAAAATCTAAAAATTTGGCACGTGCAGCTAAAGAACGTTTCATCTCATTCACCCCTTTCGTACGGAATTTAATACTTACTTCTTTATTATACTTTCCAATTTCATGTTTGAATAGTCATTTTTCTGAAAATAATGAAGATAGACTAAACATTTCAATAAGTGACATCAAATCTTACAAAACTGTTATGTTCACGTAATGGAAAGCGATAGTACGAAAAGATGCCTCCCTATACAATAAAGATGTAAACAAGAGAGACAAACAAAAGGAGGAAACAAACATGATGAAAGAAATCGTAAAAGCAATCTTTGAGGTATTAGTGAACGGACAAGCAGTTGTAAAAGAACTAAATGAACTATAAAAAGGAGTGAAGAAATATGATGAACATGGTGAAAATGATTTTACACGCTTTAGTCGATGCAAAAGCAGTTAGCCAAGAATTAAACCAACAATAAAAAGGGGTATATGAATATGAAGAAAGCCATTATTATAATTGCAAGCACAGCAATTACTTTATACACAATAAAAAATAGAAAAAAGAAAAATACTGAAAATGTTCTATATTATCCATACACACTATTAGAGAAAAAATAAAAGACAAGGTACCCTATCGTAATGAGGATATCTTGTCTTTTATTTTTTCCATATTGCCTTTAGAGGATTTCCTCCTCCTTTTCCCGAATGTATTAAGCGGGATTTTTACACATATTTTAAAGGGGCATATATACAAATGGATACACAACAACTATATTTTTTAAACGATATCGGTAAACAAAAACCAGAAAGTATTCGGAATAGAAGCGCTGCATGTCCATTTTGCGATAAAGAACATTTAACGGATATTTTAGCAACTGATGGTTCTATTATTTGGTTAAAAAATAAATTTCCTACATTACAAGATACATTTCAAACAGTGTTAATCGAAACCGGTAATTGCGAAGATCATATCGCAACATATACAGAAGAACATATGCGGAAATTAATGCAATTTTCTATTCAACATTGGTTACACTTACAGAAGAAAGAAGAGTTCGCATCTGTGATTTTATACAAAAATCACGGTCCATTTTCAGGTGGAAGTTTGCATCATGCACACATGCAAATTATCGGAATGAAATATGTAGATTATCTTGAAAATATTGAAGAAGAAAATTTCCAAGGGGTAATTGTTCAAAAAAACGAACGCATTGAGCTTAATATTTCAGAGCGTCCCATTATCGGCTTCACTGAATTCAATATAATCATTGATAATATTTCATATATAGATGATATGGCAAATTACATTCAGCAAACTGTACGTTACATACTGACAGATTTTCATAAAGGATGCAGTAGTTATAACTTATTCTTCTATTACTTAAATAGAAAAATTATTTGTAAAGTTGTTCCTAGGTTTGTCGTTTCACCGCTGTATGTAGGATATAAAATACCTCAAGTTTCTACAAAACTAGAAGAGGTGAAAATACAACTCACGCAGTATTTTACGAAAGAAAAGGCTGAAATTATTCATAAAAAAACAGAGTAGGTATCAAAACCTACTCTTTAATTACACCTTTATTTCGATAGTACACATCTTCTAATCCGATGTTATACTTCATGTTATTATCCGTCCACTCTGGCCCTAAATTCCCTGGCCACCCAGATGTATTCGCTATATATTTCAGTAATGCAAAATCAGTTAAACCTTTTTGCACCCCGCGCTTATATCCTTTCATCAAATGCGGCATTGCAATTTGTGCATTTGTACGTGGATCTTTCAGCTCATCATCAGTTAAATGTTCTGGTGCAAGCCCGCCGCCGCGGTGTAGTTGAAACAATCCGAATGAAGTTCCATTATCTCCAACACTTCTTGGATTTAATCGACTTTCATGCTCAGCAATTGCAAGAGGTATCCATTCCGGAAGATTTACTTTCTTAGCTTCCTCTATAATGATTTGTTTCATCTGTTTTGCTTCTTCTGAATCAACATAGCTTGTTCCATTCACTAGCTTATCCATTCCTTCAGACTTTCCTTGGAAATATAAATATACCCCAAGAACAACTAAAAATCCTACAAAGAATTTCTTCACTACCTCTACCTCTTTCTCCGCTGAAATTTGTCCCCTTTCAGCCTTCCCTTTACAATTACCTACATTCTACTACTCTTTTATCATAGCAAATAACTATACATATTATCATCATGCTTTAGACCGATTTTGTGAAAAAAAAGCTGGTAAATACGTACAAAAATGTAACTTTCATAGACTATAACGCATTCATTGTATATAATTGTAAATTGAATTCTAAATATAAACTAGGAGAATAATAATATGAAAAAATGGCTGTTACTCTTATTTAGTTTACTACTATTAATTCCTGTCCCTATTTCTGCACAAAAAACTGAACAACCAAAAACCCTTATTTTATACAGTTCAAACGATGATCAAATTACAAGCGATATCCAAATACTTAATACACAAGTAGGGCATTTCACTAATAATATAACAATTAAAAACATAAAACAGTTAGCTGAAATAACTGATAAATCTTCGTATACACATGTTATTTACATGGGTGAAAAACAAGAAGAACTTTCTACTGAAGCAAAGGAATTTCTAGAAGGCTTCCCAGGACCATTACTAGTTTTAGGTCAAAATATAGAACAGTTATCTACTCGTTTTTCATTTATCACACTTAAAAATGAAGATATAAACTCTGATACAATTGAATATCCAACACGTAAACTAAAGAATATATTAGAAGAAGAAAGATCAATTAAACAACTTGATACAAACGGCACAATTCTCGCACATGCTTTAAGAGGAAATAATACTTATCCATTAATTGTACAGCAAAATAATTCTTATTATGTAGCAACTTCTAACCTCTTTGATTGGATATCTTATTATATTGGCGAAAGCCTATTTTCTTATTTTCGGCAAAAACCCGAAACCAATAAAAAATTAGCTTATTTACGTCTTGAGGATGTTCACCCAGCAGCAGATATAAATCAATTGAAAGAAATTGCTGAATTACTAAAAGAGAAGAAGATTCCTTACATGATCACTGTTATTCCTGTATATACAGATCCAGATACAGGTAAAACACTACATTTAAAAGATAAACCCAAACTAGTCGATCTTTTACGCTCTATGCAAGATGATGGCGCAGCGATTATTATGCATGGTTACACTCACCAATTTTATGATAGTGAAACTGGGGAAGGTTTTGAATTTTGGGACGTAAAGACGGATCAACCAATTCGCCAACCGAAACATGAAAAACCGAAGTCAAAAGATGAATTTCCAAATATAGAGTCATATAACCAATATGTAAAAAAAGGGGAAGAGTTTGAGGAAAAATATACGACAGATCACATCGAAAAGGGGATTCAAGAACTTGTAGATGCTAAACTATATCCTGTCGCCTTTGAAGCACCTCATTACACAATGTCTCAAAAAGGGTATGAAATATTATCAAGATACTTTTCAACTTATGTAGGACAACTACAGTTAAGTGATACAACTTGGAAATCCATGCACTCTCCAGCATATAGAAGTACACCATCATTTCTACATGGAATGAAATTAACGCCTGAAACAGTCGGTTTTATTGAAGAAGATAAGCCACAAGCTATTGCTAAAATGAAAGCAAATGCTTTATCTGTTGCTAAATTATCCGATGGGATTATTGGAGCATTCTATCATCCTTACTTAGGTGTGAAACCATTAAAAGAAGTGTTAAAGGATCTAGAGAGTATTCCAAATATAGAATGGATTGATTTACAAAAGGAAAAGAATGAAGTAAAAATGAAAGGTATTCATATTACTACGAATAAAGACGGCATTCACGTTAAAAAACCAACAAGTGCAAATGACATAATTGATTATATAAAGCAATATGGCTTCTTCCTTATACTAGGATTCGTTATTATTGTCTTTCTTTTATTATTAAAACGCGCGAAAAAATTAGAATCCTAATACAAAACCATCGAGCGGAACGCTTGGTGGTTTTTTGTCCTATATCAAACCGTGGCATTTTATTAAATACATTCAATTTTTACTTTTTCCGTTACATGATTAAAACTATAATTCTCCTATCCTTTCAAATAAAATCGACTTGTATTTTCATATATTGTTTCTGCAACCTTATCAATGGATATGTTTTTTATAGAACTAATTTCCTTTAATACCTCTCGAATCATTCTTGGATGCGTTACAACACCCTCTTGAAATTCCCACGGTCCATCTGTTTCTACCATCATATATTCAAGCGGATAATACGAAACGATTTTTCTAATCTTCTCCTTATGTAAAACATCCGGTGTAATCGAAATATAATAACCATTTCTCATCATCCGTTTCATTGTTTCATCGCTTCCTTTAAACCAATGGAAGTGTGCACGTGAAACTTTATATTTCTCTAGCAAATCACATACAATGTCAGCATCTTCATAAACTGCATGTAATACAATCGGCAAATTATACTTACTAGCTAGTTCTATAAATTTTTTCAATACAGCTATGTATAGACCTGCAGCAATTCTTTCATCTTCTTTTCTCAAATAATAGGGCAAACCTACTTCACCAATCGCAACAATTTCCTCTGCGTTCTGTTCAATAAGTTGATAAATCTGTTCACACTCTTCTTTATGAATCTGTTGCTCTGGATGAAACCCTATCGCTGGATATATAAAGGGATACTTCTTCGCTAAAGATAACGTTTCCTTACAAGATTGATAATTCATAGATACCGCAATAAGCCCCTTTATTTCATTACTATTTTCCACCTCTTTTAGTAATCTGCTCTTCTCTTCATCCTTATATTGATCAACATGTATATGACTATCAATCCATTTCATCTTTATGCCCCCATAAAAAAAACAAGAAAGGACTTCCTTTCTTGTTTTAGCATCTATATTATTTAACAATTAAGTTTGTTATGATATCAAATAATCCAATACACACTACGGCAACAGTAAAGTAGCTACAGAAATCTTTAATTGGTAACTTCACTACTTCTTCTTTACTCATCCCATTTTTCTCCCTTCTTACTAGATCCCTAATTATTTTTCTATTTGTATCTATTATGCAAAAAATATGACAAATTTACTATCGAATTAACTTACGTACACCTTACAATGTTGTAAGGTTTTAAAAAAGATCCCCATCTTGATTCAGATGAGGATTATTAAAAATTAGTTGGTTTTTCATTCTTCATTACAAACAGAAAGTAATACATTGAGACTTTCTAGTTACACTATATGAAAATTACTATCTTTTAACTATCGAATTACATTACAGAAGGCTTACATGTTTGTAAGTTATGTGTAATGTAATTCGATAGTTCCCCTTACTTATATTTCGTACAATAAAATTAGAAAGTAAGCCAAATAAGAAGAACAATCACATAACCAAATTACATTGCTAGTAGCTACTCTTCTTATACCTTTCACCCATGCTACTACAATGTACCCCCTTCCCCTTTATATAAGAAAAAAGCCTTAGTCTATATGGACTAAGGCTTTTTTGCTAACCTTAAAAATACCCTTACCCAGTATTTTTATTTTCGACAAAAAATAGCTGGGGGTATATTTCTCTATCTCACCGTTAAAAGTTTACTCTTCGCATTTATAGGAATATTTGCAACCTCAATCTCTTCAATGGACTCACCGTAACGCCCTTTTGCAAAAACCTTTAATGCTTCATCTCTCTTTAACATATGCTTAACCGTTTTCTTTATTTTCTGCTCTCTACCACGTTCATCGAATGCAATGAATTCATATTCATACCACTCATCACCGATATGCTGACCAATTGTATTCACAACCGTATAGTATTCTTTCGTCTTATAAAATGGATTATATTTATCGATAACCGGTCCAAGTTTCGTAGGCAGTAACATTACTACTATCACTATCATCGCTATTATAGTAGTGATCATTTTTTTCTTCATAATAAACATTCCTCCTCTGCAGGATATATATACATCCATTTTAAAAAGGGGGAATAAAATCTACTATTGAATCTCATTACATTACACTTACATTTTTGTAAGAATTAAAAAAGGTGAACGAATTTACTCGTTCACCTTTTAGCTTGCTTTAAAGCCACCGCCAAGTACATCACGTACATCGTGTATAACAACGAAAGCATCTTCATCTACCCGGCTAATAACTTGTTTTAACTTAACAAGCTCTTGTTTATTAATAACAACATATAAAACTTCTTTATTTTTACCAGTATATCCGCCGCGCCCTTCCAATACAGTAACACCGCGTGTCATATTTTTCGTAATGGCCTCACGAATTAAATCTGGTTGATTTGAAATAATCGTAACAGCCGTTTTTGTATCCATTCCTTCTACAATGAAATCAATCACCTTCGCTCCGATGAACACAGCTACAAGTGTATACATTGCCTTTTCTTGCCCTATTATAAATACAGAACCAGCAATTACAACAATATCAATAATTAGTACGCCTTTACCTACACTCCAACCTAAATATTGATTTGCTAACCGAGCTAAGATTGCTGATCCTCCCGATGTACCTCCGGCTTTGAACATACAGCCTAATCCAATACCCACAAATAAACCAGCAAATAAAGCTGCTAATAATGTATCACTATTTACATGATACTCAATATGTTCTGTAACGTATAAAAACAAAGATGTTTCTACAATCCCTAAAATTGTATAAATCATTGTTTTCTTATCAAAAAATTTATAACCAACAGCTAGTAAAATTGCATTTATAGCAAAATTCACAATCCCTGGTGACCAATCAAATAAGTAGTACGTAACAACCGTTAAACCAATAATTCCACCTTCCGATAAACGGTTTGGAATTGCAAAGTAATTAATACCAATTGCGAATAATAATGAACCAATTGTAATTAGTGTTATTTCCTTTATACGTTGATTAACCATAGTTCATACCCTCCCCCCATTTGACATTGTATCACTATCTCCTAGAGGTTTAGAAGTGGTTTTTATTCCGCATTTTCCCTCTTAAAAATTGAAATATTATGTTTAAACAGAGGGTTGATTAATTATTCATATTTGCTCTAACTACATGGACAAATCGCTCCACATTCCCTTTCTGAATATGCTTAACTCTAACCGTTTCATGATTATAAGTAAACTCAAAGTACGGATGAAAATCTATGCTATCTATATGCAAATATGAGTACTCTTTAAATGTTGAAGGATAGTACGGAAATTTCCCGTAAAACAGGAGACGTCTAGTAGTGGCAACAAAAATTCCATGTTGATAACATAACATGAAATTATCCTTCTCAAAGATCCCTACTACAAAGGCTAAAATTTTTTCGTCATCCTCTATATACTTGTTCACACTTAATAAAAGTTCATTCATGCATATCCCTCCAAATACTATTCTTGAAAAGAATCCATGGATTATTACAGACCGGTTTAACTCCTTTATAAAGTATGAAACGCGTTTCCTGTCAAAGATATTTCAAAAAAATAATCCGTTATGCGATTATACACATAACGGATTAAGATTAAACTGTAGAACGTTCCACAAGTTCGTATGGAATTTCCAGCTTTTCTTGTTCAGAACTCTCATCATTCACTTTTCTATGCAACATTTCAAAAGCAGTTTTCCCTATCTCCTTTAAATTTTGATCAATAGTTGTCAATTGTAACACTTGCGAGATAGGTTGATTATCCAAACCAATAATTGCTAAATCTTCAGGAACTCGAATACCTAATTTCCCAACTTCCGTCATAACCCCAATCGCAACTTCATCGCCTGCTACTATTAATGCTTCAGGAAGATCCTGCATCTCTTTTAACTTATGAGCCACTTTTACACCGTCTTCTAGTGTAAAACATTCTGTAAAAATCCATTCTTCATTAACCTCTTCGTCTATAGATTGCAATTGCTGTTTATAAACATCAAAACGCTTTTGACTACTCGGCCCTAATTTTCTTCCCGTACAATAACCAATTTTTTTATAACCTTTCTCAATCAAATAATCCATTCCTAATTGAAAGGCCGCTGAATGATTCGTATATACACTTGAGATGTTTGAAATATCATTGTCTTCACAAGCAATTATTGCGCCGTAAGAAGCATACGGTTCTATCGTTTCCCAATCATTTGCACGTGAACAAATAATAAGACCATCCAATTGTTTTGTTTTTAACATATGTAAACTTTTCATTTCTTCTTTTTTATTATAATTCGTTTGGCAAAGTAGCACCCTGTAATTATGAGTTAACGCTCCCTCCATCATTCCCCCTACCATTGCATCAAAGCTCGGGTGATTAATGTAAGGTAGAATTACACCAACAATATTCGTCTTTCCTTTTGATAAATGAACAGCATTTGCGTTTTGCGAGTAATTCAATTTCTCAACTATCTCTATAACCGCTTTCCTTTTTTCTTCACTTACATATGGGTGATCATTCAACACTCTCGAAACAGTCGTAACTGAAACTCCCGCCATCTTTGCAATATCTTTAATATTAGCCATACACTCACCTCTACCTTTAACTTAATGAATCTCATGAACATATGTCAAATCTTCTTATCATTACACCTTCATTCGTTTCTCTTACAAAAGTGTAATTTTTCTGTAAGCTAATTCGATAGTTACTTTCCGCAACATTTCATACAATTGAGTCAGAAACAGGGTAACAACTATTCGAAAAGGAGCGGATTAATATGATGAACAAAATGAAAACGAACAATTTCTTAAATACAATGGGCATGGTATTTTCCGCTCTTATCGACGCAAAAGCTGCTGCTTCTACATTAAACAAGTAAGGAGAATATATTATGAATAACATCACTTTTAACAAATTAGATTTTTTAGGACTAGCTAGTGGCTCTCTTCTTCTTACTGCTTTTATTTACGCCGCTACGCTTGTATAACTTTGTGTCCCCTTTCCCCTTTATTATAAATAGCAATAGAAAAGACGACCGTCTATGCCCGGTCGTCTTTTCTTATTTTTGATTTGATTGCAAAGCTTCTTTTAACTCCTCAAACTTCTCATTTAATTGATCTGTCATCATTTTCATAGCGGTTTTTCGATCTATTTGTTCTCCAGCCTCAATTTGAATTGGATCTCCAAAAATCAATTGTGCCTTTTTTCCCTTTATTAATTCTTTTACACTTGATGGACCAACATAAGCTGCTGGTACTAACGGAACATTAGAACGCATCGCAATTGTCACAGCACCCGCTTTTAATGAAACATCTTCCGCTGATCTTGTTCCACTCGGAAAAATCCCTACTACCTTTCCTTCTTTTAATAAACGTGATGGAATTTTAAGTGTACTTGGTCCTGGATTCGCACGATCTACAGGGAATGCATTTACATTTTTAAAGAACCAATTTTTGAATTTCCCTTCAAATAATTCTTTCTTGGCCATGTAATGAATTTGAGTTGGATACATCCCTGTAGCTAACATTAATACATCCATAAAACTTGTATGTGTACATGCAACAACATACGGTCCACCTTCTGGTAGCTTTTCTCTTCCTTGTACTTCTACTTTCCCAGCTGTTTTAAATATATATTTCAACAAAAATGTAATTGGTTTATACATTTGTTTCGTTCCTTTCTAAACATCCGAAGTATAATCATATTCTTACAATAATTATAACACTAAGTTTTAGGAGTTGGTAATAAAATTAAGAATGAATTGTTAAATTTCAATTCTTACAAAAGTGTAATTTTCTTGTAAGCTAATTCGATAGTTACTTCTTACTATATTTCATACAATTAAGTCAGAAACAGGGCAACAATTATTCGAAAAGGAGTCGATTAATATGATGAACAAAATGAAAACGAACAATTTCTTAAATACAATGGGCATGGTATTATCGGCTCTTTTCGATGCAAAAGCTGTTGCTTCTACATTAAACAAGTAAGGAGAATGTATTATGAATAACATTACTTTTAACAAATTAGATTTTTTAGGATTAGCTAGCGGCTCTCTTCTTCTTACTGCTTTCATTTACGCTGCTACGCTTGTATAACTTTGTGTCCCCTTTCCCCTTTATATAGAAAAAGACGACCGTCTATGCCCGGTCGTCTTTTTAATTTTTTCTTTCTTTCAACTCTTTTAAAAGCTGTATCAGCTCAGCTTGTTGTTTTATCTTTTTACGACCATTTCGATTAATTGCTGCAAGCTCACAGGCAACTCCGACGGCGAAGAAAAACAATAAACTTTCTAACATGTGAAATCCTCCATTTGCCTATTAAACAGCTTGACGTAATTGTTCTTCTTGTAAAACTCTCTTATTTATATTTTCTTCTTTTCTCTGGCAAACGTTATTGCGAATAAGTGCTGCAATAACAAGTACAGTCCCTATAATATCAAACATTGTGATCTGATACCCTTGCATCATCATAATAACTAAAGTCGTAATTGGTACAAAATTAATAAATAAAATCCCATTAATGGATGATAAAATTTTCACACCGTAGTTCCAAGCAAGTAGCGCTACAATACCTGGCAATGTCATCATAAATAACAAATCATACTTCACAATAGAAATCGTTCCCATACTAGGAACTGAAACATATCCAAGCGACGTAATAATTACCGTTATAATTCCTGTAACAGTCGTACCGAATACACACGTCAACGTAGAATAACGTAATGTTGACCAATCACTACACGTTTGACCACCCATCGTATAAATAACCCAGCCTACAACACCAATAAATATAAATGCTAATGAGAACATATTATCTTTCAATGTTACAAAGAAACTCATGTCACCTTTTGTAATAACAAACACAGCTCCTACAAAAGCAATAACCATACTCGTTATCATATACTTCTTCGGTTTTATATGCTTATATCCCCATAAAATACAAATAGAAATCATCGGCATAAGTGATTCCATAATGGAAGCTACCATTACACCCGACTTACCCATTAACATTTGCCCTAAAAATATGAGGACATTATATACTGTAAATGCCATCGTTCCAAAAAAGACGAGTAACTTTCCTCTTCCCTCTAAACGAAATGCCTGTTTTCCTTCTTTCATTAACAACAATACAATCAGCATTATCGCCACTGCTCCATAACGAATAAGCGAAAAATAAAATGGATCTATGTATTCTAGCGCATGATCAGCAACTGGAAACATCGCTCCCCATGACATACTCGCAATTAAACACGCTAAAGCCCCTATTATCATTTGACCTCTTCTCACCGCAATCCCCCGTTTCTTTCTATTTGCACAAAGAGAATTGTAAAAGAAAAAATATATCACGTAAAATGATTCAAAATGATGTTAACTATCATTTATAATGATAGTTAACATCAAGGGGGATTACAAAATGGAATTACGAGACTTACAAATCTTTAAAAGCGTTGCCGACCAGGGTAGTGTAAGTAGCGCAGCAAAGGAATTAAATTATGTACAATCAAATGTAACTGCACGTATTAAACAACTAGAAAACGAATTAAAAACCCCACTCTTCTACCGCCATAAACGAGGAATGACTTTAACAGCTGAAGGAAGAAAAATGCTCGTTTATGTTAGTAAAATTTTGCAAGATGTCGACGAACTAAAACAAGTATTTTTAGATAGCGAAACACCCTCCGGTATATTAAAAATCGGTACAGTCGAAACAGTAAGTACACTGCCTACCATTTTATCTTCTTACTATAAAAGCTATCCGAATGTCGATTTATCATTACAAGCGGGTCTAACAGAAGAATTAATTAGACAAGTACTTGATCATCAATTAGATGGTGCCTTTATATCAGGTCCTATTAAACATCCACTAATCGAACAATACGATGTTAGTACAGAAAAATTAATGCTTGTAACACAAAATAAAGCTTTTCATATAGAAGAATTTACAACAACGCCTCTACTCGTTTTTAACCAAGGATGCGGATACCGTTCCAAACTAGAACGATGGCTGAAAGACGAAGGTTTGCTACCAAAAAGAATTATGGAATTCAATATATTAGAGACAATATTAAACAGCGTTGCACTCGGCCTCGGAATTACACTCGTACCACAGTCTGCTGTCCATCATCTTTCTAAAGCAGGTAAGGTACATTGTCATGCAATTCCTGAAAAATACGGCAGTATTTCAACGGTTTTCATACGCCGTAAAGATAGCTATATGACGAATTCAATGCGTAGTTTTTTAAAAACAATTGAAGAACATCATCATATCAATATGCTGTGAAAGACATTCTTACATGAATGTCTTTTTTTCTTACAAAAGTGTAAGTCTTTCGTAAGCTAATTCGATAGTTGCAAGTGGACATATTTCCTATAATTAAGACATAAGCAGGGCAACAACAATTCGAAAAGGAGCGGATACGCATGATGAACAATATGAAATCAAATAAATTTTTAAATACAATGGGCATGGTGCTATCCGCACTTGTCGATGCAAAAGCTGTTGCAACTACATTAAACAAATAAGGAGAGATTATAATGAACAACATTACTTTCAACAAATCAGACTTCATCGGACTTGCAAGTGGAGCTACTCTTCTTACGGCTTTCATTTACACACTTGCTCAAGGTCTTGTTTAACACTTTGTATCCCCAAACCCCTTTATATAGAAAAAGCTGCTCGTCTTATAGACAAGCAGCTTTTTAGTTTGTTTCATATATAATTTGACCTGTTTTCGTAATATCATATCCACCAATCGCATTTAATTCATTATGAAATTCTTCCGATTGCAGAATGTCTTTCACGACTTCAATCAGCTCTTCATTTTCTTTATTCTTCAAAATTACTAAATCATACTGTTCTTTCATGATTGGAATAAAGTCCACATTTACAATTTGCGAAAACTTTTCTGAACCTACTCCTACATCAGCTTTTCCATTTGCAACTTGCGTGGCAACACCCAGATGATTCGATTCTTCCCATTCATATCCACTAATATCAGCTTTATTTAATTTTTGGATTCGTAATTGTTCATCCACTAACACTCTAATACCAGAACCCTTTTCTCGATTTATAAACTTTATAGTGGATCTGGATATGTCGGCCCATGTCTTTATTTTCTTCGGATTTCCTTTTTGGACATAAAATCCTACATTTCTGGACAATAAATTAATCATAATACATGGCTGGCCTACTAAAATGCGTTTTACATAAGGAACATTATATGTACCCGTTTCACCATCAAACAAATGCAAACTAACGATACTTCCTTCTCCTTGATACATTTTCACTAAACTTGTTAAGCTACCTTGATACGCTCTTAAAACATTAGAACTTGGCAAACGATTTTCTATACGTTTAGCTAACATATCTAACGTTAGTTCTTGACCACTAATAATACACGTGTTCAAGATACTACTACCATCGTTTTTTACAGGAGTAACTTGTACCTTTCCTGTTTTCATTTGTTTTATATATTGATCTAAATCTGCTGCATCAATGCGCATCTGTCTACCAACTCTATAAGAAGGAAGTTCTCCTTTTTTAATTAAGTCGTATACAGTTAATTTTGATACTTTTAATCGCTTTGCTACTTCTTCCGTTGTGTAGGAATGATGATCCATAGACGATTCCTCACTTTCTTCTTTCATTGTAACAAAGAAAAGAATATTTCTCCTATTTTTTAAAAATAGATATATGTTCAAATTATATTCAATTATAACTAGTTATATTTAGTTATATTTAGTTATAATTAGATGTGTCAAAACGAAAGGGGATTTTTTTATGAATAAATTTACATTACGTTCGATTGGGGCACTTATACTTTCTTTTCTTCTTATATTTAGTGTTGCATGTACAAACGGAGATAAGAAAGAGAAATCAACTGCTAAAGAAGGAAAAGCAGTTGAACTTACTATCTCAGCTGCTGCAAGCTTACAAGATGCATTAAAAGAAATTGAAAAACAATATAAAGAAAAAGAACCCAATATTAAACTTTCTTTTAACTTCGGTGCTTCTGGAGCACTTCAACAACAAATTGAACAAGGTGCACCTGCTGATTTATTCTTCTCTGCAGCAGAAGATAAATTCCAAACCCTTGTAAAAAAAGGATTCATTAATGAAAAAGAAGGGAAAAATCTTCTTGGAAATGAACTAGTTCTAGTCATCCCTAAAGATAGTTCTCTTACAAAATTTCAAGATTTAAAAGATGAGAAAATCAAAAAAATTGCACTTGGTACACCTGAATCTGTACCTGCTGGAAAATATGCAAAGGCTTCTCTAACACACGAAAACCTTTGGAATGATGTTCAAAATAAAGTCGTATTTACAAAAGATGTTCGCCAAGTGTTAACATATGTAGAAACAGGGAATATCGATGCTGGTATCGTATACAAAACAGATGCTCTCATTTCAGATAAAGTAAAGATTGGTGAAACAGCAGCAGCTACTTCTCATGAGCCAATCCACTATCCTTTAGGTGTTATAAAGGAATCTAAACATAAGAAAGAGGCGACTTCATTTTATGAATATTTGCAGTCAAAAGATGCACAATCTATCTTTAAGAAATATGGATTTACAGTCCTGTCGTAATTACTATGAGCATTGATGCTATTATATCGCCTGTCTTTCTATCTTTAAGAGTAGCTGCGTGTGCCACTATTCTCGTTACAATTTTAGGGACGATTGTCGGGCGAGCACTAGCTCGCTCCTCATGGCGATATAAAGTACTATTAGAAACTATATTTTTATTACCAATGGTACTTCCACCAACTGTTATCGGCTTCTTTCTCATTATCATCTTTGGAAACAACAGCCCGATCGGAAGGTGGGTTGAATCATTATTTCAGCAGTCTATTATGTTCACATCTACCGCTGCGATCATCGCTTCTACAGTTGTTGCATTTCCGCTTATGTACCAATCAGCGAAAACGGGATTTTCTATCGCAAATGTACAAATTGAAGAAAGTGCTCGTGACCTTGGCGCAAGTGAATATCAAGTTTTTCTGCACGTTACACTTCCGCTCGCATTTCCTGCATTACTAAGCGGGATGATTTTGAGCTTTGTCCGCGCGCTCGGTGAGTTTGGTGCTACACTCATGTTTGCCGGGAATATCCCTGGTAAAACACAGACAATCCCGACTGCAATTTACATGGCCATTGACGCAAGTAATATGCAACTCGCCTGGACACTTGTGGTTATCACTATTAGTATGTCACTCCTATTTCTGCTATGTATTCAGCTTATTAACAAAAGAATTACTAACCCTTAAAGCAGCTTTTTTGGAAGCTGCTTCTTTATTTCTTAGGAAATAAAGAAGCAGTCGGGAAATAACTGAATTTTACCTCTTATTTAAATATACATTTTATTTGAATTCACTTTCTAAAATAGGCAATTTCCTGTTATTATATGGAGGTGTTTCAAAAAATGAAGAAATGAAAACGCATTTATATCGTGAATTCTTCATCCTGTTTTAGCGATCGGTAATCTTCTACTCTATTAGTGGGGCATTACCGATCGTTAGAACAATATGTAACTATATTGGTATAGCAAACCGAAGGGAGTCTTGTAATGGACATTTTATTAGCGCTTCTTCCTGCAATTGCATGGGGAAACATCTTATTAGTAAGCGTAAAAATGGGCGGTGGTGCATATAGCCAAACGGTAGGTATGACAATCGGTGCTCTATTCTTCGCAACAATTATGTATGTATTTACTCAACCAGCTTTAACAATGACAGTCTTAATTGTTGGGTTTATTTCAGGTTTATTCTGGGCTTTAGGACAAGTAAACCAATTAAAAACAGTTGAAAAACTAGGTGTTTCAACTACCGTAACAATTTCTACTGGTATGCAACTTGTTGCAACTTCTATCTTTGGGGTTATCGCTTTCCGTGAGTGGACTACTACTACAACGATTATTCTGGGAACGATTGCAATCCTATTAATCGTAGTTGGTGTTGTATTCACATCATTAGATGATAAAGAAAATGCTCAGCCACCAGGACGATTGAAAAAAGGACTTCTTACTTTAATTGTTTCTACTTTCGGCTATCTTGTATATGTAATTATTATTCGTTGGTATAATATCGATGGTTGGTCTGCTATTTTACCACAAGCAGTTGGTATGTTTGTTGGTGCGGTTGTACTGACGTCTAAACATAAACCATTTAACAAATATGCAATCCGTAATGCTTTATCTGGTTTACTATGGGGAACTGGAAATTTATTCTTACTCCTTTCATTACCACGTGTTGGAGTAGCAACAAGCTTCCCATTATCTCAAACTGGAATCGTTATCTCAACATTCGGTGCGATTGTATTCTTAGGTGAAAAGAAAACAAAACGTCAATTGATCTTTATTGCACTAGGTAGTGTTTTAATTATCGGCGGCGCTGTATTACTTGGTATGACAAAAGCATAATCTTACATTCTATTAGTAAACCCCTGAAGCATATGTGCTTCAGGGGTTTTTTAATTCTAATTATTTTCTAGATATAATTATTTGTATGTTCTTGCTCCTTATAATTGCTCTTCCACTCTAGCAAACCAGCTACACATATAAAGAGATTAATAATAGCTAATATTAGCATGACGTATAAAGTAATAGCCCTTTCCTTTACCATGAATTTCCGCCTTCTCATTATCCATTCCACCTACGATAAGTCTTTTCTTTTTACAAAATTCCCTTAAAAATGATATCGTTTTTATAACATATCTCTACTAGAAAGGAATAAAGGATATGGCAACTAAACATCGAATTTTATTTATTGGCGCCGGTCGTATGGCAGAAGCTATATTTTCCGGATTACTCAAAACAAGCAAAGAATACATCGAAGAAATTATCGTCTCTAACCGAAGTAACGTAGAAAAGCTCAAACAGTTACAACATCGATATAATGTGTCTACTGCAACAGATTGGAAGCAGCATATTACATCTGTTGATACGGTTGTTTTAGCAATGCCACCTTCTGCTCATGAAGAGTTATTAACTGAGCTATCTCCGTTAATATCAAATCAACTTGTCGTAACAGTAGCAGCTGGCATTGGACCATCTTATTTAGAAGCTAGACTCCCAAAAGGCACGCCTGTTGCTTGGATTATGCCTAATACAGCTGCTGAAATTGGAAAGTCTATCTCCTTATATACAATGGGACAATCAGTAAATGAGTTGCATCAAGAAACCCTGCAACTGCTTTTAAGAGGCATTGGTACTTCACAGCTTTGCACCGAAGAAGAAGTTCATCAGCTTACTGCAGTTACTGGAAGTGCGCCAGCCTTCCTTTATTACTTTGCTGAAAGCTTAATTGAAGCAACAAAAAGTTATGGAGTCGATGAAGAAACCGCAAAACATCTTGTCATTCAAATGATTTCTGGCTCTGCTTCTATGCTTGAACAAACGCAAAATCCAGCTAACCTCCGAGAACAAGTAACAACACCAGGTGGTTCCACAGCTGAAGGTCTCAAAACTTTATATGAATATAATTTTTCAGAGGCAATTCAAAAAGCAGTAGAAGCAACAAATAAAAAAGCTAGGGGGAAATAATATGAATTTAACAAATTTAAAAGACTATACAACATTACATAATGGTGTGAAAATGCCTTGGTTCGGTTTAGGTGTTTTTAAAGTAGAAGATGGTTCAGAAGTAATTGATTCTGTAAAAGCAGCAATTAAAAATGGCTACCGCAGCATCGATACTGCAGCAATCTATCAAAATGAAGAAGGCGTTGGACAAGCGATCCGTGAATCCGGTGTTTCACGTGAAGAATTATTTATTACATCAAAAGTATGGAATAGCGATCAAGGCTATGAATCAACACTTCAAGCATATGAAACTACATTAGAAAAATTAGGGCTAGAATATTTAGATTTATATTTAGTACATTGGCCTGTAAAAGGGAAATATACTGAATCATGGAAAGCGCTAGAAAAACTTTATAAAGATGGCCGTGTTCGTGCTATCGGTGTGAGTAATTTCCACATTCACCACTTACAAGACGTATTTGAAATTGCTGAAATTAAGCCAATGGTCAATCAAGTGGAATATCACCCACGCTTAGCACAAGAAGAATTACATACTTTCTGTAAAGAACATAACATCCAGCTTGAAGCTTGGTCACCATTAATGCAGGGCCAACTATTAGATAACTCAACATTACAAGAAATTGCGACAAAATATAATAAATCAACTGCGCAAATTATTTTACGCTGGGATTTACAAAACGAAGTTGTAACAATTCCTAAATCAATTAAAGAATATCGCATTATTGAAAATGCAAACATCTTCGACTTTGAATTAAGTGCTGATGATATGAAAGTAATTCAAGCTTTAAATGAAGATCGTCGCGTTGGTCCAGATCCAGATAACTTTAACTTCTAGTAGAAAAACCACTGCCATATGCAGTGGTTTTTCGTTTAAGAAAACTGAAAATTTAAACTATATTTTATTTAGTTGACACTTCATTATTCAAGGTGTAAGATTTTGAATTATCAAAGAAACACAAAAATTAATAAAATTTATTCGTTTACTCATTGTATCAAGAGAGGTGGAGGGACTGGCCCTTTGAAACCTCGGCAACAGGTTCATTTTGAATACTGTGCCACTTCCTGCAAGCTTTATGCTTGAAAGATAGAATGAGGGACTTCGTTTATATACGGGTGCATAACTTGTACGTAAAAATCCCTCTTTCTCAATATGAAAAGAGGGATTTTTTATTTTTCATTTCCCTCATCATCATCCAAACTTAATTATTTAGGAGGAAAATCAAATGAAAAAGAAGTTTGTACCCGGTATTGCATCAGTTGTAGGAGTAAGTATTTTATTAGCTGGTTGCGGTAGTTATAAAAACGAAGCAAGCGGAGCAAATGCAAAAGACGAGGCACCTAGTAAACAAGTTTTAAACTTATCTTCACCTACTGAAATACGAACAATGGATACGGCTCGTGCTACAGATACTGATTCTGGTCAAGTAATGAGAAACGTATTTGAAGGTTTATATAATCTTGGTGAAGGTAACAAACCTGTTCCTGGTGTTGCACAATCTCATGAAGTAAGTGGCGATAAAACGAAATACACATTCCATTTGCGAGATTCAAAATGGTCAAACGGCACTCCTGTTACAGCTAAAGATTTTGTGTTCGCTTGGCAAAGAGCCGTAGATCCAGCAACAGCCTCTGAATATGCATTTCTATTCTTTGATATTAAAAACGCAACAAAAATTAACAACAAAGAACTTCCAGCCGACCAACTTGGTGTAAAAGCAGTTGATGACCATACGTTTGAGGTAGAATTAGAGCGTCCTGTTCCTTATTTTATTAGCTTAACAGCGTTCCCAACATTTCTACCAATTAATGAGGAATTCTTTAAAGCACAAGGTGATAAGTACGCTTTAGAAGATAATACAATCTTGTACAATGGAGCTTTTACACTAAGCGATTGGAAGCACGAACAAAGCTTTAAATTTAAGAAGAACCCTACCTATTGGGATAAAGATACTGTTAAACTAGAAGAAATCAATTTTAACGTCGTAAAAGAAAAATCAACAGAAGTAAATTTATTCGAGTCAAAACAATTAGATCGTATAAAACTAACATCTGACTTCGTTGATAAATATAAAAAAGATGCTAACTTTAAAGAACGTCCAAACGTAGGCGTACAATTTTTACGTATGAATCAACAAAACAAAGTACTTCAAAACGTTTCTGCACGCCAAGCAATCGATCAAACAATTGATAGAAAATCCTTTGTAAATACGTTATTAAATGATGGCTCTACACCAACATTTGGTCTCGTTCCAAAAAACTTTGCAAAAGGACCTGAAGGAAAAGACTTCCGTACTGCAAACGGCGATTTAACAAAAGTTGATACAAAATCTGCACAAGAGTTATGGAAAAAAGCTAAACAAGAGCTTGGTTCTGAAAAGATAACATTAGAATTATTAACGAGTGATGCTGACCTTGATAAGAAAACTGGTGAATTCTTAAAAGGACAACTAGAAAAGAATTTAGATGGCTTAACAGTAAATATAAAACCGCAGCCGCGTAAGCAACAAGTTTCGCTTTTATTAAAAGGTGACTACGAAATCGGAATTGATGGCTGGAGCCCTGACTTTGCTGATCCAATCACATTCCTTGAGCTATTTACAACGAATAATCCTTACAACTTAGATCATTACTCTAATAAGGAATTCGATGAAACAATAGCAAAAGTGAAAACAACCTTAGCTGGTGATGAAAAAGCTCGCTGGGAAGCATTACTAGAATCAGAGAAAATATTATTTAAAGACTCTGTTATCGCTCCTCTTTATCAAAAAGGAGAATCTTATTTAGAACGTTCTTACGTAAAAGGAATTGTGCAAGTAGATTTTGCTGGTCAGTTAAACTTCAAATGGGCAAAAATTGAAAAATAAAGTGAAACTTTAATAATTGGGGTTTCTTCATCCCCAATTATTATTAGCCCACACCAATTGTTTTTTTAGCAAAATATATTAAAAGCAGATTCTCTCATACAAGAGAATCTGCTTTTTTAATATATTATTCTAAGAAATTAACAATCTGTTTTTATTATTGACATATAGTTCTTTCCAGTGTTAATATTCTAAATAATCAAATAAACAAAATATTTCACCATCAAAATATAACGTCCACTACGTTAAAAGATATAACGATAGATTATAGTTCAACATGTATATACATATAGAACACCTGATTACCTACATGCACATATCTATAATGGGTTTTATCTCCTTCTATAGCTACTTCAAGACATGGACATTATGACGTTACGAACAACACATTTAGGGAGGACCGAACAATGAAGAAAAAAATTGTACCTGTTGTTGCATCTGTTTTAGGGGCAAGTCTATTACTAACTGCTTGCGGGGGAAATAAAGATAATACAAGCGGAGCGAAAGCAAACGATAAAGCACCTGATAAACAAGCAATTAACTTATCATTTGCTTCAGAAATTCCAACAATGGATGTTGCCAAAGCAACGGATGGGGAATCCATGAATGTAATGCGAAATGTTTTTGAAGGTTTATATGCAATGGGAGAAGATAATAAACCTATCCCTGGTGTTGCTGAGTCGGTTGACATTAGTCCCGATAAAACAAAATATACATTCCACCTGCGTGATTCAAAATGGTCAAACGGTACTCCTGTTACAGCAAAAGACTTTGCCTTCGCTTGGCAACGTGCCGTAAGTCCTGAAACAGCTGCCGAATATGCATTCTTATTCTTCGATATAAAGAATGCAAAACAAATAAACCAAAAACAATTGCCAATTGATCAATTAGGTGTCAAAGCTCTTGATGATAAAACGTTAGAAGTACAACTAGACCGTCCTGTTCCCTATTTCTTAAGCTTAACGACATTTTCAACATTCTTACCAATTAATGAAGATTACTTAAAATCTCAAGGCGATAAATACGGTTTAGAAACAAATCATTTAATTTACAACGGTGCTTTCACATTAGATAACTGGAAACACGAACAAAGCTTCCAATTAAAGAAGAACCCTAACTATTGGGATGCTAAAACTGTAAAATTAGAAGAAATCAACTTCAATGTCGTTAAAGATAAGTCTACAGAAGTTAACTTATATGATTCAGGACAAATTGATCGTGTTGCTTTAACTGCAGAGTTTGTCGATAAATATAAGGGCGATCCAAACTTCAAGGAACGCGCTGAAGTTGGCATTCAATTTTTACGACTAAATCAAAAGAATGAAACATTAAAAAATCAACATGCACGTCTTGCTATTAACGGCGCTATGAATAAAAAAGCTTACGTAGAAACAATTTTAAATAACGGCGCTATTCCAGCTGAAGGAATGGTTCCTGCGAAATTCGCAAAGAGTCCTGAAGGCACTGACTTCCGTAAAGAAAATGGAAACCTAGTTAAAGATGATGTGAAAACAGCAAAAGAAAACTGGAAAAAAGCAAAGCAAGAACTTGGTACTGACAAAGTAACAATTGAGCTATTAACAAGTGATAATGCTTTAGCTAAAAAGACTGGTGAATATTTAAAAGGTGAATTAGAAAAGAACTTAGATGGATTAACAGTGAATTTAAAACCGCAACCACGTAAGCAACAGTTGAAACTACTATTAAGTGGTGACTATGAAATCGGAATTGACGGCTGGGGCCCTGACTTCGCTGATCCAATTACATTCTTAGATTTATTTACAACAGATAGCGCTTATAACTTCGATAAATACTCTAACAAAGAGTACGATGAGCTAATTCATAAAGTAAAAACAGATTTAGCTGGTGATGAAAAAGCACGCTTTGAAGCAATGAAGCAATCTGAAAAAATCTTATTACAAGACGGTGCTGTCGCTCCGTTATACCAACAAGGTCGCTCTTACTTACAACGCTCTTTCATTAAAGGACTTGTAACGACTGACTTCGGCGGTGAATTTAACTACAAGTGGACAGAAGTTGCAAAATAATAAGTACTAATAAAAGGTATCCAATTGAAGGATACCTTTTTATTTTATGCTTCTTTAACTACAGAGCTTCTTCTTCCCTTTACCATTCCTTTTATAGCTAAAGTCGTCACTGCTACTAATTGTGTAACCAATACAATAACTAATAATGAAATAATATTTCTCTCTAAACTAACTCCTCCGAATATTATTGTATAATAGCCATTTGCTGCATATGTTGCGGGAAATAATTCACCGATCGTTTGATATGTTTTAGGAAGCATTTCAGTACCTCCTCACAAATTCAATTTACCATATACATACAAATCGTTTTTGATTTAAATTGCGGATTAGCCCTTGTGACTGCAGGATAATAATTTATTTTCAACACATACATAATTACATGTTTTTGGGAAAAACTTGTATAGAACGAATTTACATAAGGAGGAATTTATAATGAGAATTCTACTATCAGTTTTATTAGCTCTTATGCTAGTACCTGCATTAACAGGATGTAAAGCTCCTGCAAAAGAAGACACAACTTCTAATAAAAAGACGACTGAAGAAGCAAAAAATGAGGCTCCTGCAGATTTAAAACTAAACTTCAATGAATTCGATTTAAAGGCAGACTACCAAGATACAAAGAAAGACTACGAAGCAGACTATAAAAATGTAGCAGCTGATAAGAAAATGGAAGCAAAAATTGAAGATCATAAAGCAGATGTAAAATTAACAGGAGACGAGGCTATCACAAAATTAAGCCCACTTCTACAAGAATTAAAATTTGATAAAGATACTGCTGACCAAGAAGTAATCGATCAAGTAGTAAACGTGTTCAAACTTGATAAAGACTATCAAAAATTCGATTTAGAAGTTGTCTTCTCTGATGGAACGAAAAAAGAATATAAAAGAGAAATAAAATAAAGAAGTAGGCGATTGCCTACTTCTTTATTTTTTAATTTTTGCGTATCTTAGTTCTGGACTAGAACCGATAATGAACTGAACACCAGATACTGATGGTTTTTGTAAATATGAAGCACTTGGGAAAATAATTGGGATTAATGGTGAATCTGTAAACATAATATCTTCCGCTTTATGCAATAAGTCAAAACGCTTATCTTCGTTTTGTTCAACTTTTGCTTCTTTTACTAAAGCGTCAAATTCTTTATTATGCCATTTTGCATAGTTATTCGGACCATCACCTGCATATAAATCTAGTTTGGTAATTGGATCTAATAAAGAGCCGCCCCATCCCATATAAGCTAATTGGAAATCACTTTGCTTGTATGTGTCGATGTAACTCTTCCACTCTTTATTTTCTAATTTAATATCTACGCCAAGATTTTTCTTAAACATTTCTTGCATTGCTTCTGCTACTTTTTTATGTTGTGTATCTGTAGTGAATTTTAATGTTACTTCAGGTAATGTAGACCACCCTTGTTCTTTCATACCTTCTTCTAATAATTTTTTCGCTTCTGCTGGATCAAATTTAACGTAATCACCTTTTTCTTTACGAAAATCACGACCACTTTGTGTTTTTGCTCCTTCTGGAACGAATGCATATGCTTCTTGCGCATTATTTTTATACAGTTTTTCAACGATAAATTTACGATCAACCGCTAATGAAAATGCTTTACGTACCTTCGCATTTGTAAACGGCTCTTTTTCTACGTTAAACGAATAAATATAAGATGAGAATCCTGCAACACGCTTATATTCTTTATTTCCTTTTTCTTTTTCAATCATCTCTTGTGGTAAACCACTTAGTAAATCTAATTCTTTTGATTTAAATAATTGATACGCTGTTTTAGAGTCTGGAATAATACGAAACTCAATTTCTTTTAGAGTTACCTTTTTATCGTAGTATTCTTTATTTTTTTGTACTGTAATAGCCTGGTTATGCTTCCACTCTTTTAACTGGAATGGTCCATTCGTAATTAGCTCTTTTGGATCTGTTTTTAATTTATTATTATCATCAATCGACTTTTTAGCTAATGGAATAAATAATGAGCTTGCTAATTTTTGTTTAATAGAAGCAACTGGATGTTCAAGAGTTACCTTTAATGTTTGAGGATCAACGACTTGAATACCAACTTGTCCCTCTTCACCTTTTCCAGTATTATATGCCTCTGCCCCTTTAATGAAATACATTTCTGTCGCATTCATAGAACCCGTTTTCGGATTTAATAATCGCTTCCATGCAAATTCAAAATCATTTGCCGTAATAGGAGAACCATCTGACCATTTAATATCTTTCTTCAAATGGATTGTATATTCAGTTCCATCAGCATTTACCTCTTCTTTCTCTGCTAATTCATTTTGATATTTCCCATCACTATCTTGCGTATATAAACTTGAAAACAACTGCCCAATTATATAACCTGACGTGCTATCTGTTGCAATAGCAGAATCAAGTGTGTATGGATCACTACTAATATTCGTTACTAATCGATCGCCTTCTCCCTTACCAGCACTCGCCTTTTGCGTCTCTTTCTTACCACAAGCGACCGAAGTAATCGCTAAAACAGTCATAATGATAAACAGTAAAAACTTCTTCATCCTACATTCTCCTTTAACCCGAAATTTTTGGTGTTGATGCTAACAATGTTTTTGTATAAGAATGTTGTGGATTACGGAACACTTCGTCCGTATTTCCAAATTCAACAAGTTCTCCTTTATATAAGACAGCCACTTTTTCACATAAATAGTGAACCATCGGCAAATCATGTGCGATAAATAAATATGTATAGCCTTGTTCCTTTTGAATTTTTTGCAGCAGATGTACAATTTGAATTTGCAATGAAACATCTAATGCTGAAATTGGTTCATCAAGGATCAATACTTCTGGCTCACACAATAACGCTCTTGCAATAGTGATACGTTGACGTTGTCCTCCGCTAAATTCATGCGGATATCGATCAATATATCTTCTATCTAATCCAACACGTTCTAGCGCATCACCTGCTACTTTATCCTTCAATCCTTTATCACCTAAACCGAATGAAATATAACCTTCCGTTACGCTATCGCGTACTTTCCAGCGCGGATTTAATGCTGCCGTGGAATCTTGAAAAATGAACTGTACTTTCTGTAAAAAATCTCTCTTATGAGCTGATTTCAGCTTGTGAACGACTTGACCGTTATAATTAATTTCACCAGACGTTGGACTCTCAATCCCTGCTATGAGCTTTCCAAGTGTTGTTTTTCCTGAACCACTTTCACCAATAATGCCAAGTGTTGTTCCTTTCGGGATAGAAAGTGATATGTCTTTTAACGCTGTGATTTCTTTACTTTTACTTCCATACGTTTTCGTTACTTGCTTTACAGTAATTAAATCTGTCGTCATGAGGCATTCACCTTCTCTTTTGATTTCGCTTTATTATGCTCTAGAACATGTTGCCAACAATGTGAACTATGCTCCTTAGAATATGTGGTTCTCTCTGGAAAACGATGAATACATTCTTTTATCGCTACTGGACAACGATTTACAAAAGGACAACCGAAGCTATTTAATGTTTCAATGGAAGGTGTCGTTCCTTCTATAGCACGTAATACCTTTTCAGAATCATCCATATTCGGAATTGCTTGTAATAAACTTTTCGTATATGGATGTTTAGGAGAGCCTATTACCTCCTGTATCGTTCCTTTTTCAACGACACGTCCCCCGTACATAACAACTACTCGATCAGCTACTTCACGTACAAGTGCCAAATCATGTGTAATTAATAAAATACTCGTATTTTGTTTTTCTTTTCTTTCTTTTAATAGCCCCATAATTTGTTTCTGAATCGTTACATCTAACGCTGTTGTCGGCTCATCTGCAATTACAAGCTTTGGATGACAAGCAAACGCAATTGCTAAACAAATACGCTGCCTCATACCTCCACTTAATTGATGTGGGTACTGTTCAAAGCGTTTCTCTGCTTCATGTATCCCTAAATCTGTTAACAAGTTAATCGCAATTTCCTTTGCTTCTCTTTTCGATTTTTTCTCATGTTGCAAAACTACTTCTGTAATTTGTTTGCCTACCTTCATCGTTGGGTTTAAAGATGAAAGCGGATCTTGAAATATAAAGGAAATATCTTTTCCACGAATTTGATTCCATTCTGACTCTTGTAAATTCGTTAATTCCTTTGCTTGGAAAGCTATATTTCCATCATCGATATGAATTGATTCTTGATTTAGTCCGATAATAGATTGTGCTGTAACACTTTTTCCTGAACCACTTTCTCCTACAAGTGCAACTATTTCACCTTCGTTAATAGAAAAAGAAACATGTTTCACAATCGCTTGCTTACTATTCTCTTTTTCAACGGCTAACGTTACGTTTTCTAAAGATAAGATTTGTGCCATGTTTTTTCTCCTTTCGATTCCGTTTGACGATTTTCGGATCAATTGCATCTTGCAAACCATCACCAATTGCATTAAATGCGAACATAATGAGTGCAATCATGATTGCCGGGAAAAATAACTGCCACCATTCTCCGCTCAATAATGTCCCGAGTGCATCATTCGTCATCGTCCCCCAACTTGCCGCTGGTGATTGTACTCCAAGTCCTATAAAGCTTAAAAATGATTCTGAAAAAATAGCTGCTGGAATTGTAAATGATAAATTTACGATAATAATCCCTGTTAAATTCGGAATTAAATGCCCATATATAATTTTCATATGTGATGTACCTAATCGCTCTGCTGCAATAACAAACTCTCGTTGTTTTAAAGACAATACTTGTGCTCGAATGAGACGAGCCATTCCAATCCATCCCGTTAATGCAAGGGCGATAATAATGGTGAAAAGACCTGGTTTCATAACAATTAATAGTAAAATAACAATTAACAAATATGGGATGCCATATAATACTTCAATTCCCCTTATAATCCACTCATCAATTAACGTTCCAAGGCGATTACGCCCTCTCACATATCCACTAAATCCACCAATCAGTACACCAAGCCCTATATCGAGGGCAGCTGCTACTAATCCAACTGTTAGTGAAATCTTCCCACCAGCCCAAGTACGTGCCCAAATATCTCTTCCTAGATCATCTGTTCCAAACCAATGTTCACTACTCGGCGGTAAATTTGTTGCCTCTTTTACTTGTTCACTCGCAGTAAATGAAGTTAAACTTTCGCCAATAAGCGAGAAAACAATAATTAGCAATAACGTCACTGTTCCTAAAACTGCGATTGGATTCGATATAAACTTACGAAACACTTCTTTCTTTCTGCTAATCGTTTGCTGATTTTTATTTATCGTTAATTCTTTTTTCTCTTCTTTCGTTAATAACTGTTCATTAATTTCATAAGCTCCCATTTAAATATCCCCCCTCCTTATGTAATAGAACGAATACGCGGATCAACAATGCGGTGAATAATATCTGTAATGAAAATACAAGCAATTAATAATGCACTATAGAAAATCGTTGTTCCCATAATCACCGGATAGTCTCGGTTAAAAATACTATCTACAAAATATTTTCCTAGGCCAGGAATTGAAAAGATTTTTTCAATAACGAAAGTCCCTGTTAAAAGTCCAGCCATTAACGGTCCCACAAATGTAAGTACTGGAACAATCGCATTTCGAAGAGCATGTCTTATAATAATCTTCTTAATTGGTATACCTTTTGCTCTTGCTAGCTTAATATAATCACTCTGCAGTACTTCGATCATATTAGAACGAACAAACCTCGTAATAACCGCGATTGGCCCTAACGCTAATGCAAAGGATGGCAATACCGTATGTTCGAATGTTCCCCAAGAAGCTACTGGTAAAAGCTCAAATTGGATAGCGAATACTTGTATAAATAGTGGTGCTAAAATAAAACTTGGAATAGAAATACCGAGAATTGCAAGTAAACTCAGACTATAGTCAATTACTTTTCCATGATATAGAGCAGCAAATGTCCCTGCCGCAATTCCTACTAACAACGAAATAACAAGTGCTTGTAGACCAATAATTGCCGATGGACCAAAGCCAGTTGTTATAATTTCTGATACCCCTTGTCCGGTTGATTGAACAGACTCACCAAAATCAAAATGAACTACACCGTCTAAATAAGCAACATATTGATTCCATAACGGTTCATCAAGGTGATACTTCGCTCTCATGTTTTGGATCACTTCTTCAGGAAAGATTTTTGCATCTGATGAAAATGGATCTCCCGGAATAATATGCATAATTAGAAATGTCACTGTCGTAATAACCCATAGTGTGAACACCATAACCGATAATTTTTTAATTACATACACTCTAATAACCCCCTAAACACATATATTTACTTTGTTTTATGAACGTACTTTTTCAATTACTCCCTTTTCTCTTTTTAGAATACAAAAAGCCTTGATCTTAAAAAATAAGATCAAGGCTTAATAAACAAAGGCCCATCACTTATCTTTCAAGACTTGCTTGCTGGAATTAGCACGGTGTTCCTATTACAGAACCCGCTGCTGAGGTGTCATAGGGCCAGTCCCTCTACCTCTCTGGATAAGTAAATTGCTATATTATTATTTGGTTCAAATTGTATATTTCGAATTATAATTCTGAAAAATTAAAAAGTCAATCGAATTGGATAATTTTAGAAAAATCAGTTTTTAATCCTTTTATCGAAATTACAGTTTTCGGCTTATCATAAAAAGAAATGATGATAAAGGAGTTATAAGATGGACCCCTTACTTCTTGCTACTATAGGATTCCCCTTAACAATCGTTATACTTGTCATCATTGGCTTCTATAAACTCTTTATTAAAAAGAAAAGTATTACTTCTTTTTATACCCCTTTCGATAATATTACCGGGCAAACTATTTCCGAATTTTACGAAGAACAGAAGGTATTAGTATCCGAGGATGAAGACGGAGATGGCAAGAAGAAAAAATAACCTTGCACAGGCAAGGTTATTTTTTCGTTTCTGCTTGAAAACGTTTATAGTATGTCGATGCTGTTGCAAAATTAATTTCTATATCACGAATCAACGATGAATCTTCTTCTTTAGCTAACTTCTGTAATTTTTTCATTGCTTGTTCCGATTCATTTAAGAAACCAACATATACCTCATGTTCTTGCTCTTTCGACTTCGGAACACGAATTTCTTTACGTATATTATCAATATCTTCTAACATGCTCGTTGTTACCTTTTGCACATCTTCTTTATATGTAGCCTTCGTTATTTCCTTACCGCCCTTTTCCTTTGCCACTTCAAATAGCTGCAGTGCTTTATTAATTTCTTTATTCATTTTTATATCGTATTTTTCATGTACTGCACGGTATTCTTTCATCTCTTCTGTTTGTTCTGTAGATTGCTCTATCTTTTCTTTCGGTTCTTTCGTATCTTTATTTCCATCACATCCTGCTAGAAGGATCATACTTCCCATTACAGCAATACCTAAAACCTTCTTCATCTCTTCTTCTCCTTTTATCTACAACTACTACTCATTATAGTTTCTTTTATCTCCACTTGTTATTATACCGAGAACATCCTACTTTTTACACTTAAGACGACATCGTAATATATATACCAACATGTTTGTCACAGTATCGTCACTTTATACAAATAACTTTTGCAATGCTTTACTACATCACCTTACAAAACTGTAAGCACACATAAAGAACAAACCATGCTAGACTTACATATGCATAACGCAAACATATGTAAGTTTTTAAGGAGAATCATCTATGTACAACACAACGCCTTTTATGGGAGAAGATATTCGTGTCCTTATTCGCGAAAAATCACTTCATATCGAAAATACAGAGAGCCTTCGCCGCGTATTAAAGAAGAAGCATGCTCCATTTAAGTTAGCCCAATATTTAAAACAACAACATACAAATCAATTTCATACCGTGCTAAATATATCGGATAAATCATTAACAATCGAAATCATCGGTCATGTCTACATTGGAAACTTCGCAGATATCTTAAAAGAAATCCCACGTATACCGAAAATTACTCCTATTATCGTTAAAAAAGCATATAAAATTACCGGCCATACCGATATTATCGACTGCGGGGAAAAAGAGGTCGATAGTAATCGCTGGGTGTGGGATAAACTTGCTGTTTTATATGATACGATCATGAATAATATGTATGAGGTATTTCAAAAAAATGAAAAAAAGAACTGATTCAAACATTCCCTTTGAATCAGTTCTTTTTTGTTAAACCTCTAGATTTTGTTTTTGCTGCAGTTCAAACTGCTTCTCACTTCTTCTGGCCATAAATAGATAACATAACACTGCTCCTACTTCACAAAGCGCAATAACAACACCCATCGGTAATGCTGTATTACTTCCACCGATACCTACTAGCGGAGCAACAAGAGCTCCTGAAATAAACTGTAATAAACCTAATAAAGCTGATGCTGTTCCTGCAGCTTGTTTCTGATTTCTCATCGCTAATGAGAACCCAGTTGTTGATACAACCCCGACACTTGATACGACAAGGAATAACGAACATAAAACACCAATTAAACCTATTCCTAGTACGATTGTCAGTAATAAAGATAGGCCACCAACAGCTGCGATAATAATACCAGCAATAAATAATGTCTTCTCATTCACTTTCCCCGCTAAACGCCCCGTTACCTGACTAGCAATAATAATACCGATGCCGTTAATCGCAAAGAATAAACTAAATTGCTGTGGTGATGCTCCGTATATGTTCTGTAACACAAATGGTGAGCCCGAAATGTATGCAAACATTGCCGCTGTTACTAATCCTTGTGACAATGCATATCCCATAAATAGACGGTCCTTTAACAATTTTCCGTACGTCGCCAAAGTCCCTGACAAACCACCCGTTTCTCTTTCTTCAGGAGGTAATGTTTCACGCAATACAAAAGTAGCTGAGATTAACATGAATACGCTAATTGCTCCAAGAACGATGAAAACACCGCGCCACGTTGTAAACTGTAACAATTGCCCTCCAATAATTGGTGCCAAAATAGGTGCTGCTCCGTTTACTAACATAAGCAGTGAGAAAAACTTCGTCATTTCAGAACCTGAGTACATATCACGTACCATTGCACGTGATATAACAATCCCGGCTGATCCTGAAGCTCCTTGTAGGAAGCGCAATAACACCAATGTCCAAATAGATGGCGCAACAGCACAAAGTAAAGAAGAAGCAACGTAAATAATAAGAGCAATAATAAGTGGTTTGCGTCTTCCGTAAATATCACTAATTGAGCCAACAAATAATTGTCCTACTGACAGCCCAAGCAAACAAGCTGTTAATGTAAGCTGCGCTAGGGATGCACCTGTTTGCAAGTCATCCGTTAACTTCGGTAATGAAGGCAAATACATATCAATAGATAATGGCCCAATCGCCGTAAGTGTTCCTAATACAAGAATCATCCATAACCTGTTTGCCTTTACAGGTTTATATATTTCGTGATTAACTTCATTCACTTTTTCAATTCACCCTTTCCTATACACACTGAATCGTAACAATTATAGTTACATCATAAACATACGTCAAGTACAGCGCATTTTCCTCTTTCATAATGTAAAAAAAGCGATAGAAATTCTATCGCTTTACTTTTTAACATTGCTATTCGTAAATTTAGATACCGAGGCCATCGTCTCTCCTGTATCTAAATATGTAATTTGAATTGGGTCTCCTACTTCTGTAAACATAGCATACGGGAATTTCTTCACCGGTATCATAAATACCTTTTGTTCATTCTCTAAAAGTACGTACACGATTGTATTTTCACCTGATTTCTCTTTATATACACGTTGTACAATACCTTCTTTTTGCGCTTCTTTTCCTGTTGAGGTTGGTCTAAAGGTATCACCATTACCGCTCATTACGTTTTTATAATTCTCAAGCGCTTCTTTCTGCGAAGAACCTGTCGCAAATATTTTTGCATTAGCAGCATAAACAACTGTATGTGCACGTACTAGGCCTCCGTCATCAACAACCGGAATAATCCAAGCTGGTTTACCGTATACGTTATAAATGACAGGCATTGTCCCATGCCATTTCTCTCTCTTAAAGGAATTATCCACTACTTCTGTAGCTGCTGAACCATCCATAATCCCCTTTACTTCTTTTCCATTATAGTAATATAGCTCGCCTGTGCGTGCATCTACTAATGAATAGCCTAGGGCTGAATCTACTCCTTCTTTTGGAGAAGTAAAGTCTGTAAAATAATACAGTGTTCCATCTTTACCAAAGATCGGGGTCACGCCTTCTTTCGTTCCCCACTCAGTCGGAATCTTCATATCAGTTTGCGAAAATTTCGTATTCCAAAATCCGTGAATATATTTACCAAAGTACGTATTTAACGTAGATGCAGTCTCATGATTTAATACACCATCAACAAATTTAGGTGCCTTTCCTTTATCATACCTTTTCACTTCACCTGTTTGTGCGTCTACTACGACAACACCTTCTACCTCAAATCCAGATCTTCCTGAAATAAATTCACCATACGTCATTGTATAATATGGTTTCCCTTTATCATCAACCTCAAATTTAGGTTTTCCTTTAAAGATTAAATCTGGTTCTGCTTGCCTTACCACACGCTCTAAATTATTACCAAAAAACATGCTTGGCACATATTTCATTTTATAACCGAGGTGCAGTTTCGCTTCCGCATCAGGATTCGTACCTGACATCGTTACATACCCTGGAATTGTCTCAGCTTTACGCGCTTTAAAAAATCCTGAAACTTCAATCGGCGCTACATATAAAGCTTCGCCGTTTACCATTTGTGGCGTTAATTCTCCTAGCTCAAAATAAGCTACTTTCGGAATATCACCAAATACTTTTTTCATCTTATTCTCCGCTGTCTTTGGCGGCACTGTAAACGGCTGGTCATTTTCAGTAAATGGCTCTGAAATATCTTTCTCTACCTTAACAACAGAATCATATTTCTTTTGCGAGATTACTATATCGTGCAAATAACCAAAGTAACCGTAACTTGCGAGTAAAATAAACATTAGAAGTCCTTTTAACGCACCTTCTAATTTACCTATTTGATCTTGTGAAAATAAAACAAGCCCAATTAAAATTGCTACTGCAACAGAATAATGAGTAAGAATCGAATCTACTCGATCATCAATTAGCCAAAAGTATTCATAGATTGCAATACCTATCCAAAATAAAACAGGAATAACTAAAATAGATGATTTCTTACCCTTTACAACCTTCTTATCTCCCTTCTTATCCACCGCTCGAAGCTTACTACTACTTCTTGTCCATGGAATCAAAAACAAAGTAAGAATAGCTAAAACTACAAATTTCATCAAAGGCACTGTCCCCTTTTCTTTTGTATTCCCTTTTAGTATAACAAATAAAGGGTATTAAGGTGAAAATAGGAATAGTTATATTTTTTTACTACTTAATACAATCCCGCTCACTACATATAGAATAGATGCAATATAAAAAATTGTACCAATCGTAAAGAAATCTACTAAATATCCCGTGGCAATAACCGCTATTGCTCCGCCAATGGATGTCCACACATGGTATTTTCCAATCTCATAACCAGCCTTTTCCTGCGCAACCTTTCGTGCTAACGAAGTCTTCTCAGTATTACGCTGCACAGCACCTAAAACACCCATTACAATTTGAAGAATATACACATGCCAAACTTCCGTGGCAATTGGAAAGCAAAGCATTAAGATTGCCATGGACCAAGCGTATATGATTAATAATTTTTTATCACCTACTTGATCAGATACCTTTCCCACTAGTGGATATACAAGTGCTGATGTTAAAGCAAATAAGCCATACGCCCAGCCAAATTGCGAGAAGCTATTTCCAACGTTTCGAAGCAATAATATATAAAAAGGAAATACCATACTTCCTGCCATCATGATGATACTTTGCGAAGCCACAAATCTTCTATATGTCATTTCGTATACTCCCTATAAAATAAATTCACAAATCTCTCTTCTGAATCTACTTCCTTCTTTTTCTTGAGAAATTCTTCAATGCGAGGATATGCCCTCTTTAACTGCTCTTTCGTTGGATAAGAATAATACGGCAAATAGTAACTACCATTATGCTTTAAAGTAACATCAATCATCTTTCGAATGACATCCTCTGTTTTCTTTATCTCACTCTCTGAGCGTCCCTGGTTAATCAAAAGAACCAGCGCAAACATATCATCTTTCGCATAGGACAAAACTGCATTTTCATTCTTTTCCACGTAACGAATCGTAATGTTGAGTAAATTAAACTCTTCTTCATTTAATACGTTACGTAAATCATCTATATACTCTGTAAAAGCATCTATAGGCACAAAGTATTCTTGTAACACTTCGGTCCTATTTGGATTTTCATATTCCATAAAAGCACTATCTGATCTCATAACGTTATTACGCGTCTCATACTTTCCATCTGTACGTTCAAAATAACCTCTTTGTATATCCCAAAATGTATTCTTTCCCCAATCACTATAACGTGATAACCCAAGTAAAAATTTCGGTGCAGCTATAATATTTTCTTCCTTTAATTCACTGTACTCTTCTCTCATATTTTGATTTTGTACCAAAGTATAATTTGTCACATACATCTCTTTTAAAAATGAATTTGGAGCAACAGAAATACGCGCTAAGTGCATACGAACATTCTCATCTCTTTTCACTTTCTCTTTGAAATAAGATGCGTATTCTTTATAATCTATCATTCTCGTGTGCATTTCATATAATTCATCATCTGTTAACTTCAGCGTCACATCTAAAATAACTCCAAATAAACCGTAACCCCCAATGACATATGGAAATAACTCTGCATTTTCTTCTCTACTTACATTACGCACCGTGCCATCTGCCATTAACAATCTGAATGACTCTACTGTATCAATTAGTGCCTCATGACGAATATCACGCCCATGTACATTCACACTTAATGAACCACCAACAGTAAAAATATTTTGAGACTGCATGACCTGTACCGCAAGGCCATAAGGATTTATTTTCTTCTGAATATCATTCCACGTGACACCACTTTGAACTGTAATCCGCTTCTTCTCTGGATCAAATTCTAATATTTTATTATATCCTTTCATATCGAGCATCGTGCCATTCGGATAATATGTCTGTCCTCCTTGGCTATGTTGCATGCCTGCAATGGAAATTTTCTCTCCTGAAACTTTTGCATCTCGCACTAATTTTATTAACGAGTGCTCTTCCGTAGCACTTTCAACACGTTTTATTTTTGTCGGAAGCAATTTACCTACATCACTCATAATAGGATGATCAATTTGTTTTTTATACGTATGTACAGACGTTGCAAGCAAAACCGTATATGTGACAATGACCACTGCTATCTTTCTTTTTTTCAAAGGACACTCTCCTTATTAGCAACAAAAAGAGATACCCGTTCTTTCAGGTACCTCTCTTGACAGTGATTACTTTGCTGCTGGCAATTGTATTGGATCAAATTTATCATACGATGTAAACTTTGCATCCGTAATAATGTGCGCTTTATCCTCACCATTGCTACTCATAACCATATCTATCTTTGCTGATTCATATTTAAAATCTTTTGTAATAATATATTCCCCATCTATTTCTTCTATCTTTGCATTTTGGCCTTGTAGCATTTTTTTCTGCTTTTCATCCATACTAGCTAGCATACTCTCTGTCTCTTGCCCTTTTAATGCAAACTTCAGCTTATAATTATCTCCACTTTTCTCCATCTTCACTTTATTTAAAATTTCCGATGGAATCTCTAAATTATCTACCATTCCTTGAGTCGCGTTCATTCCGTTAGCATTTAATTGTTCCTCTGGTACAGACATAACTTCACCCGTATTAGGATTTTTCAACTGACCAGCAATTTTGCCACCCACATCATAAACAACAACCTCTGTACCAGAAATATTCATTTCAGAACGAGAATTTTTTTTCTTCGGCTCTAGTTGCATTTTGGCCTTTATTACATTCATCTCTGTTCCTTCAGCCTTTATTCCCACATCATATGTCATCGTTACATTTTCTTCGTTTTTAAAAGCTTCATTCGCTTTATTGAAAACATCCTTCGCTGTTAATTCCTTTTCTTTCTGCACAGCTTCTTTTTTCGGTTCATCAGTCTTTTTTGTTTTCTCATTACTACACCCTACTCCTAGACCGACTGCAAGTACTAAACTTGAAATTAAAATAAGTTTTTTCATAACGTCCCCTCCTTCCCCAAAATAATATCATCTCTTTTCCTATTAAATCTATATAATTCGTAATATTTATCTTTAAATTTATTTCCTATATAACAACATGTTTGAGAAAAATTTTAAATATGATGTAAATAATAACAACTCATTTCAGGAGGTCATTATGAAAGCGATTATTTGTACAAAGTACGGACCACCTAATGTTCTCCAGCTTCAAAATGTAGAAAAGCCTAAACCTAAAAAAAATGAAGTATTAGTTAAAATTCACGCAACAAGTGTATCGACTGGAGATTGTAGAATACGTGGCTTTAATAGCCCCCTCTTATTTTGGATTCCTATGCGGATCATATTAGGTTTCAGAAAACCGAGAAAACCTATACTTGGCGTAGAGTTATCCGGTGAAATCGAAGACATTGGAACAGATGTAACACAATTTAAAAAAGGAGATCAAGTTTTTGCATTAACAGAACTAAACCTTGGTGGTTATGCGGAATACACATGCGTGCATGAAAGTGGATTAATAGCATTAAAACCTACCAATGTGACATATGAAGAAGCTGCTGTTATTCCTTTTGGCGGAACTTCAGCATTGCACTTCCTTAGAAAAGGACAGATTAAAAAAGGACAACGAGTACTTATATACGGCGCCTCTGGGTCAGTAGGGACAGCTGCCGTACAACTTGCTAAATACTTCGGGGCGACTGTCACAGCCATTTGTAGTAGTTCGAATTTCGATTTAGTAACAGCTTTAGGGGCAGACAACGTAATTGATTATATGAAAGAAGATTTTACTAAGCAGGGCGAGCACTACGATATTATATTTGATGCAGTTGGAAAATATAAAAAGTCTCTTTGTACAGATGCATTAATGCCTAATGGAAAATATGTATCTGTGAACGGAATGATGGCAAAGGTCAGTAAAGAAGATATGAACCTACTAAAACAACTAGCTGAAACAGAAAAGCTAAAACCTGTTATTGATAGAACTTACCGATTAGAAGAAATTGCTGAAGCTCATATATATGTAGAAAAAGGACATAAAAAGGGGAACGTTTCGATTACCTTAAAATAAAATATATTCTGAAAATACCATTGACAATTTTTTTTGTACGATTTACTATTAGTACCATATTCAAAACTACATACACATACTCTTATCAAGAGTGGCGGAGGGACTGGCCCGATGATGCCCGGCAACCGAGCTTATGACGTATAAGCTAAGGTGCTAATTCCTGCAAAACGAGTTTTCGTTTTGGAAGATAAGAGAGGAATCTATTTCGTCTATTCGGCACCTCTCTTATTTTTGGGAGGTGCTTTTTATTTTGGAATGTATATGAAGGGGGATTTATAGATGAAAAAGGTATTATTAAGCATCGTAAGCGGAGCAGTATTGTTATTAGGCGCATGTAGCGTGAGTTCAGATAAAGAGGTAAAAGCATTAGACGAGAAAAAGATTACTGTCGGTGTAACAGGTGGACCACATGAACAAATTTTTGAAAAGGTAAAAGAAGTTGCAGCAAAAGATGGTCTCGAAATTGATATAAAAGTATTTAATGATTATGTAGCGCCAAACGTATCATTAGATGAAAAAAGCCTTGATGTAAATAGCTACCAAACGAAATCGTATTTAGATGTATTTAAAGCTGAACGCAATATGAAATTAGCTGAAGTATTTTCAACAGTAACATTCCCTATGGGCGTATATTCTAAAGATATAAAAGATGTAAAAGACTTAAAAGAGGGCGATGCAATTGCTGTACCAAATGACCCAACGAATGAACTTCGAGCTTTAAAATTATTTGAAAAAGCAGGGGTTTTAAAAGTTGATCCAAAGGCTACAGAAAAAGCGACTGCAAAAGATGTAATTGAAAATCCCAAAAAATTAAAGATTGTCGAATTAGAGGCATCTCAATTACCAACGCAACTAAGTGAAGTGAAAGCAGCTGCAATTAACACAAACTTTGCATTAGGTGCAAAATTAAGTCCGGCGAAAGATTCTATTTTCCGCGAAGGAAAAGATTCACCATATGTGAACTGGGTCGTTGTTCGTACTGAAAATAAAGATGATGCCGTTGTAAACAAATTAAAGAAAGCTTATCAATCTAAAGAAGTAAAAAAGTTTATCGAGAAAAAATTTGATGGTTCAGTTTTACCATCTTGGTAGGAGCTGACGATAATGATTGAATTAAAAAACATATCCAAAGTATTTACAACAAAAAAAGGGAATGTTGAGGCTCTTAAGTCTACTTCCCTTAAAGTAGAAAAAGGCGAGGTATTTGGAATCATTGGGTATAGTGGCGCTGGTAAAAGTACATTGATTCGATGTGTAAATTTATTAGAAAAACCAACGACAGGAAATATCATTGTAAACGAACAAGACTTAACAACGTTATCGACAAAAGAACTCGCAAAAGCGAGACAAAAAATCGGAATGATCTTCCAAGGATTCAATTTACTTAAAACTGTTACCGTTTATGAAAATATCGCATTACCGTTACGGCTTACTGGCATTCCAAAAGCAGAAATTGAAAAAAGAGTAGAAAAGTATTTACGCATTGTCGATCTTTTTAATCGAAAAGATGCGTATCCAAGCGAACTTTCTGGTGGGCAAAAACAGCGTGTTGCAATTGCTCGTGCGCTATCACATGAACCTGAAGTGTTATTAAGTGATGAAGCAACGAGCGCATTAGATCCAGAAACAACCGATTCTATCCTTGATTTGCTATTAAAGATTAACGAAGAAATCGGAATTACGATTTTACTCATTACACATGAAATGAATGTCATCCAGCGTATATGTGACCGCGTTGCTGTTATGGAACATGGATCTGTAGTCGAAAGTGGGACTGTAAAAGATATTTTCACAAACCCACAACATGTAACAACAAAGAAATTTGTAAATAGCGCATTTGCAGCGAAAATTCCAGAAGAGGTACAGAAAGAACTACAAAGTACTGGAGAAATTGTAACACTTTCGTTTATTGGCACTACTTCAGGGGAACCTGCCTTAGCCGTTGCCACAAAACGTTTCCAAGTGTATCCGAATATTTTATCCGGTAATATTACGCAGTTAAAACATGAAGCATATGGGAAACTAGTCGTTCACATGCAAGGGGGACAAAATGAAATCCAACGTGCTTTATCATTTTTACAAGAGCAAGGAATCATCGTAGAAGGAGGTAGAACAGATTATGGGAAACAAGCCCTTTTTGGATGAATGGGGTAAAGTCATATGGGAAGCCACAATCCAAACCTTTCAAATGACATCTATTTCATTACTCATCTCTATCCTTATTGCACTGCCACTTGGCGTCACACTTGTTTTAACGAGACCTGGTGGGCAGCGTGAAAATAAAATCATCTATCCTATTCTTAATACAATTATTAATATCATTCGCTCTCTTCCATTTATCATTCTATTATTCTTTATTTTACCTTTTACAAAGTTTCTAATGGGAACGTCCATTGGCGTGCAAGGTGTTATCGTACCGCTTGTCGTCTTCACAGCCCCTTATATCGCACGTTTAATGGAGACAGCTTTACTAGAAGTCGATCGAGGTGTCATTGAAGCCTACCAAGCGATGGGCGTTTCTACTATAAAAATCATTTGGCACGTTATGGTGAAAGAAGCACGTCCCTCCCTTGTACTCGGATTAACAATCGCAACAATTGGCTTAATTGGCGCAACAGCAATGGCTGGCCTTGTAGGTGCTGGCGGGCTAGGGGATTTAGCATATCGCTTCGGACATTTACGCTACGAGCCTGAAGTAATGTATGCAACTGTCTTTATTTTAATTATCCTCGTTCAAGGATTACAGTCTTTAGGGAATGGTGTTGCACGAAGACTGAAGAAAGATTAAAAAAGAAGGTATCTCCTCAGGGTGAGATACCTTCTTTTTATCTTTTAAATCCACCTTCTGAATGAATAACTTGCCCAGTAATCCACTCAGCTTCTTCACTTACTAAAAATTTAATGAGTCTAGCTGTATCCTTTGGCTCACCAATTCTGCCGAAAGGAAACATCGGCTTTAACCCTTGTTTTATCTCTTCAGTCATCCATCCTGTATCGGTTGGTCCTGGATTAATTGCATTCACTGTTATGCCTAAATGAGCTACCTCTGCTGACAACGTACTAGTAAGAGCATCAATAGCTCCCTTCGTTGTCGCATAAGCTAGTTCTCCTGCCATAGGACCTTGAAATTGCCCCGAAGTAATATTAACAATTCTACCACCAGATTTCTTATCAAATCCCCGGGCAAATTGACTACTTAACAATGTAGTCGCACGGATATTTACCATGTAATGCTTATCTAATTCTTCAGCAGTCAACGTAGAGAAATCATTATTCGTAGAGTACGCTGCATTATTAATTAATATATAAGGGTACCCTAATTGTTCAGTAACTTTATTTATAAGCTCTTTCGGTGCATCATTCCGACTTAAATCTAACTCCATGCTCGATACTCTAACACCGCTTTGCAATAGCTCTTCTTTTAATTGTATTTGTTCATTTTTATCAACGCCCCAAGGCATCTCTTTATCGTAAGCTGTCCAATAGGTAAAAAATATATCGTATCCTGCTTCAGCTAATTCTTTACAAATCGCTGCCCCAATACCATCTAGACGACTTACCCCTGTAACAACTGCTACTTTATTTTTTAATTGATTCATCATATACTCCTCCAAGTTTAAAGGGCGCATACTTTATATAAGAGATATAAAATTTCCCACAAAAAAAGACAGATACATAAAATAGGCATCTATCCTTACAAAAGGGATGTACAAGCCAAATATGCAGTCCTTGAATGATTTACAGATAGCTAAATAAACCCTCACTTATGAGAGAAAAATTCATCTATCTAATTTCTAATCATTACAATTTCATCCACATATTAAGTCTTTGTCCCCTTTACATATATCTCTATTCTTAGTTTACCAAAACAGATAAAATGTTACAAAAAATAAAACAATTACTCACAACCTATCCTTGTTCACATTCTCTTCATTGTGAATCTTTTCACATTGAATATATAATAAACTTGTAAATACAATATTGGAGGGATTTCAATGATTATCAATTTTTTAAGAACTGATAAACGTGCTACTTTCATATTATTACTTTTACGTCTTTACATAGGATATACATGGCTCGCTGCTGGGATAGGCAAAGTCTTCGGACAATCTTTTGACGCAAGTGGTTTTCTAAAGGGTGCTATTGCTCAAGCATCAGGTGACCACCCTGCAGTACAAAGTTGGTGGGCAGATTTTCTTCAACATTTTGTCCTTCCAAACGCAGACCTATTTAGCTTTTTAGTTCAATGGGGAGAAATTTTAGTAGGTCTAGGTTTAATTTTAGGCGGATTAACAAAAACAGCTGCATTTTTCGGAATCATAATGAATCTTTCATTTTTATTAAGTGGAACTGTTAGTGTAAACCCAAACCTGCTTATTTTGACTATGTTCATTTTAGTTGCAGGGCAGAACGCTGGACGTATTGGATTAGATGGCTATGTTTTACCTAAACTTTTCCGTAAAAACAACCACGGAACATATAAATTAAGTAAAACTGCGTAGTAACAGTTTACTTTTAAAATATAAATAAGAAAAAGAGCCTGAGTATAGGCTCTTTTTCTTATTTATCCTAATTTAAACTTTTAACGAGCCACGAAAACCTCTGGCAGCATAGTAAGAGTCTGCTCCATTGTGGTACACGAAAACATGTCCGAAGCGATAATCGCAAAATAGAGCACCACCGAGTTCTCGAATATCTGAAGGTGTTTGCACCCAGCTTGATGATTTCATGTCGAAATCCCCAAGTTTTTGCAATTCCCGATATTGTTCTTCAGTTAATAGTTCAATGCCCATAGCATTTGCAACATCAATAACGTTATTTTCTGGTTTATGTTTTTTTCTTGATTCTAACGCTTCAAGATCATAACAAAGACTCCTGCGGCCTTTAGGACTCTCCTTTGAACAATCATAGAAAGTATATTCGTCCTTTTCTTCATCATAACCAACAACATCCGGCTCACCGCCAGTTACTTCCATTTCGTTAAGTGACCACAATTTTTCATTATTAGTAGTCAGCTTCGCTTCAACTTTAGCCCATTCAAGACCTTCATGACGGTTCATGTTTTCCTCAAAACGAGCTTGTAATACTTTCAATAGCTCTTCACGTTTTTCTACTAGTAAGTCATTTTTATTTCCTGTCATATTAGTCCTCCCTGATGTGTGTACTGATAGTAGTTTAAGTATATATTTTATAATAAATCATCTCAATATGAAGAGCATTTCAACCTTATGTCTTGTACAAACATCCATTATAAAGTCCTAAAACCCTCCATACTCTCTCCAAGAATATAGTGTGAAAACCACATCAAGTTCTGCTTCATAATAGCCACATGAACTCCTGGTTGGTCAGAACTATATGCCATTCCTTTAAATATAATTAATTCTGTATCAACTTCCATATCCATTAATCCTTGATATAGATCATATGCATTTGTAATTGGAATTCTTGCATCCTTTTCCCCATGTTGAATTAAGGTAGGCGTACAAGCTGATTTAATATACGTCATAGGTGATGTCTTCGTATATATATCTGGATCATTCCATGGAGTATTTCCCAAATACATTCTAATAAAGTAAGGTATATCTGTATTTACATAATGGGTACTCCAGTTAGTTATTCCACCGCCAACTGAAATAGCTTTAAACCTGCTACTAAATGTAGAACAGAAAGCTGATACATATCCACCGTTGCTCCATCCCATAACTCCTACTCTATCTTTATCTACTATCCCTTGATCAACTAGTTTATCCACTCCTGATATAACATCGTCGTAGTCAGCAATCCCCTGTTTTCTATAGTTAGCTTTTAAAAATTCATTACCATAACCTGAACTTCCTCTGTAATTTGGTTCTAAAACGATAAAGCCTTTTTCAACAAACTGTTCAATTGGATATTTCTCATTGAAGCAGTCTGAAAATATCGGAAAAGATGCCCAAGCCGGACCGCCATGAATTACTACTAATAAAGGATATTTTTTATTAGTGTCAAACTCTACTGGCGTTGATAAAACACCTTCTATTCCAAGACCATCACTACTTTTCCATGAGATGATTTCCCTGTTACTTTTAAGTTTCCCTTTGAAAAAGCTATTTTCATCCGTTATTTTTTTATCGTCTAAATAGATTTCAAAGGTTTCATTTATTATAGCCTTATTATAGGATATATGTTCTCCATCCTTTGTTATAGAAGCATCCATTATAAAGCCATCTACTTTTTCGCTTAATGCTTCCACAGTGCCATCTTCAGCTAGCAAACCAATAAGATAATTTGTTTTATTCTGCCATCTAATTAAAATTCCTTTAGCTGTCCACTGTAGTGGCATAACTGTACTATCAAAATCTGTTAAAGGTTGAATTACCTCTCCGGTATTCATATCATATATCTCTAACGTACAATCTTGTATATGGTTTCTATAGTAATCCCTCCCTCTTATGCTTGCTGTGTAACATATTTTACTGCCGTCAGGAGAAAAGCAGACGCTACCGCCCAACAACTTATCCACATTCAGCTTTTGTAGCTCTCCAGCTTTAGTATGGAGTATGTATAAATCTCCATTTATATAATCCGCCATATTTGAGCTTGGTGTCGCCATAAACACAATCTTCTTCCCATCATTTGAAATATCAAATTCATGGATATGAAAATCCTTACCATCAGTTAATTGATAAACAACTCTGTTCTCGTGTTCATCTGTATCACTTTGTATTACCTTTTCTATTTCAATGTAATATAAACAATTATTCTGGTGTTCCTTACCTATATGTTGAAAATCTCCATATAGGTCCTTACGTTTCTTTATCTCCTCACATTCTTTTAACTGCGTAACATAATAAAGACCCTTGCCAGTAGGATCCCATTTGAATGTACTAATTCCTTCCTTCTCATCAGTAATTTGAACCTCGCTATAACCACCTAGTGACTTAACAAATATCTGATTTTCCCCATCACCAACTGGACTAAGATATGCGATACACCTAGCATCTGGAGACCATAATGGGTGTGTACTATCTATATCCCCATTTGATAATTGGGAACTCTGCTTCTTATCTTTTTCATATATCCATACATGATTTCTATAAGTATTGTCTTTCCAATCAGCCGTCTTCTTAACAAATGCTACGTTTTTACCATCATCACTTATGTTTGTACTTGATAAGGTTGGTAATGAAATAATCTCTTCTATACTTAGATATGTTTTTTCATTCACTTTCATCAATATACCCCCTTGAAATGTCCATAAATCCCTCGTCTCTTTTTGTCGTAATAAAGGAGATTTTTCACAGATACTTAAAATGATAACGGAAAATTCAGATAAATAAAAGTAAAACATTAATCTATAGGTTTCTATCCACTTACCAATTCTAGATGTTCTTTTTCGGCACAAAAACACCCCTTTAGATAAAATATCTAAAGGGGTGCAAATTTGTAAATTTATTTTAAAGCTATAACTATATTTATTAACCTACCAATCTCCTACTCAACAGTAACAGATTTAGCTAAGTTACGTGGCTTATCAACATCACACTCGCGGTGAAGTGCTGCGTAGTATGAGATAAGTTGTAATGGAATAACTGCTACTAGCGGTGCTAGTGCTTCGTGTACAGCTGGTAATACGAAGCTGTCACCTTCCATTTCTAAGCCTTTCATTGAGATGATACATGGGTTAGCACCGCGTGCTACTACTTCTTTCACGTTACCGCGAATTCCAAGGTTTACGTGCTCTTGTGTAGCAAGTGCGATAACTGGTGTACCATTTTCGATTAAAGCGATTGTACCGTGTTTTAACTCTCCTCCAGCGAATCCTTCTGCTTGGATGTAAGAGATTTCTTTTAGTTTTAACGCACCTTCTAATCCTACGTAGAAGTCTACGCTACGTCCGATGAAGAAACAGTTACGCGTTGTTGCTAAAAATTGTTTTGCTAATGCGTCCATTTCTTCTTTTTGATCACAAAGTTCTATCATTGCATTTGCTACAAGTCCTAGTTCGTGTGTTAAATCGAAATCAAGAACTTCACCTTTTGCTTTAGCAATATCAGCTGCTAAAATTGAAAGTACTGCAAGCTGTGCTGTATAAGCTTTCGTTGATGCAACTGCAATTTCTGGTCCAGCGTATAATGGAAGTGTATAATCAGCTTCACGAGAAAGAGTAGAACCAGGCACGTTTGTAATTGTTAATGCTTTATGACCCATTTCATTTGTTTGTACAAGTACTGCACGGCTATCAGCTGTTTCACCACTTTGTGAAATGTAAATGAAGAATGGTCTTTCTGTTAATAATGGCATGTTGTAAGAGAATTCACTTGCTACATGTACTTCAACTGGCATTTTTGCAAACTTCTCGATAAATTGTTTTCCAACAAGACCTGCATGATAACTCGTTCCACATGCAATGATGTAAATACGATCGCTATCTAAAATCGCATTGCGGATGTCTTGATTTAATTCAATTTCGCCATTTTCATCTTGATACTTTTGAATTATATTACGGATTACAAGTGGTTGCTCATCGATTTCTTTAAGCATGAAGTGAGGATATGTTCCCTTTTCAATATCACTTGCGTCTAATTCCGCTGTAAAAGGTGCACGTTCAATCGTTTCACCTTGTAAGTTTTTAATTGTAATACTTTCTTTCGTTACGATTACGATTTCTTTATCCATTAACTCAATAAATTGATCTGTAACTTGTAACATCGCCATAGCGTCGCTTGCCACAACATTAAAGTTGTCACCAACACCTACTAATAGCGGGCTTTTGTTTTTAGCAACATAAATCATGTTTGGATTTTCAGCATCAAGTAATCCGATTGCATAAGAGCCATGTAAAAGAGATAGCGTATTACGGAACGCTTCTTCTACACTTAATCCTGTGCTCACTTGTTGTTCCATAAGCTGTACGATAATCTCTGTATCTGTTTCACTTACGAACGTTACATCTTGTAAATATTCCTTTTTCACTAATTCATAGTTTTCAATTACACCGTTATGAACTAGTGTAAAGCGTTTTGATGTACTTTGATGCGGATGCGCGTTTACTTTACTTGGAACACCGTGTGTAGCCCAGCGTGTGTGTCCGATACCTACGCTTGCTGCTACGTTCTCATCTACGATTTCACGAAGTTTTGCGATACGGCCTTTTTCTTTGTATACAACAACACCGTTCTCTGCTTGTACTGCAATACCTGCTGAATCATATCCACGATATTCTAGCTTTTCTAAACCTTTTAATAAAATTTCCTTTGCATCTTGCTCTCCAATAAATCCTACGATTCCACACATGTTTAGTCGCCGTTACAAATGCTTACACTGCTCTGCGAACATGTAACGACATAGTCCGATACCATTTTTATTTATACTAAAAAACGGATTACATATTGCTAGCCCTGTAAGCTTGTAACGGCTTTCACCTTCCTCTCGATTGGGTTTAAGTCCGTATATACTTATACAGCTAGTTTTCATCCGTTCCTCTTCTCTCATCACACTTTCACCTTTGTCCACTAAGTCACCTTAATGATTTAAGTAAAAGTTTGCGGTTGTGATGAACAACCGGGAGTCATCCGCCGAAATCTCGATAAACCCCACCTCGTCAACTACACTATTTGTAGTTCTGGCGCTTTTATAATTTACAATATTTCCTTTGAGAAAAAGAACAAGACCATCTTATAACAAACATGGATAAACCGTCAATGAAATTTTTTTCATCGTCTATAAAACATATGAAAAAGGAGCACTTTTTGTGCTCCTTTTTCATATAAATTCAGCTAATTATTCAGCGCCAACTTCGGCTTTCACAACTTCTACAATTCGATGTACATATGCATCACAAACTTCTTGTGTTGGTGCTTCTGCCATTACACGAATAAGTGGCTCTGTTCCAGATGGACGAACAAGAATACGGCCATCACCGTTCATTTCTTCCTCTACAACACGAATAATTTCTTTAATTTTTTCATTTTCTAATGCTAATTTTTTATCTGTTACACGAACGTTTACTAGCAATTGTGGGAATTTCGTCATTTCTCCTGCAAGCTCAGATAATGGTTTTTTCGTCATTTTCATGATGTTTACAAGTTGAAGTGCACTTAACATTCCGTCACCAGTTGTAATGTAATCAAGTAAGATAATATGGCCTGATTGTTCTCCACCTAAGTTGTAACCACCGCGTTTCATCTCTTCCATTACGTAGCGGTCACCGACTGCTGTTTTATCACTTGTAATATTATTTGCTTCAAGTGCTTTGTAGAAACCTAAGTTACTCATAACAGTTGAAACAACTGTATTATGTTTTAATTGACCAGTTTCTTTCATGTATTTCGCACAAATAAACATAATTTGATCACCATCAACGATATTTCCTTTTTCGTCTACAGCAATTAAACGGTCGCCATCGCCATCAAAAGCAAGTCCGATGTCAGCACCTTTTTCTTTTACTAATTCAGCTAATACTTCTGGATGTGTAGATCCTACACCTTCGTTAATATTCATACCGTTCGGTGAAGTCCCCATTGTTGAAATATCAGCTTCTAAATCTGCAAATAAGTATGGAGCTAAAGAAGATGTGGCACCATGTGCACAATCTAAAGCAATATGTAGGCCAGAGAAGTCTTCTTCAACAGTTTGTTTAATGTATTGTAAATATTTTTGTCCACCTTCAAAGTAATCGCTCACTTGTCCAAGGTTAGTACCTGTTGGACGTGGTAGTTCATCAACTTCTTTGTCTAATAAAGCTTCAATTTCAGCTTCTTGCTCATCTGTTAATTTAAAGCCGTCTGAACCAAAGAATTTAATACCGTTATCTTGTACTGGATTATGAGATGCAGAAATCATAACACCCGCTTGTGCGTCTAGTGCTTTTGTTAAATAAGCAACACCCGGTGTAGAAATAACGCCAAGGCGCATTACTTCTGCTCCAGTTGATAATAGACCTGCTACTAAAGCTCCTTCTAACATATGGCCAGATACACGTGTATCACGACCGATAATTACTTTTGGACGATCTGTATCTTTTGTTAATACATAACCACCAAAACGCCCAATTTTGAAAGCTAATTCAGGTGTTAACTCCTTATTTGCAACTCCGCGTACTCCATCTGTACCAAAATATTTACCCATTATGATTCGCTCCTTTTTCTTGCTCTTTTTGATTATGGTTATCTACTGTTGGTTCTTGACTAGTTTCTTTATCTTTATCTTGATTTTGGTTTTGATTATTTTCCTGTTCCGTTTCCTTTTCTGGATCGGGTTCAGGATTTTTTGGCTTCTCATTTTGATTTTCTTGATTGGTGTTTGAATCCGGTTGTTGACCGTTACCCTGTACTTCTTTATCTGGTTTTTCTTTTTTTACAATAGTAACTTTAGCACTTTTTTGTTTTGGCTCTATTGAAATATTACCAGGACCACTCACTTGAATAGAAATATCTTTCGTCCCTGAAGATACATTTTGCAGATTAATTACCGCTGTTATTTGGGCAGCTGTTATTTTATCTACTATACTTGCTTCTCCTGAAATATCAACACTTATCTTTTCATCTTGCGGCGAAATTAGCTGAGCCGTAACATCTTTAGAAAGTCCATTTTTTTGGATTGGGATACCATCAATCGTTTTTGTTTTCGTTTGCTTTGTTTTTTGTACTCCCACCGAAACCTTCACTTGATTCGGTTTTGCACTTGTTACACCCTTGGGTAATAAAACAGAGGCATCGAATGTTGTAGACTCTGTCAATTGACTAAAATCTACTTCGACCCCCTCTAGCGATTGTATATTATCCAAAATATCTTTTGGACCAGCTATCGTTACTTCTCTCGGCTCGACACTGATATTTGTAACTGCCAACCCTTCTGCTAAACTCCCCTTCTTCGTATACGTTACAGGAACAGTTTTTTCAGTATTATTGGCTGTAGTTTGCGTTGCCACATTCAACGTTACACTAATCTTAGATGGACTTGTTCTTACATTTAAACGTTTTCCTTCTTTATTGTATAATGTAACTTCGGGCGTTTTTGTAACAGTTTTATTAACACCTTTTAAATCAACATACGCTTTGGCAGATGAAATGCTTTCAATTTCTTCTTTCGTCCCAACTACCTCAACAGTATCCGGTTTAAGGCTTGATTTTTCGAGAGTAGCCCCCGCTGGCATCTGATCCTCATTTGATAATTTCAAATCTACATGAACATATTTTCTCGCCTTTTCATGAAGAGTAACTTTAATTGTTGATGGCTGAACTGTTCCTTTCACATCATCTGGAAGCCCGTTCGTTTTTAAAGAAATCTCATAAGTTCCTTTTGGACTATCTCGCAAATCAATTGGTATGTCAAATTGTTTTTTTGCTTTTGCTGTAGCAACTGATGCTTTTGGGCCTTCTAACTTCACCTTAACGCCCTCTGCTGGAATACCACTTACAATATATTTCTCCTCATCATACTTAAGGTTAATCGCATAATTAGTTAATGTTTCTTTCGTATCATTTGCAAAAGGTAATATACCTGATGTCGTATTTTTTTCAGTTAACGTCGCTGACATAAAAAGCATACACGCCAATAGTAATGAGATCCCTTTTAAAAACCAATGATTCTCCATTAACTTATCCATGACGCTTTCTCCTCCAATTCCATAAAGACGAAGAAGTCGTTTTTTCGTTCCCACTAAATTCAGCTAATAACATATCCTTCAGCTGTTCTGTCTTCAAATCACGATGCAACTTACCATTTTTCGTTAAAGAAATTTGACCAGTTTCTTCAGACACAACTACTGTAATACTATCAGTAACTTCACTAACTCCCATTGCAGCACGATGTCTAGTTCCTAATTCTTTAGAAATAAACGGACTTTCTGATAATGGAAGATAGCATGCTGCTGCTTTAATTGTACTTCCTTGCATAATTACCGCTCCGTCATGAAGAGGTGTATTTGGAATGAAAATATTAATAAGTAATTCCGATGATACGTTTGCATTCAGCGGAATACCCGTTTCCACATAATCACCCATACCGGTCTCTTTTGACAAAGTAATCAATGCACCAATTCTACGTTTCCCCATATATTCGGTTGCTTTTGCTATCGCTGTTGCAACCATTTCAGGTTCATCATCCTCATGCGTTCCAACACGCGAAAATAAACTCCCGCGCCCTAGCTGCTCAAGTGCTCTTCGCAATTCTGGCTGAAAGATAATAATAACGGCTAAAAATCCCCACGTTAATACTTGTTCAGTTAGCCAAGATAGCGTATGCAATTCAAGGAAAATACTAATCATCTTAACGACAATGATAACTGTAATCCCTTTTAAAAGTTGAACAGCTTTCGTCCCTCGGATTATAAGAATTAGCTTATATATAATAAACCATACAATGGCAATATCTAATGCCGTACTAAGATATTTCAAAATGGTCGTATCTTCAAAAGGCATGCTATCCCTTCCTCCTACTTACGAGCAATTCTATCCATATATTGAAATATTGTTTTATGCTCTATCTGTATGTATTTCCAACAACTAGTTAATTATACCATACATGAAATAAACGACAATTACAAACAACCCCCTTTAGCTCAAATTGGTAAGATGTCAAACATTTTTATCTTACAGTATAATATAAATCATTATTATACGCCTATTTTCAAATAAAAAAAGCAACTTCTCAGTTGCTTTTCTTACATTTATTTTAGTTTTTCACCGAATAAAGAACCCATTAAAGCAACTGCTGTTGTTGCCGTTCTATTTCTCTCATCTAAAATCGTATTTACCTCAACAAATTCAGCAGATGTGATAATATCAGCTTCCGCTAACATTTCCATCGCCAAGTGGCTTTCACGATAAGATAGACCACCAATTACAGGCGTTCCAACACCTGGTGCATCATGAGGATCAAGACCATCTAAATCTAATGATAAGTGTACACCATCAGTATGAGATAAATATGCGATTGTTTCTTCCATAACAGCCGTCATCCCCATACGATCAATTTCATGCATCGAGAACACTTTAATACCTTCGTTGCGAATGAAGTCTTTTTCTCCTTCATCTAATGCACGCGCACCGATAATTACAACATTCTCTTTTTTCACCTTTGGATATGCTCCGTATAAATCTACAAGTGAAGAATGTCCATAACCTAAACTTGCTGCAAGTGACATACCGTGAATATTTCCAGATGGTGAAGTTTCCTCTGTATTTAAATCACCGTGTGCATCATACCAAATAACACCTAAGTTTTTATAATGTTTGGCTACACCAGCTAATGTACCGATAGCAATACTATGGTCACCACCTAATACAAGTGGAAAACGACCTTCTTCTATAATATGATCCACCTTACTTGCTAATTCATTACATACAGTTGCAACTTGTGTAAGGTTTCTTAATTTTGTATTTTCATCTACCTCTTTTTCTCTCTCTATACATATATCTCCCATATCTTTAACGTCATATCCAATTTCTTCAATTCTTTCAATTACCCCTGCATAACGGATCGCGCTCGGTCCCATATCAACTCCACGACGCATCTGTCCTAAATCCATTGGAACTCCAATAACTGAAATTTCTTTTTTCATAGATAGTATCCCCCTTTTATGCCTTCACTAAATATTTTAAATCTTTTATATAGTCTGACTCAACTCGACATTTTTTTGTATGGATATACAATTTATTCACTTATATTCACGTTGAAAATCAAATTTCAAGACTATTCTATGTATAAAGTTAACTTAATGAAACAATCGCAATCACTATTATCAAATAATAATAATAAAACACTCCTACATTTAGAAGTGTTTTTCTGACGCTATTTTCCATACTGCTGCAATATTCTTCGTTGTCATTTCAATATTTTCTTCTGCTACTCTATATGCTTCCTCTAGTGTCATCGGTCTCGTTGTAATACTAAATACCGCATCTATTCCTTTCTCGTAAACAGCTGGATAATCAGATGATACAGACCCTCCAATAGCAATTACAGGCACAGAAAAACGTTTCGCACGCCCCGCAACACCAACAGGAGCCTTCCCATATGCAGTTTGTTCATCTATTCTACCTTCACCAGTTATAATGAGATCTGCATCTTCTATATGTTTATCGAAATTTGTATAATTCAATACAATTTCAATGCCCCTTCGCAAGTCCCCCTTTAACACTGAAATAACAGCTGCTCCCATTCCTCCCGCTGCCCCTGCACCAGGTATTTCAGATACATCAAAAGATACATATCGTTTAAGGATATTCGCGTAATGTTTTAAATTCTCATCTAGCTCTTTCATCATCTCTACATTCGCACCCTTTTGTCTCCCAAATACGAAAGATGCTCCCTGCATTCCGACTAATGGATTATCCACATCACAGGCCGCTTCTATCTTTACCCCCTTTAAGCGTGGGTCCAGTTGTGAAAAATCAATAGCAACAATTGAATGTAATGTGCCTCCAGATGGATTTATTACTTCATCCTTGTCATTTATAAATCTTACTCCTAAAGCTGCTAACATACCTGCCCCACCATCATTTGTAGCACTTCCTCCAAGTCCTAAAATTATGTACTTCACTCCTTGATCTAGCGCATGTAATATAAGTTCTCCTGTTCCTTTTGTCGTTGTAATAAGTGGATTGCGCTTTTCAACTGGAACGTGCTGTAATCCTGATGCTGCTGCCATTTCAATAAACGCTGTCTTTTTATCTTTAGAAATGCCATAAAAAGCTTGTACACCTTGTCTAAGCGGTCCTGTCACACTAATTGATATAATTCTCCCCCCTGTAGCATCAACAAGTGATTCAACCGTCCCTTCTCCTCCATCTCCAATTGGTATTTTTACATACTCTGCATTAGGAAAAATCGCTCTAAAACCTTTTTCAATAGCTCCACATACTTCTATAGCTTTTAGGCTTTCTTTATATGAATCAGATGCAATAACAACTTTCATAATTATCCCCCCATCCCTTATTTTTACGTTTTCTTCATTTTAAACGATAAATATAAAAGTTGTCTTTTTAAACACAAAAAAGCTTACATCGTATGATGTAAGCTTTTTCTATTTAGATGGAGCCTAGCGGGATCGAACCGCTGACCTCCTGCGTGCAAGGCAGGCGCTCTCCCAGCTGAGCTAAGGCCCCTTAGTAATAAAGCGGAAGACGGGATTCGAACCCGCGACCCCAACCTTGGCAAGGTTGTATTCTACCACTGAACTACTTCCGCGAAAATGGTGAGCCATGAAGGATTCGAACCTTCGACCCTCTGATTAAAAGTCAGATGCTCTACCAACTGAGCTAATGGCTCGTAAATGGCTGGGCTAGCTGGATTCGAACCAGCGCATGACGGAGTCAAAGTCCGTTGCCTTACCGCTTGGCTATAGCCCATTAATATTTACTAGTATGGTTATCTTCTCAAAAAAATAAACCCTTTCAGGTTATTTTAAAGAAAATGGTGGAGGGGGGCAGATTCGAACTGCCGAACCCGAAGGAGCGGATTTACAGTCCGCCGCGTTTAGCCACTTCGCTACCCCTCCGACATTTAAACATATATGGTGGAGGATGACGGGATCGAACCGCCGACCCCCTGCTTGTAAGGCAGGTGCTCTCCCAGCTGAGCTAATCCTCCAAAAGTGGTGACCCGTACGGGATTCGAACCCGTGTTACCGCCGTGAAAGGGCGGTGTCTTAACCACTTGACCAACGGGCCAAAAATTTAAAAACTTTTCCAAGCTTCCAACCGGGCTTGAACCGGTGACCTCTTCCTTACCATGGAAGTACTCTACCAGCTGAGCTATGGAAGCATAATGGCTCCGCAGGTAGGAATCGAACCTACGACCGATCGGTTAACAGCCGATAGCTCTACCGCTGAGCTACTGCGGAATAATACAAGCCTGGCAACGTCCTACTCTCACAGGGACAAGGTCCCAACTACCATCGGCGCTAGAGAGCTTAACTTCCGTGTTCGGTATGGGAACGGGTGTGACCTCTCTGCCATCATTACCAGACTTTTATCATTATACACATTCTTTTCAGAATGTCAAAAGGAATTTTAAATATATATTCCTTCAAAACTAGATAACATTGCTACATATTATATGGTTAAGTCCTCGATCTATTAGTATTCGTCAGCTCCACATGTCACCATGCTTCCACCTCGAACCTATCAACCTGATCATCTTTCAGGGATCTTACTAGCTTACGCTATGGGAAATCTCATCTTGAGGGGGGCTTCATGCTTAGATGCTTTCAGCACTTATCCCTTCCGCACATAGCTACCCAGCTATGCCCTTGGCAGAACAACTGGTACACCAGCGGTGCGTCCATCCCGGTCCTCTCGTACTAAGGACAGCTCCTCTCAAATTTCCTACGCCCACGACGGATAGGGACCGAACTGTCTCACGACGTTCTGAACCCAGCTCGCGTACCGCTTTAATGGGCGAACAGCCCAACCCTTGGGACCGACTACAGCCCCAGGATGCGATGAGCCGACATCGAGGTGCCAAACCTCCCCGTCGATGTGGACTCTTGGGGGAGATAAGCCTGTTATCCCCGGGG
>NZ_JBBOVE010000001.1:85000-150000 GCF_038006445.1 Bacillus sp. FSL K6-1218 | reverse complement strand
CTTGATACTCTTAAAGAAAGACAAATTAAGAATGCAACCTTCTTCCTTTCTGCTGCATGGGCTGAAAGACACCCCGATATTGTAGAGCGCATCATGAAAGATGGACACGAAATTGGTAGTATGGGTTACAATTACACATCTTATACTTCTCTAGAGACGAATGAAATAAGAAGAGACCTTTTACGAGCACAAGATGTTTTTACAAAACTTGGGGTAAAACAAGTCAAGCTGTTACGTCCACCTAGTGGCGAATTTAACAAGGCAACCCTTAAAATTGCAGAATCACTTGGATACACCGTTGTGCATTGGAGTAACAATTCAAACGATTGGAAAAACCCAGGTGTAAATCACATCGTTTCCACCGTCTCTAATAATTTGAAAGGTGGAGATATTGTCTTATTACACGCATCCGATTCTGCCCTTCAAACAAATAGAGCTTTACCGCTGCTCCTGCAAAAATTAAAAAGTGATGGATATGAGCAAATATCCGTATCACAACTTATTTCCAACACAAGTACGAAAAGTGAAGATGTGAAATAGCTTCGTCCCTACTACTCTTCACGTATAAAAAGCTCTACTACCTTTCAAGAAGGTGGTAGAGCTTTTTTAATCACACCATTTCCAGTAATATAACTGCTGGTGTATAAAACCTCTCTCTATTAAGCAGATTTACTCGTTTTTCCGATTAAACGATGTAATACAAGTAATTGATATGCATTACATAACAATAGCGGTATAACCATTAAATATAACCAATCTGTATCATTAATCCGAAGCGCCGGTACCCATTCAAGAATCGTTACAACTACCATAAAGAACAGAGCTGGCACAAATGCTTTTTTATTTGTTTCTTTACTTTTTACATAAGCAACAATTGCTCCAAGCACAAATAAAATTCCAGCAACAAGTATGTTATTCCCCAATGAGATTTCCCCATTTGCAATAAGTACAGATCTTAAATACACAAAATCAAATAATACGAATGCAATAAAGAAGAGCTGGACTGCATTCCATAAAGACGATGAGCGAAACATCCCTAGTCCAAAACGATGGATTGTTAAATATGCAAAGAATCCCATTTGACTTATAACGCTAAAAATAAATCCTACACCCATCAACCAGAAAGATACCGCTAAAATCTCTTTAACGTCGAAATTTTGAAAAAATTCATTATACCTGTCCCACTCCAAAACAAAACCAATAATAACTGTGCTAATCCCACCAAGAAACAACGTCGTTAAAAATAGTCGTACCCACTTGCGGCTATTCACAACACATCCCCCATTATCCTTATATTTCTAATTAAATTGTATCAATGACAATTTCAAAAAGCTAGCCATGTTCATGTATAAATTCCTTAAAGATATTTATATTAAAAAGAGAGAACTGTGCTGAAAGGAGTTCCAACTTATGAAACGGATACTATTCATTTTCGTTTCTTCTTTTCTACTTATCGCACTTGTAGCATGCGCACAAGGAAAAGAAACGAAATCCGAACTAGATTACGATCAAACAAAGAAAATGATTGTTGATATTTTAAAAACAGATCAAGGTAAGAAAGCTATTCAAGATGTATTAACTGATGAAAAAATGAAACAAGCACTCATACTAGATGAAACAGTAGTAAAGAAAACGATTGAAGATGCAATGGTATCCGATAAAGGGCAACAATTCTGGGAAAAGCTCTTTAAAGATCCTGAGTTCTCATCGAAGTTCGCTAAAAGTATGGGGAAAGAACAAACTCAATTAATGAAAACCTTATTAAAAGACCCTGAATACCAAGCAGGCGTTATAGAAATCATGAAAAATCCTGAAGTAGAAAAAATGATGTTACAAACAATGAAGAGCAAAGAATACCGTCAATATCTACAACAAGTACTAACAGAAACTGCTGAAAGTCCACTCTTCCAATCCAAGATGATTGATATCATTAGTAAAGGTGTACAAAAGGCTGAAAAAGGTGGATCTGATAAGAAAGAAGCAGGCGGTGACGGTGGTTCTCAAGGCGAGAAGAAGGAAGAACAGTGAGAATAATAACTATAATAACGAGTGGACAATTTATACATTGTCCACTCGTTATTACTTTATCTTGCTATTAACAGACAAAATGGCCCCTCTAGTTAAGCGAAAGGTTTACTAGCAACAAAACCCTTATTGTTGCCAGTAACAGATGAACCCCACTGATTAAAGTTTCATTTTATTTTTGTATAACAGCTGTTTTATCAATTACTGCTTCAGCTATTTTACTATAAATAATGCCGGTTGTATGTGTATCTTCATATACTGAAGGAGCAAAGTCTTCTTTATTCCAATCAGGTTGTTGCAGCGGAATACGACCAAGAACATTTGTTTGCAGTTCGGTAGCCAACTTATCTCCCCCGCCTCTTCCAAATACATATTCTTTCTCACCAGTTACCTTACTTTCAAAATATGCCATGTTCTCAACAACACCGAGAATACTATGTTCAGTGCGTAATGCCATCGCTCCAGCACGCGCTGCTACAAACGCAGCTGTTGGATGAGGCGTCGTTACAATAATCTCTTTGCAAGATGGCAACATTGAGTGCACATCTAACGCAACATCACCTGTTCCTGGTGGTAAATCTAGTACTAAATAATCTAAATCGCCCCATTCCACTTCTGTGAAGAAGTGGTTTAACATTTTCCCAAGCATAGGTCCTCTCCAAATAACTGGTGCATTATCCTCTACAAAGAAGCCCATTGAGATTACCTTTACACCTAAACGTTCCACCGGAATTATCTTGTCACCTCTTACAATGGGACGTTTTTCTATCCCCATCATGTCTGGCACACTAAAACCGTAAATGTCCGCATCAATAATACCAACTTTTTTTCCTAAACGAGCTAAAGCAACTGCAAGGTTAACGGAAACGGTTGATTTCCCCACACCACCTTTTCCACTCGCTACTGCTAAGAATGTCGTTTTTGAATTTGGTGACAATAAAGATTCACTTTGCTCTGCTTCTTGTTCTGGTGCAAACTGAGCTAATTCCTCTTCTGTAAATTCTGCAAAACGAAGTCCAACTGTTGCTGCCCCAAGCTCTTTTACTAACTTTACAATTCCAGACTGCAACTGCATTTGTTCCGCTGTACCAGTTTTTACGATTGCAATTTTGACACTCACATGTTCCTTCTCAGGCTTGACTGTTACCTCTTTAATTGCACTTGTTTCTTTTAATGTTTTATGTAAAAACGGATCTACAATCCCTTCTAACGCTTCAACCACTTGTTCTTTCGTTACCATAATTAGCCCAGCCCCCTGTATGAAAAATAACGTAATGTTAATTGAATTCATCTTTGCTTATTCTTCAAATAAATGCGTTTACATTTCCAGTATAACATATTTTCCGAAAACTTCGTTAACGAGAGAAACTCAAAAAAATCCTCCTTATTCTGGAGGATTTCCTTTTTCCGTGAAATAACGCAATATACCACGGTATATTGCAGCTGCTACCTTCTGTTGATATTTCTCCGAATTTAACATATACCTTTCGTTCACATTCGATAAAAAGCCAGCTTCAATTAAAGCACCTGGTGTTTTCGCATACTTCAATAAGTATACGTGAGAGATTGTTTTAGCAGAACGATTCGTATTTTCTAAACTCGTTCTCAATTCAGCCTGTATAAATTTCGCAGCACGTTCATTTTCAATTGAAGAGCGATAGTAGAATGTTTGTGCGCCTTTCGATCCACTACTAGTTAAAGCATTTAAATGAATGCTTGCAAAAAAGTCTATATCTGGTTTATTGATGATTTCTACACGTTTTTTTAAATCCTCCGCTTTACGTCTACTATATGACTTTGTATCTTTGTTAGCTAAATCATAATCTCCCTCACGCGTTAAAATAACTAGTGCACCTTGTTCTTGTAAATAGTCTTGTACCTTTTTTGTAATTTCAAGCGTAATATCCTTTTCTATAATATCCTTTCCACCAACAGCCCCTCCATCTGGTCCACCATGCCCAGCATCTAATACGATTACTTTCCCTGATAAGGGTAAATTCCAAGCTCGCCACGATTTTGTAATTTGAAATTCTTGTTTGACTAAAAAAAACAAAACAACCGCAGCGAGTGCAAAAGAGATAATTCGAATTCTCTTCATACCTTTCCTCCTCCAGCTAGTCCCTCTAATTACTTATATGGGACAAGAGGAAAGTTTATGCTTGTCTTAATGAAGCTTTAATCGATATCTTCTTTCACCTTTTTCATACCCTTCTTGCCACCACAATCCTATAAACTGCTGACAAGATTCAAAAAGTAATTCCTCATCTTTCAACTTTATTTCTCGCATAGTCATACTCGTTAAAAATTGAAATAGCGTTTCAGTTAATTGTTGTTCTTCTTCTAAAGCTCTATATTTCACATCAAAGAACGATTCACCATAATAACCAAATTTACTATATCTCGCTCCTAATAAATAAGATTCTATCCCTAATTCAATACAGTAATCTTCATACTGACGATGAAGCTCTTGCATTTGAAAGGCATCACGTATATTTGAACGCAATGTTTTTAATGATAATTCCCGCAACATCTTCCGCTCGTATTTTAACTGCTTTTCTTTTTGTTTTTCTCGTAAGCTGACAATGACATTCATAGTACTTATAAACCTCCCTAATACGTATTAGTCTAAACTTCTAAAGAAGAAGCATACGCGCGGCGGTAGCACTAAAATATTCCAAGCTATAAAAATCACAAAAGAGGAATGAAACATAAAAAAACCCCAACCAAAATGGTTGGGGTTTGTAGTTCGCAAAAATTAACGTTTTGAGAACTGAGGTGCACGACGTGCGCCTTTAAGACCGTATTTTTTACGCTCTTTCATACGTGCGTCACGAGTTAATAGACCTGCACGTTTTAGTGTTAGACGGTATTCTGGATCAGCTTTTAATAAAGCGCGAGAAATACCGTGACGAATAGCACCAGCTTGACCAGTGTATCCACCACCATTTACGTTTACAAGTACATCGTAGTTACCTAAAGTTTCTGTTGCAACTAGAGGTTGTTTCACTACTTCACGTAATGCAGCAAATGGGATATAGTTTTCAAAATCACGACCGTTAATGATAACGCGTCCTTCGCCTGGAACTAGGCGTACGCGCGCTACTGAACTCTTACGACGTCCAGTGCCATAGTATTGAACCTGTGCCAAAGTAAGCCCTCCTTTAATTAATTATCCGCGAAGTTCGTAAACTTCTGGTTTTTGTGCTTGGTGTGGATGCTCTGCTCCAGCATACACGTTTAGTTTCTTAGAAACTTGACGGCCTAAGCGTCCTTTTGGAAGCATGCCTTTAATTGCAAGCTCTAACATTTGTACAGGGTAGTTTGTACGCATTTCAAGAGCTGTTCTTTGCTTAAGTCCACCTGGGTGGTTAGTGTGACGGTAGTAAATTTTATCGTTTAATTTATTACCTGTTAAATGAATTTTCTCAGCGTTAATAATAATTACATGATCACCCGTGTCAACGTGTGGTGTAAATGTAGGTTTGTTTTTACCACGTAAAATGGATGCTACTTCACTAGCAAGGCGACCTAAAGTTTGACCTTCAGCATCAACCACATACCATTTACGCTCAACTTCGTTAGCTTTTGCCATAAAAGTCGTACGCATGTGTTTCCCTCCTCGTTATCTTTTCCATAGAAAAAATCTATTGTTTATCTTAAACACGATTTCCTTCCGGGGCTAATCGTGGTTTTAGAAACAATACCATATGTTATGATATACTTTTGAGTTTCTAATGTCAAGCAAATGTTACACCAGGATTAGTTGTTATAGTTTACCTCCCATAGGTAAAGCCCATGACCTGGAGCCATCTTTCCAGCAAACTGACGATTTTGTTTCGCTAAAATCTCTGGAATGCTATTAGGATCAAGCTTTCCTTGCCCTACGCTAAGTAACGTCCCAACAATAATTCTGACCATATTATATAAAAATCCATTACCAACAAAACGAAAAATTAATTCATCATCTTGCTCAATTAACTCGATTTCATAAATTGTTCGCACTTTATCTTTTTTGTCAGTTTTTGCCGAACAAAAAGAAGTGAAATCATGCGTTCCAATAAAATAGGGAATTGCTTTTCTTATAGAATTGATTTCGAGCTGATATGGATATTGATATACGTAATTTCTACGGAATACATCCGCAGTCTTTGATAATGATACACGATAACGATATTCTTTTTTCTCAACACCGTAACGTGCATGAAATTCTTCTGTTTTTTTCTCTACTCGCCTAATAACAATATCATCTGGCAACATTGTATTTAAAGCGTTATTCCATTGCCACTCCTCAAGAGACAAAGGAGTATCAAAGTGTATTACTTGCCCTTTTGCATGAACCGTAGAATCTGTTCTACCAGACGCCTGAACACGAACAAGTTCTCCCTTATGCAATTTCTGTAATGCTTTTTCTATCTCCTGTTGAACAGTACGATGCTTCGGCTGAATTTGATAACCACAAAAATGCATACCATCATATGCAACCGTACATTTTATTCTATCCATTTCTCTATTCTCCATTACGATCGCACCCATGCCAAAATACAAGCTAAACAAAATAAGCTTACAATCGTTACTGTATCGCTTGTTTTCCAGCGTAGTTGCCTAAATTTAGTACGTCCTTCACCACTTTGATATCCACGAGCTTCCATCGCAATAGCTAAGTCCTCTGCACGCTTAAAAGCACTGATAAACAGAGGAACGAGCAGTGAGATAATAGCTTTCATTCTATCTTTTATCGGTCCACCAGCGAAATCAATACCACGTGATGCTTGTGCTTTCATTATTTTACTTGTTTCATCCATTAATGTCGGGATAAAACGAAGAGAAATTGACATCATTAATGCGATTTCATGAACAGGAACCTTTATACGCTTCAATGGCTTTAATAACGTCTCCAAACCATCTGTAATTTCAATAGGTGTCGTCGTTAACGTTAATAATGTCGTCATTAAAATAATAACGAAGAACCGTACAGAAATGTATATCCCTTGCTCTAATCCTTTTTCATGTATCGAAAACCAACCAAGCTGGAGTAGTACATCCCCCTCTTTATTTGTAAAAATATGCAGGAAAAATGTAAAAAGAAAAATCCATAAAATCGGTTTTAAGCCCGAAAGTACATAACGAATCGGCACTTTTGCAAAAAATAAAGCAATGAGTGCATATAAAAATAAAAATCCATATGAAATCGCATTATTTGCTAAGAAAACAACAAATACATATAAAAAGACAATCAGCAGCTTCGTACGTGGATCAAGTTGATGAATAAGTGAATTCCCCGGGATATATCTCCCAATAATCAACTGCTGCATGATTCATGACCACCTTTTCGTAACACCTGCACAACTTCATGAGTAAGATCCTCTAAAGATAAGGTAGCCTTTGGAATTGAAATACCAAACTTCTCTTCAATTGCACGTTTATACTTTAATGACATAGGAAGATCCACACCAATTTTCTCTAGTTCATCAGCATGTGAAAATACTTCCTCTGCACTTCCTTGCAAAAAGACCGTTCCTTTATGCATAACTACAATCTGTTCCGCATACTGAGCAGCATCCTCCATATTATGCGTTACAAGGATAACTGTAAGCCCCTTCTCCTTATGCAACTTATAAAACATCTGCATAAGTTCGTTCTGCCCTTTTGGATCTAGACCTGCTGTAGGTTCATCTAATACAAGCACTTCAGGTTCCATTGCCAGTACACCCGCTATAGCAACACGTCTCATTTGTCCACCACTTAATTCGAACGGAGAACGTGTTAACAGTTCTGGTTCTAGCCCTACAAGTTCTATTGCCTCTCTAGCCTTTTGCTTCGCTTCATCTCCAGATACCCCGAAATTAGTAGGTCCAAAGCAAATATCTTTCTCCACAGTTTCTTCAAACAACTGATGTTCTGGGAATTGAAAGACAACCCCTACTTTTTTACGTAGTGGCTTTAGCTTTTTTTCTTTCTTTCCTGCCGAAATCAAATGTTCACCAATTTGAACTGTACCATTTGTCGGCTGCAATAAACCATTTAAATGTTGAATCATCGTCGACTTGCCTGAACCAGTATGACCGATAATGGCATAATAGCCCCCACTTGGAAACGACACGTCTACATCATAAAGTGCGCGTCTTTCAAATGGAGTTTTATATTGATAACGATGTTCTACTTTTTGGAATGTAATCTCCAAAGTTCGTTCACCAAGCTTTCCATTGTAAGATGCGTATTTTGCAAAAGAATTTCATTTCTTTTTAATAATTCTGCTATTTTCACCGAAAACGGTACATCTAAGCCAATTTCTTGGAGCGTATGAGAGGACTTGAAAATTTTCTCTGGAGTCCCTTCCTCTAATATTTCTCCCTTATTTAAAATAATGACACGATCCGACTGTGCCGCTTCTTCTAAATCGTGCGTAATTGATAACACGGTAATACCTTTTTGATTAACAAGTTGTCTAACCGTTTCTACTACTTCACGTCTTCCTTGAGGATCTAACATTGACGTTGCTTCATCTAATATTAAAATAGATGGCTGAAGTGCTAAAACGCCTGCTATTGCCACTCGCTGTTTTTGCCCACCAGATAAGGAATGAGGCTCATCATTAAGAAAATCTTCCATACGGACAAGTCGTAAGGCCTGTTCTAATCTTTCAATCATTTGTTCTCTTGGCATTCCGATATTCTCTAAGCCAAATACAACATCATCTTGCACTGTTGTTCCAACAAATTGATTATCTGGATTTTGAAATACCATTCCAATTTGTTTTCGAACATCCCATACCGTTTCCTCTGATAAAACCATTGTATCATTCACTGTAATAGTCCCTGCTTCCGGCAAAAACAAACCATTCAATAATTTTGCAAGTGTAGACTTTCCTGAACCGTTTTGTCCAATAATAGATACCCATTCTCCCTCATATAAGGAAAATGAAACATCTTTTAATGCATACGTGGCTGCCCCAGGATATTGAAATGATATATTTCTTATCCGAAGTTTCTCTTTTTTCAATAGAAGGCACCCTTTCCTTCGCCAAGCTCGCCTATTTTTATATTTAAAAAAAAGGGCCATGACCAGTTTCTTGAAAAGAACTGTCCTGCCCTTTTAATTATCATTATACTAACTCGATAATTACCATTGGTGCTGCGTCTCCGCGACGTGGACCAATTTTTGCAATACGAGTGTATCCGCCTTGGCGCTCAGCATAGCGTGGAGCTACATCAGCGAATAATTTTTGAAGTGCATCTTGACCAGTCTCAGCGTTAGCTACTTCATTGCGAATGAAAGCTGCTGCTTGACGACGAGCATGAAGATCTCCGCGTTTACCTAAAGTGATCATTTTTTCCACTACAGAACGAAGTTCTTTTGCACGAGTTTCTGTCGTTTGGATGCGCTCGTTGATAATTAAATCAGTAGCTAAGTCACGTAACATAGCTTTACGTTGCGCACTTGTACGGCCTAATTTTCTGTATGCCATTCGTAGTTCCCTCCTTTGTTCATGGGTTTAAATCCTCAGTCGTCTTTACGTAAACCTAAACCTAATTCCTCAAGTTTATGTTTAACTTCTTCTAAGGATTTACGTCCTAAGTTACGAACTTTCATCATATCTTCTTCTGTTTTGTTCGCAAGCTCTTGTACAGTATTAATTCCTGCACGTTTTAGGCAATTATAAGAACGAACAGAAAGGTCTAGTTCTTCGATAGTCATCTCAAGAACTTTCTCTTTTTGATCTTCTTCCTTCTCGACCATAATCTCAGCATTTTGTGCTTCATCAGTTAAACCAACAAAGATATTTAAATGCTCAGTTAATATTTTGGCACCTAAAGAGATAGCTTCTTTTGGCCCGATGCTTCCATCCGTCCATACATCAAGCGTAAGCTTATCATAATTAGCCACTTGTCCGACACGTGTCTTTTCCACTTGGTAAGTCACACGTGATACTGGAGTATAAATAGAATCAATAGGAATTACTCCTATTGGTTGATCTTCGCTTTTATTTGCATCAGCTGGCGTATACCCACGGCCACGCTTTGCAGTTAAACGCACGCGGAAATGCGCATCTTTTGCTAACGTTGCAATGTGTAAATCTGGATTTAAGATTTCTACATCACTATCGTGAGTAATATCAGCAGCTGTGACAATACCTTCGCCCTGCACATCAATTTCCAACGTCTTCTCTTCTTCAGAGTAGATTTTAAGAGCTAACTTTTTCAAGTTTAAGATGATCGTCGTAACGTCTTCTACTACGCCCTCAACTGTTGAAAATTCATGTAATACGCCATCGATTTGGATAGCAGTAACAGCGGCACCAGGGAGTGAGGATAAAAGAATACGACGTAAGGAGTTACCCAAAGTAGTACCATATCCACGCTCAAGCGGTTCAATTACGAATTTACCATATTTAGCATCTTCGTTAAGTTCAACCGTTTCGATTTTCGGCTTTTCGATTTCAATCATTAACTAAACCCTCCTTCAAAACGTCGAAACCCCGGTTAAACAAAGGTATAACCCCTGTCTAACCGAAAGTCCCCCTTAGGCAGTTCCCGATTGTGCACAACAAGCGATGTTTCTGTACGAAATTTCTCGATAATGCATCATATCCATTATAGACAAAAGGGAAAATTCTATACAGAAAAATTACACACGACGACGTTTTGGCGGACGACATCCATTATGAGGAACTGGAGTAACATCTCTAATTGCTGTTACTTCTAGACCTGCAGCTTGAAGAGCACGAATTGCAGCTTCACGACCAGCACCAGGACCTTTAACAGTAACCTCTAAAGTTTTTAAACCGTGCTCCATTGCAACTTTAGCAGCAGCTTCAGCAGCCATTTGCGCAGCGAATGGAGTAGATTTACGAGATCCACGGAAACCAAGTGCACCAGCACTAGACCAAGAAAGTGCGTTACCGTGAGTATCTGTAAGTGTTACGATTGTGTTGTTGAAAGTAGAACGAATATGAGCTATACCAGCTTCGATATTCTTTTTCACACGTTTTTTACGAGTGTTTGTTTTACGTGCCATTGTTAGTTCAACCTCCTTTACTTATTATTTCTTTTTATTTGCTACTGTACGACGTGGACCTTTACGTGTACGAGCATTGTTTTTAGAATTTTGACCACGAACTGGTAAACCACGACGGTGACGAAGACCACGGTAAGAACCGATCTCCATTAGACGTTTAATGTTAAGAGATACTTCACGACGAAGGTCTCCCTCAACTTTAATACGATCGATAACATCACGGATACGTCCTAATTCGTCTTCCGTTAAATCACGAACTCGTGTTTCTGAAGAAATACCAGCTTCAGTAAGAATTTTTTCAGCAGTTGTGCGACCAATGCCGAATACGTAAGTTAAAGAAATAACAACGCGTTTGTCTCGAGGAATATCTACACCTGCGATACGTGCCATTCTGAATGCACCTCCTTCTGATTAACCTTGTTTTTGTTTATGTTTAGGGTTTTCACAAATAACCATTACTTTTCCACGTCTACGAATAACTTTACATTTTTCGCAGATTGGTTTAACTGACGGTCTTACTTTCATGTCTCGAACCTCCTTAAAGATTACGGAGTGCTATATTATTTAAAACGGTACGTAATACGACCACGATTTAAATCGTACGGAGATAATTCTACCGTAACTTTGTCTCCTGGTAAAATACGAATGAAGTTCATACGGATTTTACCAGAAACGTGAGCCAATACGACATGCCCATTCTCTAATTCTACTTTGAACATAGCATTTGGCAACGTTTCAAGAACGGTACCTTCGACTTCAATTACATCATCTTTAGCCATTCAATAGTTCTCCCTTCTTCAAATCAGTAACATTTTACACTGCTCTGAAATCCCGGAGAGCCAGCTACTTATAAAGTGGTAAGGATTTCGTATCCTGCTTCTGTAAGAGCAATCGTGTGCTCAAAATGGGCACACCATTTACCATCTACCGTTACCACTGTCCAGTCATCAGATAGTGTTTTTACATATCGTCTTCCTTGATTCACCATCGGCTCAACACAGATGACCATTCCCGGCTTTAATCTAGGGCCTCTATTTGGTGGACCATAGTGCGGGATTTGAGGGTCCTCATGTAAGTCTTGCCCGATTCCGTGACCAACATACTCCCTAACGATCGAGAATCCATTCTCTTCAGCATGGGTTTGAACCGCATGTGAGATATTTGATAATCTCTCGCCTGGTTTTACTTGTTCTAGACCAAGATACAACGATTTTTCTGTGACATCAAGTAGCTTTTGAACAGATTCAGAAATGTTTCCAACTGGATACGTCCATGCAGAATCTCCATGGTACCCATTGTATTTCGCACCAATATCGATACTGATGATATCGCCCTCTTTGAGCTTGCGCTTTCCTGGAATTCCGTGTACAAGCTCTTCATTTACAGAAGCACATATGCTCCCCGGAAATCCGTTGTATCCTTTAAAAGATGGCGTAGCACCATATTTTTGAATCGTCTTTTCCGCTATTTGATCGAGCTCTTTCGTTGTAATTCCTGGAGTAATGTGCTGTTTCAACTCTTGATGAGTTAAAGCAACGATTCTGCCAGCTTCTCGCATGATTTCTATCTCGCGAGGAGTTTTGCAGATGATCATTACGCTAAGCCTCCGATGAGAACATCGATATCAGCAAATACTTTATTGATATCTTGCTCACCATTAATGCTTTTTAAGTAACCAAGCTCGTCGTAGAAATCAAGCAAAGGTTTTGTTTGCCTAATATTTACATCTAAACGATTTGCTACAGTTTCTTCATTGTCATCAGAGCGTTGGTATAATTCGCCACCACATTTATCGCACACATCAGCTTTTGCTGGTGGATTGAATTCTAAGTGGTAAGTCGCACCGCACTCTTTACAAATGCGACGGCCTGTAAGGCGTTTTAATAACAATCCTGAATCCACATTAATGTTTAAAACATAGTCGATTTTTTTGCCAAGATCTTTCATAATCTCTTCAAGAGCTGATGCTTGTGCAACAGTTCGTGGGAAACCGTCTAGTAAGAAACCTCTTACGCAGTCTTCTTGACTTAAACGTTCACGAACAATTCCGATTGTAACTTCATCTGGAACAAGTGCACCTTTATCAATAAAAGATTTTGCTTGTAGACCCATTTCAGTTTCAGCCTTCATAGCTGCACGGAACATATCTCCTGTTGAAATGTGAGGGATGTTATACTTGGCTACAATCTGTTCGGCTTGTGTACCTTTACCAGCACCAGGAAGCCCCATTAAAATTAAGTTCATCCTTGTTCCCCCTCAGTACATGAGCATGTAGGGAAGATAGTTCTTCCCACTTACTCACTGCTTGATAAACCCTTTGTAATGGCGTTTTACCAGTTGGCTTTCTAGCTGCTTCATTGTTTCTAAAGCAACGCCGACAACGATTAACATACTCGTTCCACCAATCTGTGCAGATGGAGGAAGATTTCCCAATTTCGTAAAGATAACTGGTAAGATTGCAATCGCTGCTAGGAAAATTGATCCTACAAAGGTCAAACGATACAAGATTTTTGTTAGATATTGTTCTGTATTCTTACCCGGACGAATACCTGGAACATATCCACCTTGCTTGTTTAGATTCTCTGACATTTGCTCTGGATTAACCTGAACAAATGCATAGAAATATGTGAAGGCTACAATGAGCGCAACATATATGATCATTCCCACTGGGTGAGAATAGTTAAAGTTTGCAATAATCCACTGCGATACATCATGTTTCGGGAAGAACTGTGCAATAGTTGGAGGCGTAATTAAGAATGAAACAGCAAAAATGACTGGAATAACACCCGCACTATTTACCTTAAGCGGTAAATGTGTGTTTTGTGCTCCAGCATGATTCCCATTCCCTCCTGTTACACGCTTCGCATATTGAATTGGGATCTTTCTAACAGCTTGTTGAATGAAAATAACACCAACAATAACTGCTAGCACAGCTAGTAAAATCAATGCAACTTTAACGATACTCATGAACAATTGATCTCCGATATTTTGAAACTGTTGTTGATACACTTGAGATATAACACTTGGGATCGCTGCAGCAATACCGCCAAAGATAAGGATGGAAATACCATTACCTACACCTTTAGCTGTAATCTGTTCGCCTAACCACATTAAAAATGCAGTACCAGCAGTCAGTACCGTAGCAATGTATAAATAAGTGCTCCAACCAGGATTCAAAATTAATTGCCCACCTACCATACCGTTAAAACCGATTGACATACCAAACCCCTGAATAAACGCAAGAACAATTGTAAAGTAACGCGTGAATTGCGTTAGTTTACGACGGCCCATTTCACCTTGCTTCGACCATTCCGAAAATTTAGGAACAACATCCATCTGCAATAATTGCACGATGATGGATGCTGTAATATACGGCATGATTCCCATCGCAAAGATGGAGAAGTTTTTCAAGGCGCCACCGCCAAATGTATTTAGAATACCTAAAGCATTTAATTGGTCTTGTGCTTTCAGTACGTCTCCATTTGTAAATGGCACTGGGATAAACGTGCCAATCCTGAATACGATTAACATCGCTAAAGTGAATAATATTTTACGTCTTATCTCAGCAACGCGCATAAAGTTGGAGATTGTACGAAACATTAGATCACCTCAACTGATCCGCCAGCTGCTTCAATTGCTTCTTTAGCACTTGAAGAGAACTTGTGCGCTTTAACAGTTAGTTTTTTCTCTACTGCTCCGCTTGCAAGAATTTTAACACCGTCGTTTAACTTGCTGATAACGCCAGTTTCCAGCAATAATTCAGGTGTTACTTCTGTACCATCTTCAAAACGATTTAACGTTGATAAGTTTACAATAGTAAACTCTTTACGGTTAATGTTTGTGAAGCCGCGTTTTGGTAAACGACGGAATAATGGAGTTTGACCACCTTCGAAGCCAAGACGAACACCGCCACCAGAACGTGCGTTTTGTCCTTTATGACCTTTACCAGCAGTTTTACCGTTACCAGAACCGATACCACGACCGACACGGTTACGTACTTTACGAGAACCTTCTGCAGGTTTTAATTCATGAAGTTTCATTCCCAGGCACCTCCTTATATTAATGAGTTATCCTTAAGCTTCTTTTACAGTTAAAAGGTGAGAAACTTTGTTGATCATACCAAGAATAGCAGGAGTTTCTTCCTTAACTACAGTTGAATTCAACTTTTTAAGACCTAAAGCTTCTACCGTCGCACGTTGATCTTGTGGACGACCAATTACACTACGAGTGAGGGTAATTTCTAACTTTTTCGCCATTTGTTTTCCCTCCTTAACCTAGTAGCTCTTCTACAGATTTACCGCGTAATTTTGCAACATCTTCAGCGCGCTTAAGTTCGCTTAATCCGTTCACAGTAGCGCGAATCATGTTGATTGGTGTGTTAGAACCAAGAGATTTCGAAAGAATGTCTTGTACACCAGCTAATTCAAGAACCGCACGAACAGGTCCACCAGCAATAACACCAGTACCCTCAGCAGCAGGTTTTAAGAATACTTCACCAGCTCCAAAGTGACCGTTGATTGTGTGTGGAATTGTTGTACCAACTAATGGTACAGCGATTAAATTTTTCTTAGCGTCTTCGATAGCTTTGCGAATTGCGTCTGGTACCTCTTGTGCTTTACCAGTACCGAATCCAACATGACCGTTTTTATCGCCAACTACAACTAGTGCAGCAAAGCGGAAACGACGACCACCCTTAACAACTTTCGCGACACGATTTATCGTAACTACACGTTCTTCAAGTTCTAATTTACTTGGGTCAATGCGATGCATCAATTTTCCCTCCTTTGACCATTAAAATTGTAATCCAGCCTCACGAGCAGCTTCAGCTAGAGCTTTAACACGGCCATGGTATAAGTAACCACCGCGATCAAATACTACTTCTTTAACGCCTTTCTCTACAGCACGCTTAGCAACTGATTCTCCAACTTTCGTAGCAGCTTCAGTATTGCTAGTACCGTTAAGAGCAAGGTCTTTATCAAGAGTAGATGCACTTACTAACGTTACACCATTCACATCATCAATAACTTGAGCGTAAATATGTTGGTTAGAACGGAACACGTTTAAACGTGGACGCTCTGCAGTACCAGTAAGTTTAGCACGTACACGTGCATGTCTTTTCTTACGAGTCGCATTTTTATCAGCTTTAGTGATCATTTTCTTGTCACTCCTTTCTCTCACCTAACGGGTTTACTTAGCAGTTTTACCTTCTTTACGACGAACAACTTCGCCTTCGTAACGAATACCTTTACCTTTGTAAGGCTCAGGAGCACGTACAGCACGGATGTTAGCAGCAAATTCGCCAACACGTTGCTTGTCGATACCTTTAATTACGATTTTAGTTGGTGCAGGTACTTCAACTTCAAGACCTGCTTCCGGAGTCATTTCTACTGGATGAGAATAACCTACGCTTAAAACAAGTTTATCTCCTTGTTTTTGAGCACGGTAACCAACACCGACTAATTCAAGTCCGCGTGCGAAACCTGCAGTTACACCTTCAACCATGTTTCCGATTAAAGCACGAGTTGTACCGTGTAATGCACGGTGTTCCTTCTGTTCAGATGGACGCTCAACTGTTAGTGTATTTTCTTCAATTTTGATAGACATATCAGCATTGAATTTACGAGTTAATTCACCTTTAGGGCCTTTTACTGTTACAGTATTGTCTTCTGCAATTGTAATAGTAACACCTGCAGGGATTTCAAGAATCTTTTTACCAATACGAGACATGTGGTCACACCTCCGTTCGTTTTAAATATATATTACCAAACGTATGCTACTACTTCTCCACCAGTTTGTAATTGACGAGCGTCTTTGTCTGTCATTACTCCCTTAGATGTAGAAACAAGAGCGATACCTAATCCGTTAAGTACACGTGGTACTTCGTCAGCTTTAGCGTAAACGCGTAAGCCAGGTTTACTGATACGTTTTAATCCAGTGATTACACGTTCATTGTTTGCACCATATTTCAGGAAAATACGAAGGATACCTTGTTTGTTATCCTCGATGTATTCTACATCACGAATGAAACCTTCACGTTTTAAAAGTTCAGCGATCTCTTTTTTGATTTTAGAAGCAGGAACCTCTAATTTCTCATGACGTACCATATTCGCATTACGGATGCGAGTAAGCATGTCTGCAATTGGATCTGTCATCACCATGTGTTTTACCTCCTTCCCATTTGTGGGTTTTACCAACTAGCTTTTTTAACACCAGGAATTTGACCTTTATATGCAAGTTCACGGAAACAAATACGGCAAAGTTTAAATTTGCGGTATACAGAATGCGGACGACCGCAGCGTTCGCAACGTGTATACTCTTGTACTTTAAACTTAGGAGTACGCTTTTGTTTCGCTATCATAGATTTTTTAGCCACGTTTTCGCCTCCTCTACTTAGCGTTGGCTTCCATTATTTTTGGAATGGCATACCGAATTGTGTTAAAAGTTCACGAGCTTCTTCATCAGTTTTCGCTGTAGTAACGATTACGATGTCCATACCGCGTACTTTGCTTACTTTATCATAATCAATCTCAGGGAAGATAAGTTGCTCTTTAACACCTAATGTGTAGTTCCCACGACCATCGAATGATTTCTTAGAAACACCACGGAAATCACGTACACGTGGTAAAGAAACCGATACTAATTTGTCGAAGAACTCATACATTTGCTCGCCGCGTAAAGTTACTTTCGCACCGATTGGCATACCTTCACGAAGACGGAAACCAGCGATTGATTTTTTAGCACGAGTTACAACAGGTTTTTGACCTGCGATTTGTGTTAATTCTTCTACTGCATTGTCTAAAGCTTTTGAGTTAGATACCGCGTCACCAACACCAGTGTTGATTACGATCTTTTCGATTTTCGGTACTTCCATCACAGATTTATAGTTAAACTTGCTCACTAGAGCAGGAGTAATTTCCTTTTGGAACTTCTCTTTAAGGCGATTCAATGAAGTGACCTCCTTTCTTAAGAAAATTATTTATCTAATAATTCACCAGATTTTTTTGCAATACGAACTTTTTTACCATCTTCTACTTTGAAGCCTACGCGAGTAGGTTCACCTGTTTTCGGATCTAAAATCATAACGTTAGAAACGTGAATAGGTGCTTCTTTAGTAATAATTCCACCTTGTGGATTTAATTGAGATGGCTTAGAGTGTTTTTTAACGATGTTAACACCCTCAACGATAACACGGTTTTGCTTTGGGAAAGCCACAAGGATAACGCCTTGTTTTCCTTTGTCTTTACCAGTGATTACCTGTACTTTATCACCTTTTTTTACATGCATCTTAATTCTGCACCTCCTTAGCAAGGCAATACCTTAAATTATAGAACTTCTGGAGCTAAAGAAACGATCTTCATGAAGTTGCTATCACGTAATTCACGAGCTACTGGTCCGAAGATACGAGTACCACGTGGGCTCTTATCGTCTTTAATGATAACCGCTGCGTTTTCATCAAATTTGATGTAAGAACCGTCCGGACGACGAGCTCCGCTCTTCGTACGTACTACTACTGCTTTAACAACGTCACCTTTTTTAACAACGCCACCTGGTGTTGCTTGTTTTACCGTAGCAACGATAATGTCACCAATGTTAGCATATTTACGACCAGAGCCGCCTAATACTTTAATTGTTAAAAGTTCACGTGCACCAGAGTTGTCAGCAACTTTCAAACGAGATTCTTGTTGGATCATGTTATGAAACCTCCCTTCGGACTAAAAATTCCGATTCGTCTATTTAGATAATAACCGCTTCTTCAACGATTTCAACTAAACGGAAACGCTTAGTAGCAGAAAGCGGGCGAGTTTCCATGATTTTAACGATATCGCCAAGTTTCGCTTGGTTTTGCTCATCATGGGCTTTGTACTTCTTAGAATACTTAACACGTTTTCCGTACAAGGAATGAGTTTTGTAAGTTTCAACTAAAACTGTAATCGTTTTGTCCATTTTGTCAGACACTACACGACCAGTATAAACTTTGCGTTGGTTACGTTCGCTCACTATGCAAACCTCCCCTCAATTTATCGATTAATTCCGATCTCTCTTTCACGAACTACAGTTTTCATACGAGCAATTGCTTTACGCACTTCACGAATGCGAGTTGGATTCTCTAATTGTCCTGTAGCAAGTTGGAAGCGAAGATTAAACAACTCTTCCTTTAAAGCTTTAACTTTTGTTTCGATTTCGGCAGTGGTTAATTCACGAATATCATTAGTTTTCATTAGATTCACCACCATTTTCTTCACGTTTTACGAATTTACATTTCACAGGTAACTTGTGAGCTGCAAGACGTAATGCTTCGCGTGCTACCTCTTCAGATACACCCGCGATTTCGAACATAATTTTCCCAGGTTTTACTACTGCTACCCAGCCTTCTGGTGCCCCTTTACCGGAACCCATACGTACTTCTAGAGGTTTTGCAGTGTAAGGTTTAGAAGGGAAAATTTTAATCCATACTTTACCGCCACGTTTCATGTAACGAGTCATTGCACGACGAGCAGCTTCGATTTGACGGTTTGTAATCCATGAAGCAGCTTGTGCTTGTAAACCGAATTCACCGAAAGCAATTTCAGTTCCACCTTTAGCACGACCACGCATTTTACCACGATGCTCTCTACGATATTTTACGCGTTTTGGCATTAACATATTATTTTCCTCCTTCCTCAGAAGCTTTCTTTTTTGTAGGAAGGACTTCTCCACGGTAGATCCATACTTTTACGCCTAATTTACCGTATGTTGTATCAGCTTCAACTGCTGCATAGTCAATATCAGCGCGAAGTGTATGAAGTGGAACAGTTCCTTCACTGTAAGATTCTGCACGAGCGATATCAGCTCCGCCAAGACGACCAGAAACCTGTGTTTTAATACCTTTAGCACCTGCACGCATAGCACGTTGAATAACTTGCTTTTGTGCACGACGGAATGATACACGGTTTTCTAATTGACGAGCGATGTTTTCGCCTACTAATTTAGCGTTAAGATCAGCTCTCTTAACTTCTAAAATGTTGATGTGTACACGCTTGCCTGTTAATTGGTTAAGAGCTTTACGAAGTGCTTCAACTTCAGTACCACCTTTACCAATTACCATACCAGGTTTTGCAGTGTGAATTGTAACATTTACACGATTTGCTGCACGTTCGATTTCTACTTTAGCAACAGCAGAATCTTTTAAGCGTACATTAATGTACTCACGGATTTTGATGTCTTCATGTAATAATGTAGCGTAATCTTTCTCAGCGAACCAACGAGATTCCCAGTCACGGATAACACCGACACGAAGACCAATTGGATTAACCTTTTGACCCATCGATTATCCCTCCTTCTTTTCTGATACCACAACTGTGATGTGGCTTGTGCGTTTGTTAATTTGGCTTGCACGACCCATTGCACGTGGACGGAAACGTTTCAACGTTGGACCTTCGTCAACGAAGACTTTTTCAACAACTAGGTTGTTAATGTCCATCTCATAATTGTGCTCTGCATTTGCGATTGCAGATTTTAAAACTTTTTCTACAACTGGAGAAGCAGTTTTTGGTGTGTGGTTAAGGATAGCAATCGCTTCACCCACTTGCTTACCTCGGATTAAGTCTACTACTAAACGAACTTTACGAGGAGCAATACGAACTGTTCTCGCTACTGCTTTAGCTTGCATTGAAGTGCCTCCTCTCATTATCTTCTAGTTTTCTTATCGTCAGCAAGGTGACCTTTATACGTACGAGTTGGTGCGAATTCACCTAACTTATGGCCAACCATATCCTCAGTGATGTACACAGGTACGTGTTTACGACCATCATATACAGCGATTGTGTGTCCGATGAACTGAGGGAAGATTGTTGAACGGCGAGACCAAGTTTTAACAACTTGTTTTTGCTCAGATGCAACTAATTTTTCCATTTTGCTCATTAAGTGATCATCGACAAATGGTCCTTTTTTTAAGCTACGAGCCATTTTGGTGCCTCCCTTCGTGATTGGCGTACGGTTCTAGAAATGAACCGTACTACAATCCCATTATTTTTTACGACGACGAACGATAAATTTGTCAGACGCTTTGTTTTTCTTACGAGTCTTGAATCCAAGAGTTGGTTTACCCCATGGAGACATTGGAGACTTACGTCCGATTGGAGAACGACCTTCACCACCACCGTGTGGGTGATCAACCGGGTTCATTACAGAACCACGAACTGTTGGGCGTTTACCTAACCAGCGAGAGCGACCTGCTTTACCGATTTTGATAAGTTCATGTTGTTCGTTACCTACTTGACCGATTGAAGCGCGACAAGCAGATAATACAAGACGTACTTCACCAGAAGTTAAACGTACAAGTACGTATTTACCTTCTTTACCAAGTACTTGAGCAGATGTACCAGCAGAACGAACTAATTGTCCGCCACGACCAGGCTTAAGCTCGATGTTATGAACAACAGTACCTACTGGAATGTTGATTAATGGTAATGCGTTACCGATTTTGATGTCAGCTTCTGGGCCAGACATAACTTCCATACCTACTTCTAAAGATTTAGGAGCAAGAATGTAACGTTTTTCACCGTCAACGTAGTTAATTAATGCGATATTCGCAGAGCGGTTTGGATCGTATTCGATCGTAGCAACGCGTCCTGGAATTCCATCTTTGTTACGCTTAAAGTCGATGATACGGTATTGACGCTTATGTCCGCCACCTTGATGACGTACAGTAATTTTACCTTGGTTATTACGACCAGCCTTCTTGCTTAAAGGAGCAAGTAAAGACTTTTCGGGTCTGTCAGTCGTGATTTCAGCGAAATCATTCGTAGTCATATTACGACGACCGTTAGTAGTTGGATTATACTTTTTAATTCCCATCTCAATTTCCCTCCTTCTTTAGTAAGAATTAAACGCCTTGGAAGATTTCGATTTCTTTGCTGTCAGCAGTTAGCTTAACGATTGCTTTACGACGACGGCTAGTAAAACCAGCGTGACGACCAACGCGTTTTGCTTTCGGCTTGTAGTTCATGATGTTCACTTTTTCTACTTTAACACCAAAGATCGCTTCAAGAGCATCTTTAACTTCTGTTTTATTAGATTTAACGTCCACATCGAACGTGTATTTTTTTTCAGCCATCATTTCCATAGAACGTTCAGTGATAACTGGGCGCTTAATGATATCACGAGGATCTCTCATTATGCAAGCACCTCCTCTACTTTTTCCACTGCCGCTTTTGTCATGATTAGCTTATCATGATGAAGCACGTCTAAAACGTTTACGCCATCAGCAGTGATTACTGTTACTCCAGGGATATTGCGAGCAGATAACTCTACAGATTCGTTTGCATCAGCAGTTACGATAAGAGCTTTCTTCTCAACAGTTAATCCTTTAAGTACTGCTAGCATGTCTTTTGTTTTTGGTGCATTTAATACTAGGTCTTCAAGAACTACAATGTTGTTCTCAACTACTTTAGTAGCTAATGCAGATTTAATTGCTAAACGACGAACCTTCTTAGGAAGTTTGTACGCATAGCTTCTTGGTGTAGGTCCGAATACCGTACCACCACCACGCCATTGAGGAGAACGGATAGACCCTTGACGAGCACGTCCAGTTCCTTTTTGACGCCATGGTTTACGACCACCACCGCGAACTTCAGAACGAGTTTTTACTTTGTGTGTACCTTGACGTAAAGATGCACGTTGCATCATTACAGCTTCGAAAAGTACAGCTTCATTTGGTTCGATACCGAAAATAGCTTCAGCTAATTCGATTTCACCAACCTGTGAACCAGTTTGGTTATATACAGTAACTTTTGGCATTGGAATTCCTCCTTCCTATTGTGAATTATTTGCTAACCTTCACAGCGCCTTGAACAACTACAAGAGATTTCTTAGCACCTGGAACGTTACCTTTTACTAGTAATAAGTTGCGCTCAGTGTCAACTTGAACGATTTCTAAGTTTTGGATAGTAACTTGGTCTCCACCCATACGTCCAGCAAGTTTTTTGCCTTTGAATACACGGTTCGGAGCAACTGGGCCCATTGAACCTGGACGACGGTGATAGCGAGAACCATGAGACATAGGTCCGCGAGATTGTCCGTGGCGTTTGATAACACCTTGGAAACCTTTACCTTTAGAAATTCCTGTTACGTCAACGATTTCACCTGCAGCGAAAACTTCAACTTTTACCTCTTGACCAACCTCTAATCCGTCCACGTCTGCATCGCGGATTTCGCGAATGAAGCGCTTAGGAGTTGTAGATGCTTTAGCAGTGTGGCCTTGTTCAGGTTTGTTAGTTAACTTTTCACGTTTATCTTCAAATCCTAACTGGATTGCATTGTAGCCATCAGTTTCAGTTGTTTTCTTTTGAAGAACAACGTTTGGATTAGCAGCGATAACTGTTACTGGGATTAACTCACCGTTCTCAGCAAATACTTGAGTCATACCGATCTTTCTTCCTAAGATTCCTTTGGTCATGAGTTACACCTCCTACATTTTTAAGTTATATAATTTATAGTTTAATTTCGATATCTACACCAGACGGTAAGTCTAAACGCATTAATGAATCTACTGTTTGTGGAGTAGGACTCACGATATCGATTAAACGCTTGTGTGTGCGCATTTCGAATTGCTCACGAGAATCTTTGTACTTATGAACAGCACGAAGAATTGTGTAAATAGTCTTCTCAGTTGGTAATGGGATCGGACCAGAAACTGTTGCCCCAGAACGCTTAGCTGTTTCTACAATTTTCTCAGCTGATTGATCAAGAATACGGTGATCATAAGCTTTTAAACGGATACGAATTTTTTCTTTTGCCATTATTTTCCCTCCTTCGTTCGCCTATTTCTAAAATAGACCTTCTCCATGGAAATTTCCCCACACCATGCCATGGCAAAGCGGCCGGGTGTGTCAGCAACCTTCCACTTCATCGCAGTCAAAGACCAACATTGTCTATTATACAATGTTATTCGTCTAGATGCAAGCATCTTTTTGTTTGCATCTGCTTTTCTCTACTTTTGCTATTATACATGGCACTTTAAAGAATTTCAAGTTTTCATCTACTAGAATTCATTTTACAGTTTTTGGGTTTCGTTTTAATGTTTTTATATACTATAGAAGAAACTCGTCAAAACACAAAGATATCATCCTATTCATTATATAAACACAAACAAACCCCCCAAGGGGAAATCCCTTGGGGGGTTTTTATATCAGTTAAGATTACTCAACGATAGTAGCAACTACACCGTAACCTACTGTACGTCCACCTTCACGAATAGAGAATTTAGTTCCCTCTTCGATAGCGATTGGAGCGATAAGTTCGATAGTCATTTCGATGTTGTCACCAGGCATTACCATTTCAGTACCTTCTGGTAATTGGATGATACCAGTTACGTCAGTTGTACGGAAGTAGAACTGAGGACGGTAGTTAGCGAAGAATGGAGTGTGACGTCCACCTTCTTCTTTAGATAATACGAAAACTTCAGCTTTGAATTTAGCGTGTGCTTTTACAGAGCCAGTTTTAGCAAGAACTTGTCCACGTTGGATGTCTTCACGAGCAACCCCACGAAGAAGAGCACCGATGTTGTCTCCAGCTTGAGCTTGGTCAAGAAGTTTACGGAACATTTCTACACCAGTTACAGTTGTAGAAGCATTCTCTTCAGCAAGACCGATGATTTCTACTACGTCACCAACTTTAACGATTCCGCGCTCTACACGACCAGTTGCAACTGTACCACGACCTGTGATAGAGAATACATCCTCGATAGGCATTAAGAATGGTTTGTCAGTTTCACGTTCTGGAGTTGGGATGTAAGCATCAACTTCAGTCATTAATTCAATGATTTTTGCTTCCCAATCAGCTTCTCCTTGAAGAGCTTTAAGAGCAGAACCTTTGATTACAGGAATGTCGTCGCCTGGGAATCCGTATTCAGATAATAGGTCACGAACTTCCATTTCTACTAATTCTAATAACTCTTCGTCGTCTACCATGTCGCATTTGTTTAAGAATACAACGATGTAAGGAACACCTACTTGACGAGAAAGAAGGATGTGCTCACGTGTTTGAGGCATTGGGCCATCAGCAGCAGATACTACTAAGATACCGCCGTCCATTTGAGCAGCACCAGTGATCATGTTTTTAACATAGTCAGCGTGACCTGGGCAGTCAACGTGTGCATAGTGACGAGTTTCAGTTTCGTACTCAACGTGTGCAGTTGAGATTGTGATTCCGCGCTCTCTTTCTTCTGGAGCAGCGTCGATTTGATCGTATCCGCGTGCTTCAGCACCACCAGCTTTTGCAAGAACTGTAGTGATCGCAGCAGTTAATGTAGTTTTACCATGGTCAACGTGGCCGATTGTACCGATGTTAACATGGGGTTTAGAACGTTCGAATTTAGCTTTAGCCATTCTAAATTCCTCCTTAGTTTATATAGGTTATTTTATATTTAGACTAGAAAGTGAAACTTACGTCCCACTTTCTAAGCTTACATAAGTAGTTATACTCGAACAATTGATAAAAATCAATTATTCGCCTTTATTTTTTTTAATAATTTCTTCTGAAACAGACTTCGGTACTTCTTCATAATGATCAAATGTCATTGAGAATGTTCCGCGTCCTTGAGTGTTAGAACGTAATGCTGTCGCATAACCGAACATTTCAGAAAGTGGAACCATAGCGCGAACAACTTGTGCGTTACCGCGAGCTTCCATACCTTCTACACGTCCACGACGAGATGTTACGTCACCCATGATGTCTCCCATGTATTCTTCAGGGATTACAACTTCAACTTTCATCATTGGCTCAAGAATTACTGGGTTACATTTAGAAACCGCAGCTTTAAGTGCCATAGATGCAGCGATTTTGAACGCCATCTCAGATGAATCGACATCATGGTAAGAACCGTCAACTAATGCTGCTTTAATGTCAACTAGCGGGTAACCAGCTAGTACACCATTTTTAAGTGAGTCTTCAAGACCCGCTCCAACAGCTGGGATGTATTCACGTGGAACTACACCGCCGACGATTTTGTTTTCGAATTCAAATCCTTTACCTTCTTCGTTAGGTGCAAACTCAATCCAAACGTGACCGAATTGTCCACGTCCACCAGATTGACGAGCAAACTTACCTTCAACTTTCGCAGCAGCGCGGAAAGTTTCACGGTATGCTACCTGAGGAGCACCAACGTTTGCTTCGACTTTGAATTCACGGCGCATACGGTCAACGATGATATCAAGGTGAAGTTCACCCATACCAGCGATGATAGTTTGGCCAGTTTCTTGGTCAGTGTGAGCACGGAATGTTGGATCTTCTTCAGAAAGCTTAGATAATGCTGTACCCATTTTATCTTGGTCAGCTTTAGATTTTGGTTCGATAGCTACAGAGATAACTGGCTCTGGGAATTCCATAGACTCAAGGATAACAAGGCTCTTCTCGTCACAAAGAGTATCACCAGTAGTAGTATCTTTTAAACCTACAGCAGCAGCGATATCACCAGCGTAAACTGTTGAAATCTCTTCACGGCTGTTAGCGTGCATTTGTAGGATACGTCCTACACGCTCACGCTTACCTTTAGTTGAGTTTTTCACGTATGATCCAGAGTTTAACACACCAGAGTACACACGGAAGAACGTTAACTTACCAACATAAGGGTCAGTCATGATTTTGAATGCTAAAGCTGCGAATGGTTCTTCATCGCTAGACTTACGTTCTACTTCTTCATCTGTATCCGGAAGAGTACCTTTAATAGCAGGTACATCTAATGGAGATGGTAGGTAGTCGATAACTGCGTCTAACAGGATTTGAACACCTTTGTTTTTGAATGCAGAACCACAGATTACTGGGAAGAATTCTACAGAAGTTGTAGCCTTACGGATACCAGCTTTAAGCTCTTCTACAGTGATTTCTTCACCTTCTAGGTACTTCATCATCATTTCTTCATCAAGCTCAGCTACCGCTTCAATAAGCTTCCCACGGTATTCTTCAGCTAGTTCTTTGTGCTCTTCAGGAATTTCGACACGCTCGATGTCTGTTCCTAAATCGTTACCGTACATGTAAGCACACTCTTCAACAAGATCAATGATACCATTGAACTCATCTTCAGCACCGATCGGTAACTGAATTGGATGTGCGTTTGCTTGTAAACGATCGTGGATTGTTCCTACAGAGTATAAGAAATCTGCACCGATCTTATCCATTTTGTTAACGAATACGATACGAGGTACACCGTAAGTAGTAGCCTGACGCCAAACAGTTTCTGTTTGTGGTTCTACACCAGATTGTGCATCAAGTACTGCTACCGCACCATCAAGTACGCGTAAAGAACGTTCTACTTCTACTGTGAAGTCTACGTGTCCTGGAGTATCAATGATGTTTACACGGTGACCTTTCCATTGAGCTGTAGTTGCAGCAGAAGTAATTGTGATACCACGCTCTTGCTCTTGCTCCATCCAGTCCATCTGAGATGCACCTTCATGAGTTTCACCGATTTTATGAATACGTCCTGTGTAATACAGAATACGCTCAGTTGCTGTTGTTTTACCAGCATCGATGTGAGCCATGATACCAATATTACGAGTGTTTTCTAAAGAGAACTCTCTTGTCATTTGGTGTCTTGCTCCTTCCATATATGGATTGGATTTTTTATTTTAAGTAGCAAAAAAGCCACTTTATATTGTTACATATGCCAGTGTCCAGTACCCTCATTATGTAAAACGAGCGCCCAACGAAAGGGAGAGGCATTCTCCCTCTCCACACTTCCATAAGCGACAAATAAAGCGGTTTATGCTTACATTTATTTTACGTTGAATCCTACCAACGGTAATGAGCAAATGCTTTGTTAGCTTCTGCCATTTTATGAGTGTCTTCACGTTTCTTAACAGATGCACCAGCGTTGTTAGCTGCATCTAAGATTTCGTAAGCTAGACGCTCTTCCATAGTTTTTTCACCACGAAGACGAGCATAGTTTACTAACCAGCGAAGACCTAAAGTTGTACGGCGTTCTGGACGAACCTCAACTGGAACTTGGTAGTTAGCACCACCAACACGACGAGCGCGTACTTCAAGAACAGGCATGATGTTCTTAAGAGCTTGCTCGAATACTTCCATTGGTTCTTTATCTGAACGTTCACGAACGATATCGAAAGCGTTATAAAGAATTGTTTGAGATTTACCTTTTTTACCGTCAACCATCATTTTGTTGATAAGGCGTGTTACTAGCTTAGAATTGTACATTGGATCTGGTAACACGTCACGTTTCGCAACAGGTCCTTTACGAGGCATATTGAGTTCCTCCTTTCATTATAAGTTTATTATTTTTTAGCAGGTTTTGGTCGCTTAGTACCATATTTAGAACGTCCTTGCATACGTTTGTCAACACCAGCTGTATCAAGCGCTCCACGAACGATGTGGTAACGTACCCCTGGTAAATCCTTTACTCGACCACCGCGAATTAATACTACGCTATGCTCTTGTAAGTTATGACCGATACCTGGGATGTAAGCTGTAACTTCAATACCGTTTGTTAAACGTACACGAGCGTATTTACGTAACGCTGAGTTAGGTTTCTTTGGAGTCATTGTACCAACACGAGTACATACACCACGTTTTTGAGGTGCAGAGATATCAGTTGATTTTTTCTTTAAAGAGTTAAAACCTTTGTTTAACGCAGGTGATTTAGATTTCCATACTTTATCAGTACGACCATTTCTCACTAATTGGTTAATAGTAGGCATTTGATTATCCTCCCTTCGCATGTTTGTATGACCACATATCCAGGTGGTTCATTATTAGTTGAAAACAAAGTTTTTGCAAGGAAGAGCAAATGCTCTCTCCTCACAAAAACAGTTTTAACTTATTATTCCTATTGCTGAAGCTCCCACTTGAATCCCCGAAACTTTTCCAAGCTTACGAACTGATTCAACTTTTGTTATGGGTATGTTATGTTGCAAAGCAGTGCGAATGATAACATGGGTTAACCGCACATCAGCATCTTCTGCAATAACAACTTCTTTAACTATACCATTTTTGATTGCTTCCAATGTTCGTTTATGACCAACGACTACATTTTCAGCATTTGACACTTTTTGATAAGACATATAAATATCCTCCAAAGCATCGTTCAGGAGCAACCTTGATTATAGTAACATTTTGACTCATATAATGTCAACTAGGATTAGCTGTTTTTATACAAAATTTACGACGGAAAATTTTACTGTTCCACATAAACTTCATCGTTTTCTACATTCATGTTATCTTGTGTTGTTTTTACAAGATCCACTTTACGATAACGATTCATACCTGTTCCAGCAGGAACAAGCTTACCGATAATAACATTCTCTTTCAATCCTAGAAGCTCATCGCGTTTACCTTTAATTGCTGCATCCGTTAGAACACGAGTTGTTTCTTGGAACGAAGCTGCAGATAAGAACGAATCTGTTTCAAGTGAAGCTTTTGTAATACCAAGTAGAACAGGTCTAGCTGTCGCTGGTTGTTTACCTTTCAGTAACACCTTCGCATTCGCATCAGTAAACTGATGGATATCTAGTAATGTTCCTGGTAATACATCTGTTTCACCTGCATCACTTACACGAACTTTACGTAGCATTTGGCGTACCATTACTTCTACGTGTTTGTCACCAATTTCTACCCCTTGCATACGGTATACTTTTTGAACTTCACGTAATAAGTATTCTTGTACTGCTGTAATGTCCGTTACTTTTAGTAATTCTTTCGGATCAATAGACCCTTCTGTTAACTCTTTACCGTGGCTAATTGGCTGTCCTGGAGTTACTTTCAGACGAGCACCGTAAGGAATAGCATACGTACGAGCTTCAACTTCACCCTGTACAACTACTTCTTGGCGATCTTTAACATCGTTGATCGCTGCGATAACACCGTCGATTTCACTGATAACTGCCTGACCTTTCGGATTACGAGCTTCGAAGATCTCTTGGATACGAGGTAAACCTTGAGTGATATCATCTCCGGCAACCCCACCTGTATGGAATGTACGCATCGTTAACTGTGTACCTGGCTCACCGATAGATTGAGCTGCGATAATACCTACCGCTTCTCCTACTTCTACGTCTGTACCAGTTGCTAAGTTACGACCGTAACACTTCTTACATACACCGTGGCGAGTGTTACACGTGAACGCTGAACGAATGTTTACAGTTTCAACACCCGAATTTTCAACGATATGAGCGATATCTTCAGTAATTAATTGGTTTTCACTAACTAATACTTCACCTGTTTCAGGATGTTTTACAGTTTTTCTTGCAAAACGTCCAACAAGACGATCATATAGTGACTCAATTACTTCATTACCCTCTTTAATCGCACCAATTAATAGACCACGATCTGTTCCACAATCATCTTCACGGACAATTACATCTTGTGCAACGTCTACAAGACGACGTGTTAAGTAACCAGAATCGGCAGTTTTAAGTGCTGTATCGGCAAGACCTTTACGCGCACCATGCGTAGAGATGAAGTACTCAAGTACTGTTAAACCTTCACGGAAACTTGATTTAATTGGAAGTTCGATAATACGACCAGATGGATTGGCCATCAGACCACGCATACCAGCAAGCTGAGTAAAGTTCGATGCGTTACCACGGGCACCGGAATCACTCATCATGAAGATTGGGTTGCGTTTATTCAAGGATTTCATCAGTTTTCCTTGGATAACATCTTTTGCATTACTCCAAATAGAGATAACGCGATCGTAACGTTCTTCTTCCGTGATTAAACCGCGACGGAATTGTTTAATTACATTATCTACTTTTGCCTGTGCTTCATGGAGAATTTCATCTTTTTCACCTAATACAAGAATGTCAGATACCCCAACTGTAATACCAGCTTTTGTAGAGTACTTAAATCCTAAGTTTTTCATACGGTCAAGCATGCGAGATGTTTCCGTAATTTGGAAACGTTTGAATACTTCCGCAATGATGTTACCAAGGATCTTCTTGCTAAATGGTGCCACTTCTTCGCGACTAGCAATAATTTCTTTAATGTTCGCACCTTTTTCAACGAAATATTCCGCTGGTGTTTCTTTTTCAAGGTTTGAGTTTGTCGGTTCATTAATATAAGGGAACGACTCTGGTAAGATTTCGTTAAATATTAATTTACCAACTGTTGTTAATAGAAGCTTACCCTTTTGCTCTTCAGTAAACGTTACGTTATTTACTGAACTTGCAGCAACTGCAACACGTGTGTGCAGATGTACATATCCATTTTGGTATGCAAGTATTGCTTCGTTTGCATCTTTGAAGACCATACCTTCACCGATTGCGCCTTCACGCTCAAGTGTTAAGTAGTAGTTACCTAATACCATATCCTGAGATGGAGTAACAACTGGTTTTCCGTCTTTTGGATTCAAGATGTTTTGTGCCGCTAACATAAGAATACGAGCTTCTGCTTGCGCCTCTGATGATAACGGAACGTGAACCGCCATTTGGTCACCGTCAAAGTCCGCGTTGTATGCAGTACATACAAGTGGATGAAGACGAATTGCGCGACCTTCTACTAATGTAGGTTCAAACGCCTGGATACCAAGACGGTGAAGTGTTGGTGCACGGTTTAGAAGTACTGGATGCTCTTTAATCACAGATTCTAAAACGTCCCAAACTTCAGGGTGTACACGCTCAATTTTACGTTTCGCACTCTTAATATTGTGTGCTAACCCTTTTCCAACTAACTCTTTCATAACGAAAGGTTTGAACAGTTCAAGCGCCATTTCTTTCGGTAATCCACACTGGTACATCTTTAAGTTCGGTCCTACAACGATTACAGAACGGCCAGAGTAGTCAACACGTTTACCTAATAAGTTTTGACGGAAACGTCCTTGTTTACCTTTAAGCATGTGAGATAGTGATTTTAATGGGCGGTTACCTGGTCCAGTAACTGGACGGCCACGACGACCATTATCGATTAATGCGTCTACAGCTTCTTGTAACATACGTTTTTCGTTTTGAACGATGATGCTTGGAGCACCTAGGTCCAATAGACGTTTTAAACGGTTGTTACGGTTAATTACACGACGATATAAGTCGTTTAAGTCAGAAGTAGCAAAACGTCCACCATCTAACTGTACCATTGGGCGTAGTTCTGGTGGGATTACTGGTAGCACATCTAAGATCATCCAAGATGGTTCATTTCCAGAGTTACGGAATGCTTCTAATACTTCTAGACGTTTAATAGCACGAGTACGGCGTTGTCCTTGTGCTGTTTTTAATTCTTCTTTTAAGAAGTCTACTTCTTTATCTAAATCGATGTCTTGTAGTAGCTTTTTAATCGCTTCTGCACCCATAGCAGCTTGGAATGTGCTACCATATCGATCACGATATGCACGGTATTCTTTTTCAGAAAGTAATTGCTTCTTATCAAGTGGTGTATCTCCACTTTCTGTTACAACATAAGAAGCGAAATAAATTACTTCTTCAAGCGCGCGAGGGGACATGTCTAAGACAAGTCCCATGCGGCTCGGGATACCTTTGAAATACCAAATATGAGATACAGGAGCAGCTAATTCAATATGACCCATGCGTTCACGACGTACTTTTGCACGCGTTACTTCAACGCCACATCGATCACAAACTACACCTTTATAACGTACACGTTTGTATTTTCCGCAATGACATTCCCAGTCCTTTTGTGGTCCGAAAATACGCTCACAGAACAAGCCATCTTTTTCAGGCTTTAACGTACGATAGTTAATAGTTTCTGGTTTCTTAACTTCACCGTATGACCAAGAACGAATCTTGTCAGGTGAAGCAAGTCCAATCTTCATATATTCAAAGTTATTTACATCTATCAAGGGGCCTACCTCCCTTTTAGTCTACAGGTTATCCCAATTATTCCTTAGTTGTCTCAACTTCGACATTCAATTTATCTGCTGATTGATGATCATCGTCATCTTCTGTATCACGCATTTCAATTTCTGTATCGTCGCTAGACATCATTTTAACGTCCATACCTAAACTTTGCAGCTCTTTAATCAATACTTTGAATGATTCAGGAACGCCTGGTTCTGGAACATTTTCGCCTTTAACAATTGCTTCATAAGTCTTAACACGTCCAACAACATCATCAGACTTCACTGTTAAGATTTCTTGAAGAGTATAAGCAGCACCGTAAGCTTCAAGTGCCCAAACCTCCATCTCACCGAAACGCTGTCCACCGAACTGAGCTTTACCTCCAAGAGGTTGCTGCGTTACAAGTGAGTATGGTCCAGTAGAACGAGCATGAAGTTTATCGTCAACCATGTGCGCAAGTTTGATCATATACATGACACCAACAGATACGCGGTTATCGAATGGTTCACCAGTACGTCCGTCATACAGGATTGTTTTCGCGTCATTTGCCATACCAGCTTCTTCAATTGTGCCCCAAACATCTTCCTCACGAGCACCATCGAATACTGGTGTTGCAATGTGAATGCCCAGGTATCTTGCTGCCATACCAAGATGAAGCTCTAATACCTGACCGATATTCATACGAGATGGTACCCCTAATGGGTTTAACATGATATCGATTGGCGTACCGTCTGGTAAGTAAGGCATATCTTCTTCTGGTAAAATACGAGAAATAACACCTTTGTTACCGTGACGTCCGGCCATCTTGTCACCTTCAGAAATTTTACGTTTTTGAACGATATATGCACGTACAAGTTGATTCACGCCTGGTGGCAATTCATCGCCATCTTCACGGTTGAATACTTTTACGTCTAAGATAATACCGCCACCACCGTGTGGTACACGTAGTGATGTATCACGTACTTCACGCGCTTTTTCTCCAAAGATAGCATGTAATAGACGTTCTTCAGCTGTTAATTCTGTTACACCTTTAGGTGTTACTTTACCAACAAGTAAATCTCCATCTTTTACTTCAGCACCAACGCGAATAATACCGCGCTCGTCAAGGTTACGTAATGCGTCTTCCCCAACGTTTGGAATGTCACGTGTAATTTCTTCTGGTCCAAGCTTCGTATCACGAGCTTCTGATTCATATTCTTCAATATGAATAGAAGTGTACACATCATCTTTTACAAGGCGCTCACTCATGATGATCGCATCCTCGTAGTTATAACCGTCCCAAGTCATGAAGCCAACAAGCACGTTACGTCCAAGTGCTAGTTCACCTAATTCCATAGAAGGACCATCCGCAAGGATTTCACCTTTTACAACTTCATTTCCAACACTTACGATTGGACGTTGGTTGTAACAAGTTCCTTGGTTAGAACGAATGAATTTTTGCATTTTGTAGCGATCTAAGTCGCCTTTTACTGTTTGACCGTCAACTTCTACATAGCGACGTACCCAAACTTCACGTGCTTCTACGCGCTCAACAACACCAGGATGTTTACAGATTACTGCAGCACCCGAGTCTTTTGCTGATACGTACTCCATACCTGTACCTACAATCGGAGATTCCGGATTCATTAACGGAACCGCCTGACGTTGCATGTTCGCTCCCATAAGTGCGCGGTTAGAGTCATCGTTTTCTAAGAACGGAATACAAGCTGTCGCTGCCGACACTACTTGTTTTGGAGATACATCCATGTAGTCGATGCGTTCTCTATTTGTGACAATATTTTCGCCACGGAAACGAGCTACGATATCTTCACTTAGGAATTCACCTTCATCAGATAATTTCATATTCGCTTGGGCTACAACATAGTTATCTTCTTCATCTGCTGTTAAATAATCAACATGCCCTGTTACAAGACCAGTTTCTGGGTCAACACGACGGTATGGTGTTTCAATGAAACCAAACTCATTTACTTTCGCGAACGAAGATAATGAGTTAATCAAACCAATGTTTGGTCCCTCTGGTGTTTCAATCGGACACATACGACCATAATGGGAGTAATGAACGTCACGTACTTCAAACCCTGCGCGCTCACGCGTTAAACCACCAGGTCCTAATGCAGATAGTCTTCGTTTGTGAGTTAACTCCGCTAATGGATTTGTTTGGTCCATGAACTGAGATAACTGAGAACTTCCGAAGAACTCTTTAATAGATGCAATAACAGGACGAATATTAATTAGTGCCTGTGGTGTAATTGCATTTGTATCTTGGATCGACATTCTCTCACGAACAACACGTTCCATACGAGAAAGACCGATACGGAATTGATTTTGTAATAGTTCTCCAACAGAACGCAGACGACGGTTTCCTAAATGGTCAATATCATCTGTATCCCCTACTTTGTATAGTAGGTTGAAGAAGTAACTGATAGAAGCAAGGATATCACCTGGTGTGATGTGTTTCACATCACGAGTAATGTTTGCATTACCAATTACATTAATTACGCGTTCGCCTTCTGACTCAGGAGCATAAATCTTAATAGATTGCAGCTCAACATCGCCTTCTACCACTCCACCCATTGGTTTCGCTGTTTTGAATCCAATGTTTTTCTCTAAGTAAGGTAAAATGCGATCAAGTGTACGACGATCTAAGATTGTTCCTTCTGCCGCTAAAATTTCACCAGTTTCTGGATCCACTAATGTTTCAGCTAAACGTTGATTAAACAATCTGTTTTTAATGTGTAACTTCTTGTTGATCTTATAGCGACCTACATTTGCTAAATCGTAGCGCTTTGGATCGAAGAAACGAGACACAAGTAAGCTCTTAGCATTTTCTACTGTTGGTGGTTCACCAGGACGTAGACGCTCATAAATTTCAAGCAATGCTTTTTCTGTGCTATCTGTGTTGTCTTTTTCTAATGTGTTGCTTAAGTATTCGTTATCACCTAAAAGCTCGGTGATTTCTTGATCAGAGCCAAACCCTAATGCGCGTAACAAAACAGTTACAGGAAGTTTACGCGTACGGTCAATACGCACATATACAACATCCTTAGCATCTGTCTCATACTCTAACCAAGCTCCGCGGTTTGGAATTACAGTAGCAGTAAAACCACGTTTTCCGTTTTTATCCACTTTGCCACTATAGTATACGCTTGGAGAGCGAACTAACTGGGAAACGATAACACGTTCTGCACCGTTAATTACGAATGTTCCAGTCTCTGTCATGAGTGGGAAATCTCCCATGAACACATCTTGTTCTTTTACTTCACCAGTTTCCTTGTTGATTAGACGCACTTTTACACGAAGTGGTGCTGCATACGTCACATCACGCTCTTTGCATTCGTCTACAGAGTATTTAGGTTCACCTAAGCTGTAGTCGATAAATTCAAGCGATAGATTTCCCGTAAAGTCTTCAATCGGAGAAATGTCTTGGAACATTTCTCGCAAACCCTCATCAAGAAACCACTGATAAGAAGAGGTTTGAATTTCGATAAGATTTGGTAACTCTAATACTTCACTAATACGGGCATAACTTCTTCGTTGGCGGTGGCGTCCGTATTGAACTAGTTGACCTGTCAACTGCTTCACCCCTCAAATCATGAGTATTATAAATGCACAAAAAAATTTGTGCAAAATCACAAATAAATACAACTACTGCTATTAGCGTAGTCTTTTTCTCTTAAAGATAAATACGTTGAGTCTTTCTACCTGCTCAAAAAAGAAAAATGGCTTCTATAAGAAAACCATCATTCTGTTTCATAATCTGCTGATTTTACTATCTTTTCCAAGAGAAACAAAAATATACATCTTTCTCAACGCAGAAAATCATATATTGGCATTGTATAATGTTAACATAGCCAAAAATAACCGTCAACGTTTTTTTGATTTTATGATATAATATCCTTTTTTCTTTTCTACAACCTCAACTTCAGAAAATACTTCCTCTAGTTTTTTCAGCGCAGATGGTGCACCTTGCTTCTTTTGAATAACAATCCAAAGTTCTCCACCTGGAACTAAATACTCCACAGCTTTTTCTAAAATCTCATGTACGACATCTTTACCCGCACGAATTGGAGGGTTAGATAGAATAGCAGCATACTTGCCATCTACATTTTCATAGACGCTACTTTGAAAAATACGTATATTCTCGATTTTGTTATTAGCGGCGTTTTCTTTCGCAAGCCCAAGCGCCCTTTCATTCACATCCACCATGTGAACTTCACGACCTTGAAACTCTTTCGCTAGCGACAAACCAATAGGACCGTATCCGCAACCTACATCTAATATATTACCTTTAATATCTGGCATTTGAAACGCTTCAATTAAAAGACGGGAACCAAAGTCCACTTCGTTTTTCGAGAACACCCCACGGTCGGATAAGAAAGTAAATTGAGATCCACGAAGTGCAAATTCCCATCGCTTACGATCACTTTTACTAGAAGGGTCGTTAGAAAAATAATGGTCTGCCATATGGCCACCTCTCTTCTTTACAGTTAAAAAAAAAGCTCGCATGAGAGCGAGCTTTTTTTAAAGCATCAAAAGTTAATTACTTAACTTCTACAGCAGCGCCAACTTCTTCAAGTTTAGCTTTGATTTCTTCAGCTTCTTCTTTAGCAGCAGCTTCTTTGATTACTTTTGGAGTGTTGTCAACTAATTCTTTAGCTTCTTTTAAGCCAAGACCAGTGATTTCACGAACAACTTTGATAACTTTGATTTTTTGTGCACCAGCGCTAGTTAGTTCCACATCAAATTCAGTTTTCTCAGCAGCAGCTTCTCCAGCGCCACCAGCAACAGCTACAGGAGCAGCAGCAGTTACGCCGAATTCTTCCTCGATAGCTTTTACTAAGTCGTTAAGTTCTAATACAGTCATAGATTTAACTGCTTCAATGATTTGTTCTTTAGTCATTGTAAATATCCTCCCTTAAATAGGTTTGTATTGTTTTATCGATAATACGTAATTATCTTTTAAAAAATTAAGCGCCTTGCTCTTCCTTTTGTTCTGCAACTGCTTTAGTAGCAAGTGCAAGGTTACGGATTGGAGCTTGAAGAACGCTAAGAAGCATAGAAAGTAAGCCTTCACGTGATGGAAGAGTAGCGATCGCTTTAACCTCATCAAGTGTTACAAGTTTACCTTCGATTACGCCCGCTTTAATTTCTAAAGCTTCATGATTTTTAGCGAAGTCGTTTAATACTTTCGCAGGAGCAACTACATCCTCGTTACTGAACGCGATTGCGTTTGGTCCTGTTAAGAATTCGTTTAACTCAGCCATTTCAGCAGATTCTGCAGCACGACGAGTTAGAGAGTTTTTGTAAACTTTGAACTCAACGCCAGCTTCACGTAATTGCTTACGTAATTCTGTTGCTTCAGAAACTGTTAAACCACGGTAGTCAACAACGATTGTAGATTTACTAGCACGAAGTTTGTCCGCGATTTCAGTTACAACTTGTTGTTTAGTTTCGATTACTTTGCTCATGTTATTACACCTCCTGTAGATTATATAGAAGATGTACCGAAAGTGCACTAAAAACCTCCATGCCCAACTTGTAGACATGGAGGCATATAGTCACAGAAAAAAATTCCGTTTCGTATATTAACACCTAGGTAGGAAATTAAGTCTATTGACACCTACTGTCTACGGTACACTATTTAAATTCACAACATAAATGATTATATTAAATCTTCTTTATGAAGTCAACTTCCAATTTTTACGCTAATGTAGAAACGTCTACACGTACGCCAGGTCCCATTGTAGAAGCAACTGTTACGTTCTTCATGTAAGTACCTTTTGCAGCAGATGGCTTAACTTTTAATAAAGTATCAGCAATTGTTTTGAAGTTTTCTACTAATTTAGCATCTTCGAAAGATACTTTACCGATTGGAACGTGGATGTTACCAGCTTTATCAACGCGGTATTCAACTTTACCAGCTTTGATTTCGTTAACAGCTTTAGTTACATCGAAAGTAACTGTTCCAGTTTTAGGGTTTGGCATTAAACCTTTAGGTCCTAATACGCGACCAAGTTTACCAACTTCACCCATCATGTCAGGAGTTGCTACTACTACATCGAAATCGAACCAACCTTGTTGGATTTTACCGATGTAATCAGTATCGCCTACGAAGTCAGCTCCAGCAGCTTCAGCTTCTTTAGCTTTTTCACCTTTAGCGAACACTAATACACGTTGTACTTTACCAGTACCGTGCGGAAGAACAACTGCACCACGGATTTGTTGGTCAGCTTTCTTAGGGTCAACACCTAAACGGAATGCAGCTTCTACAGTTGCATCAAATTTAGCTGTGTTTGTTTTCTTTACTAATTCTACTGCTTCTGTTGCAGAGTAAGCAGCTGCACGGTCAACAAGCTTTGCAGCTTCTACGTACTTTTTACCTCTTTTAGCCATTTTTATTTCCTCCTCGAATGTGGTTTTAGCGGAATAACCTCCCACGTTTACGCCTGTTTTCAGGTATAACCTGAGGATGAGCGCCATCCATTTATTTAAAAACGATAATCATTTACGATAATAAAGGTTGCGAATTGGAATTCCAGACCCGCAACCTTTTTTAAAAACAAATCGAATTAGTCTTCGATAACGATGCCCATACTGCGTGCAGTACCTTCAACCATACGCATTGCAGCTTCTACGCTAGCAGCGTTTAGGTCAGGCATTTTAGTTTCAGCGATTTCGCGTACTTTATCACGCTTAACAGTTGCCACTTTATTACGATTTGGTTCACCAGAACCAGACTCAATACCAGCTACTTTCTTAAGAAGAACAGCAGCAGGAGGAGTTTTAGTAATGAAAGTGAATGAACGGTCCTCAAATACCGTAATTTCAACAGGGATGATAAGACCAGCTTGATCTGCTGTACGAGCGTTAAACTCTTTACAGAAGCCCATGATGTTAACACCTGCTTGTCCTAATGCTGGACCAACTGGTGGAGCTGGGTTAGCTTTACCTGCAGGAATTTGAAGCTTTACCATTTTAATTACCTTTTTAGCCACGAGACACACCTCCTTAAGTCCGTGATGTGGTCAATTGGACAGTGATTTGCCCTCCCACGTCATATTTTATCTGTAAGGATAAAATCTTTCAAAAAACGCCTCCGATAATGAAGACGTACTGACTTAAAAGATATTATCACTTTTTACAATTCATTTCAAGTTTCATTTTATAATTTTTCAATTTGATGGAAGTCAAGTTCAACTGGAGTCTCGCGACCAAACATGTCCACAAGTACACTAACCTTTTTCTTCTCCACATCAATTTCTTCAATAGCACCTGTATAATCTGCGAATGGCCCCTCATTTACACGTACTGTCTCATGAAGTTCAAAGTCGAAATCAACCACTTCGTTGTCCATTCCCATATGTTTCATAATGGTAACAACTTCCTCTTCCAATAGAGGTGATGGTTTAGATCCAGAACCAGAAGAACCAACGAACCCAGTTACACCCGGCGTGTTACGTACAACATACCAAGAATCATCAGTCATGATTAATTCTACTAATACATAACCTGGGAACACTTTTCTTTTCATTAATTTTTCTTTTCCGTTTTTCATTTCTACTTCTACTTCTTCCGGGACAACAACACGGAAAATTTTATCTTGCATACCCATTGATTCTACACGCTTCTCTAGGTTTGCTTTTACTTTATTTTCATATCCAGAATAAGTATGGACAACATACCAACTTTTTTCCATTCATTTAGGACGAGCGTCCTTCCCTCCCTGACGTACATTTTTTTGCGCAAATGAAAAAACCCGTTCACCGGGCTTTTACACAGTTCTTATAAATAACATTATATCATGGATAAGTGCTTCTTATTCAAGAATTAACCAAGAATTAACCGAATTAAAGAAGAAATGCCCATATCAACTACTGCGAAGAAAATCGCAAAGAACACAACTGTAGCAACAACAGTCGCTGTTGAGCGGAGTAATTCATCTTTTTTAGGCCAACTTACTTTTTTCATTTCGCGACCTACATCGCCGAAAAAGTTCGTTAAACGCATCTGCGGGACCTCCAGTGTATTATTTCAATTATTTATTTTGTTTCCTTGTGAACTGTATGCTGATTGCATGTTTTACAAAACTTTTTTATTTCAAGTCGCTCTATCGAGCTCGTATCTTTCATAGTAGAGTAGTTTCGATTTTTACACTCTTCACATGAGAGTACAACTTTTTTCCTCATTAGTTACACCAACCTTGTAACATTATGTCCCTAAAAATGTATCATACAATAAAAGACAATGTCAATGACATGCATTTTGTACGCTCTACAAAAGAAAACAGGTGATTTATTTTACACCTGTTGCACTTGTTATTTGTTATGAATTTAAAGTTGTACTTTCTCGCATTTCCATATATCGTTCCAATTTCCTCTTCACCCGCTGTAAAGCGTTATCAATAGATTTCACATGTCTGTTTAACTGTTCTGAAATCTCTTGATAAGAACGCCCATCTAGATATAAAGAAAGTACTTTTCTTTCTAAATCGCTTAATAATTCTGATATTTTTGATTCTATGTCTGTATATTCTTCTTGGCTAATAATCATCTCTTCAGGATCAGTTACCTTCGCTTCAGAAATAACATCCAATAATGTTCGATCAGATTCCTCATCGTAAATCGGCTTATCTAAAGACACATATGAATTTAAGGGAATATGTTTTTGTCTTGTTGCCGTTTTAATAGCGGTAATAATTTGTCGAGTGATACACAGTTCAGCAAATGCTTTGAATGAAGACAGCTTGTCCTCTTTATAATCACGAATTGCTTTAAACAACCCTATCATACCTTCTTGAACAATGTCTTCTCGATCGGCACCCACTAAAAAGTAAGATCTTGATTTCGCGCGAACAAAGTTCTTATATTTGTGAATTAAATATTCTAGAGCGTCAGTATTACCTTTTCGAACTAACTCAACGATTGCCTCATCCTCTAAATCACGAAATGTAACGTCACCTACACTTACGAAGCCTGCTTCCACCTTGATCCCTCCGACCGCTATTTATTTAGCAATATTATACAGTAAAAAGACAAAGAGCGTCAATGCTTCAACGCTCTCCTCTTCTTAATTTTTCTAATTTTTCTGTAATATCTTTACTGAATATCTTTCGCATGGCGGGTTGCTGTTCTTTCGTGTCTTTTGTACGCCTTCTTACTTGTTGCTCCATTGCCTGTACTTCCAACTCTAATTCACGGGCAGATTTCCGAAGGGCACCTTGCGCAAATATAACCCATTGTTCCGTGTAATCAGAAGTCGCAACATATATTCGTGTATTTATATTTCTAAGCTCTATCGCAAGTTGCTCTATCTTTTCATCTGCAGTTTGATTCTTTCGTGTGAATATTACTTCCACACGAGATTGTTTCATCTTTTTTTCAATACCATGTACTGTATAGGCATCAAAGACTATCATCACTTTTGTGCCTGTATAACCTTGATAATCCGCCATCTTATCAATAAGTGCATCTCTTGATGATTGTAAATCTACATCCCGCAGTTTCTTCAAATCTCCCCAAGCTCCGATAATGTTGTAACCGTCAACGATTAAAATATCGTTCATCTTTTATTTACCAATTTCGTGACGTTTACGATATACCTCATACATTAACAAACTTGCGGCTACGGAAGCATTTAAGGATGTAACTTTACCAACCATCGGTAGAGTGATTAGGAAATCACACTTTTCACCAATAATACGGCTCATACCTTTTCCTTCGCTACCAATTACTAACCCAATCGGCATTTTACCATCTAAATTACGATAATCCGTTTTTCCTTTGGCATCTGTACCAGCAATCCAAAGTCCACGTTCTTTTAATTCATCAATTGTACGGGATAAGTTCGTTACGCGTGCAACAGGAATGTATTCAATTGCTCCTGTTGATGCTTTCGCAACTGACGCTGTAAGCCCCACAGCCCTTCTCTTTGGAATAATAATCCCATGAGCTCCTGTCGCATCAGCAGTACGCATAATAGAACCTAAGTTATGCGGATCTTCAATCTCATCTAAAATTAAGAAGAATGGATCTTCATTACGTTTTTCTGCCACTTTGAATAAATCTTCTAACTCCGCATACTGATATGCAGCTACTTGAGCAATTACACCTTGATGATTACCCTCAACTAATTGATCTAACTTTTTCTTTGGTGCGTGTTGTAAAATAACCTTATTTTCTTTCGCTAACGCTAGTACAATCTGCACTTGTCCTTTGGCAGCACCTTCTGCGATCCAAATTTTATTAATATCTCTCCCTGATCGTAACGCTTCAATTACAGGGTTACGTCCGATAATATATTCACTACTCATGATGATGTGCCCCCTTCCTTTTCTTCTAAAACTGCAATTGCCTTATATACAATTTCGTCTAATCTCTCACGGTTATTTAATAAATGATGATAACCAATTAGCGCTTCAAAGGCTGTACTATGTCGATATGTTTGTACATCCGTATTTTTCGGAACTGTACCTGAATTTGCATTACGTCCTCTTCTTAATACCGCCTCTTCTTCCTCTGTCAAAAACGACGTCTCTAATAAATGATAAACAACTTTCGCCTGTGCTTTTGCTGAAACAAAGCTCGTCCCTAAGCGATGTAATTGATTAGGGCGAACCTTTCCTTTTTGAAGGAGGTGATAGCGGATATATTGTTCATATACCGCATCACCCATATACGCTAACGCCAAGCTGTTTAATTGCTTTGCATCAATCATTCTTATCCTCTTTTCCATCTTGTACCTTGAGCGGTATCTTCTAAAATAATATTACGGTCTTTTAAGTCATCGCGAATTTGATCTGATAATGCAAAATCACGATTTTTACGAGCTTCAATGCGTTTTTGAATAAGTGCCTCAATTTCTTCATCAAGCAACTCTTCTTGCGCTAATTCTAACCCTAAAATATCAAATAATGTTTCAAGTTGTTTTACGTATGCTTCAATTACCACTGTAGACGTATGTTCTTCCAGTAAATATTGATTCGCATGATTTGCCACATTATATAACTCAGTGATTGCATTAGCAGTGTTGAAGTCATCATTCATCGCTTCTTCAAATGCAGTCTGGAATTTTTCCAGTTCCGCTAACCACTTCTCATTATGGTCTGTTAAATCGGTACTACTTTCCATACGATGTTTTAAGTTACCATAAGCCGTCTTAATTCTTTCCAGTCCGTTATTTGTGCTTTGTAATAACTCTTCACTGAAATTAATTGGATGACGGTAATGTACCGATAGCATAAAGAATCTAATTAACTGCGGATTATATTGCTTAATGATATCGTGAACTAAAATAAAGTTCCCCAATGACTTAGACATCTTCTCATTATTAATATTAATATATCCATTGTGCATCCAATAACGTGCAAATGTTTTTCCAGTTAACGCCTCAGACTGCGCAATTTCATTCTCATGATGAGGAAATGCTAAGTCTTGACCACCAGCATGAATATCGATTGTATCTCCTAAGTATTTACGTGCCATTGCCGAGCATTCAATATGCCAGCCTGGACGACCTTTCCCCCAAGGGCTTTCCCAGAAGATTTCTCCTTCTTTAGCATCTTTCCATAAAGCAAAATCAAGAGGGTCTTGTTTCTTTTCTCCTACTTCAATACGCGCACCGTGACGTAAATCTGCGATTGGTTGATGTGATAATTTACCGTAACCTTCGAATTCCTTCGTTTTAAAGTACACATCACCCTCTGATTCGTATGCATACCCTTTATTCACAAGTTCTTGAATAAATTCAATAATGATATCCATATTTTCTGTTACACGAGGATGAACTGTTGCGTGTTTGCAACCTAGCGCTGTTACATCTTCAAAGTACGCTTCAACAAAACGATCAGCAATTGTCGGTACATCTTCACCTAATTCATTTGCCGCTTTAATTAATTTATCATCTACGTCCGTAAAGTTCGATACGTATTGCACATCGTACCCTTTATATTCTAGATAGCGACGTACTGTATCGAATACCATAGGGGGTCTTGCATTGCCAATATGAATGTAATTATAAACTGTAGGTCCGCATACATACATCTTTACCTTATTTTCTTCTAATGGAACAAACTCTTCTTTTTGACGTGTTAACGTATTATAAATGTGAATAGTCATTTTTATCCTTCCTTTCTACCTTTACTTCCAGTTGTTTCTTCAATTTATCAAGTTCTACTTCCATAGCCTTTAATTTATCAAAAATTGGATCCGGAAGGTCAGAGTGATTTAATTCTTGACCAATCTTCACTCCATTTTGAATAACGACTCGGCCAGGTATACCTACAACTGTAGAATGTGCAGGAACTTCTTTTAATACGACAGACCCTGCCCCGATTTTAGAATTCTCTCCCACAGTAATAGAACCAAGGACTTTAGCACCCGTCGCAATTAATACATTATCCTGAATTGTTGGATGCCTCTTGCCTTTTTCTTTTCCTGTACCACCTAATGTAACCCCTTGATAAATTGTTACATTATCACCAATTTCACAAGTTTCTCCAATTACAACTCCCATTCCATGGTCTATGAAAAAGCGTCGACCAATAGTTGCTCCTGGATGAATCTCAATGCCAGTAAAAAAACGACTAACTTGCGAAACAAAACGTGCAAGAAAGAAAAAATCCCTTTTATAAAAAGCATGTGCAATTCGATGAGCCCAAACTGCATGTAATCCAGAGTAAGTTAAAATGACTTCGAAATAACCTCTTGCCGCTGGATCCTGTTCAAAAACGACTTCAATATCTTCCCGAAGCCTCTTAAACATCGATGTTCCCTCCCCTTTATGGGCTGCTTTTTCGAGTGAACTAACTCCCTACTTATCTCCCTAAATCTTTATACACGTAGATAAAATTTATACTCATACCCAGTTTTACGGTATAAAAAAAGACGCCTCTGTCATATTGACAGAGACGCCTTTTAAGCGCGGTTCCACTCTGTTTAGGCTAAAAAAGCCTCAAACTCATCTCTGATAACGGTGTACACCGCTTCTGCTTACTTTAACGCCTTAAGATGTTTCACAAAACATTTTGCTGTTCAGCAGAAGACTCGAAGGGGCATTTCAAAAACCCGCTTATAAACCACTTCCAGCCTAAAGGTGGTTCTCTCTGTAAAAAGCCTGATTTTCTACTTCTCCTTCTCGTCGCTTTTCCTTATTAGGTTTTAAGTATACTTATTATATTTCTAAACCTAGAAAATGTTAACCAATTACTTTTTGAAGACGATTTAAAACTTTTTCTTTTCCAAGAAGTGCAATAGCATTAGGAAGCTCTGGCCCATGTGTTTGACCAGTAGTTGCAACACGGATTGGCATAAATAAGTTTTTACCTTTATGACCTGTTTCCTTTTGAACTGCTTTAATAGCTGCCTTAATTGCTGCTGGTTCCATCGCCTCTAGTGCTTCTACTTGACCAGCAAATGCACGAAGTACTTCTGGTACCTGTTCACCTTTTAATACTTCTTGTCCTTCTTCTTCATGATCAACATGATCTTTGAAGAACATTTCAGAAAGCTCTACAATTTCAGCTCCAAAACTCATTTGTTCATGATATAACGCAATTACATCACGAATCCAAGCTTGCTCTTGTTCACTTAAAGTTTCACCTATACGTCCAGCCTTCACTAGATGCGGTAAGCTTAATTCTACCACCGTATCTAAATCTTGCTTTTTCATATATTGGTTGTTCATCCATTTTAATTTTTGAGAATCAAATAATGCAGGTGATTTTGATAAACGAGCTGCATCGAACATTTTGATAAACTCTTCTTGAGAGAAGATTTCTTCTTCTCCTACCGGCGACCAACCTAGTAGTGCAATAAAGTTAAAGATTGCTTCTGGAAGATATCCAAGCTCTTTATATTGCTCAATAAATTGAATAATAGATTCATCACGCTTACTTAATTTTTTACGGCTTTCATTTACAATTAAAGTCATATGGCCAAATTGCGGGATATCCCAACCGAAAGCTTCATAAATCATCATTTGTTTTGGCGTATTTGAAATATGGTCATCACCACGAAGTACATGTGTAATTTCCATTAAGTGATCATCTACTGCTACCGCAAAGTTATAAGTTGGAATTCCATCTTTTTTCACGATAACGAAATCACCGAAATCATTTGAATGGAATGCTACTTCATCTTTTACGATATCTTTAAATGTGTAATCACGATCAGCTGGTACCCGGAAACGAATACTTGGAATACGTCCCTCAGCTTCAAATTCTTTCATTTGTTCTTCAGTTAAATCACGGTGGTTACCTGCATAACGAGGTGTTTCACCACGAGAAATTTGTCCTTCACGCTCTGCTTCTAGCTCTTCTTCTGTCATATAACATTTGTAAGCTAAACCACGCTCTAATAAATCTAGATATAATTTTTTATAAATATCTAAACGCTCTGTTTGACGATATGGTCCAAATTCACCACCAACATCAACACCTTCATCCCAGTCCATACCGAGCCATTTCAAGTATTTTAATTGGCTTTCTTCTCCACCAGCCACGTTACGTTTTACATCAGTATCTTCAATACGAATAATAAACTTGCCATCTAAATGACGAGCAAATAAATAATTAAATAATGCCGTACGCGCATTTCCGATATGTAAGTGTCCTGTTGGACTTGGCGCATAGCGCACTCTCACTTGCTTTTCCATAATTGGTACACCTTCCATTCTTAATGTCTACACATTCTATAATTGTACAACAAAAAAATGTGATTATCCATCTTACGAATTAAAAACCATTATTTTTTCTGTAATAATACCACTGCTTGAGAAGCAATTCCTTCTTCCCTACCTGTAAATCCTAATTTTTCTGTTGTTGTTGCCTTTACATTAATGTTATCTATAGACGTTTCTAACAGTTCACTAATACGTTTACGCATACTTTCAATATGCGGTGCCATTTTTGGCTTTTGAGCAATAATTGTACAATCTAAATTCCCTAACTCGTAACCTTGTTCACGCACAAATTCCCAAACTTTTTGCAACAATACAGCTGAATCTGCATCTTTAAAAACTGGGTCTGTATCAGGAAAATGCTTTCCGATATCTCCTGCTGCAATGGCACCTAAACATGCATCAGCAATCGTATGTAACAATACATCTGCATCTGAATGGCCGATTAATCCTTTCTCGTGTGGAATTGTAATTCCGCCAATAATTAACGGTCTACCTTCTGCAAATTCATGCACGTCAAAACCTTGTCCAATTCGAAACATTCTTTACATCCTCCTTGAGCTAAACCACTGAGCTTTATGACTCTATATTATATCGATATCCTTACAAAGAAAAGCCCGGCCATTGCCGAGCTTTCCTTTGTTATACACCATCACGGCTATTTTTTTTGAACATGAAGGAAACTTTCAGCAATTAGTAAATCCTCTGGAGTCGTCACTTTAATATTATAGTAACTCCCCTCTACTACACCTACTTGCTTTCCAATACGTTCCACGAGACTTGCATCATCTGTACCAAGAAAACAGCTCTGTTTTGCACTTCTATGAGCCTCTAGCAAAAGAGAAACAGAGAAACCTTGCGGTGTTTGCACAGCCTTAAGCTGAGATCGTTCTACCGTTTCGACAACAAAACCTCGCTCTACCTTCTTAACTGTATCCTTTACTGGCACTGCACAAATGGAAGCTCCATATTTTTTTGCTGCTGTTAATACGTCTTGAATCACTTTATTCGTTACGAATGGGCGCGCTCCGTCATGTACAAGAACGTATTCAACATCACTCGCATGCTGAATCGCGTTATATACACTATCTTGTCTTTCGGCTCCACCCTGAATAAATTGTACCTGTTTTTCAATCGGATACTTCTGCATTAATTCTTCAAAATACGGGCGTTCCTCTTCGTTAATTGCCATAACAATACTTTTGCACGCTTTATCTCTTTCAAAAGCACGTAATGTATGAACGATAATCGGTACTTCGTTTATAAGTAAGAACAACTTATTTTTGCCAGCACCCATCCGCTTTCCTTGGCCGGCTGCCGGAATAATTAATGTATACATATTAATAATCCTCTACCTATAATGCTTTTTCTAATAATTTACGTTTTGCGAAAATCATACGACCAGCTGATGTTTGTAATACGCTAGTAACCAGTACATTAAGTTGCGAACCTACATACTCTCTACCATCTTCTACTACAATCATCGTACCATCATCTAAGTACGCAACACCTTGGTTTTGCTCTTTACCATCTTTCACAACATAAACATTTAATTCTTCGCCAGGGAGTACAACTGGTTTAATTGCATTAGCTAAATCATTAATGTTTAACACCGTTACTCCTTGTAATTCAGAAACTTTATTTAAGTTGAAATCATTCGTTACTACAGTTCCACCGGTGATTTTTGCTAACTTTACAAGTTTGCTATCCACCTCTTGGATATCCTCGAAATCGCCTTCATAAATTTCTACCGGAATCGGCATCTCTTTTTGAATACGATTTAAAATGTCTAGTCCTCTGCGACCACGATTACGCTTTAAAGCATCGGAAGAATCGGCAATATGCTGAAGCTCTTCTAATACGAATTGTGGAATCACAATTGTTCCTTCCAAAAACTTCGTTTGGCAAATATCAGCAATACGTCCATCGATAATTACACTCGTATCGAGAATTTTCCAATGAGTCGTAGATTTTTCTGCTTCTACCTCTTCGTTCTCGCTATTATTTTTCTTCTTACCTCCGCGTTGGGGTAATGTAAATAATCCTAGCAATTCATTCCTCTTTTTAAATCCTACTTGGAATCCTAAATATCCAAGTAAAAGAGTGAAGAACACTTGCAATACCGTACTAATAACCGGAATTGTAAATTCACGAATCGGTATTAAAATTAAATATGCAACAATAAGACCAGAGATCAATCCTAATGTACCAAATAAAACATCTGCTACAGGCGCCTTTACAAGAGCCTCTTCAATATGCTTAATAAGTTGAACAATATAATCTACAAGCCAAAATGTTGTTAAAAATAAAATAATTGCACCAATAATCGCACGAACATACGATCCTTCCAATAAAGGAACAGCACCGATGTCTAATACATTAATAACTTTTGGGATTAAGTAAATCCCTAACGCTCCCCCGATTACTAGAAAGAAGAGCTGTACGATCCGTTTTAACATCCAACCACCTCCTACTCATTATTAACCATTGTTTCGCTAATCAAAACGCCGAATGCAAAAGCGGACGTGTTTTTTTATAAATAGTTTTATTTACCAATATATCATATCATATACCAAAAATGTTCTAGTGTCGTTATATTATGGAATCAATGTAATATTCTTAATTGTGTCTACTCATATAGAGATGCTCTTGAATTCTTTTTAGGCCTTCTCGTATTTTCTTCGCCCTTACTTCCCCAATTCCTTCCACATCATCCAATTCATGAATAGTCGCGCGACAAACTCCTTGCAACGTTTTGAATCGATTAATTAAATTTTCAATGATAAGTGGCGGAACACGAGAGATTTTGCTTGTAATTCGATATCCCCTTGGCGTCACACTTTCTTCTAAACTGGTTTGCCCTGGATAGCCAAGTAATTTAACTAAATCACTATCCTCTAAAAGTTGTGTATTTGCAAGGTCCTGTAACTTTTTCAAAATTTGATGATGGTCTTGTGTTTTCTCCTGGTGATAATCTTTAATTAACAATGCTGCCTCTGCTTCTAAATCAGCTAGCAATTCTGTAAGCTGTAAACGAATTAACCTACCTTCTGTTCCTAACTCATGAATATAGCTCAATATTTCATTTTTAATACGCAGTACCATTTCAACACTATGTAAAACGTGAACTACCTCAGACATTGTAACGACCTCTTCAAATTCTAGAATGCCCAAATTCGTAATACCATCATTCCATACAGCCTTATATTTTTCTAACGTTTGAATAGCTTGATTTGCTTTTGTTAAAATAACCCCTATATCTTTTAGTGTATAACGTAAGTTCCCTTGATATAGCGTAATTACGTTACGTCTTTGTGAAATGGCCACAACAAGACTACCCGTCTGCTTCGCTACACGTTCTGCTGTTCGGTGACGCATACCTGTTTCAATAGAATCAATAGATGCCTCCGGAACTAACTGTGCATTCGCTATTAAAATTTTACTTCCCGTTTCATTTAAAATAAGTGCCCCGTCCATTTTTGCTAATTCATATAAACTAGCAGGAGAGAATGCACAATTAATGTGAAAACCACCATCAACAATACTTTTAATCTGCTCATTATATCCAAGAACAATTAGCCCCCCTGTTTGTGCGCGAAGTACATTATCTATCCCTTCACGCAGTGGTGTTCCTGGGGCCACGAGCTGTAAAATATTAATCATACTTTTGACACGTTGCTTATTTTCTTCCATAGCCTAGCCTCCTAATGTCAAACGAAGCGCTTCTCCTAAATTAGAAACACCTACAACCTCAATCCCATCCGGAATTGTCCATCCTCCTAAGTTTTTTCTAGGAATAATAACACGTTGAAATCCTAATTTAGCCGCTTCTTGTACACGTTGTTCGATTCTTGATACTCTTCTTATTTCTCCAGTTAATCCTACTTCTCCTATTACTGCATCAGTTGGTGCCGTAGATTTATCCCTAAAACTTGAGGCTATACTTAAAGCCACTGCTAAATCAATTGCCGGTTCGTCTAATTTCAAACCACCAGCTACTTTTAAATATGCATCTTGATTTTGCAATAGTAAACCTGTTCTTTTTTCTAATACTGCCATAATAAGCGAAACACGGTTATGATCAATTCCCGTCGCCATTCTTCGAGGATTTCCAAAACTAGTAGGGGAGATTAATGCTTGTATTTCTACTAAAACAGGTCTTGTTCCTTCCATTGAAGCAACTACTGTTGATCCTGCAACACCAACCGGCCTTTCCTCAAGGAAGATTTCGGAAGGATTTAAAACTTCCGCAAGACCAAGCTCTTTCATTTCAAAGATACCCATTTCATTCGTGGAACCAAAACGGTTCTTCACAGCTCGTAAAATACGATACGTATGGTGTCGATCTCCTTCAAAGTAAAGAACTGCATCGACCATATGTTCTAACATACGAGGTCCTGCAATTGCTCCTTCTTTTGTCACATGCCCGACGATGAAAATAGGGATTCCTTTTGTTTTTGCAAGTTTCATTAATTCCGCTGTACATTCACGTACTTGTGCCACACTTCCTGGTGCTGACGTCACCTCAGGTAAATGTATTGTTTGAATAGAATCAATAACAACAAAAGCTGGATTCATCTCTTCAATATGTGCTGCAATACGCTGCAGGTCTGTCTCTGCTACAACAAATAGATTGCTACCCTTTACATGCAAACGATCTGCACGAAGTTTAATCTGCTTTGCCGACTCCTCACCCGATATGTATAATACATCATATGAAGAATCTGCTAATTGTGATGAAATTTGTAATAGTAATGTTGATTTCCCAATCCCAGGGTCTCCACCAATAAGTACTAAGGACCCATCTACAATTCCGCCACCAAGCACACGATTAAACTCTTGAAATTCCGTTTCAATACGTGCCTCAGACTTTGTTTCTACTTCGGTAAGACGTCTTGGTTTTGTTACTTCCGTTTGAATTGCATTCGCGTAATTAAGGCGCCTGGATGATACAACTGGCTCCATTTCTTCAACAAGTGTATTCCATTGACCACATCCAGGACATTTACCCATATATTTTGGTGACTGATAACCACATTCTTGACATATAAATTTCGTTTTCTTTTTAGCCATATCTTTTTATAGTTCACTTCACTTTCGTCTATAAACGTTTATCCTTCTCGTACAAGAAAGAGGGCTATCGCGTAGCCCTCTTTGTTTGTCTATACTTATTTTACCTTTTCCGCACTATGAATGACAAATGATTCTCCTTCTACATCAAAGATAACTTTTTGTCCTTTCTCAATAGCACCTTTTAAAAGTTCTTCTGATAGTCTATCTTCTACATGTTTCTGAATTGCTCTACGAAGTGGACGAGCACCGTATTCACGATCAAATCCTTTATCAGCAATAGCTGAAATTGCCCCTTCCGTTAAGTGCAATTCGATTTCTTGTTCTTTTAAGCGATTTACTAACTGATTTACCATAAGAGTTACAATCTCTTGAATATGTTTTTTCTCAAGCATATGGAATACGATAATTTCATCAATACGGTTTAAGAATTCTGGACGAAATGCCTTTTTCAACTCATCCATTACTTTACCTTTCATATCCGAATAATCACGGCTTTCATCTTGGACATTAAATCCAAGATGTTTGTTACGTTTTAACGCCTCGGCACCAACGTTAGACGTCATAATAACAATTGTATTACGGAAATCAACTGTACGTCCTTTAGAATCTGTTAAACGACCATCTTCTAATACTTGTAGTAAAATATTAAACACATCCGGATGAGCTTTCTCTACCTCATCTAATAATACAACTGAATATGGCTTGCGACGAACTTTCTCTGTTAATTGTCCACCTTCTTCATATCCAACATATCCTGGAGGAGAACCAACTAAACGGGAAGTAGAATGCTTCTCCATGTACTCTGACATATCGATGCGAATCATTGCATCTTCATCACCGAACATAGATTCTGCTAGTGCTCTTGCAAGTTCTGTTTTACCTACACCTGTTGGTCCTAAGAAAATAAATGAACCAATCGGGCGCTTCGGATCTTTTAATCCTGCTCTTGCACGACGAACAGCTTTTGCTACAGCTACTACTGCTTCATCTTGACCAATCAAACGATCATGAAGAATGGATTCTAAATTTAATAATTTATCAGTCTCTGTTTGTGCAAGTTTAGAAACTGGGATACGCGTCCATGTAGAAACGACATTTGCAATATCTTCTACCGTAACCTCTGAATTTTCTTTTCCTTGTTGCTCTTTCCATTGACGTTTTGTATCTTCTAACTTCTCACGTAAGCGTTGCTCCATATCACGTAAGGATGCAGCCTTTTCAAATTCTTGACTTTGTACAGCTGCATCTTTTTCTTTTCGAATCTCCTCAAGCTTCACTTCAAGCTCTTTTAAGTTTGGTGGTGTTGTATAAGAACGTAAGCGAACTTTTGAAGCAGCTTCATCAATTAAATCAATTGCTTTATCCGGTAAAAAGCGATCTGTAATATAACGATCTGAAAGTTTTACAGCTGCATCAATAGCGTCATCTGTAATAGATACACGGTGATGCGCCTCATAACGATCACGTAAACCTTTCAAGATTTGAATCGATTCTTCTAAACTTGGCTCATCAACATGAATTGGTTGAAAACGTCTTTCTAAAGCCGCGTCTTTTTCAATATATTTACGATACTCATCTAAAGTTGTTGCCCCAATACATTGTAGCTCTCCTCGTGCTAAAGATGGTTTTAAAATATTCGATGCATCGATTGCACCTTCTGCTCCACCTGCACCAATTAATGTATGAAGCTCATCAATAAATAGAATAATATTGCCTGCTTGGCGAATTTCATCCATCACTTTCTTTAAACGATCTTCAAATTCACCACGATATTTCGTTCCAGCTACCACTGTACCCATATCTAATGTCATAACACGCTTATCTCTTAAAGTTTCAGGAACTTCATTATTTACAATTTGCTGTGCTAATCCTTCTGCAATTGCCGTTTTACCTACACCAGGCTCACCAATTAATACTGGGTTATTTTTCGTTCTACGGCTTAATACCTCAATTACACGTTGAATTTCTTTACCGCGTCCAATAACAGGGTCTAAGCGATTTTCACGTGCAACAACTGTTAAGTCCCGTGCTAAACTGTCAAGTGTCGGTGTATTTGCATTTGTTGCTGAACCACCTTGATGACCTGAACTAGCTTCATTACTTCCAAGAAGTTGTAACACTTGTTGTCTTGCTTTATTTAGACTTACACCTAAATTATTTAAAACACGTGCGGCTACACCTTCACCTTCACGGATTAAACCGAGTAAAATGTGTTCTGTTCCAACGTAAGAATGGCCTAGCTTACGCGCTTCATCCATAGATAATTCAATAACCTTTTTAGCACGAGGTGTATAATGTACAGTTTGAGAAGCTTCTGTTCCTCGCCCAATTAACGCTTCTACTTCTTTTTGAACTTTCTCTGGACTTAATCCAAGAGCAATTAATGCTTTTGCTGCAATTCCTTCACCTTCGCGTACAAGCCCAAGTAAAATATGTTCTGTTCCAATATTATTATGCCCAATACGAATTGCTTCCTCTTGAGATAAAGCTAACACTTTCTGTGCTCTTTCTGTAAATCTTCCAAACATCATAGAAATCGCCTCCTACTTGCGCTTAGTTTTTTTCAATACGTAATCGCTCACGGATTAAGGTTGCTCTTCGATAATCTCTTTCTTCTGGCCCTAAAGGTCCACCTGCGTATTGTTGTAAAATACCTGGTTGCGTAAGAACCATTAGCTCAGTCAAAATATTTCTCGATATACCTTTTATATATCCTAGATCAATACCAAGTCGTACATCTGATAAGCAATTGGCTGCTTCTGCAGATTGAATTAAACGACTGTTTGCTAGTATGCCGTAAGAACGATAAACCTTATCTTCAAGTTCAATACTTGAATTTTGTACAATTAATTCTCTAGCCATTTTTTCTTGCTGTATAATTTGTTGAATGACACTCTTTAAATCTGCAATAATATCTTCTTCAGACTTTCCTAGCGTCATTTGATTTGAAACTTGAAATATATTACCTAACGCTTCGCTACCTTCACCGTATATTCCTCTTACTACTAACCCTAATTTTTGAATTACTTGTATAATACGGCTAATTCTTTTTGTTAAAACCAGTCCCGGTAAATGAATCATCACAGAAGCTCTTAACCCTGTGCCAACATTAGTAGGACAACTCGTAATATATCCAAGTGATTCATCAAAAGCGTATTCAACTTCTTTCTCAATCCAATTATCTATTTGATTGGCACTTTGAAGTGCCTCTGATAACTGTAATCCTGAAAATAGGCACTGAATCCGAATATGGTCTTCTTCATTAAGCATAACACTAATATGTTCACTTTCTGATAGTAGACATGCTCCATATTCTGTCCCTGCAAGATTTGGACTAATTAAATGCTTTTCGACTAAAACTCTCCTTTGAAGAGGGGTTAATTCATTCATCTTTAATAGTCCAAACTCCCCAAAGGGCCCTACTGCTTTATTTATAAATTTCTTTTTGAATAATTCATGAATCTGTTTAGCTTCTTCTTCGTTTTGCATAGTGGAAAATTGATATTGTTTAAAATTACGAGCCAAACGAATTCGACTACTTAAAACAATATCAGAATCAGGGCCATCCCCCTTCATCCATGGACTAATTGCTTCGTTCATAATTTTGTCCAGTGACATAGAACTATTCCCCCTCTCTATGCTCACTAAGCTGTATTTCAAGACCTCGGATCTTATCTCTTACCTCTGCAGCTTTCTCAAATTCCTCTTTCTGTACGTATTGTTTCAGAATAAGTTTTAGTTCATCTAATTCTTTCTTTAAGTGGATATTTCCTTCTATACGTTCCGGAATTTTTCCACAATGTTCTGTATGCCCACCGTGAAGGCGTTTTAATAATGGCTTTAAATGCTCCTTAAATGTATCGTAACAAGAATAACAGCCAAAACGTCCGACTTTTGTAAATTGTTCATATGTCATCTTACAATCTGGACATCTTACTATATCTGCATTTGAAAATCCATTTTTTCCTTCTTCAAACATTGTTGATTCACCGTGTAATAAACCAGCAAATAAATCATGAAATGAAAAGTTAGACTGCGATGATTGAAAGAAAGACGTATAGCCACTTTGCTCTGCACATTGCTCACAAAGATGAACTTCCGCCTTCTTCTCGTTAATTACTTTTGTATAATGTAAAGTTGCTGGTCTTATATTACAGTTTTGACAAGTCATCACTATCCCCACCTTTACAACAGGAACGCTCTATCTCATGGTACTTTTCATACATTACTAGATTGTTCGCTTTCCTGAATCCGTTTAAATAAAAGTGCATGTTCTTTTTCAAAACTTCTACAATATTTAACTGCTTTATCTTAGTTATCGTTCTTTTACAAAAGTTATATTTATTTATATTTCAGTGTTCTTAACATTGCGCATAATATTCGAGCCCTAAGTTCATCTCGAGAAGGAACATCCATTGATAATACAGAACGATCTATTACGCTTAGCATCAGTTTCGCTTCACGATTTGTTATGATTCCCTCTTCTATTAAACGTATAATCATACTTTCTGCATTCCCTTGCGCAACGCTATGATCAATCATATGAAGCATTTGATCAATAATATCTATATCGTCATGCAGTTTGACTTTTATAATGCGAATGTAACCTCCTCCACCACGTTTACTTTCTACTACAAATCCTCTTTCTAACGTAAAACGGGTATTGATTACATAATTGATTTGAGATGGTACGCACTCGAATCGATCCGCAATCTCATTTCTCTTGATTTCAATCACATTATTATTGCTTAAGTCAATAACTTGCTTTAGATATTGCTCAATGATATCAGATATATTTCTCATTTATCCGCCACCTTTATTGACTTTGACTATCTTTGACTTTAATTATATACGTATTAATAAAATTTGCAACACTTTTGCTTATTCACTATCCTAGCCACATTCCCCTGCATTTAATCAAAATAGTAATTATTTAAACATATTTTTTAATTACTATAGATTATAAAAGAAAACACGAAAAAACACGAGTCAAATGACTCGTGTTTTAGTTGCTTGGCGACGTCCTACTCTCACAGGGACAAGGTCCCAACTACCATCGGCGCTAGAGAGCTTAACTTCCGTGTTCGGTATGGGAACGGGTGTGACCTCTCTGCCATCATCACCAAACTATGAAGGCATATTCCTTCAAAACTAGATAACATTTGCTACATATTATATGGTTAAGTCCTCGATCTATTAGTATTCGTCAGCTCCACATGTCACCATGCTTCCACCTCGAACCTATCAACCTGATCATCTTTCAGGGATCTTACTAGCTTACGCTATGGGAAATCTCATCTTGAGGGGGGCTTCATGCTTAGATGCTTTCAGCACTTATCCCTTCCGCACATAGCTACCCAGCTATGCCCTTGGCAGAACAACTGGTACACCAGCGGTGCGTCCATCCCGGTCCTCTCGTACTAAGGACAGCTCCTCTCAAATTTCCTACGCCCACGACGGATAGGGACCGAACTGTCTCACGACGTTCTGAACCCAGCTCGCGTACCGCTTTAATGGGCGAACAGCCCAACCCTTGGGACCGACTACAGCCCCAGGATGCGATGAGCCGACATCGAGGTGCCAAACCTCCCCGTCGATGTGGACTCTTGGGGGAGATAAGCCTGTTATCCCCGGGGTAGCTTTTATCCGTTGAGCGATGGCCCTTCCATGCGGAACCACCGGATCACTAAGCCCGACTTTCGTCCCTGCTCGACTTGTAGGTCTCGCAGTCAAGCTCCCTTATGCCTTTGCACTCTACGAATGATTTCCAACCATTCTGAGGGAACCTTTGGGCGCCTCCGTTACACTTTAGGAGGCGACCGCCCCAGTCAAACTGCCCACCTGACACTGTCTCCCGGGTCGATAAGACCCGTAGGTTAGAATTTCAATACAGTCAGGGCGGTATCCCACCAGCGCCTCCACCGAAGCTAGCGCTCCGGTTTCAATGGCTCCCGCCTATCCTGTACAAACTGTACCAAAATTCAATATCAGGCTACAGTAAAGCTCCACGGGGTCTTTCCGTCCTGTCGCGGGTAACCTGCATCTTCACAGGTACTATAATTTCACCGAGTCTCTGGTTGAGACAGTGCCCAAATCGTTACACCTTTCGTGCGGGTCGGAACTTACCCGACAAGGAATTTCGCTACCTTAGGACCGTTATAGTTACGGCCGCCGTTTACTGGGGCTTCAGTTCAGAGCTTCGCTTACGCTAACCCCTCTCCTTAACCTTCCAGCACCGGGCAGGTGTCACCCCCTATACTTCGCCTTACGGCTTCGCAGAGAGCTGTGTTTTTGCTAAACAGTCGCTTGGGCCTATTCACTGCGGCTTTCCGTTAAGAAAGCACCCCTTCTCCCGAAGTTACGGGGTCATTTTGCCGAGTTCCTTAACCAGAGTTCTCTCGCACACCTTAGGATTCTCTCCTCGCCTACCTGTGTCGGTTTGCGGTACAGGCACCTTTTATCTCGCTAGAAGCTTTTCTTGGCAGCGGGGAATCAAAGACTTCGCTCCATAAGGAGCTTCCCCATCACAGCTCAGCCTTTACGATAAGCGGATTTGCCTACTTATCAGCCTAACTGCTTGGACGTGCACAACCAATCGCACGCTTCTTCTATCCTTCTGCGTCCCTCCATTGCTCAAACGATAAAGAGGTGGTACAGGAATATCAACCTGTTGTCCATCGCCTACGCCTGTCGGCCTCGGCTTAGGTCCTGACTAACCCTGAGCGGACGAGCCTTCCTCAGGAAACCTTAGGCATTCGGTGGACGGGATTCTCACCCGTCTTTCGCTACTCATACCGGCATTCTCACTTCTAAGCGCTCCACCAGTCCTTCCGGTCTGACTTCACTGCACTTAGAACGCTCCCCTACCACTGATACCATTGGTATCAATTCGCAGCTTCGGTGGTGTATTTAGCCCCGGTACATTTTCGGCGCAGAGTCACTCGACTAGTGAGCTATTACGCACTCTTTAAATGGTGGCTGCTTCTAAGCCAACATCCTAGTTGTCTAAGCAACTCCACATCCTTTTCCACTTAATACACACTTTGGGACCTTAGCTGGCGATCTGGGCTGTTTCCCTCTTGACTACGGATCTTATCACTCGCAGTCTGACTCCTAAGGATAAGTCATTGGCATTCGGAGTTTGACTGAATTCGGTAATCCGATGAGGACCCCTAGTTCAATCAGTGCTCTACCTCCAAGACTCTTACACTTAAGGCTAGCCCTAAAGCTATTTCGGGGAGAACCAGCTATCTCCAGGTTCGATTGGAATTTCTCCGCTACCCACACCTCATCCCCGCACTTTTCAACGTGCGTGGGTTCGGGCCTCCATTCAGTGTTACCTGAACTTCACCCTGGACATGGGTAGATCACCTGGTTTCGGGTCTACGACCACGTACTAAACGCCCTATTCAGACTCGCTTTCGCTGCGGCTCCGCCTCTTCAGCTTAACCTTGCACGGGATCGTAACTCGCCGGTTCATTCTACAAAAGGCACGCCATCACCCATTAACGGGCTCTGACTATTTGTAGGCACACGGTTTCAGGATCTCTTTCACTCCCCTTCCGGGGTGCTTTTCACCTTTCCCTCACGGTACTGGTTCACTATCGATCACTAGGGAGTATTTAGCCTTGGGAGATGGTCCTCCCAGATTCCGACGGAATTTCACGTGTTCCGCCGTACTCAGGATACATTCAAGAGAGAACGAAGTTTCGACTACGGGGTTGTTACCCTCTACGACGGACCTTTCCAGGTCGCTTCGTCTACCTCGTTCCTTTGTAACTCCGTATAGAATGTCCTACAACCCCAAGAGGCAAGCCTCTTGGTTTGGGCTATGTTCCGTTTCGCTCGCCGCTACTCAGGAAATCGCATTTGCTTTCTCTTCCTCCAGGTACTTAGATGTTTCAGTTCCCTGGGTCTGTCTTCCATACCCTATGTATTCAGGTAAGGATACCATACCATTACGTATAGTGGGTTTCCCCATTCGGAAATCTTCGGATCAAAGCTTACTTACAGCTCCCCGAAGCATATCGGCGTTAGTCCCGTCCTTCATCGACTCCTAGTGTCAAGGCATCCACCGTGCGCCCTTTCTAACTTAACCAAACTAAAATTAAAAAAATATGAGCTACACTGTTATCTAGTTTTCAAAGAACATACATTTATATATGAGAGATAGTTCTCTCAAAACTGAACAAAACGAAACACGGAAACTTATATTGATAAGCAGCGCTTATCAATTCTCCATAGAAAGGAGGTGATCCAGCCGCACCTTCCGATACGGCTACCTTGTTACGACTTCACCCCAATCATCTGTCCCACCTTAGGCGGCTGGCTCCAAAAAGGTTACCCCACCGACTTCGGGTGTTACAAACTCTCGTGGTGTGACGGGCGGTGTGTACAAGGCCCGGGAACGTATTCACCGCGGCATGCTGATCCGCGATTACTAGCGATTCCAGCTTCATGTAGGCGAGTTGCAGCCTACAATCCGAACTGAGAACGGTTTTATGAGATTAGCTCCACCTCGCGGTCTTGCAGCTCTTTGTACCGTCCATTGTAGCACGTGTGTAGCCCAGGTCATAAGGGGCATGATGATTTGACGTCATCCCCACCTTCCTCCGGTTTGTCACCGGCAGTCACCTTAGAGTGCCCAACTTAATGATGGCAACTAAGATCAAGGGTTGCGCTCGTTGCGGGACTTAACCCAACATCTCACGACACGAGCTGACGACAACCATGCACCACCTGTCACTCTGCTCCCGAAGGAGAAGCCCTATCTCTAGGGTTTTCAGAGGATGTCAAGACCTGGTAAGGTTCTTCGCGTTGCTTCGAATTAAACCACATGCTCCACCGCTTGTGCGGGCCCCCGTCAATTCCTTTGAGTTTCAGCCTTGCGGCCGTACTCCCCAGGCGGAGTGCTTAATGCGTTAACTTCAGCACTAAAGGGCGGAAACCCTCTAACACTTAGCACTCATCGTTTACGGCGTGGACTACCAGGGTATCTAATCCTGTTTGCTCCCCACGCTTTCGCGCCTCAGTGTCAGTTACAGACCAGAAAGTCGCCTTCGCCACTGGTGTTCCTCCATATCTCTACGCATTTCACCGCTACACATGGAATTCCACTTTCCTCTTCTGCACTCAAGTCTCCCAGTTTCCAATGACCCTCCACGGTTGAGCCGTGGGCTTTCACATCAGACTTAAGAAACCACCTGCGCGCGCTTTACGCCCAATAATTCCGGATAACGCTTGCCACCTACGTATTACCGCGGCTGCTGGCACGTAGTTAGCCGTGGCTTTCTGGTTAGGTACCGTCAAGGTGCCAGCTTATTCAACTAGCACTTGTTCTTCCCTAACAACAGAGTTTTACGACCCGAAAGCCTTCATCACTCACGCGGCGTTGCTCCGTCAGACTTTCGTCCATTGCGGAAGATTCCCTACTGCTGCCTCCCGTAGGAGTCTGGGCCGTGTCTCAGTCCCAGTGTGGCCGATCACCCTCTCAGGTCGGCTACGCATCGTTGCCTTGGTGAGCCGTTACCTCACCAACTAGCTAATGCGACGCGGGTCCATCCATAAGTGACAGCCGAAGCCGCCTTTCAATTTCGAACCATGCAGTTCAAAATGTTATCCGGTATTAGCCCCGGTTTCCCGGAGTTATCCCAGTCTTATGGGCAGGTTACCCACGTGTTACTCACCCGTCCGCCGCTAACTTCATAAGAGCAAGCTCTTAATCCATTCGCTCGACTTGCATGTATTAGGCACGCCGCCAGCGTTCATCCTGAGCCAGGATCAAACTCTCCAATAAAGTTAGTTTGTCTAGCATCTAAAAATAAAAATTGACGTTTCACGTTGTTTGTTTCGTTCAGTTTTCAAAGAACTAATGGTGGAGCCTAGCGGGATCGAACCGCTGACCTCCTGCGTGCAAGGCAGGCGCTCTCCCAGCTGAGCTAAGGCCCCAAACAAGTATCGGGAAGACAGGATTTGAACCTGCGACCCCCTGGTCCCAAACCAGGTGCTCTACCAAGCTGAGCCACTTCCCGAAAGAAAACGCGCCCGAGAGGAGTCGAACCCCTAACCTCTTGATCCGTAGTCAAACGCTCTATCCAATTGAGCTACGGGCGCATATGGTGCCGAGGGCGGGGGTCGAACCCGCACGGTGGTCACCCACCGCAGGATTTTAAGTCCTGTGCGTCTGCCTGTTCCGCCACCCCGGCATGTCATATTGAAAATTGGAGCGGAAGACGGGATTCGAACCCGCGACCCCAACCTTGGCAAGGTTGTATTCTACCACTGAACTACTTCCGCAAGACATGTTTGAGATATTTTATTAAAAGTGCGGGTGAAGGGAGTCGAACCCCCACGCCAAAGGCGCTAGATCCTAAGTCTAGTGCGTCTGCCAATTCCGCCACACCCGCATATTTCATTGAAATGGTGAGCCATGAAGGATTCGAACCTTCGACCCTCTGATTAAAAGTCAGATGCTCTACCAACTGAGCTAATGGCTCTCAAAATTAAAACTGGTGCCGACTAGAGGACTTGAACCCCCAACCTACTGATTACAAGTCAGTTGCTCTACCAATTGAGCTAAGTCGGCTAAATGGTGGAGGATGACGGGATCGAACCGCCGACCCCCTGCTTGTAAGGCAGGTGCTCTCCCAGCTGAGCTAATCCTCCATTTGCCTGGCAACGTCCTACTCTCACAGGGACAAGGTCCCAACTACCATCGGCGCTAGAGAGCTTAACTTCCGTGTTCGGTATGGGAACGGGTGTGACCTCTCTGCCATCATTACCAGACTGTATTCATTTAAGACAAGAATTATTGTAACTCATTTAACTTTTAAAGTCAACAAGTTTTTTATATTCTTTCAAAACTAGATAACATTGCTTCATATTATATGGTTAAGTCCTCGATCTATTAGTATTCGTCAGCTCCACATGTCACCATGCTTCCACCTCGAACCTATCAACCTGATCATCTTTCAGGGATCTTACTAGCTTACGCTATGGGAAATCTCATCTTGAGGGGGGCTTCATGCTTAGATGCTTTCAGCACTTATCCCTTCCGCACATAGCTACCCAGCTATGCCCTTGGCAGAACAACTGGTACACCAGCGGTGCGTCCATCCCGGTCCTCTCGTACTAAGGACAGCTCCTCTCAAATTTCCTACGCCCACGACGGATAGGGACCGAACTGTCTCACGACGTTCTGAACCCAGCTCGCGTACCGCTTTAATGGGCGAACAGCCCAACCCTTGGGACCGACTACAGCCCCAGGATGCGATGAGCCGACATCGAGGTGCCAAACCTCCCCGTCGATGTGGACTCTTGGGGGAGATAAGCCTGTTATCCCCGGGGTAGCTTTTATCCGTTGAGCGATGGCCCTTCCATGCGGAACCACCGGATCACTAAGCCCGACTTTCGTCCCTGCTCGACTTGTAGGTCTCGCAGTCAAGCTCCCTTATGCCTTTGCACTCTACGAATGATTTCCAACCATTCTGAGGGAACCTTTGGGCGCCTCCGTTACACTTTAGGAGGCGACCGCCCCAGTCAAACTGCCCACCTGACACTGTCTCCCGGGTCGATAAGACCCGTAGGTTAGAATTTCAATACAGTCAGGGCGGTATCCCACCAGCGCCTCCACCGAAGCTAGCGCTCCGGTTTCAATGGCTCCCGCCTATCCTGTACAAACTGTACCAAAATTCAATATCAGGCTACAGTAAAGCTCCACGGGGTCTTTCCGTCCTGTCGCGGGTAACCTGCATCTTCACAGGTACTATAATTTCACCGAGTCTCTGGTTGAGACAGTGCCCAAATCGTTACACCTTTCGTGCGGGTCGGAACTTACCCGACAAGGAATTTCGCTACCTTAGGACCGTTATAGTTACGGCCGCCGTTTACTGGGGCTTCAGTTCAGAGCTTCGCTTACGCTAACCCCTCTCCTTAACCTTCCAGCACCGGGCAGGTGTCACCCCCTATACTTCGCCTTACGGCTTCGCAGAGAGCTGTGTTTTTGCTAAACAGTCGCTTGGGCCTATTCACTGCGGCTTTCCGTTAAGAAAGCACCCCTTCTCCCGAAGTTACGGGGTCATTTTGCCGAGTTCCTTAACCAGAGTTCTCTCGCACACCTTAGGATTCTCTCCTCGCCTACCTGTGTCGGTTTGCGGTACAGGCACCTTTTATCTCGCTAGAAGCTTTTCTTGGCAGCGGGGAATCAAAGACTTCGCTCCATAAGGAGCTTCCCCATCACAGCTCAGCCTTTACGATAAGCGGATTTGCCTACTTATCAGCCTAACTGCTTGGACGTGCACAACCAATCGCACGCTTCTTCTATCCTTCTGCGTCCCTCCATTGCTCAAACGATAAAGAGGTGGTACAGGAATATCAACCTGTTGTCCATCGCCTACGCCTGTCGGCCTCGGCTTAGGTCCTGACTAACCCTGAGCGGAC
>NZ_JBBOVE010000001.1:32500-82500 GCF_038006445.1 Bacillus sp. FSL K6-1218 | reverse complement strand
TCCGGATAACGCTTGCCACCTACGTATTACCGCGGCTGCTGGCACGTAGTTAGCCGTGGCTTTCTGGTTAGGTACCGTCAAGGTGCCAGCTTATTCAACTAGCACTTGTTCTTCCCTAACAACAGAGTTTTACGACCCGAAAGCCTTCATCACTCACGCGGCGTTGCTCCGTCAGACTTTCGTCCATTGCGGAAGATTCCCTACTGCTGCCTCCCGTAGGAGTCTGGGCCGTGTCTCAGTCCCAGTGTGGCCGATCACCCTCTCAGGTCGGCTACGCATCGTTGCCTTGGTGAGCCGTTACCTCACCAACTAGCTAATGCGACGCGGGTCCATCCATAAGTGACAGCCGAAGCCGCCTTTCAATTTCGAACCATGCAGTTCAAAATGTTATCCGGTATTAGCCCCGGTTTCCCGGAGTTATCCCAGTCTTATGGGCAGGTTACCCACGTGTTACTCACCCGTCCGCCGCTAACTTCATAAGAGCAAGCTCTTAATCCATTCGCTCGACTTGCATGTATTAGGCACGCCGCCAGCGTTCATCCTGAGCCAGGATCAAACTCTCCAATAAAGTTAGTTTGTCTAGCATCTAAAAATAAAAATTGACGTTTCACGTTGTTTGTTTCGTTCAGTTTTCAAAGAACTACTTGGTCGCTCAGAAGCGACTTTATCAATATAACATTTCGTTATATTCTCGTCAACAACTTTTTTCAATAAGTTGTTTTTCGTTTGTTTTGCTTGTTACCTTTCGTGGCAACGAATATAAATATACCAGTTTGATTATTAAAATGCAATAGTTTTTCTAATAAAATTTTTAACTTAGTAAAAAAGTATAAAAACAGCACATTTCTTCTATATAAGTATAATTTCTCGCACCATCAAGATCTATTATACTCACGCAACTCATACTCAAATAAAAAAAACTTTGGAGAAATCTCCAAAGCTTAATCTTGTTTATGGCGCATAGCAGGGAATAATAATACATCACGAATAGATGGTGCATTTGTTAATAACATAACTAGACGATCAATACCAATTCCTAATCCACCCGTAGGAGGCATACCGTACTCAAGAGCTTCAATATAATCGTCATCCATCATATGTGCTTCGTCATTACCTTGTTCGCGCTCTTTTAATTGCGCTTCAAAACGTTCTTTTTGATCGATCGGATCATTTAACTCAGTAAATGCATTTGCATGTTCACGTGCAACGATAAATAATTCGAAACGATCTGTGAATCGTGGATCTTGGTCATTCTTTTTCGCAAGTGGCGAAATTTCTACCGGATGACCGTAAATAAATGTTGGTTGGATTAATTTATCTTCTACTTTTTGCTCGAAGAACTCATTAATAATATGACCAACTTCCATTGTATCCTTAATTTCTACATTATGTTCTTTCGCAAGCTCACGTGCTTCTTCTACACTCATTGGATTCCAGAAATCCGCTCCAGAGTGTTGCTTAATTGCATCTACCATATGAAGACGTGTCCATTCTGGTTCTAGATTAATTTCATAATCACCATATTGGATTGTTGTTGTACCCAATACTTTTTTCGCAATATGAGCAACCATATTTTCTGTTAGTTTCATAATATCATTATAATCAGCGTACGCTTCATATAATTCAATCATCGTAAACTCAGGGTTATGACGAGTTGATACACCCTCATTACGGAATACACGGCCAATCTCATAAACTTTTTCTAATCCGCCCACAATAAGACGTTTTAAATGAAGTTCAATTGCGATACGCATATATAATTCCATATCTAACGCATTATGATGCGTAGTGAAAGGACGAGCAGATGCTCCACCTGCAATCGCGTGCATCATAGGCGTTTCTACTTCAAGATAACCGTTGTCATCTAAATATCTTCTCATTTCACGAATGATTTTACTACGAGTAACAAATGTTTCACGACTTTCCATACTTGTAATTAAATCTAAGTAACGTTGACGGTATCGTTGTTCAACATCTTTTAATCCATGGTATTTATCCGGTAACGGACGAAGAGATTTCGTTAAAAGCGTAAATCCTGTTGCTTTTACTGAAAGTTCTCCAACGTTTGTTTTGAACACTTTACCTTCAATACCTACTAAGTCACCTAAATCTGCTGTCGTAAATAACTCGTACTCTTCATCTCCAACAGTATCTTTACGAACGTAAATTTGAACTTGTCCGTGTAAATCTTGAATGTGCGCGAATCCAGCTTTTCCTTTACCGCGTTTTGTCATAATACGACCAGCGATAGCAACAGTGATTTCTTTCTCTTCTAATTCTTCTTTAGAGAATTCTCCATATAAACTTACTAAGTCGGTCGTTGAATTTGTGCGTTCAAATCGTTTACCGAACGGATCGATTCCTTGCTCACGTAAATTATGTAGCTTTTCACGACGAACAAGCAATTGGTCGTTTAATTCTTCGTGGTTCATGTTATCCATGATATTGATATCACTCCAGCTCTATTAATTTTTACAATATATACAGTATAGCATTTTCTACTCAACTAGAAAAACTGCCAGCAACTAACTGGCAGTTCTTCTTTCTTTCACGTAATTATAGGAAGTGTGTAGAAGAATGTCAATCTTCTCCGTCCCCCTTATTAACCAACGTAAATTGTTTGTTGTTTCGCTTCTACCTCTTCTACAAATGCACCTAATACATTCGCAAGGTCTTCACGTGTGTTGCAAGTATTGATACCACTACGCACACTCGCATTACCACGAACACCTTTTAAATACCAAGCCGCATGCTTTCTCATCTCTCTTACAGCAACATTTTCGTTCTTTAAATCGATAAGACGATCTAGATGCAACATACATACATCAATTTTCTCACGTACTGTTGGTTCCGGCATTAACTCACCTGTCTCTAAATACTTTACTGTACGATAAATCATCCATGGATCCCCAAGAGCCGCACGGCCAATCATAACACCATCTACACCAATCTCATCAAGCATACGCTTCGCATCTTGCGGTGTTTCGACATCACCATTTCCGATAACTGGGATATTCACAGCTTGCTTTACTTGTTTAATGATATCCCAATCCGCTTTACCTTCATACATTTGCACTCGCGTACGACCGTGAACCGCCACAGCTTGTCCACCAGCACGCTCAATAGCTCTAGCATTTTCTATTGCGAAAATATGTTCTTCATCCCAACCGATACGCATTTTAACTGTAACCGGCTTTTCAACGGCATCTACAACTGCTGCTACCATTTCATATATTTTATTTGGATCTAAAAGCCATCTTGCCCCCGCATCACATTTTACGATTTTCGGTACTGGGCAACCCATATTGATATCAATAATATCTGCTGTCGTATATTTATCTACGTATTTCGCAGCATCTACAAGAGTTTCTTTCTCTCCACCGAAAATTTGTAAACTTAATGGTTTTTCTCTTTCATCGATATATAACATATCTAATGTTCTTTTGTTATTAAGTAATATCGCCTTATCACTTACCATTTCAGCACAAACTAGACCTGCACCAAATTCTTTCACTGTTAAACGGAATGCAGAATTACACACTCCCGCCATCGGTGCTAATACAACCGGATTTTTCATCTCAATATTTGCAATCTTTAACAATCAACCTACTCCTTCCTGCACAGTCACTTTGGCATTAATTCATCTATCGAAACATTTAATGCCTTAGCAACTTCTACTACAAAATCTTGAGAAGGTGATCGATTCCCTCTCTCAACTTCACCTAAAACAGATACAGATACCCCTAATTCTTTAGCAAAACCTTCTTGCGTGTAGCCTTTTAGCTTTCGAAAAGCACGAATGCGTCTTCCCCATTTTTCTGCTTCCATACCGTTACTCCCTCTCGCCTTTTCATTTCTTCTACTTGTGAACGTGAAATGTTTTGTTTTATGTCTTGATTAATCTCTAACAACGGAACGATAACAAAAGCTCTTTCAAACATCCGCGGATGCGGAACAATAAGATTCTCTGCTTCAATATTCTCTTGATTATAAAGTAAAATGTCAAGGTCGATAGTCCTCGGCCCCCACCTAATTTCCCTTTTTCTTCCTAGGTCATTTTCTACTTTTTGTGTTACTTTCAATAATTCTTGTGGTGATAAATTGGTAGAAATTTTTATAACTAAATTTAAAAAGCAACTTTGGTCAGTATAGCCAACTGGCTCAGTTTCATATACAGATGAAATATCATCAACCTGAATATAAGGATTTTTATTTAAGAACTGAATCGCTTCGGTTAGATACGTATAACGCTCTCCAATATTTGACCCTAATGCAATGTATGCTACATTATTCATGGACGTTCTCTCGTAATTTCTACTGCTACAGCACGATAATGACCTGGTATCGGTGGATCCGGCTTAATTACCTTAATTGTACATCGTGAAATACTTTCATATTGTTTTAATATATCTGCAGCAATATTTTCAGCGATACTCTCCACAAGCTTATACTTTCTATCCTCAACAACTTTTCTACATAATTCGAAAAGCTCTCCATAATTGACCGAATGCTCTAATTCATCACTTTCCCCTGCACGCTTTAAATCCAACTCCACCGTTAAGTCAACTTTAAATCTCTGACCTAATTTATTTTCCTCCGGGAACACACCATGATAACCGTAAAACTCCATATCATGGATATAAATTTTATCCAATTACTTTACCCCCTTACCAATCATTGCATCCATCATTTTAGCCATACGCGCCATTTCTTTCACATCATGGACACGAACAAACTCACAACCCTTTTCAATACCAAGACAAACAGTAGCTCCAGTCCCCTCAAGGCGTTCCTCTACTGGCAAATCTAATACGTGCCCAATAAAGGACTTTCTCGAAGTACCTAAGAGAACCGGATAACCTAGCACATTTAACTGTTCTAAATTACGCATCACCTCTAAGTTTTGCTCAGGTGTTTTAGCAAAACCGATACCTGGATCTAAAATAATATTCTCATCTCGCACACCAGCATTTTTAGCAATTTTGATACTATCATACAAATCAGCAATCATATCCGCCATTAAATTACGATAATTCATATTATCGCGGTTATGCATTAAAATGATAGGTACATCATAACGAGCTGCGACTTCAGCAATTTTTGGCTCCGCCTTTGCTCCCCAAATATCATTAATAATATGAGCACCAGCCTCAATTGCTTGCTTTGCAACTTCAGCTTTATATGTATCGATAGATATAGGCAATTTTACTTCTTTTGAAACCGCTTGAATCATCGGGACAACTCGCTTTATTTCTTCTTCTACTGATACTTTAGCAAAACCCGGGCGAGTAGATTCGCCACCAATATCAATAATATGAGCACCTTCACCTTGCATTTCTTTTGCGTGACGTACCGCAGCATCTACCTCGTTGTAACTCCCACCATCAGAAAACGAATCTGGTGTTACATTTAAAATTCCCATAATTAATGTCTTTTCATTTAAATTCAATGTATATTCGCCGCAGCGTAAATCATAATCCCACTTCAAACTACACATCTCCTCTTCGTAATTCATTTCTGCTCCATAATTTCTCTCTCTGCATTCCATAAAGGTACATTAAACTTTTTGTAACCACTCCCACTTTCCCCGGGAAATCCTGCGCTTCTATACGATAAAGCGGAACAATTTCTTGAATTGAGTTTGTTACAAAGACTTCATCTGCTGAAAGTAATTCATCTTTTGTAAAGAAACCTTCCTTTACTTCTATATTCAATTCTTCAGCACTTTTTATAATAAACGCACGAGTGATACCATTTAAAATCCCTGTTTTTAACGAAGGTGTATATAAAACATCACCTTTCACAAAAAAGAGATTCGAAACAATACCCTCTGCAACATAACCTGCTTCAGTAAGGAAAATACCTTCCTTGCTCACTACATTTCCAATTTCACGCTTCCCTAAAATGTTATTTAGATAATGATGAGACTTCAGACGAAATGCTCCTTCTGGTGTATTTCGCACTTGTTTTAAAATAACCCCTTCTTTTTCTACTACATCTTCTGGAGCTGTTAAAGGTTTTATAAAAACAATAACCGAAGGGTCTTCATACATTTCCGTTTGTAATCCTATTTCATCTACACCTGCTGATACATTAAAACGTACATACGCATGTTCCAATTCATTCTTAGCGAGTAGATTTTTCAAAATAAGCATCACGTCATCTTTTGTCATTGTCCATTTAATTTGCAATATATCTAGCGCATCTATTAAACGGTTATAATGATCATCTAACAAAAAAGGATGACCATTATAAATACGAAATGTCTCAAAAACTCCCAGCCCATATAAATAACCATGGTCATAAGGGGAGATTTTCGCTTCACTCGCTTCTACATACTCGCCATTTACGTAAATTAACATGATGTCACACTTGGACTATATTTACGAATGAAGTTCTGTAGTAACTCTTTCCCATGAGAAGTCATAATAGATTCTGGGTGGAATTGCACACCCTCTATCGGCAGTGTCTTATGACGAATCGCCATAATTTCCCCTTCCTCTGTCCAAGATGTTACCTCTAAACAATCTGGCAATGACTCTTTCTTAACAATCAGGGAATGATAACGCGTTGCAGTAAATGGATTAGGAATATCTAAGAAAATTGTTTTCTCATCATGATGCATAAGCGATGTTTTCCCATGCATTAATCGCTCTGCACGAACAACTTCTCCACCAAATACTTGTGCAATCGATTGATGCCCAAGACAAACTCCAAAAATCGGAATCTCCCCAGCAAAGTATTTGATAACTTCCATACTAATCCCCGCTTCATTAGGACTACATGGACCTGGCGAAATCATTAAGAAATCTGGTTTCATATTCTCAATATCTGCAATACTCACTTCATCATTACGCTTAACAACAAGCTCTTGTCCAAGTTCTCCAAGAAACTGTACTAAATTAAATGTAAAAGAATCATAATTATCAATCATTAATATCATTTCTCTCACCTAACCGTTTCTTCGCTACTTTCTTTTGCACGCCATAAAGCAATTGCCTTTTTTAACGACTCTTTATATTCATTTTTCGGATTTGAATCAATTACAATTCCCGCTCCAGCTTGCACATGTGCTTGCCCATCTTTCGCAAGAAGCGTTCTAATGACAATATTTAATTCCGTATCTCCAGAATAACCAATCCAACCAATTGAACCTGTATAAATCCCTCGGCGAACAGGCTCTAATTCTTCTATAATCTCCATCGTACGTATTTTCGGTGCACCAGTAATTGTTCCACCAGGAAATACAGCTTTCACTAAATCGAAAGCATCCTTATCTTCTTCCACCTCACCACGCACATTGGAAACGATATGCATAACATGTGAGTACTTTTCAATTACCATAAATTCATCGACTTCTACAGTGCCATATTTACAAACGCGTCCTAAATCATTTCGCTCTAAATCTACAAGCATCACATGCTCTGCTCGTTCCTTTTCGTTCTCAATTAATTCCCTTGCTAAGTCTTGATCCTCTTGTTCATTTGCACCGCGGGATCTTGTACCTGCAATTGGTCGTGTACTTACTTCTTGCCCTTGTTTTTTAATTAGCAATTCAGGCGAAGCACTAACAATTTGAAAATCCCCAAGCTCTAAGTAACCCATATATGGAGATGGATTAATTTTACGAAGACTTGTATAAATTTCTAGTGGATGCGTTTGTAAAGTTCTTTCCTGTCTTGTCGACAAGTTTACTTGAAACACATCACCATTTCCAATATACTCTTGAATACGTTCAACAGCCTTCATAAAGCCCGCTTCTGTAAAGGCAACCGCTTCATTTTTCTTTTTAGGACGTTCAAACGGCATAGTCACTTCAGGCACTTCTGCCGTCCAAAGATCCTTCCATTCATTTAAACGTTCTTCCGCTTCTGCATGCTTATCTACATAATGTGTAATAATCCACAATACTTTTTCTTTTTGATCATAGACGAACACATCGTCAAATAATAAAAAGTATATATCGGGTATATTCAGATCATCCTCTGCAAGAGAAGGGAGTTTTTCGATATAACGGATACAATCATAACTAAAGTAGCCCATTGCACCACCTTGAAAAGGCGGGTACTCTGGATTGTAGTCTGTTTTCCATTGCTCCATATATTCTTGCATTAAATCTAATGGATTCCCTTTTTTTATTGTTTCCTTACCACTTTCACTTATATGTAACTTTTCACCCTTTCCTTGGATTACCGCTACCGGGTTTAAACCCACTATGTTATAACGACCGCCACGTCCACTTTCCAGCAAAATATGTTGCGGCTTATCCTGAGAAAGAAATTTATATTGCTTAAAGAAATCTAACTGATATGGAATAGAAAGCGCTAAAGATTTTCTTCGTTGCATATCAACACCCCGTCTTCTTTTATCCCACCCTCTTAGATGAACCACCTCAAACTACATAAGTTATTTATATAGAGATTGATTATACTCGAAGGCTAGTGAAAATAATTTAATTATACTACCTCTTATTTTACATGAAGTTTTCTAGTCATTCACTCTTTTCCTATTTCCAATCCAAAAAGAAAAAGCATCCTTTTTCAAGGATGCTTTTTCAATCGCATTTAATTATGATTCAAATTGATAAAGCGGTGTACTTAAATAACGTTCACCGTTACTTGGAATAATAACGAGTACCTTTTTCCCTTTACCTAACTTTTTCGCAACTTCTGTTGCTGCATAAATAACTGCTCCTGAAGAGATACCAACTAAAATACCTTCTTCTTTAGCCACTCTTCTCGCATATTCAAATGCTTGCTCTGTTTTCACTTGAATAATTTCATCATATACTTCTACATCCAATGTCTCTGGAACAAATCCCGCCCCAATTCCTTGGATTTTATGTGGACCTGGTTTCCCACCAGATAATACTGGTGAATCCGCAGGTTCTACTGCATAAATTTTAATACCTTCATATGCTTCCTTCAGCACTTCACCAGCACCAGTAATTGTTCCACCTGTACCAATACCTGCAATAAACGCATCTAATTGGTCGCCCATTTGTTCAATAATTTCTGGACCTGTTGTTAAACGGTGAATTTCTGGATTCGATTGGTTTTTGAACTGTTGTGGTATAAAGTAGCCATGCTCTTTCGCTAATTCAGTCGCTTTACGAATTGCTCCACCCATCCCTTCAGGACCTGGAGTCAATACTAATTCAGCACCGTAAGCACGTAATAAATTACGACGCTCAATACTCATTGTTTCTGGCATTACTAAAATTGCATTATATCCTTTAGCAGCCGCTACCATCGCTAAACCAATCCCTGTGTTACCACTTGTTGGCTCAATGATTGTATCGCCCTCTTTTAACAATCCCTTTTTTTCAGCATCTTCAATCATAGCTAGTGCAATACGATCTTTAACGCTACTCCCTGGATTCATAAATTCTAGTTTTAAGTATATATCTGCGCTGTCTGATTCTACGATGCGGTTCAACTTAACGATCGGCGTTTTCCCGATTAATTCTGAAACTGATTGTGCCACTCGCATTCCTGTCACTCCTAACACCGAGTATTTTTATTGGTTTTATCTATATTTAGATTTTGTCAGAAAATTCCCTGTTTGTCAATCTATTCGGAGGGTTAATCCCCTTATTACAAATTCTCAATTAAATTTGTAATATCTTCTTTAGAGAACTTGTATCGTTCATTACAGAAATGACAATGAACTTCTGTTTCTTCTTCTTCTTCACGAATTTGCTCTAACTCTGTTTTACCTAAACTAATTAACACACTCTCAATACGTTCACGTGAGCACGTACAATTAAATTGAACATCCATTGTTTCTAATACTTTTACTTTATCTTCTCCAAGGACTGCATATAGTAGCTCTTCTGGAGAAAGACCTTGTTCGATCAATGTTGATACAGGCGGGATTTTTTGCAAACGATCTTCAATGAATGAAATTGTTTCTTCCTGTGCGCCCGGCATAATTTGAAGGATAAATCCACCCGCCGCTAATACGCTGTCATCTCCATTTACAAGGACACCGACACCAACAGAAGAAGGCGTCTGCTCAGAAACTGCGAAATAATACGTGAAATCTTCCCCTAGTTCTCCCGAAACGATTGGGGATTGACCGATAAACGGCTCACGCATACCAATATCTTTAATTACTGTTACAAAACCTTCTGTACCTACCGCTTGATATACACGTAATTTTCCTTGTTCCGTTCCTTCAAAATCAACATGTGGATTCGTTACGTAGCCACGTACATCTCCATTTGCATGAGCATCCACTAAGATAGGGCCAATCGGACCATTACCTTCTACCTTAATCGTTAACTTTTGATCACCTTTTAACATCGCACCCATCATTGTACCTGCAGTTAAAGAACGACCAAGTGCCGCCGAAGCTGTCCTCCATGTATCATGACGTCTTTGTGCCTCACTTACTGTATTTGTTGTACGTACACTATACGCACGTACTTCTCCATCAAACGCTAACGCTTTTACTAAATAATCTTTCATACTTATTTATTCACCTTTCTCCTGCTGTAAATTTGCATTACGCTCATATAACATATACAAGCCTTTTAACGTTAAAAATGGATCTACAATATCAATTACATTCGATTCTTCTGAAATTAATTTCGCCAATCCACCTGTTGCAATAACTTTCGGTTCTTGTTTAGCTTCCTCTTTCATACGCTTAACAATACCTTCCACTTGTCCTACATAACCATAAAGAATACCTGATTGCATCGCACTTACTGTATTCTTCCCAACAACACTGCTCGGTTTTGTAATTTCAATACGAGGAAGTTTTGCCGCCCTACTATATAAAGCCTCTGCTGAAATCATAATTCCTGGCGTAATAACTCCACCCATATAATGCTTTTCTTCACTAATATAACAATATGTAGTAGCCGTACCAAAATCAACAATAATAAGTGGACTTCCATACAATTGGATTCCTGCTACTGCATTTACAATTCGATCTGCGCCTACTTCACGTGGATTTTCATATTTAATATTTAGCCCCGTTTTTATTCCAGGTCCTACTACAAGCGGTTTAATTTTAAAATATTTTTCACACATACGTTCTAAAGCGAACATAATTGGTGGTACGACTGAAGACACAATAATACCTTTCACATCTTCAAACGAGAGACCCTCATGATCAAGTAACTGTTTTACAAGCATTCCATATTCATCTTCTGTCTTATGACGATCTGTTTCCATGCGCCAATGCTGACGAAGTTCCCCCTCTTCAAACACGCCTAGTACAGCATTTGTGTTCCCTACATCCAATACAAAAATCATATTCTCACCACTTATCTTATTTAATCTATATTTGTGTAGTATGTATAAAACTTATAAAAACATCATATCACACATACTTATATAATCAGCTTTCCTATCCTCATCATTTTACAAAAAGATTGCTCTCTATTTCAATTTTTAATACTAGTTTTACTTAAATTACTTTATCCACTAAACCCTCAATAGTAATTAGCAAAAAACTTAACAAACAAAAAAGGAGTGACGATAGTCACTCCTTCATTTCTTACTTATCTTCTTTATCTTCATCGTCTTTCTTCATATTGATGTTTACTTTCACATCATCTGAAGATGTTGGACGCTCAGGTAATCTGCCATAATCATATAAATGATTAATTTGCTCTGCATCTAATGTTTCTACTTCAAGTAACGTTTTTGCGATAATATCAAGCTTATCTCGTTTTTCAGTAAGAATTTGTTTCGCACGAGCATAACAGTCTTTAATAATCGTTTGCATTTCCACATCAATTTCATGCGCAATTGCATCACTGTAGTTTTGTTCTGAATGGAAGTCTCTTCCTAAGAATACCTGACCACCTTGTGAGCTACCAAATTGCATCGGTCCAAGCTTATCACTCATACCGAATTCCGTAACCATACGTCTTGCAATACCAGTCGCACGTTGGAAGTCATTGTGAGCACCTGTACTTGCTTCACCAAATACAATCTCCTCAGCTACTCGACCACCAAGTAAACCAGTGATTTTATCAAGTAACTCTGGCTTTGTCATGAAGTAACGATCTTCCTTCGGAAGCATTACCGCATATCCACCAGCTTGACCACGAGGGACAATTGTTACTTTATGAACGACATCAGCTTCATCAAGAACAACACCAATTACAGTATGGCCTGCTTCATGGAAAGCAACGATATTACGTTCTTTTTCAGAGATAACACGACTTTTCTTAGCTGGACCTGCAATAACACGATCCGTTGCTTCATCGATATCACTCATATCAATTTTCTTCTTATCTCGACGTGCAGCTACTAAAGCAGCTTCGTTTAATAAGTTTTCAAGATCCGCACCAGAGAATCCTGGTGTACGAGTCGCAATTGCTCTTAAATTAATATGCTCATCAAGCGGTTTATTACGCGCATGTACTTTCAGTACAGCTTCACGGCCATTTACATCTGGACGATCTACTGTAATTTGACGGTCAAAACGACCTGGACGTAATAACGCTGGGTCAAGAATGTCTGGACGGTTTGTCGCAGCAATGATAATAATACCTTCGTTTGCACCGAATCCATCCATTTCAACAAGTAACTGGTTCAATGTTTGCTCACGCTCATCATGACCACCACCAAGACCTGCACCACGTTGACGACCTACTGCATCAATTTCATCAATGAAAATGATACAAGGAGCATTTTTCTTTGCATTTTCAAATAAATCACGTACACGTGATGCACCGACACCGACAAACATCTCTACAAAGTCAGAACCACTGATAGAGAAGAATGGAACGCCAGCCTCACCTGCAACAGCACGTGCTAATAAAGTTTTACCTGTACCTGGAGGTCCAACTAATAGGACACCCTTCGGAATACGGGCACCAACTTCAGAAAACTTACGAGGGTCTTTTAAGAATTCAACTACCTCAACAAGTTCTTGTTTCTCTTCATCCGCTCCAGCAACATCTCTGAAACGAACTTTTTTCTTTTCATCATTATATAACTTCGCCTTACTTTTCCCGAAGTTCATAACACGGCTACCGCCGCCTTGAGCTTGATTTAATAAGAAGAAGAATAAAATGAAGATGATGACAAACGGAATGATTGAAGTAAAGAATGTTACCCAAGCACTTGTTTCTTCTGCTGGTTGATACTTAACTTCGGCACCTTTCGCTTTATCATTGATTTTCTTTTGTAATTCCTCAGTATTTGGTGCATAAGTAACAAATTGTTCTCCTTGGCTAGAGTTATTGAATTGTCCTTTTACCTCAAATACACCATTTTTCGGTTGAAGTTGCACATTACGCACTTCACCGCTTTCTAGTTTAGTAATGAATTTGTCGTAGCTAACTGATGTCGTTTTTTGTGTCGAACCATTAAAATAGCTCACGATTCCAATTACTACTAAGAATATCAGTAAATAAAAGATGGTATTACGGAAGATACGATTCATTCCTAACCTCCTCTCACGGCATAAACACTATAGTAAATCGTAACATAGAAAAACTTTCCTATACAATTGTAAAGCCTGTATTTAATTAATTTGAGTAAACGCTTGGTTTTAATACGCCTACATAAGGAAGATTACGGTACTGCTCTTTATAATCTAATCCATATCCTACTACAAATTCATGTGGAACAGTAAATCCAACATAATCCGCTTTCAGATCAACCTTACGGCCTGTTGGCTTATCTAATAATGTAACAATTTTTACAGACTTCGCTTTACGATATTTGAATAAGTCTACTAAGTAGCTTAGTGTAAGACCACTATCAATAATATCTTCGACGATTAAAATATCGCGACCTTCTACAGAAGTATCAAGGTCTTTTAAAATTTTCACTTCGCCTGTTGAAACTGTAGAGTGACCATAACTAGATACAGCCATAAAATCCATTTCAAGATATGTATCTGTTCTCTTTAATAAATCTGCCATAAATGGCATTGCGCCTTTTAATACACCAATTGCAAGAGGTACTGTGTTTTTATAATCCTCTGCAATAACTGCACCTAGTTCGCGCACCTTTTCTTGTATTTGTTCTTCAGAAATTAATACTTTTTCGATATCTTGATTCATCATTTCATTATCCTCCCGGAAGACTCCTTGCTTTTGTAGTGAATAATCATATATTTACCCTTCTTTGCCATCTCTTTCGAAATTGCAAATGCAGATCGCTTCAACAAGGGTACCCAAATAATGTTCCCACTTGCATCACAAACGACCGGCCATTCTTCCCTTTTTTCTTTTGGTACTTTCGCTTCGATAAAAATAGCTTTTATCTTTTTCGTGCCATCCATACCTTGTATTGACATGCGATCTCCATTTTCCCTAGAACGAATACGAAGTGGATATGATATATCATTATACTTAGCAACAAATACTGTTTCATTCATGTTACTTGGTATATCTTCGCTCACCTCTGTTACAAATTCATCCCCGTTCAATAGTGTAATGATCCCGGGTACTGATAAATCTTGCAAAAAAGGAGAGACGATTTCTTGTTTAAATCTAAAGCTACACTCCTCGTATGTGCGAACAATTTTCAAATCACCTGGAAAATCAAGTGAACCTGAAGGTTGTGTCCGCTTAAAAAACTCAATCACCTTGTCAATATGTATAGAAGAAAGAGAAGATGGAATCTTATATTCATAAAGATAGTTTAATATTAGTTGAATCCCTCTTCTTTGTAAAGGCATAGACATGGATTCAAAGGCAGGAATTGATAAGCTAATTTGTTTATCACTTTTTTTTGTAATTACTTTATTCATTTTCTCAAAAGCTAATTCCTGCAAATAAGCCTCATCCTCTTGCATCTGCACGCTAAATTTTTGGAATTTCTCATGCATTTGTGGATTTTCTTCTTTTAAGTGAGGAAGGACATATTTACGTAATCGATTCCTTGTATATACTTCCTTTTTATTACTCGGATCTATACGTGGAATTAAATTTAGCTTATTACAGTAATCAACAATTTCTTCCTTCGTTACCCCAAGTAACGGCCTAATTAAATATCCATTATGAAAAGGACGCTTCACTGCAATTCCTGCATATCCTTTCGGAGTACTCCCTCTTACAAGACGCATTAAAATCGTCTCTACTTGATCATCTCCATGATGTCCAAGAGCAACATATCTTGCATCATATTTCTTCATTATTCTTTCCAAAAATGCATATCTGCATTCCCTAGCAGCAACCTGTGCATTCATCCCGTATTGCTGTTGATATTGTGATACATTAATCCTTATCGTTTCACAAATAATTCCCAGTTCTTCACAAAGGTCCTGCACAAACTGTAAATCCTCATGAGATTCATCACCTCTAAACATATGATCCACATGAGCTACTACAATTTCCAACTGTTTTTCCGCTCTTTTTTCTAATAAATAATATAAAAGGGCTAACGAGTCAGGACCACCAGAAACTCCCACAACAATTGTTGAATCATTCTTTAATACATCATGCTGCTTTACAAAGTCATCTACTTTTTCAACAAATGTATCTTTCAACTTCGCAATCACCTTTCATTAAACAAGAACAGCAACATTAGTCGCCTTGTCTATAATGGTACAACTTTTACAAACATTGTGCAAAAAAAAGATATACAAAAACTACATTTTTATCTTACATCCTCCGTCTGTATTCACAAAATCAATAGCATTACCTTTTCCCACAAAAAAACCTAGGTATTCGCCTAGGTTTTTAAAATCAAATTATAGATAAATATTCCACTTACATTTTACTGCGCCTGCATTCCTACAATCGGAATCGTAGCCCACTTCGGCATATTTTTCTTCACTTTTGCCACTACAATAGTCATATCATCATTTATATAACCATCACAAGAGCGAATCACTTCTTCCATAATGATATCAGCAATTTCTTGCGGGTCTTCGGTTTGTAATTCTTTAATTTTTCGTTTCATCCACAATTCATGATTCTCTACATGCTGCGCTCCCTCAAAAATTCCATCGCTCATCATAATAAGGATATCGCCCGTTTTTAATTGTTCACCCACCACATCAACTTCAACATCTTCGATGATTCCCATCGGCAAATTACTTGCTTCAATTTTCAAAATATTGTTCGCGCGTTTAACAAAACTCGGCGTTGATCCGATTTTTAAAAACCTTGCACTCGCATCTCGCAAATCTACCATAGCTAAGTCTAATGTCGTAAACATCTCTTCCGTCGTTCTCAAAGAAAGAATTGAATTAATAGACTTAATCGCTATTTCTTCGTCAATACCGGATTGGAGTATTTTTTGTAATAATTTCACCGTTTCCTTACTTTCCATATGAGCTCTTTGCCCATTCCCCATACCATCACTAATCGCAAGTGCATATTTGCCAACACTTAAATCCATCATCGCATAAGAGTCACCCGAAACAAATCCCCCGCCCTTTGCGGCTGTGGCCAATCCCGTATCAAGAGAATACGTCTTCGCCGAACCGAATGATATTAAACTGTGGCCATTCGGATAAGAAGACTTTTCTTCATGTTTAACGACAATATTTTCTTTAAGGATATCCGAAAGCATCGGTGCAACTAACTTTTCACATTCACCATGTTCATTAGATGCAACTGGAATCAACATTTCAATATCAATACTTCCTCTATCTAAACAATAGATATCAACATGCTCTACTTCGACACCAAAATCACGGAATGCTTGCATAATCTGTTCTTCCTGCACCTGATGATTTTCACGCTCTCGTTGTATCTCCTTAGCAAAATCCTCCATAACCTTTGATACACCTAATAGTTGCTCCGCAACTATTCTACGATTTTCCTTCATTTGTTTTCGTAATTTTTGTCCCTCATAGAAATGATCTAATTCACCTGCTACTAAATCCGTCACTTTTTTCCCTCTCACACAATGCTTGTCCCACTCACGAACTAATTTACGATTATGTTGCAGGGTTCCTTCTTCCGTTTCACTCATTATTTGTTTCATATAATCGTACGTTTTATCAAAATTCACTACCCAGCATTGATCCTTTTTAAAGCATGTTTGACATGTTTTCGCAGTAATTGTACTCAAAAACAAATCTGCTTCTGTCTCTTTATCTTCTTCCTCTACATACCCATATACAGAAAAGCTATTAGATAAAGCAGCAAATACATTTGCAAATTGGTTGATTTTGTTCGCTGTAACATCACGCATCCTTCTTAAATATTGTTGTTGATCTTGCGAATGCTCTTGTGTACCTGGCATAAATTTAGCAATACGATCCAAAACAAGCTTTGGCGTTAATAAGAAGATAGCAATCGCTACGGCTGACTCAATTAAAGTCGTTACAATATTTGTCTGTTTGTCTACATATAATGTAATTAAGCTTGTCCCAATTAATAAACCTAAACTAACACCTAAACGCTTCCCTTCTTTTAACAACCCACCAAGCAATCCAGAAAAAGCAAGAAGGCTAAGCTGAGACAAGCTAGATACATTTGCTAAACTTAATATCAATCCTGTTACGACCCCCACTGTAGATCCTGTAGCAGCACCCGCAATAAATGCAAATACTAGTACTAAATACCTTGTAAAAATATGTTGAATAGAAGCATCATATACAAACCAATCTGTTGTACCCGTTAAAACAGATGCTAGTAATATAATCAAACAAACAATTTCTTCCGTCTCTAACGCCTGTTGTTTTCCTTTCCTTTCCACTAAAAGCGGGACACTTTGTAAAAATATCATAGTTAATACGAAACTAAGCCCAGCCTCAATGGTACTAACGAGTAAATCGTACATGGTGACAGTTTGTTGTGCAAAATATACAACAACTAAGTGTGCGGTTAATGCGGAGATAAATACTTGAAATGGAACAAGTCCAACGGTTTTACGTGTAAATCTACTAAAGAAGATATTATAAATGAAGAAAGTAAAGATAGATGCAAAAGTAAAAAATAAATTATCTATCGAGACTGAAAGAGCTCCTCCCATTAGAGCTAAAAATGCTAGCGGCATCTTATCCCGCTTCATAACATAGACAGCAGCAAAAAACGGTAGTGCAAACGGTAAAATATTTGTTAATATATATGCTCTTCCCAAAAGAAAACCAATAACAACAATAATAAATCCCCATCTAAAGAAAACTTGTTCAAATTTCATTCGCAACTTACTCGTCCACTTTATTCCTCCAAGCTGACTCTCATTCATTGCCAATGCACTTGTATTCATAGTATTCCTTCCTGCTTTAGGCATACTTTTAACACCACCTGCATAGTTTAATTACTGTCATTATAAAAGATGATTGTTGGGATTTTTGTCAAAACAACAGTTTTCACTTTTATAATCGTTCGACTTTTTATTCGAAATAACTCTACAGATATACACGGTATGTAAGTTATTTTGAATTTTTTAATTAAATATTCAGAAAATATAGGGTGTTTTTGTAGAAGTGTTGTATGTCTTAATCCATTTAACAAAAAAAGATCATGCAAATTTGCATGATCTTTTTAGATGACCCGTACGGGATTCGAACCCGTGTTACCGCCGTGAAAGGGCGGTGTCTTAACCACTTGACCAACGGGCCGTTAAATTAAATATAGCGGCGGAGGGGATCGAACCCCCGACCTCACGGGTATGAACCGTACGCTCTAGCCAGCTGAGCTACACCGCCATGTCGTCGTATTTAACGGACAATTAGTATCTTACATCAGATATTATTTAAAGTCAACATATCTTGAAAAATTTTTAAAAATATATTTTAACATATAAAAAAGTACCCTGAGCCATCACTCTGGGTACCTCTCTATATGTTAAAAACTAAACGGCCTTATTATCCGCGACGTGCGCCACGGCCACCACGTTTAGACTCTGTGTTACGCTTTAAAGAAGTTAAACGATCTTCACTATCCTTTAAGAAGCGTGCCATCTTTTGCTCAAATGTTTCTTTTGGAGCTCGGTCGTTACCGCCACCGCGATTATCTCTGTTGAAAGAGCGATTATTACGTTGTGGACGTCCAGAACGTTGTTGATCACCACCGCGTTGATATTCACCGCGTGGACGATCTCCTTCTGTTTTTTCACGTTCTTTCGCTTTTTTGATAGATAAACCAATCTTTCCATCTTTTTCAACATTAATAACTTTTACTTCTACTTGGTCGCCCACTTTTAAGTGATCGTTAATATCTTTTACATAGTTATCAGCAACTTCACTAATATGAACAAGACCAGTTAAGCCTTCTGGCAGCTCCACAAAAGCCCCAAAATTTGTAATACCTGTTACTTTACCCTGTAACTTGCTGCCTACCTCGATTGACATAAAAAAAATGCTCCTCCTTAGTGGTTAAAAAGTCAAATTTTACTTTATTATATATAATCCTAAAATATAGTGTCAATAAGACATACTCTACTTCGAAACAGGAAAAATTATCTCCCCTTTACCAGAGAAGAAATAATCCCTTCTAGCAATCTTTAATACGTACTCTTCATCATTTAACTTTTGAACTTCGTCTTTTAGACTTTTTTCTTTATTCGTTAATGAATCCAGTTCTTTTTTCATGTCCTTAACTTTTGCTTCTTTTGCTTTAATGGAACTGTTTTGTTGATAAAACGTTACACTAATACTCGCAATAATTGTAAAAGTAAAGACAAGAAAAACCGCTAAACGGCGATAAAGTCGCTTCCTGTTCTCATCCGTTTGTATTATATGCTCTTTAACAGGATTTGGACTCTGTTTTTCGATTGTTCTTTGTCTCAGTTCCCTCATTTCCGAGGTCCCCCTAACTTCTTTTTTATACGCTCCCATATTTGGAAGATATGTCCCTTCAATTTTGCTATATATTGCAGGAACCCTATATGTTTCACTATAAAAAGTTTAACACGATTAGGGAGAAGTTTCCATATGAGCGAAGCAATAAATCGAACAGGCCAGAAAAAAACTTTCCATATGAAAAGTAATATCCAAATCACCATTTTCCATAACACATGTCCAATTGAAAGCAGTATACGAAATAAGAATAATATAAATGCAATAAATAGCTGCGCTATAATAATAACAGGTTTTATCATGAGTAGCTGTATAATTCGAACAAAAAAATATGTTGTTTGCATAAAAATATAGATGAGAAAATTTAACAGCTTCATGTATAGTGCTTTCAGTAAGCTTTGATATGCCGCAAAACCACATAATAATGCCAAAAACACATATATACGTAACTCAGCTTCATTTACGAGAAGCAATACATAAAAGACAAATAATGCTTGGACAATCCAAAATAGTATATCATGTATAAATACAAGCCAACGTTTACGTTCTTGACGCTTTAAAAAACGTTGATATGTATCTAAAGATGCTCCAATCCAAGCACCCATTCCAATCATTGAAAGCATTGTATACAACTGAATTGTTAAGCTCATTTAAACAACTTACTAAAGAAACCTTTAGTTTTTTCTCCTTGATTTTCATCAATATACAGCATCTCATGAACTTTCCCTTTAATCGACACAATACCTTTTTCTACATCTAAATTTTTCATTTGTAAATTTTGACCACGAATCGTTAAAAAACCCATTACGGTTTCGAGTAAAAACTCTTCGCTATCAAAACTCTCTACCTGCTTCACACCAGTAATATCAATTACACGCCTTCCACGCATAATAATATCATGCTCCACAGAAACATTTTGTTGATTAGAAGACGTAGGTGAGTAACCATTATTCACGTAAATCCCCCCATAGGTTTTTACTAGCTAATAGTAATGTATGAGGGGATAAATGATTTTAGAACAAGCCTTCTTCCGCTTTTACTTTTTCTTCGCGAACTAAGCTATACATATTTGCTGCATCTTCTTTTTTAGTTGTTTCTTTCAATTCATTTATTTTTACAGTCACTATTTTTTGACCAAAACGAATTGTTAATTCATCAGCTACTTTCACATCCGAACTTGCTTTTGCCACTTGACCATTAATAGATATTCTTCCTTGATCAGCTACTTCTTTCGCTAATGTTCTTCTTTTAATTAAACGTGACACTTTTAAAAACTTATCTAGACGCATCTCAAATCCCCCTATTAACGCTCTGTTTGTTTCGCTTCTTCCCATAAAACATCTAACTGTTCTAATGATAAATCTTCCATCTCTTTATTCATTTCAGCTACTTTTGCCTCCATGTATAAAAAACGACCAGTAAATTTCTCATTAGTTGAACGTAACGCCTCTTCTGGATCTATTTTATAATGACGAGCTATATTAACAAATGCAAATAGTAAATCACCAAACTCACCTAGCATCTTTTCCTCATCCATGTTTGTAACTTCTTGTTGGAACTCTTGCCATTCTTCCAAAGCTTTCTCTATCATAGGCTGCACATCAACCCAATCAAATCCAACCTTACCAGCTTTCTTCTGAATTTCATAGGCGCGTAGTAACTGCGGCAAACTTTTTGGAACGCCATTTAAAACAGATTCTTTCACGAATCCTTTTTCTTGTTTTTTAATTTCTTCCCAATTGGCAATCACTTCATCAGCATTGTTTACATCCGTATTTCCAAATACATGTGGATGGCGACGAACCATTTTCTCAGATAGAGTTCGAATGATATCATCTATAGAAAACCAACCTTCATCTTCTCCAATTTGAGCATGAAGCATAACTTGTAATAATATATCACCTAATTCTTCTACTAAGTGATCATCATCCTCTTCATCAATTGCTTCCAATACTTCATAAGCTTCCTCAATTAAATATTTCTTTAATGATTGATGTGTTTGCTTTTTATCCCACGGACAACCATTTGGGCCTCGAAGTTCTGCAATAATTTCTCTAAGTACATCGAACTGTTGATACAAGGATGCACGCTCCTGAACTGGCGGCACATACACACTCGTTAAATTATTCAATTCCGTTTCATGATCTAACATATACAACGGTACCTTCTTTACTTGTTCAAATGAAGTTCCTGCAGCTGTTACGATATACACTTCATAATCATCCGGCAACATCTCCATTAATGTTAATTTCACATCAGATGCAACGAATGCATCATATACTTGGCAAAAGATTAGATGTTGACGTAATTCTAATTGTCCTCTTTTAAATGATGTAGCGTCAAGTAATTGAAATCCTTCAATTGGATCAATCTTTAGGCTTGCAAACATAGGATCAAGGAAACTTTGTCCACCCTCAATTCGCACTTCAACATTTGAATCTTCACCTTTTTCCAACAGTAGCTGAACTGTTCTTTCTGCTACAAGCGGATGCCCTGGAACAGCATAGATAATTTCTGTACCTTCAGCTTGTTCTAGCAATTTATTCGCAATTGTTTCATATACAATTTCAAACGTATCATGCGCTTCATATACATCATCAAAAGCCGTATATTGTACGCCTTCTTTCTCCAATTCTTCTATAACTGGATGTTCCTTCGTCCTAACAAACAGATGATCTGCTTCTTTTATCTTTCGATATACACCCATCGTTAGCTGATCTAATTCACCAGCACCTAAACCTAAAATAGTAATGATTCCACTCACAATCTGTCACCTCTATCCACTCTTCTTCAATGAACCTTCTTTTTTCTCTTGTTTCATAACGGTTCCTAATTCTTTTTTTGTAAATACATGTAATTTCAAAATTAAAAACATATATGTCAATCCGCCGACAACTACACCTAGCAACGCTTCAAGCGTCGCGATTCCTCTATGTTCCGTATCAATTACTAATCCAGACACCTGCAACACACGTGTGAACATCATTAATACAAATCCCATACAGATACCACTAATCACTACACCTAACATATTTCGCTTATTGATAAGCGATCCTGATACAGCTCTCATAAGCAACAAACTATTTAGCCCAGAAATTATAATTAACGCACACAAAGTCGCAAAGGCTGCCCCTTTCACACCAAAATAAGGCATAAATATATAATTTAACGCTAACTTTAAGCAACCTCCAAATACAACAAATAATGCTGGCTTAAATGTTTGTCCCAACCCTTGTAAAATAGAAGCCGTCGTAATTGACAACGAACTAAATAAAATAGATAAAGATAAAATAGATAAAACATCTGATCCATCACTATTTTCAAACAACATAATATTCGTAGGTTGAATAATACAAGTTAGTCCAATAGCTGCTGCAAGTCCAATAACAAGTGTTATTTTCATTGCTAACTTTACCTTTTCTTGAATAAAGGAAAGATCTCCTCTTTCCTTCGCCGCTGTAATAATTGGAATAAGTGACAACGAGAAAGAAGTCGTCACAACAGTACCTAATTGCATTAGCGGAATACTTCTATCATAAACACCCTTTAATACCTTTGCACTTTCAACCTGTTCTCCCGCACCAATAAGTAAGGTGTACAAGGATATTGAATCTGCCATCTGTATAAAAATAAGCACTAAATTACTAACACAAATCGCTAACCCCTGCCAAAAAAGGATTTTAATTATCCTCCTTTTGCCCTTAATTCTCGCTACACTTTTGAAAAATATAGAACGAAAATCTCGACGCATATACAACATAAGTACAATAATCCCAATAAGTCCACCCGCAATTGAGCCTAACATAGCCCCTGCACCAACTGTATATAAATCAAATCCGTGAGCAATTAGGAATAGCGATAAAAATACAATAATAGAAACTCGAATTGTTTGTTCTATTACTTGCGAAACAGCTGTTGGCATCATATTATTGAAGCCTTGAAAATACCCTCTTGCTACAGACAAAAACGGCATCAATAAGAATGAAAATGAAATAACACGTAGTAACTTATCTAAGTATATATCGCCCATAGCTATCGCAATTGTTTTAGCCCCCAAAAACAATGTAAAGAAGCCTATAAAACCAATTCCTAATAAAAACCAAAAAGATACACAAATAATTTCTTCTGCTTCTTTTTGTTTTCCCCGCTCTAGTCGTTCTGCAACCATTTTCGAAATGATAATAGGAAACCCATAAGTAGCTAAAATTAAACAAAATCCATAAAACGGGTAAATTTGTTGGTAAATATAAAAACCAATATCACCCGCTATATTTTGATATGGAATACGGTAAAAAGCGCTTAATATTTTTGTAACAAAACTTGCAATCGTTAATATAATAGCCCCACGCCAAAAGGCTTGATACTTCTTCGCCTCCATACAAGAAAACTCCTTTTTCTATTCTCACCTCTCGTATTATATCATAAAGAAATGAACAAGCTGCCTTACCACTACGGGTAATAATAGGTTCCTGCACCGTTAAAAATACTCAACGAAAAAAGGTAGCAAAGCGCTACCTTCATTCAATATACATATATCTCCAAATAATTGATTTCTCAAAAAGAAAGATCATAATTAGGAAAGATTGCTACTTCTAAAATTATACACCCTTACTGTTCCATTTGTTTCGCTAAGAAACTGGCAGCAGTATTAACCGCTTTATGCTCGATTTCGCTTATAATAGCTTCTTTTGAAAAGATAATGACGGCTCCAATCGGGTCTCCGTTTGCAATAATCGGTCCAACTGTATAAGAATGAACCTTTTCTGTTACACCATCGATAATGGAAATATCACTTTCGTCCGTCATAATAACAGACTTTCGTTCTTCCATCGTTTTTTCGATTAAATCGCCAACACTTTTATTTAAGTATTCTTTTTTCGATACGCCTGATACTGCGATGATAGAATCTCGATCACAGACAAGCACATTATGTCCTAAGCTGTCATATAAAGCCTCAGCATATTCTTTTGCAAAATCACCTAGTTCACTAATTGGAGAATACTTCTTTAAAATTACCTCTCCATCGCGATCAACAAATATTTCTAGTGGGTCTCCTTCTCGAATACGTAAAGTTCTACGAATTTCCTTCGGGATTACTACCCTGCCTAAATCATCAATTCGACGTACGATTCCAGTTGCTTTCATTCTAATGCTGCCTCACTTTCTACTGATGATCAAAGTGGTGAATTTACCTGTTCATGTAAAAATCACCAACTGTTAGACATAGTATTTTACACATTAGTTCTTCTATGCACGTCGAATTGTATTTTTTTATCTTATTTTAGGCATTTATTACTTCTTTTTTTACATCTGGTAAGCCTTTTAATAAATTTTCAGCAATTGTTAACCACTTCGATGTCTCTAAACCATTTGTTTTCATAACAATTTTCAATTGTGATCCTTCCATTCCTAAACCGATCATACGTCCAAAACTATTTCCGAGCATGAATAATTTTCCACCATCAATATTTTGACTTGCTTGTTCAGAAAACAGGAATGTTACTTCAAATTTATTCTGTTTAATTAACTCAATTTGTTCTTTCATTGCCAATACTTTAATATTTGCAATTTGTAATAAATAACCAACTTCTTGTGGGTAATCACCGAATCTATCGATCATTTCTTCCTGCAATTCCTCAATATCCTCAATTGCAGAAACACCTCTAAATTGTTTATACATCATAATTTTTTGCTTACTATCTGAAATATAAGCATCTGGTAAGTATGCATCTACCTCTAAGTCAATTTCAACATTAACTGTATTTTCAGCCCCATCTGTTCCTCTACGCTGTTCAATTGCATCTTTTAACATTTGAGAATATAGATCAAATCCGACAGAATCAATAAATCCATGCTGCTCTGCCCCTAACAAATTACCCGCTCCACGAATAGATAAATCTCTCATTGCAATTTTGAAACCAGATCCAAGTTCCGTGAACTCTTTAATTGCTTGCAGACGCTTCTCTGCAACCTCTGACAGCACTTTGTCACGTTTATAGGCAAAGTATGCATATGCAACACGATTAGAACGTCCAACACGCCCACGAAGCTGATACAACTGTGATAATCCCATACGATCTGCATCAAATACAATTAACGTATTTACATTCGGAATATCTACACCCGTCTCAATAATTGTTGTACTTACAAGAACATCATGCTGTCCTTCTAAAAATGATAGCATAACAGACTCTAATTCACTTTCGTTCATTTTCCCATGTGCGTACGTTACGCGGGCATCTGGAACTAACATCGAAATTTCATCTGCTTTTCTTTCAATATCCTCTACACGGTTATATAGGAAGTAAATTTGACCGCCTCTTGCAAGCTCTCGCTCTATCGCCTCTCGCATTAATGCTGGATTATACTCTACTACATACGTTTGGACTGGGAAACGATTTTCTGGCGGTGTCTCAATAACAGATAAGTCGCGCACACCAAGCATAGACATATGAAGCGTCCGCGGAATCGGAGTTGCCGTTAATGTTAATACGTCAACATTCGCCTTCAATTGTTTAATTTTCTCTTTATGCGTCACACCAAATCTTTGTTCTTCATCAATAATAAGAAGCCCTAAATCTTTATAAGCAACATCTTTAGATAAAATACGATGTGTTCCGATTACAATATCTATTGTGCCATCCTTTAAACCCTTAATCGTTTCATTTTGTTGTTTTCTCGTACGGAATCTACTTAATAATCCTATATTGATTGGATAATCTTGAAAACGCTCTCGAATTGTTTCATAGTGTTGCTGCGCAAGAATCGTTGTCGGTACTAAAATTGCAACTTGTTTTTCATCCATAATTGCTTTAAATGCCGCACGAATAGCCACTTCAGTCTTTCCATACCCTACATCACCACAAAGGAGCCTATCCATCGGGCGTCCGCGTTCCATATCTTTTTTAATCTCGTCAATAGAACGTAACTGATCCTCTGTCTCTTGATATGGGAAAGATGATTCGAACTCTTGTTGTTCTGCTGTATCTGGCGTATATGCATAGCCTTTTGAAGCTTCGCGTTCAGCATATAGTTTAATTAGGTCATCCGCAATGTCTTGTACAGATTTTTCAACTTTCGTTTTAACCTTTTTCCAATCATTACCACCTAATTTGTAAACTTTTGGATCCTTACCTTCAGACCCTACATATTTTTGGACTTGATCAATTTGTTCAATTGGAACGTATAACTTATCATTACCTTGATATTTAATATTTAAATAATCTTTATGAACACCATTAATCTCTAATGTCTCAATACCTAAAAATTTACCTATACCATGATTTACATGAACTACATAATCTCCAACTTTTAATTCCGAATAACTTTTAATACGTTCAGCATTCGATAACTTTTGTTTACGTTGTGATTTTTTAACTTTCTTATGAAAAAGCTCCTTTTCAGTAATGACAACAAGCTTTTGCATCGGCATTTCAAATCCTGCATGTAAATCACCTACAGCAATTTGTAACCTTCCAGGCAATAAGATATCTGTACCTTCTACAATATCTGCCTCAATATCATAATCACTTAAAATATGTTGTAATTTTTTCACACGTTCATCATCTGTTCCAAGTACAACAGTCGTAAAATGCCCTTCATTCCATCTATCAATTTCTGTTTTTAACAAATTCATCTGTCCATGGAAATCTTGCATTGTTTTACATGTTACATTCACAATATTTTGCGGATGTGTGTGTGCAATATGACGCAAGAATAACGTTAAATATACAAAACTTCTTTTTTTATGATGAAGAAATCCCTCGAATGCGTGAGAGAAAGATAAATCTTGAATAATTGTTCCTTCACCAAGAAGTGATATATACCATTCCGCCTCTTCTGTTTCTAGATGTGATGCTGTTTCTTGAATACGGGAAATCTCATCTAAAATTACAACACCGTCTTCTGGTAAATAATCTATCAGACTAGCAGGTTCTTTATAGAAAATAGATAAGTATTTAAACATCTGTTCTATACTTTGCCCGTTTTTCAACATCTCAATTTCATGACTTACCGTCTCAAGTACTGTAGTCTTTAGTTTATCATCAGAAAGTTTTTGCATCGTCTTAGTCAAACCTTCTTCAAGATGCTGAATTCCTGATTTTAATTCTTCCTGTGAAAATAAAAACTCTGTTGCCGGACCAAACTTAACGCTTTCTTTTTTTCCTTGAGAACGCTGTTCATCCACATCAAATAATCGAATAGAATCGACTTCTGTATCGAAGAATTCAATACGAAATGGTAGTTCTTCAGTTAAAGGATAAATATCTAATATTCCCCCGCGCAAACTGAACTCCCCTGGAGCTTCTACCATCGACTTACGTTCATAGCCAATATGATGTAAAGTATGCAAGAGCGCATCTAAATCAATCTCTTGCCCTAGATTGATTTCAACTTGCTTTTGCTTCCACAATTCTTTTATTGGTAAAAATCTACGCAATCCTGCCACTGGAGCTACAATGATTCCATTCTCTCCCGCAGCCAAACGATTTAATACTTCTATACGTTGCGCCTTCAATTCTGGACTTGCAACCCCAATTTCCGATGCTATCAGTTCATTCACTGGATATAGCCACACATCTTTTTCACCAAGTAACGCCACTAAATCTTCATGTACTTTTTGCGCTTGATATAAGTTATGTGTCACGATTAATTGTGATTTTTTTGTTTTTTTATATAAAGCCGCCATTAATAATGAACGAGAAGACGTTGCCATCCCTGATATAAGTTGTTCCTTTAACCCATCTTCTAATCCATTAATAACCGATTGTATCTCTTCATTTTTATAAAATTGCTCTAATAAACCTATCATTTTTAAAACTCCTCTCAACATAAAGAGCAAGTCATTCTATTTTATGCAAATATTTCGGAAAAGGAAAACAGAAAAATGCTTTGGACATGCCAAAGCGACAACATTTTATTGCAGAAATTTTTCATATTCATAATACTCAGGATAAGATGCGAGCGTTTCTTGACACGATTCACAAATCGTTTTTATATATATATTTCCATTCTCATGAAAATGAATCATCTCTACTACTTCTTGCTCTGTTAGTTGAAATAAAACGTCGCTATATACTTTTTCTGCGTTAATGGAGCCTACATTACCTCCGCAGTGTCTGCAATAATAATACCCTTCCATACTAGCCTCCTAAAAATTAAATTACTACTAGTATGGGTAAAACAAAAGAGAACTATTCCTAATCTCATTTTTAACTATTGAAAGTATTCATGATTTGGAGAAAAGGCTTATTTAGCCACTCTTCACATGCATCCGCTGCTTTTTCAATAGAATGATTAACATCCGGAATCTCTTCAGATGTAAAGCGTCCTAATACATAATCGACTACCTTCATTCCATTTTTCGGGCGATCAATTCCCATACGGATACGTTGAAATTCTTGTGTTCCTAGGTGTGAAATCGTTGACTTTACACCATTATGTCCACCAGCACTACCTTTCATGCGAAGACGTAATTTACCTACAGGAATGTCTAAATCGTCGTACATAACAACGAAGTCCTCAACATCAATTTTATAATAATCCATGAGTGGACGAATACTTTCCCCAGATAAATTCATATATGTTAGCGGCTTTAATAAGATTACCTTTTCTCCATTAACAAACCCTGCACCAAATACACCTTTAAATTTTTGTTCATTCAAAGAAATGTTCCAACGCTTCGCAAGCTCATCAATGGCCATAAATCCAATATTATGCCTTGTTAATTCATATTCTCTACCTGGGTTCCCAAGTCCTACTATCAATTTCATTCTTGTACCACTACTTTCTTTTTTCGATACGAAAAGACGTAACCAATTTTGGTTACGTCTCATTCTATCCAATTAATTGAATAATACACTCACAGATTCTTCTTCGTATACACGAATGATTGCTTCTCCGATTAATGGAGCAACTGAAAGTTCATGTACTTTGTCGATTTTCTTCTCTTCCGGTAATACGATAGAGTTCGTTACAACTAACTCTTTAATATTTGAATTTTGAATACGCTCAATTGCTGGACCAGATAATACTGGGTGTGTACAGCAAGCATATACTTCAGAAGCGCCGTTCTCAACAAGAGCGTTTGCTGCTAATGTAATTGTACCAGCTGTATCAATGATGTCATCAATTAAAATCGCTGTTTTGCCTTCAATATTACCGATAATGTTCATTACCTCCGAAACGTTCGGGCGAGGACGACGCTTATCAATAATAGCGATTGGCGCTTTTAGACGATCTGCCATTTTTCTTGCACGAGTTACACCACCATGATCAGGAGACACGATTACGATATCTTTAAGACCTTTTGTTTCAAAGTAATCAGAAAGAATCGGTACACCCATTAAGTGGTCGATTGGGATATCAAAGAACCCTTGAATTTGTGGAGCATGTAAATCTAGAGTGATTACACGAGTTGCACCTGCTGTTTCAAGCAAGTTTGCTACAAGTTTCGATGTAATTGGTTCACGAGAACGCGCTTTACGGTCTTGACGCGCATAACCATAGTAAGGAATAACAATATTAATTGTTTTCGCAGATGCACGTTTTAATGCATCGATCATAATAAGTAATTCCATGATATGTTCGTTTACTGGGAAGCTTGTAGATTGAATAATGAATACATCGCAACCACGGATACTTTCTTCAATGTTAATTTGAACTTCTCCATCACTAAAACGATCAACAGAACATTTTCCTAGTCCTACTCCAATATGCTTTGCAATCTGCTCAGCAAGTTCCTTATTAGAGTTTAAAGAGAATACTTTCAAATTAGAATTTAGATATTGAGTCGACATCTAGATTAACCCTCCACATTATGATTTTTTCTTATTCAGCAATTGATCAACATAGTCTTCTTTGTTAACTTGACGTGCACGTGCTACCGATAATGCTTTTGATGGAACATTCTCTGTAATTGTAGAGCCTGCTGCCACATAAGCACCATCTTCAACTGTTACTGGAGCAACAAGGTTTGAATTACATCCAATAAATACCCCATTACCAATCACAGTTTTGAATTTATTCTTACCGTCATAGTTCACCGTAATTGAACCACAACCAAGATTCACGTCTTCTCCAACTTGTGCATCCCCGATATAACTCAAGTGTGAAGCTTTACTTCTATTACCAAAGACAGTCTTTTTGATTTCCACGAAGTTTCCAACGCGTACTTCATCTCCAATAACTGAATCTGGGCGAATATGTGCAAATGGACCAACCGATACTTCTGTACCAAGTTTACTATCATGTACAGTAGATTGACGAATTGTCGTACGATCTCCAATTTCACTATCACGAATTACTGTATGCGGTCCAATTTCACAATCAGAACCAATTACAGTGTTCCCCTCAATAATTGTTCCTGGATGAAGAACTGTATCACTACCGATAATTGCATCAGCAGAAATATAAGTGTTACTTGGATCAATAATTGTAACACCATTTACCATGTTCTTTCGGTTAATACGGTTTTTCATAATAATTTCCGCTTGCGATAGAGCGACTCTGTCGTTAACACCTAACGTTTCATCGAACTGCTCTGTTTGATAAGCTGATACGATATGACCTTCATTTTTTAAAATCTCAATAACATCTGGAAGGTAATATTCACCTTGTACGTTATCATTTGAAACTTTAGAAAGTGAAGCAAATAAAGCCTTATTATCAAAACAATACGTACCTGTATTGATTTCTTTAATAGCTAATTCTTTCTCATTTGCATCTTTATGCTCAACAATCTTTTCAACATGACCATTTTCATTACGAACAATACGGCCATATCCAGCAGGCTCTTCTATGTATGCTGTTAGCACCGTCGCCATTGCTCCTGCTTCTTTATGTTGCTGAAGTAATGCTTCCATCGTTTCAGCAGTTATTAGAGGCGTATCACCACAAATAACTAAAGTTGTTCCTTCTTCATTTGCAAGTACACTTGCAGCTTGATCTACAGCATGTGCTGTACCAAGTTGTTCTGCTTGTAATGCAAACTCACTTACGTTCCCTAGCTGTTCTTGTACCATTTCAGCACCATGTCCAACAACCGTTACAAGTTTCTGCAATCCTAATTGAGATACTTGATCGACTACGTGTTGTACCATAGGTTTTCCACATACAGGATGCAGCACTTTGTATAGCTTAGACTTCATACGTGTGCCTTTACCTGCAGCTAGAATCACTGCAAATCTGTTTGACATATAGACCCTCCATCGCAACCTATTTATCCATTAAAGATATTATCCTAAATCATCATATATTTCAAGAAACACATTTTAACTATTAAATTTTACCATAATTCTTATAAGATGTTTTACTCTTTAGTATCTTTTTTAAGAAATAAGCTATACTATTTAAAATGATTTTGAAAAAATTAGTAGTTTCTTCTTTTTATGTTAATGAATTATGAAATTTTCAAATATAAAGCCAAAAAAACAAACTCCTGTAAATGCTTACAGGAGTTTGCTACAAAATTATAAGGCTTTTCGTCAAAGCCCTTTTCATTCGAATTTTACGAAGCACCTGCTTCTTCAAACTCAACCTCTTCTAACTCGCCTAAACGATGATACTCTGTTAAAACCGCATCTTGAATTTTAGAGCGTGTACCAGAATTAATCGGATGTGCAATGTCACGGAACTCTCCATCTGGAGTACGTTTACTTGGCATTGCTACAAATAATCCATTATTACCATCAATTACACGAATATCATGAACAACAAATTCATGGTCCAAAGTAATAGAGGCAATTGCTCTCATGCGGCCTTCTGTGTTTACGCGGCGTAATCTTACGTCAGTCACTTCCATCTTGTGTTCACCACCCTTTTCTAAATAAGCGATATATTTGTATAAATTCCACAAATTTTCTATTTTCCCTTTAATTTTTTAAAAATTTTTAAGATAAAAATTTTTAATGTAGTTGAATATAGAGATTAGTGGAGGTTATCGCTTACAAAAGGTTACTTAACTAGGGCGATTACTTCAATTTCAACGGAAACATCTTTCGGTAATTTTGCTACTTGCACACAAGATCGAGCTGGTTTATGAGTAGAGAAATAAGAGCTATACACTTCATTCACAGCATTAAAATCATCCATGTCCTTTAAAAATACTGTTGTTTTTACGACTGTATCAAATGAAGCACCAGCTTCCTCTAATACCGCTTGTAAATTTTGAAATACTTGTTCTGTTTGTACTGTTACATCTCCTGTTACAAGCTCCCCATTTGCCGTCAATGGAATTTGTCCTGAGCTATAGAACATATTATTTACAATAATCCCTTGCGAGTAAGGTCCAATTGCTTGTGGTGCCTTGCTTGTTTGAACAACTTTCATACTTTTCACCCTTTTATTATTTATTTTACTCTTTAAAAATAGTGTACGAAAGGCAGTTTGTCCATCTATTTTATAATCTATAAATAAAATAAAAAAGATAGAGCTATCTAATCTGCTCTACCTTTTATTCAGCCTCTACAAGCCCTTCATCAAATGGTGCAAGAGAATAATTCCCTTTTTCCACTTGAATCGTTTTTTCTTTCACATCAACTTCCGATAGACGAATTAATGATACAAAATTATTAATTAGTCGTTCTTCAATATCTGTGGATTCTACTAATACACCAATACCAACAACATTAGCCTTGAACTCTTCTAACATACTCATCATACCTTGAATCGTTCCGCCAGCTTTCATGAAGTCATCAATAATTAAAACATTCGATCCTTCTGGAAGGCTGCGTTTTGCTAACGTCATTGTTTGAATTCGTTTAGAAGAACCCGACACATAGTTAATACTAACAGTCGGACCTTCTGTTACCTTATTATCTTTCCTTGCAATTACAACTGGTACATCTAAGTAATTTGCCACTGCATAAGCAAGTGGAATCCCTTTCGTTGCCACCGTCATAACTGCATCAATTGATTGCCTAGCAAAAACAGAAGCAAACAAACGACCTGCGCCATTAATATGGCGAGGATTACTCAATAAATCTGTCATGTACAAGTAACCGCCAGGCAAAATACGATCTGGATTTTCAAATAAGCCACAAAGCTCATCAATAATTAGATCTGCCTCTTCTTCACTTATATACGGTATATATTTCACTCCTCCTGCTGCTCCTGGTATCGTTTGCAATGTGCCGACCCCTTGTTGTTCAAACGTTTGCTTAATAATAACTAAATCTTCACTAATAGAAGACTTAGCCGATTGATACCTTTTAGCAAAAAAAGTGAGAGATACTAGCTGACGAGGGTTTTGTAGCAAGTAATAAGTCATATCGACTAATCTTGTACTTCTTCTAATTTTCATACTCTCACCTCAAATCACGAATATTCTAAACAAATCATAACGTATTATACGTCTTTATTCAAGCGTTTCTCGCTCTCCTAATAAACGTACCGCATAGACTTGTTCACAAAATCCTTTTAATCCGTTATAAATGCGATGCATTCGTGAATCATGGTGTACAAGTCCAAATACAGTTGGACCACTTCCACTCATCAATACAGCATCCGCTCCGAATCGCTTCATCTGTGATTTAATACGTGCAACTTCAGGATGCATTCCAAATGTTACATCTTCTAAAACGTTACCAACAGTATCACAAATCCCTTTATAATCCCCAGAATTTATGACATCAACCATTTTATCTACATTTGGATGTGTAACTCGATTTAACTTTAAATTTCCATACACATCAGCAGTAGATACACCTATATGTGGTTTCGCTAAAATAACCCAACAAGAAGGCGGAGTCTTTATATGCTCAATTTTCTCTCCTCTTCCAGTGGCAATTGCTGTGCCGCCGTATACACAGAACGATACATCTGATCCAATTTCTGCGCCAAGCTCTGCTAACTCATCAATTGTAAGCCCTAAATTCCATAATTTATTAAGACCACGTAATGTCGCTGCTGCATCACTACTTCCACCTGCTAATCCAGCTGCTACTGGAATCGTTTTTTCAATAGTAATAGATACACCTTTTTTTACATTGAACTTCTCTTTTAATAATTTCGCTGCCTGATAAGCTAAATTTCGTTGGTCGTCTGGGACATACCGATTATGGGATAAAATTTCAATACGGTCTTCTGCTAATTCCGTTAGTTCTAGACGATCTGCTAAATCAATGGTTGTCATAATCATTTTCACTTCATGATATCCGTCTTGTCTTTTTCCCAGTACATCTAACGACAGATTAATCTTTGCTGGTGCTTTCACTAGTAGCTTCAATCTATTCACCCACTCTATGTACTCAATCTTTTATCGTTTATTTTACCATAAATTTATAGTAAGACGATGACACTTCCCTAATTATAACGAAAAGCATTCAGAATGAAACTACTTATGTAAAATGATGGCACCTTTTCGAGTACAAAAAGCCGAGGAATGTCTCCTCGGCTACCGTAGCATAGAAAGTATCTTACAACTACTGGTTTCGTTTCATTAATTGCTGTTCTGCAATTTCTATAGCACGTTTCACCATGTTACCAGCATCTTTCGCACGAATTCCGCCCCATCCTTCTTTCTGAACAACATCATAAAAGCCAAGCTCTTTTGCTAGCTCTTCTTTAAATTGGTTTGACATGACACCTCTTCGTCTACTCAATGCAGAGTCCCTCCTTATTTTGCTACGGTACAGTTAGTATGCAAAATAATATAGCCTTTCATTTATGGGAATATATGTAATGTATACGGATTATAAAATGACCTCATTATGAGGGTCTCCATAAAATGTTAACTCTACTGTCTCTGTTAAAACATCTGCATAACTATAAGATACACGTTGCAACGCATCTTCTTGTTGATCCAATTGTACAACAAAAACGGAACGGTATGTTTCTGCTAGTACACCTGATTGCTCCACAGTTTTTCTTCTTCCACTATTTGCTTTTAACATAAGTCGCTGTCCAAGATGGTGATCTAATTCGCTTTTAATTTCATCTAAACGTTTTGACATATACTTCGCTACACCTCGCTGTAATTTAGATTGAACACTTAAAGCACGATATATCTATCCTAATTATTAACCGCGATTCACAGCTAATATCATCCTGCGTTTGAATAGATAGAAGAAATACTATATTGTAAAAGTATCATTATGTAGTCTGTACGTTCTTATCTCTTTTTATCCAAATTCATTTAAATCCTTCCATACAAAAAAGCAAGATACATATGTACCCTGCTTACTCTTCGTAATGTTGAAAAGGTAATCCCGTTCGTAAAATCCCTCTCGTTTCAATTCCACCTAGTCCCTTTTCACCAGTAATTGTATTACGTACGACATCCCATACATTGACTCTCTCCATAAATGAAGTAAAACTAATTTTACCAACTACATATACAGGATCTAGTGCATGAATATTAATTCTAGATGGTGAACTAGCGAAATTGGCCCCTGCACGAATTAGTGCCTCAAAGTGCGATTGACATGCCCCAGCAAAAATAACAAGTTGATCCAATGATGGATATTTTTTTCGCACTTCTCGAACAGCCTGTACAAAATGCCTTGAATGCCTATATGCCGCTAAATCCCCCTTCACTCCTTTCGATTTTGTATATGCATCATGCCCTGTAATAACGAGAATGTCTGGGCGAAAGTGATCTATTAAGTCTACTACTTTTTCATGCATCTCCGTTTCTTTACAATGAATACCTTGTACAGGAACGCCAATTTTGTTATATAAGTCTAAGCACTTGCGCAAATATAAAGGGTCTCCATCTATATGCAATACACGTCCCGGCATTTGAAAATAATTCACCTCACTTGTGTATCCACCAGTTGAAGTATGTTCATGCCTTTGTTTCATTAATACATAATCTTGTTGAAACAAACGATACGTGCGCTCCATTGTTTCTTTCTCACGCTTCACCCTTTTTTTATGTTCTCGTTGATCTATACTAATTAAATCTTCAAGTGGCGCATCCGCCACCAGTCTAATTTCCTCTCCAAACAATATAGCTATTTCGCCTTTTATTTCTATGATACGAAAAAGAATATCCCTCTTATGAGAATATCGTTCCACTAATTCTCCAACATGTAAAGCCATTCTCCTACCTCCAAACTCATTAGGCCATCTTACCTGTTTTTAAAATATGAATTTAGAGGGAGAAAGGTGACAAAAGGGACAGTTCAAGTTGAACTGTCCCTTTCATATTCTTATGATAATTTATGAAGAACTAATGCATTACTTAATGTTGCAAACTCTTCAATAGATAGCGTTTCGCCTCTTCGCTTTGGATCAATTCCCACTTCTGTTAAAATTCGATCCAATAACTCCTTATCTTTCGGGAAACCATTTAAATTATTTGATAAATTATTCATTAAAGTTTTACGGCGCTGTGCGAAACTCGCTCGTACTACTTCAAAGAAGAACGTTTCATCTGTCACCTCTACAACCGGTTTAGGACGCTTTAGAAGGCGAATAATTGCAGAATCAACATTTGGCTGTGGTACAAACACTGTACGCGGTACAGTCATAACTGTTTCAACTTCTGTATAATACTGAATGGCAATCGATAAAGAACCATACTCTTTCGTTCCAGGTTTAGCAGCTAAGCGATCTCCAACTTCTTTTTGCATCATAACAACAAATCCGCGAACTGGTAATTTTTCTTCAAGCAATTTAAATAAAATTGGCGTTGTAATATAGTATGGCAAGTTAGCTACTACCATTACATCTTGCCCTTCTTCAAATTGCTCATTAAATACTTCATGTACATCCGCTTTTAGTACGTCTTTATTAATAACTGTAACGTTACCATATGGCGCTAACGTCTCATCTAAAATTGGTAATAGTCTTTGATCAATTTCAAAAGCCACTACTTTTTTAGCACGCTTCGCTAATTGCTCTGTTAATGCACCGATACCTGGTCCAATTTCAATTGCACCACTTTCTGAACCAATTTCTGCATGATCGACAATACGATTTAATACATTTGTATCAATTAAAAAGTTTTGTCCTAAACTTTTTTTGAATGAAAATCCATACTTTTCAACAATGTCTTTTGTACGATTTGGCGTTGCGATATCCTTCATTTTTTTTCCTCCTGTATTACTTGCTTATAAGCTTCTCCAAATGATTCCTTTGAAACTTGAAACATCTGTAATCGTTTATGTAACTGTTTTGCATTTGTATAACCAATCTTTAATAGCTTACCCATTCTTTCTCTGCGGCTCTTTGCCATTTCTCCGCCCACTAAGCCTGCATCGACTAAATCACTCCAACTAATTTCACTTGTGTAAGCTTCCATTTCTTCATGTATATTCTCTAGAGCACGGCGAATCGACTCATTAGAAGCGTGTTCAATCCCAACACCCTTTTTCCTTTTAGCGAGCGCTTCTTCCTTCGGTAAAAAGGCATGCTTACAGCCAGGAACCTTATCAGAAATAATTTTTCGAATACGTTCTCCAGGATAATCCGGATCTGTGAAAATAATAACGCCCCTTTTTTGCTGCGCTAATTTAACTTGCTCAATAACATGATCACCGATTGCTGAACCGTTCGTTTCAATTGTATCCGCATCAACAGCACGCTTAATCGCAACTGTATCATCTTTACCTTCTACAACGATAATCTCTTTTATTTTCATGCTTGCCTCCACACTCGTTTCGTCTCTACTTAGTAAAACAAAAAAATGACGACTTTTCCATTATTATTTTCCCCATTCTTATATTTTAAAAAATAGAATAGAAAAATCTTTGTTCTCTGTCTTTATTGTAACACTTCATCATTCACATTTATTTTCTTCATCACTTCTACTAGTGTTTTTCAAAATAAAAAAGAACAGGTTTCCCCATTCTTTTTTATTCAACACCAAATAAAACTTTTGCATTTTTGGTTGTCATTTCTGCTACTTCCTCATAAGAAATTCCTTTTAAATTCGCAATTTCTTCTGCTACAAGCTTTACATAACTCGGTTCATTTCGTTTTCCTCGAAATGGATGTGGTGTTAAATATGGACAATCCGTCTCTATTAACAATTTCTCTAATGGAATCTCCGTGGCAACTTCTTTCGGTTTCTTAGCATTTTTAAATGTAACTGGGCCGCCTAACGAAATTAAAAAGTTCATATCAACACATCGCTCTGCTACTTCTACACTGCCGCTAAAACAATGCATAATGCCTCCCACTTCAGCTGCATTCTCTTCTTCTAGAATATCAACAATATCTTGAGTTGCATCGCGGTTATGTATAATAATCGGCAATTTCACTTTTTTAGCTAATGTAATTTGTTTACGGAATACTTCTTTCTGTATTTCTTTTGGAGACTTATCCCAGTGATAATCTAAACCCATTTCTCCAAGTGCAACGACTTTAGGATGAGAAGCAAGTTCTTCTAACCAAGCTAAATGTTCTTCTGTCATGTCAATTGCATCAACTGGATGCCATCCAACCGCAGCGTAAATAAAATCATAGGCTTCAGCTAATTCCATCGCCTTTTTTATCGTTACTTCATCAAAACCAACAACAACTGTATAAGTAACTCCCGCTTCTTTCATTCGGGCAATAACTTCTTGCAAATCTTCTTCGAATTGCTCTGCATTCAAATGTGAATGTGTATCAAACAACATAATACATAACTCCTTTTATATTGAAATCAAGTTTATTCTACAAAAATAAGTTCTTTAATAACTTAACGATAACAATACTACAATCTTAATGCAAAAATAGAGAGTGTAAAAAGAAAAAAGACGCTTCACACATGTTACACGTGAAACATCTCTTTTCTTGTCTTAATTACTTGATTTTTGTACCATTTGGTAGGTTTTGATCAATTGATGCTAATGACAATACGCCATTCTCTTCACCCGCTAAAATCATACCTTGCGATAATTCACCGCGTAATTTTACAGGTTTTAAGTTTGTTACACAAATAACCTTTTTACCTTTTAGGTCCTCTGGCGAATAGAATTTCGCAATTCCAGAAACAACTTGACGCTTTTCTGTGCCTAAGTCTAGTTGAATTTTTAACAACTTGTCTGCTTTTTTCACAGGTTCAGCAGATAGTACTTCAGCTACGCGTAATTCTACTTTAAAGAAATCATCAATTGTAATTTCTTCTGCCTTCGGTTCTTCTTCTTTTTTCTCTTCTACTTTAGGAGCAGAGCTTTTCATTTGTTCCTTAATGTACTCTACTTCCACTTCCATTTCTAAGCGAGGGAAAATTGGGTTTCCTTTTTCTACTTTTGTTCCAGCTGGAATACAGCCAATTGTAGATAGACTTTCCCAAGATTTATGAGCCTCATCAGTAAGGCCAAGCTGAGCGAACATCTTGCTTGGTGCTACTGTTAAGAATGGCATAAGCATAATACCTGTTTGACGAAGTACTTCTGCTAAATGAGCCATTACAGAAGCTAACTTTTCACGATCATTCTCATCTTTCGCTAATACCCATGGTTGTGTTTCATCAATATATTTGTTCGTACGACTAACCAATTGCCAAATAGATCCTAACGCTACAGAGAACTCCATATTCTCCATTGCCTCTTCTACTTTTTTCAATGTATCTTTTGCAAACGTTACTAACGTTTCATCAAATTCCGTTACATCCGCTTTAAATGCAGGGATTTCTCCATTAAAGTACTTATCAATCATAGCTACTGTACGATTTAATAAGTTACCTAAGTCATTTGCTAGATCGAAATTAATACGCTCCACAAATCCTTCTGGTGTGAATACACCGTCAGATCCGAATGGAACTTCACGAAGTAAGTAATAACGTAATGCATCTAATCCGTAACGATCGATCAATGTAACTGGATCTACTACGTTTCCTTTTGACTTACTCATCTTTCCATCCTTCATTAAAATCCAGCCATGAGCAAAGACTTTTTTCGGAAGAGGTAAATCTAATGCCATTAAAATGATTGGCCAATAAATTGTATGGAAACGAACGATTTCTTTTCCAACTAAATGCACATCTGCCGGCCAGAATTTCTTATACATCTCTTCATTTTCTGTTCCATAACCTAATGCTGTAATGTAGTTAGATAATGCGTCAACCCATACGTAAATAACGTGTTTCGGATTACCTGGAACACGAACTCCCCAGTCAAATGAAGTACGAGAAACTGCTAAATCTTCTAAGCCTGGTTTAATGAAGTTATTAATCATTTCATTCTTACGAGACTCTGGCTGAATGAAATGTGGATTATCTTCATAGAATTTTAATAGTCTGTCGACATATTTACCCATTCTAAAGAAATATGATTCTTCACGAACAAGTTCTACATCATGACCACTATCTGGACTTTTTCCTCCAACTACTTTGTCACCTTCCATAATTGGATCTACTAATTGATGCTCCGTATAGAATGTCTCATCTTGTACAGAATACCAACCTTCATATTCATCAAGATAAATATCACCTTGATCTACTAGTTGCTTAAAGATTTTTTCAACAACATCTTTATGACGATCTTCAGTTGTACGAATAAAATCATCATAAGAGATATCCATCTTCTCCCAAAGTTCTTTAATTCCTGCAACAATATTATCCACATATGCTTGTGGTGTAATATTTAATTGTTCTGCTTTTTTTTGGATTTTCTGTCCATGCTCATCAGTTCCTGTTAAATAATGAACATTGTATCCTTGCATACGCTTATATCGTGCCATTGCATCTCCTGCTACTGTCGTATAAGCATGTCCAATGTGTAATTTTCCACTTGGATAATAAATTGGGGTAGTAATATAAAAGGACTTATTTTCCTCTGTCATTGTTTTGGACCTCCCGAATAACCTCATATGTATTTATAAACAGTATATCAAAAACTCATATATAAAGTGAAACTTTAATCAGCGGGGTTTTTGTTCATCCCCACTGATTATTAGCCCACATCAATCGGGCTTTTACGAGCAGCCCGAATCTCACTTATCTTCTTTACCCCAACCTAATTTTGAATTTGGGTTCTTAATGCTCGATATCTTTATCATCTATTGCTCATATTCCAAAAAAATATACAATCTCCACTTAAAATTTGTTAATTTTTCAGAAAACAATGTAAATAATTGTGGAATTTCCTCTCAATCTATTATATATAAGAAATAAGAAATCTATAAATCTTTTTAAAAAATATAGAATTTAAGAATTGACGGAAATGTAAATGATTGGTATCATATGTCCATAGGGTATTTTGTCGAAAAATGACGAATCTAAAAATAGACTCGAAACTTATAAACTATTTATTTAGGAGGAAAAAAATTATGAAATCTACTGGTATTGTTCGTAAAGTTGATGAATTAGGTCGTGTAGTAATTCCAATCGAATTACGCCGTACTTTAGGTATTGCAGAAAAGGATGCTCTTGAAATCTATGTTGATGACGAAAAAATCATCTTAAAAAAATATAAACCAAACATGACTTGCCAAGTAACTGGTGAAGTATCTGACGGTAACCTTTCTTTAGCTGAAGGTAAAATCATCTTAAGCAAAGAAGGCGCTGAGCAAATCTTAAACGAACTTCAAGATTATATCGAAACAGCAAAATAAGCTTCTCAATTATGAGAAGCTTATTTTTTATCGACATGATAGATTTGATATACATCTCTTTTCGACAAATCTCGATCTTTAGCGACTGTTTTAATCGCTTCTTTTGAATTCATACTTTTTTCATTTATATAGTGTTCAATATGATCATATACTGAAAGAGATTCCCACCATTGTTCTTCTGGAGTAGGTTCTTCTGTTGAACCAGCTACTAAAATACAAAACTCACCACGTACTTCATTTTGCTTCGTCCACTCAATTGCTTCTTCGACTGTTCCTCGAATAAATTCCTCAAATTTTTTCGTTAACTCCCGACATAATACAATCTCTCTATTTCCCAACACTTCCTGCATCGAAATTAAAGTATCATCTAAACGATGAGGCGCTTCATAAAACATCATTGTAGTTTTTACATAACGAAGCTTTTCTAACTCCATCTTTCGTTCCTTTTTATTTCTCTGCAAGAAACCATAGAAATAAAACTGCTTTGTTTCAAGACCAGATGCAATTAATGCTGTAAGGGCTGCATTTGCTCCAGGAAGCGGAATTACATGATATTGCTCAGCTACTGCCTCAACAACAATATCGTAACCTGGATCAGAAATACACGGCATACCAGCGTCACTAACAAGTGCTACATTCTTTCCATCCTCTAATTTCTCTAATATTTTCTTCCCACTTACTTCTTTATTGTGCTCATGATAACTCGTGACAGGTGTTTCAATTTCAAAATAATTACAAAGTTTTTTCGTTTGTCTCGTATCTTCAGCAGCAATTAAATCAACTTCTTTTAAAATTCGTATTGCACGAAATGTCATATCTTCTAGATTTCCAATAGGAGTTGGTACTAAATATAAAACTCCCTTTTCATTTTGTTGAAAGCTTTTTTGTTGCCACATAGCGTTCTCCTTTTTGCATATATGCCTCTTTTTGTTTTCTCGTTAATTGCTTAAAATAATACTCCGCTTGCATAGCTGTACGCTTATCATCGTGGGTCTCTACATATTTTAAAACGACAGGACGCCTGACGCGTGTATACCTAGCTCCTTTGCCGCTATTATGAGTCTCAATTCGTTTTTCTATATGGTTTGTATATCCAGCATAATAACTTCCATCAGAGCACTCTACCACATAAAAAAAATGCTTATTCTTCTCCATATAAAATTGAACGTATCTCCTTTGTATATTCGTTATTGTCCTCATATACAACGAGGGGTGGTAAAATTTTCAAATCTGCATTTCCATCCTTAATTCCTTCAATTAACAATGTATTTGCTTCTTTTCCAATCTTAGGATAAACAAATCGCACACGCTTTGGTTCAATTTTATATTTACGCATTAATGTGACAATGTCGAGTAATCGTCCTGGACGATGTACAAACGCTACTTTCCCGCCTTGTTTTACTAACTGACTACTTGCAGATACAACATCTTCTAATGTACACATAATTTCATGACGAGCTATCGCTAAATGTTCATTCATATTTTTCTCTGAAGTTTGAGGCGTTTGAAAATATGGTGGATTACATGTAACAACATCATATTGATGACGCCCGAGTTTCTCTGGCATATCTTTCAAATCTCCATGTATGAGGTGAATTCTTTCTTCCAACCCATTGTATTGCACACTTCTTACTCCCATATCATATAAGCGTTCTTGAATTTCTACACCAGTAATCTTTCCTTTTGTTCTTGTACTTAATAGAAGGGGGACAACCGCGTTACCTGTACACAAATCAAGTAAATTTCCCTTTTGAATCGGTACCCATGCAAAATCTGCAAGTAAAACAGCATCTAAAGAAAAATTAAATACTGATGGGCTTTGTATAATCTTCATGTCTTGCGCTAATAAGTAATCTAAACGTTCATCTTCATATAAATTCATATACTGCTCCTTTTCTTACCCTTAACCTACCCTATTTCATGTATAAAAAATTACCTTTCCAATTATAATTGGAAAGGTAATTTCACTTTTTATTTAAGAATGACAGACAGAACAAACAATCTCCCTCTTTACGTACACTTCCATAATGAAGATTGCAAATATGAAAACCTTCTTGATACAGTCTCGCTAAATTGTCATAGCCTTCACCAATATCTGTTTTCGGCTTCACTTCTTTACGTTTTTGAGTTTTTTGTTTTTCTTTATTCTGCACTTCTTCAAAACGGTGTCGCAAATTGTTATTTTCCATTTTTATATGCTGGTTTTCTTCCAACAACTCTGCAAGATGCTGTTTTAACTCTCCCAACTGTTTGTATAAATGTCCAATTTGCTCTTCCATACTAGAAACCGATTCAAAAATATCTTTTTTCTCCACAAGCACCCACCTCATTAATCTGTGGTTTGACTCGAAACGACCCCTTTATTCACTAACTCATCTAACGTATATTCTACTATCCGTTCCTTGTCTACTAGTTCCACTTGAATTAATCTTTCTAAAATATTTAATCCGATAACACGGCCAGTACCATGCGGGGTTTGTATACGTTGATCTAAATCAGGAAGTTGTTCCTTTGCTGCCTCATATTCATCATTCTCATATTTTAAGCAACACATTAAGCGACCACATAAACCAGAGATTTTTGCAGGATTTAATGATAAATTTTGATCCTTTGCCATTTTAATGGATACAGGTTCAAAATCTCCTAAAAAAGTAGAACAACAAAGCATACGACCACATGGACCAATACCACCTAGCATCTTCGCTTCATCACGAACACCAATTTGTCTTAGTTCAATTCTTGTTCTAAAAATTGCCGCTAAGTCCTTCACTAGTTCGCGGAAATCGATCCGACCATCCGCAGTAAAATAGAAAATAATCTTATTACGATCGAATGTATACTCTACATCTACAAGTTTCATATCAAGATTATGCTCTACTACCTTTTGCTGACAGACTTGATATGCTTCTTTTGCAGCATGTTTGTTCTCTTCAACAATGGTACGATCATTTTCATTTGCAATACGAATAACCTTTTTTAGCGGTAATACAACGTCGTTTTCATCAACTTGCTTTTTGGTAATAACTACTTTTCCATATTCAATACCTCTTACCGTTTCTACAATGACAAACTCATTTTCAGAGATATCGAACTGATTTGGATCAAAGTAATATACCTTTCCGGCCTTCTTAAAGCGAACACCTACTACATCATACAAAACGGTCATCCCTCCTGCAACCGCAACACTAACTGTTCGAACACAAGCTGCGCATTTACATTAGCGTTGATTCTATTTTTTGCCTCTAATATATTAAAGAGAGCTGATACAATGCGCTTCTGAGCATAGGAAAATGATTCAAACATCTCTTTCTGCTCATGAAAAACAAGACGATCTTCTTCTCCAAGTTGAACATATAGTAAATCCTTATAAATAAGGAGTAACATATCTAAACCTTGCTGTAATTGTTCTTTCTCTCCAAAGTGTTTTCCCCATTTTTCTTGTACAAAAAAAATAGAGGTTTTATCTTTTTCGAGCGCTTCACATAATTTTATCACTAAAGCTCGTGCTTGTGCAAACCATTCATCACTACATAAAGCTAAAGCTTCATCAAAACTATTTGTGAGTTGAGCAGCAAGTGTCGATAAAGATGCTGTAATACCTTCTTCCTGTAATCTTCTAATTAAAGATTCCGTAGGTAACGGTCTAAACGTAACAACTTGGCAGCGAGATAAAATCGTATTTAAAATTTGATGACTTTGTTCAGTAAGTAAAATAGCGGTTGTATCACTACTTGGTTCTTCTAAAAATTTCAAAAGTGTATTTGCCGCATTTGCTGTCATACGATCTGCGTGCTCAATAATATATAATTTTTTATTTGCCTCTAATCCTGTTTTTGAAAACTCTCCTTGTAAATCATGAATTTGCTGCTTCTTAATAGATAATCCGTCTGGTTTTACAATATGTAAGTTAGGGTGGTTACCTGAATCAATTCGCTTACAATTTGTGCATACATGACAGGGCTCTACTCCATTCCGCTGAGAACAGAGGAAACTCTTTGCCATTTGAATTGCTGTCGCAAACTTTCCCGTACCTTTCCCTCCCTCTAACAAGTAAGCGTGGGATATACGCTCTTTTGCAATGCTATTCATCAACATTTTTACACCGATGGGTTGTATAGCAGAAAGCTGCTCCCACGTCTTCATCATAATGCATACCTCACTTATTTCATTCTTTCCTTCTATTATAACAATTTATCTTCTATAATCTGAACAACTTCTTCTATAAGTTTTTCCATCGGCTGATCAGCATTTACCAATACAATACGATCCGAGAAACGTTCTACAACTTGTAAATACCCCTCGCGTACACGTTTATGGAAAGAGATATCTTCCATATCTAGTCGATTTACTTCACGTCCTGCATCTTTTTCAATCCGAGCCAAACCAACCTCAGGCTCAATGTCTAGATAAATTGTTAAACTAGGCATACAGTCCTCTGTTGCGAAACGATTTATTTCAAATACCTTATCCATACCCAATCCTCTTGCATAGCCTTGATATGCTAAAGAGCTATCTATAAAACGATCACATAACACGAGATAGTTCTCATTAAGTGCTGGCATAACTTTTTCTACTAAATGTTGTCTGCGCGCAGCAGCATAAAGAAGCGCTTCTGTACGTGCTTCCATCATCGTATATTCTTGTTTATGTAAAATCGTCCTAATATCCTCAGAAATTGCAATACCACCTGGTTCCCTTGTCGCCATTACCTTTTGTGCTCTTTGTTCAAAATATGGCAATAAGCTTTTAATTAACGTTGTTTTACCTGAACCTTCTGGGCCCTCAATTGTTACAAATAATCCCTTCATCCTAAAACCTACTTTCTATATCATACACTTTCATATATTTCGTATTACCTTGAAAACGAGCTCCTGCTCTCTCTAAATACATAATTTGCTCTTTATGCTCTGAAGTAATTCTCTCTCCATACATAACCAATGGAATTCCAGGTGGATACGGAATTACCATTTCCGCCGCTATCATTCCAACAGCCTCTTCTATAGATACTACCTTTGTTCCATATCCTTCTAGTTGTTTATACGTATACGGCAAAGGAGAGAATTCATCTTTATAAGTATAACGAATAGATTCCCTCTTGTCTTTCACGTCATAATGTTGCAATGCTACTCGAATCATCTCTATAACCTTCATATACCCCTCATTTACTTGCAGGGGTAAAATAAATAGGACATTGTACGGATCAGCCATCTCTGTATATATACCGACCTTTTCAAATACGGACTGTAATTCGTACCCTGATAACTGACAACGAGTTTGTACGGTAACCTTTAACTCGTCTTGCAACGGATATTCTAAAATGGCGATTTGGGGAATAGAACGTAACCGTTCCTTAAATCTCCGTAAAAACTCAACAATTTCACCATGTCCTTCTTCTTTTATACGCGCCATTGTAAAGCGTGCTATATCCAAGGAAGCCATAATTGGATACGATGGACTACTAGATTGTAGCATACTTAAATAAGTAGTAACCTTCTCTTCGTCTACTAAGTGACTATTTATATGTAAATAGGAACCCATTGTCATTGCGGGTAATGTTTTATGTGCAGAATGAACTACAATATCTGCACCATATGTTAACGCTGATTTCGGGAATGGTTCTCCCAAACAAAGATGTGCCCCATGTGCCTCATCTACCAAAACAGGTATTTTATGTGCATGTGCAAAAGCGATGCTTGCCTCTAAATCCATCCCCATACCATAATAATTAGGATGCGTTAAAATGAGTGCTTTCGCATTTGGATATTTTCCAATTGCTTTCTTAATAATTTCATTACGAACTCCCACTGGTACGTTATAAACTTCATCAATCCATGGATCTAAAAAAATGGGATTTGCTCCCGCTAGTTTTAAACCATTAATAATTGATTTATGACAATTTCTTTGTACAAGAACAATATCATGTTCCCTGCAACAAGACAAAATCATTGCTAAGTTCCCGACTGTTGAACCATTAATTAAAAAATAACTTCTCTTTGTATCATACACTTCAGTCAATAATTGTTGTGCCTCATCTATACATTCAAACGGACTATGCAAATCATCTAGTCCTGCTAACTCAGTTACATCAATAGATAGAATATCTTTAAACTCTCTTATTGCCTTCTGTGGGAAGTTTAAACCATTCTTATGACCTGGAACATGAAAGGATAACGGCCCTCTTTCTTTAAACTCTATTAACGCCTCATATAAAGGCATATGATTTTGATTCATCTACATCTCTTCCTTATTATTCATTCTCTATCTATTATACAGAACAAAAAAAATAATAGGCATATGCCTATTTAAAAATATGATACTTCTAATTTTCGAAGTTGCTTTAAATAATATATATATTTCGGATCACCTGTCTCTGTATTCACCATATCCTTTTCACATTCATAACATATTAAATTATTATAAACATATATACCTTCTTTTCTTTTTGTCTCACAAACAATACAAACTTCACTTTGTAATTTCATAACCTTCCCTCCCTATTTAAGTGAACTTATTTTATACTTCTAATCCTTAACAATTTCCAGAAAAATATACACCCATCTCTTATATAATATGATTAACCCTTGGGCAACGTGTTTGTATTACCATTACTTCTTTCCCATTCTTTTTAACAATACAAAAAAACACGAGTCAAATGACTCGTGTTTTAGTTGCTTGGCGACGTCCTACTCTCACAGGGACAAGGTCCCAACTACCATCGGCGCTAGAGAGCTTAACTTCCGTGTTCGGTATGGGAACGGGTGTGACCTCTCTGCCATCATCACCAAACTATGAAGGCATATTCCTTCAAAACTAGATAACATTTGCTACATATTATATGGTTAAGTCCTCGATCTATTAGTATTCGTCAGCTCCACATGTCACCATGCTTCCACCTCGAACCTATCAACCTGATCATCTTTCAGGGATCTTACTAGCTTACGCTATGGGAAATCTCATCTTGAGGGGGGCTTCATGCTTAGATGCTTTCAGCACTTATCCCTTCCGCACATAGCTACCCAGCTATGCCCTTGGCAGAACAACTGGTACACCAGCGGTGCGTCCATCCCGGTCCTCTCGTACTAAGGACAGCTCCTCTCAAATTTCCTACGCCCACGACGGATAGGGACCGAACTGTCTCACGACGTTCTGAACCCAGCTCGCGTACCGCTTTAATGGGCGAACAGCCCAACCCTTGGGACCGACTACAGCCCCAGGATGCGATGAGCCGACATCGAGGTGCCAAACCTCCCCGTCGATGTGGACTCTTGGGGGAGATAAGCCTGTTATCCCCGGGGTAGCTTTTATCCGTTGAGCGATGGCCCTTCCATGCGGAACCACCGGATCACTAAGCCCGACTTTCGTCCCTGCTCGACTTGTAGGTCTCGCAGTCAAGCTCCCTTATGCCTTTGCACTCTACGAATGATTTCCAACCATTCTGAGGGAACCTTTGGGCGCCTCCGTTACACTTTAGGAGGCGACCGCCCCAGTCAAACTGCCCACCTGACACTGTCTCCCGGGTCGATAAGACCCGTAGGTTAGAATTTCAATACAGTCAGGGCGGTATCCCACCAGCGCCTCCACCGAAGCTAGCGCTCCGGTTTCAATGGCTCCCGCCTATCCTGTACAAACTGTACCAAAATTCAATATCAGGCTACAGTAAAGCTCCACGGGGTCTTTCCGTCCTGTCGCGGGTAACCTGCATCTTCACAGGTACTATAATTTCACCGAGTCTCTGGTTGAGACAGTGCCCAAATCGTTACACCTTTCGTGCGGGTCGGAACTTACCCGACAAGGAATTTCGCTACCTTAGGACCGTTATAGTTACGGCCGCC
>NZ_JBBOVE010000001.1:12500-27500 GCF_038006445.1 Bacillus sp. FSL K6-1218 | reverse complement strand
AATCGCACCACGTAACACATGATATACACCTTGATACTCTTTCATTTTTTCCATCGCGATTACATCTTTCGGTTCTTGCACGACACAAACAACTGATTGATCTCGATGCGAATCATTACAAATATAACAAGGATCACGATCAGTAATATGTCCACATACAGAACAATACGCTAAATCTCGCTTCGCATTTACAAGTGCTTTCGCAAAACCTAACACATCATCTTCTTTCATATCTAATACGAAAAATGCCAATCGAACCGCTGTTTTCGGTCCGATACCTGGCAACTTCATAAAACTATCGATTAGTTTTGATATTGGTTCTGGATAATGCATGTATCAATATCCCCCTAGAACATTCCACCTGGTAAGTTTAAGCCTTTTGTAAATTTACCCATTGTAGAGTTTGATAGCTCATCAGCCTTTTTAAGTGCATCATTTGTTGCAGCTAACACTAAGTCTTGTAACATTTCGATATCTTCTGGATCTACAACTTCTTCTTTAATCTTCACTTCAAGAATTTGCTTGTGACCATTTGCAATAACTGTAATCATTCCGCCGCCAGCTGTACCTTCAACTGTTTTTTCACCAAGCTCTTCTTGTGCTTTCGCCATGTCTTTTTGCATCTTTTGCATTTGTTTCATCATGTTATTCATATTTCCCATTCCGCCACGCATCATAATTAATTCCTCCTAATTATTATTACTCTTTTATTTCAATGAGTTCTTGTCCTACTAATTTCACTGCCTCTTCTATAAGAGGGTCTTCCTTTTTCTCCGGGCTTTCTTCAGACTCTCCACCTTCACGTTGTAAAAAGTCTTCACGGATTTTACCCCATTCACTTTTTGGAATGGCAATCATATTTAACCTTTTACTTAGCAATTCAAATAAAGCTTGTTCTACTGTATCCATAGCTTCTCGATTTTCGCTCGCCATCTTACAGTGAATCTCATATTGAAATGCTAAAACGTAAGTGTCATCTGAAGCTGCCACTGGTTCGCTATTTTCTAGTAAAACAGCAAACGCTACTTTGTTATATGATTTGAGTCTTCCTAACAACTCACCCCATACAGCTTTTAATTGTTCTAAATCTTGACGCTTCGCTTGTTTTAATACTTCATTTACACGCCCGACAGGAATCTTCATACTTCCTGTTCGTACGGGTTTTGGTGTTGCACGTGTCTCTCTTACTTCCTGTTGTACACCAGCTGGCACACCGTTCTTTTTGACTTGCTCTAACTCTTTCTCCAATTGCTGCATCCTGTTCATAATTGCTTGCAAACGATCCGTACCGTTTGTTTGCATCATAAACTGTTGACACAACTGCACCATAACAACTTCTAAGAAAATACGCGGATGATTTGTCCACTTCATTTCCTGTTGTCCCTTACTAAGGGTATGAATAATCTCATAGATCACTTCCGGTTGCATTTCTTCACTCAACTTACGGAATTGATCATCTACAATTACTCGTTCCAACATATGTTCTAGTTGCGGTGAAGTTTGATATAAAAGCATATCACGATAATAGTAAATGAAATCCTCCATAAAACGAACTGGATCCTTCCCTTTACTCATCATTTCATCTATGATCTGTAATGCTCTTGATACATCATTTTCACGTATGCATTCTACTAAATTGCCTAAGTATTGCTGAGAAACAGATCCTGTTACGGCCAATACATCTTCTGTCGTAACAATCTCATCACTATAAGATATAGCCTGATCAATAAGACTAAGCGCGTCACGCATACCACCTTCAGCAGCACGTGCAACAATTTGTAATGCTTCATCTTCCACTCGCGTACCTTCATTCGTCACGACTGTTGATAATCTCTCAACAATATCATTCACTGATATTTTTCGGAATTCAAAACGCTGACAACGCGAAATAATTGTAGGCGGGATCTTATGAGGTTCTGTTGTCGCCAAAATAAAGATAACATGTCCTGGCGGCTCTTCTAAGGTTTTTAAAAGCGCATTGAATGCACCCATAGAAAGCATGTGAACTTCATCAATAATGTATACTTTATATTCTACAGCACTTGGAGCATATTTTACTTTATCTCTAATATCTCGAATTTCATCTACACCGTTATTTGAAGCCGCATCAATTTCTAATACATCTGAAATGGATCCTTGTGTAATTCCTAAACAAGAAGGACATTCATTACAAGGTTCAGCTACCGGAGCATGTTCACAGTTAATTGCTTTTGCAAATACTTTTGCAATTGTCGTTTTTCCTGTTCCCCTCGGACCAGAAAATAAATAAGCATGTGAAACTTTCTCTTGAAGAAGGGCATTTTGCAACGTTTTTGTCACGTGCTTTTGACCGACTACATCTTCGAACTTTTGCGGTCTCCATGTTCGGTATAACGCTTGGTATGACACGAAAATACGGCCTCCCTCAAAGGTTATTATCTCATTTATTATAACCCATTCTGTTTATAGATTCCAAAAGTTATTTTCTATACAAAAAACTCACCTTTGTATTAAGGTGAGTTTTGTATACATATATAACTGCCGTGCACCCTCCGTCGATTACGTACCATAAGCGTTACTCAAGCAGTTAGCTCGGTTCAGGCACTCCTGCGGCACACGAGAAGACCCGCTTATTGCTGCTTCCTTCCGGACCTGACAAGGTTCACGGGGTCCCGTTGCGCAGGACCCAAACGTCAACACCACTTACTTAAGGCAGACCTTACAGCAACATAACCTCGAGAGGGGATTCGGCCTCGCTAGAGCGGATTGCGAGTATAGGGCACCGCTACCTCCCCGCTTAGCACGGCAAAGTTAAAACCAATATTCGGTTGCCTTCATTAAAGGCATTATCAGTATAACTTGTTTCTTTATAAAATGCAAATACGTTAGTTCCCATTGTTTTTCTCTAATTTTTTTATCGCTTTTCTTTTTTTACGAAGCTCTCTAAAAAAGTTTGTTAACAACGTACCGCATTCTTCCTCTAGTACACCAGTTACTACTTCACATTGATGATTGAAGCGTTCATCCGTTAAAAGATTCATCAATGTCCCTGCACATCCGCCCTTCGGATCACTTGCACCATATACAACTCGCTTCACTCGTGATAAAACAATTCCACCCGCACACATTGGACAAGGTTCTAATGTTACATACAATGTTGCATCTTCTAAACGCCATGTACCTAATTTTTTACACGCCTCATCTATCGCTAGCAACTCAGCATGAGCTATTGATCTTTGCTCAGTTTCCCTTAAATTATGAGCAACACTAATTACCTCACCATCTAACACTATAACTGCTCCAATTGGTACTTCCTGTATTTCCTCTGCCTTTTTAGCTTCTTCTATCGCCAATTGCATAAAATAAATATCTCGATCTTGTTCCATAACATAGTCCTTTCATTACAAATAAAGTACACTTATTTCCATTTACTACACAGGGGATAACTTTTACAAATTCAATCCACCCTAAAAGAAAAAGAGAGGGATTACATATGAAAAATACCGCCTTGCTCATTATCGATATGATTAATGATTTTCAATTTTCCCACGGACCCATTCTAGCTCAAAAATGTGAAACTATAACAAACCCTATTTTACAATTAAAGAAAAAAATGAAATCCTTCGGCTATCCTATAATTTACGTTAATGACCATTATCAACTTTGGAGATCTGATATCGACCAACTTATTACTCATTGTACAAATAAATATAGTGAAAATATAATCCATAAGATTGCTCCAAGTTCTGATGATTACATTTTTATTAAACCACATTATTCCGCTTTTTATGAAACACCTTTAAATTCATTACTAGGTTATTTAAAAATAGAAAATCTAATATTAACAGGAGTTGCCGGGAATATATGTATCCTATTTACAGCTAATGATGCTCATATGAGAAATTATAAATTGTATGTACCACAGGATTGTATCGCCTCTAACAACGACCAAGATAATATACACGCTTTGAAAATAATGGAAACTATATTGAAAGCAAATATAACATCGTCATCCAAAATAAAATTTAATTAATACATATATCTATTTTCTAACTTTTTATATCAAATTAACCCACTCGCTTCCCTCTTGTGCTACAATAATTCTGTTTTGTGTTTTTAGTAGTCACGGTAAATCACTGATTGAAAGGAGGAAACAGCGTGACCGGAGTACCATTTATCACGGTTGAAGGACCAATTGGTGTTGGAAAAACTTCACTTGCGAAGGAAATTTCAACTCACATGCAACTCCACTTACTAAAAGAGATAGTTGATGAAAATCCCTTTTTAGGAAAGTTCTATGAAGACATCGACGAATGGAGTTTTCAAACAGAGATGTTCTTTCTTTGTAATAGATACAAACAATTAGAAGATATTAACATAAAGTATTTGAATCAAAGGAAACCAGTAGTAGCGGATTACCATATCTTTAAAAATTTAATTTTTGCATCCCGCACATTAAAAGACTCTCAATATGACAAGTACATGCAAATTTATCGTATCCTTACACAAGATATGCCTGTGCCAAATGTCATTGTTTATTTAACAGCTAGCCTAGAAACATTGCAAAAACGAATCGCCTTGCGCGGAAGAGAATTTGAAAAAAACATGGATCCAAATTACTTACTACAGCTCACAAAAGATTATGAAACAGCAATGGATACTTTTAGAAAAGATCATCCGGAGATACCAGTATTGAAATTTAATGGAGACGATATGGATTTTGTAAAAAATCCTGATGATTTAAACGTCATCCTATCTGCCCTTCAAAATACTCTCTTAAAGGAGTCGAAATAATAATGAATTTAAGGCAAAAATATGATATACCCAATGATGCAGTAATCACTATCGCCGGAACGGTAGGTGTGGGTAAATCAACTATGACAACCGCATTAGCTAATGCTTTAGGTTATCGCACATCATTTGAAAAAGTAGATTCCAATCCATATTTGGACAAATTCTATGCGGACTTCACTCGCTGGAGCTTCCACCTACAAGTGTACTTTTTAGCAGAACGATTTAAGGAACAAAAAAGAATTTTTGAATACGGTGGCGGTTTTGTTCAAGATCGTTCCATTTACGAAGACACTGGAATTTTCGCAAAGATGCATCATGAAAAAGGTACAATGACAGAAACTGATTATGAAACATACAAAGGTTTATTTGACGCTATGGTCATGACTCCTTACTTCCCTCATCCAGACTTATTAATTTACTTAGAAGGTTCTTTCGATGATATTGTCGATCGCATTCAAGAACGCGGACGCCCAATGGAACAGCAAACACCAATTGAGTACTGGAAAGAAATGCATGGACGTTATGAAAACTGGATTAACAACTTTAATTCATGTCCTGTATTACGCTTAAATATTAATGAGTACGATATTTTAAAAGATGGTGATTCAATCGAACCAATCATTAAAAAAATTGGCCATTTTTTAAAACAAACACGTAAACTTGTAAAATAAAAAACCCGTGCATATGCACGGGTTTTCCTATTAAATTACTTCTTCTTTGTTGGAGCAATAATTTCACTCTCAGGTTTTCCTGCGTTAATACGCTGACGAACAGTACTTGTACTAATATCGTATGCTTCAGCAATCTCTTTAACAGTCATTTCTTTCCCGTTAATCACTGCCGTTAATACTTTACCTGTACGTTTTGGAGCTGCCTCTTTCTTTACAGCTGGTTTTTCAACCTTTTTTGGCGCCTCTACTTTTGTCTCAGCTTGCTTTACATCACAAGTGCAACCACAAAGTTTACGGAATGTATCATCGCTTATAATGCGTGACACATTTGCACCACTGTTTAAAATTCTATTGTTCTTACAGACAGGACATTGTACATAATATAAAGTTTTTCCATCTAAAGGAAACGTTTGTATAATAAGATCCATGTTGACTCCTTTCATATCTATGAAGATAATCATCGGAATATGAGTGTGTAATAAGGACAAAATTACCTTACACCATACTTTATGATTGGTTTTAAAATAAAAACTCGTTACGTGTTGGTAACGAGTTCTCCAATCTCCACTTATATGCGCTGTTGTCAATTATATCTGGAGGAGGTAGAGGGATTCGAACCCCCGCGCGACTCTCGCCGCCTGTCGGTTTTCAAGACCGATCCCTTCAGCCAGACTTGGGTATACCTCCATATTGACATCAAATATAATATCAAAAGAAAAACAGTTAGTCAACCCTACTAAAATAAATTATGAGGAAAGGAAAATTTTACTTTCCCCTTCCTACATTACAGTACTGACAACGCTCATAATTACCAATCACTCATACCGATGAATGTTTAAATTTACTTAATAACTGTTTTTCCTCCCATATAAGGGCGAAGAACTTCTGGAATTATAATTGTACCATCTTCTTGTTGGTAGTTCTCTAAAATAGCTGCAACCGTACGTCCAATTGCAAGACCAGATCCATTTAATGTATGGACATGCTCTGGTTTTCCATTTGGCTCACGGCGGAAACGGATATTTGCACGTCTCGCTTGGAAAGCTTCAAAATTACTACAAGAAGAAATTTCACGATATGTGCCATAGCTTGGAATCCATACTTCAATATCGTATTTCTTCGCTGCTGTAAATCCTAAATCGCCTGTGCACATGCTCATAACGCGATATGGCAACTCTAATAATTGTAACACGCGTTCTGCATCATTTGTTAATTTTTCTAACTCTTCATAAGAATCTTCTGGTTTTACGAACTTCACAAGCTCTACTTTATTGAACTGATGCTGGCGAATTAAACCGCGTGTATCGCGACCAGCTGAACCTGCTTCAGAACGGAAGCAAGAGCTAAATGCAGCATATCTTATAGGTAATTGCTCTTTATTTAAAATCTCATCACGATGCATATTCGTTACAGGTACTTCAGCTGTTGGAATTAAGAAATAATCTTCACTTTCAATACGGAATGCATCTTCTTCAAACTTTGGAAGTTGTCCTGTTCCTGTCATACTTGCACGGTTTACCATATACGGAGGTAATACTTCTTCATATCCATGCTCATCAGTATGAAGATCAAGCATAAAGCTAATTAAAGCACGCTCTAATCTTGCACCAGCACCTTTGTAAAATACGAAGCGGCTTCCTGTTACTTTCCCAGCACGTTCAAAATCTAAAATTCCTAAATCAGTAGCAAGATCCCAATGTGGTTTTGGTTCAAAAGTAAATTCTTTCACTTCTCCCCAAGTACGCGCTTCTACATTATCATCCTCTGTTTCACCGACTGGAGCAGACTCATGAGGGATATTTGGAATAGATAACATTAATCTTTCTAAGTCTTCTTCAACTGTACGAAGTTCGTTATCAAAATCCTTTACTTTTTCTCCAACCTCACGCATTTCTAAAATTAGAGCTTCTGCATCTTTCTTTTCGCGCTTTAATACAGAGATTTGTTGAGACACTTCATTACGTTTACTTTTTAATTCTTCTGTCTGAACAAGTAGTTCTCTTCTTCTCGTATCAAGTTCTTCAAAACGTCCGAAATCAGTTAGATCTTCACCTCTATGCTGTAATTTCGCTTTTACTTCTTCAAAGTTTGTACGTAAAAATTTAATATCAAGCATTATATACTCCTCCTTTTATTTTATAAAACACAAAAAACTCCCGTCCCTATATAAAGGGACGGGAGTTAACCCGCGTTGCCACCCTAGTTGAAAGCATTACCGCTTTCCTCTCAAGTAGAAATAACGGCTCTTCACCGGGAATGCTTACTAATCTAAAAGATGTTCCACATTCCATTCCAGGATGGATTCACAAACTGTTTCTATCGATTTCCACCAACCATCGACTCTCTATAAGAAACGACATTTGTTACTATTTCCTATCAACACGCTTATTTTATAAAATTGTTACCATCAATTTACTATAATCTTATACAAGTTGCAAGTTACTTATACAACTTTTTCATTTTCGCTTCTTTTACCATTTCAACAAAGTATGCTGTTACACGATGATCATCTGTTAATTCCGGATGGAATGAAGCAGCTAAAAACTGATCTTGTCTTACCGCTACCATTCGGTCACCATGCTTAGAAAGCACTTCAACATTATCAGCTACTTCTACAACATACGGCGCACGGATAAATACACCAACGAAGTCTTCACCCACACCTTCAATTGAAAGCGCAGCTTCAAAACTATCCTTTTGGCGTCCGAACGCATTGCGCTCAACTGTAATATCCATAGCACCAATATGTGCTTCTTCATAGCCAATAAGTGTTTTCGCAAGAAGAATCATCCCTGCACATGTACCAAACATTGGTTTACCAGACTTTGCAAATGTGCGAAGTGGTTCCATGAAAGCATACTTATCAATAAGACGGCGCATTGTTGTACTTTCACCGCCTGGTAAAATAAGACCATCAATCTCTTCAAGTTGCTCTATACGCTTTACAACAACAGCTTCTGCACCACTTGCTTCAACTGATTTTACATGCTCACGAACTGCACCTTGAAGACCTAGTACACCGATTTTCACCATTTTAAAGTTCTCCTTTAATTACCATCCACGCTCTTGCATGCGTTGTTCTGGTAATAACGTTGAGATTTCGATACCCTTCATTGCATTACCTAACCCTTTAGAAAGGCTTGCAATTAGTTCGTAATCTTCATAATGAGTCGTTGCTTCAACGATTGCACGTGCAAATCTCTCTGGGTTTTCTGATTTGAAGATACCAGATCCAACAAATACCCCATCAGCACCAAGTTGCATCATTAATGCTGCATCTGCAGGTGTTGCTACACCACCTGCGGCAAAGTTTACAACTGGTAAGCGACCAAGACGTTTAATTTCAAGTAATACTTCGTAAGGAGCACCAGTATTTTTTGCATATGTCATTAACTCATCTTCACGTAGACTCGCAACTTGACGGATTTCTGCATTGACTTGGCGCATATGACGCACTGCCTCTACAATGTTTCCTGTTCCTGGTTCACCTTTTGTACGAAGCATAGATGCACCTTCTGCAATACGACGTGCAGCTTCTCCGATATCACGGCAACCACATACAAATGGAACTGTGTAATCACGTTTATTTAAATGGTATACTTCATCAGCAGGAGTTAATACTTCACTCTCATCGATATAGTCTACCCCTAATGATTCTAATACACGTGCTTCTACAAGGTGACCGATACGGCATTTTGCCATAACCGGAATTGACACTGCACCCATAACTTCTTCAACGATTGTTGGGTCTGCCATACGAGAAACGCCACCTGCTGCACGAATGTCTGCTGGTACACGCTCTAATGCCATAACGGCAACTGCGCCTGCCTCTTCTGCAATTTTTGCTTGTTCAGCGTTAACTACGTCCATAATAACGCCGCCTTTTTGCATTTCTGCCATTCCACGTTTTACACGTTCTGTCCCTGTTACATTTGTCATGTACAAAAACCCCCCTAGGTGAATTGCTTTCCCCCGTTAAAGGCGAAAATTAAGAATACTCTTACATTCTACCACTAACTATCAGATGCTTGTCTACTACTTTTTCATAAAGTCGGTATGAAAAATAGGAATAAAAAAAAAGCCCCTACCATGAGGAGCTTTTAAAACCAACCTTTTACTGTATCAACAGCACTATTCCACATACCACTAAAGAATGAACCAATTCCGCGCATAGCACGAGTAAACCAGTTTGCTTCTTCTACTTCAGATGTTGTTACAAGATCCACTTGCAACGACTTACCAGTTAAAAATCCAGGGTCGTTTGTATCTTTTGGCGTAATTACCATTTGACCAAGCGCAGCTCCCTTTTTAATAGGTGCTTCTTGTCCCTTACTTGATTCTTTTAATTCTGTTTTATAAACATCTTTACTTCCTTTTGGCACTGGAAGTGAAATAGCTTGTTTCGTTTGAACTTCTACATCTTTATCTTTCGCATTTTCTACTCTTACTGTTTCTTGTCCTTTTACTGAAGAACCTTTTTTATACATTTGTTTCACTTCAAAGTTAGCAAATCCATAATCATATAACTTCTTTGTTTCATCAAAACGTGCTGTATGAGAACTTGTTTTAATAACTACAGAAATAAAACGCATTCCGTTTCTTTCAACCGTACCAGTGAAGCAATCTCCTGCTTCTGGAGTTGAGCCTGTTTTCAGACCATCTACGCCATCATATTCTTTAACTAAGCCCTTTAACATCCAATTCCAGTTTGACATTGCAAACTTCTCTTTTTCTGGACGGAATTCTTTTTTAGGAATTTTTGCTGTATCTAATACTTTTGGATAATCTTTAATTAAATGTTGTGCTAAAGTTGCAACATCCTTTGCAGACATTTTATTTTCTTCATCCGCTGTTGTTCCTTCAGGATGCATTCCCTTTAAATCTTTATTCGTTAAACCTGTAGAATTGACAAATTTATAATTTTTCAATCCTAGTTCTTTCGATTTATCATTCATCATTTTTACGAAGTCTACTTCTTTACCTGCAATTGCTTCTGCCAATGCAATTGTTGCACCATTTGCAGAAAAGATTGCCATTGCCTCATATAACTCTTTTACTGTATAAGAGCCACCATTTTCTAATGCAACATTTGATAATGAAGCATCTTGTGAAACCTTATATGCATATTCAGAAACCTTAATTTTCTGGTCCCACTTAAGTTTTCCTTTATCCACTGCTTCATGAACTAAATATTCACTCATCATCTTTGTCATACTAGCAATGGATAATAATTCATCTGCATTCTTTTGATATACAATTTTCCCAGAATTCGCTTCTACTAAAATTGCCGCACCTGCTTCAATGTTTAAAGCGGCTCCTGTTTCAGCTGATGCATTGCTATATGGCATAAAAATGCTACAAGCTAGTGTAATCACTGTTACCAAAGCAATGAATCTTTTGCAAAACATACCTTTCACTTTTGTTACCCCCAATATCTATGTACTCACATAACCGTTATTCTAACATAATCAAAAAAAAATAGACAGAGATATCAAATCTCTGTCTATTTGTATATAAGACATTACAATGAGTAGTTTGGAGCCTCTTTTGTAATTTGTACGTGATGAGGATGGCTTTCACGTAAGCCAGCACCTGACATGCGAATGAATTGTGCATTCTCGCGTAAGAATTCTAAATCCTGTGCCCCGCAATATCCCATACCAGCACGTAATCCACCAACTAATTGGTGAACTGTATCTGCTAAAGGTCCTTTATATGGCACTCGTCCTTCGATACCTTCTGGGACAAGTTTTTTATTTCCTTCTTGGAAGTAACGATCTTTACTTCCTTTTTCCATCGCACCGACAGAACCCATACCACGATACACTTTAAATTGACGACCTTGGTAAATTTCAGTTTCTCCAGGACTTTCGGCAACACCAGCAAACATACTACCTAGCATAACAACATGTGCTCCTGCTGCTAAAGCTTTCACCATATCACCAGAGTACTTAACACCGCCATCAGCAATAACTGGAATACCGTGTTTACGAGCTTCGGTTGCACAATCATAAACTGCTGTTAATTGTGGTACACCAACACCAGCTACAACGCGTGTTGTACAAATAGAACCTGGTCCAATACCAACTTTAACTACGTTTGCACCAGCTTCAATTAATGCTTTCGTTGCTTCAGCTGTAGCAACATTTCCAGCGATGATATTTAATGATGGATATTTAGCACGAACTTCTTTTACCTTATCAATAACACCTTTAGAATGCCCATGAGCTGTATCAAGTACAATTGCATCTACACTAGCTTTTACTAATGCATCTATACGAAGCATAGCATCAGCTGTTACACCAACTGCTGCTCCAACTAATAAGCGTCCTTGCTTATCCTTAGCAGAGTTTGGAAATTCAATTACTTTTTCAATATCTTTTATTGTAATAAGCCCTTGTAATACACCGTTATTATCAACAAGAGGGAGTTTTTCAATTTTATACTTTTGTAGGATCTTTTCAGCTTCTTCCAGTGTAGTACCAACTGGAGCTGTAATTAACTGTTCTTTTGTCATTACGTCAGAAATTTTGATTGAGTAGTCTTGGATGAAACGCATATCACGGTTTGTAATAATACCAACTAATTTTCGCTCATCTAAATTATTTACAACCGGTACACCTGAGATACGATATTTTCCCATAAGATGTTCTGCATCATATACTTGATGTTCTGGAGTTAAGAAGAAAGGATCTGAAATAACGCCGCTTTCAGAGCGCTTTACTTTATCAACTTGCTCTGCTTGTTGCTCAATAGACATATTCTTATGAATAATTCCTAAACCACCTTGGCGAGCCATTGCAATAGCCATGTCAGCTTCTGTTACTGTATCCATTCCTGCACTAATTAACGGGATGTTTAGCTGTAAGCTTTCAGATAAAACTGTTTTAACACTTACTTCTCTTGGTAATATATCTGACCTAGCTGGTACAAGTAATACATCATCAAAAGTCAAACCTTCTTTAACAAATTTAGATTCCCACATAATTGTTCCCCCTATGATACCAGAAATTATTATTAGTAGCTTATCAATTGGTTAAAATACTGTCAAGGACGTATATATATGTTAGAATTTTTAGACAATAAAAGGAGCGTAATATATGCATCAAACATCTTGTACTTGGCAGCAGTTGAGTTTCTTTTTTTCATCTCAAAACGTACAACGTTATCTTGCCCGTTGTTATGAAAAATCCTCTATTCAGGATGCCGAAAAAAAAAGTTTTGAAAATTGTTATCCCTTTATTTATTACTTAGAACACGGGAAAAATTATTATGAATTATATAAGACAGCTCCATTTTCCATTCAACCAATGTTGTTATTTTATGGAATTAGTCAACTTTTTAAAGCATGTCTACTAACCATTGATCCTAACTATCCTGAATCCACTACTGTTTTAGCTCATGGCGTTACAACTCGCAAACGAAAAAAACAAGGGTATCAATTTTTAGAAGATGAGGTGAAGGTACAAAAAAACGGATTGTTTACTCATGTTGCAGAACAACTGTTTCACATGAAACACTTAGAAGCAGAAAAATTTAACATGTTAGAACTAATGGGAAATATTCCAGAATTACAAAATTTGTTTCGCTATAGTCAAAAAGGATCAACTTTATATAAAATCGATTCAACAATTAAAAATGAGCTCTCCTTTTCAGTCAACCTACTAGATCGATTACATATGACTAAAGAGAGATTTTCTCGCTACATTGAAACATCTTGTAAGCATTTATCAATGCAACACGTACCTGAGAAAACTAATGAATCGAATTTATTTTTTACGGCACCCATTCAATCATGGAATCCTATGTACAGTACTCCTTTATACTATGAACATCTTACTAATACTTATTATTTACCACTTACGACTGATCCTAGAAATCCTAAGCCAGTATTACCTGAACTCCTTGTTCATTATTTATTGCTCTATAATTTAAGCATGATTTCTAGGTATGAAACAGATTGGTGGTATGACTTACTTGGAAGCTATGGCTCTGAAGATTATCCATTTATTTATCAATTTCTTAATATTTCTGCTCAAAAAATCCCTTACTATATTTCATCATTTTTACTAACAGAACCTAACCTATTTCATGGGAAATAAAAAAACACAAGTCAAAAGACTTGTGTTTTTAGTTGCTTGGCGACGTCCTACTCTCACAGGGACAAGGTCCCAACTACCATCGGCGCTAGAGAGCTTAACTTCCGTGTTCGGTATGGGAACGGGTGTGACCTCTCTGCCATCATCACCAAACTATGAAGGCATATTCCTTCAAAACTAGATAACATTTGCTACATATTATATGGTTAAGTCCTCGATCTATTAGTATTCGTCAGCTCCACATGTCACCATGCTTCCACCTCGAACCTATCAACCTGATCATCTTTCAGGGATCTTACTAGCTTACGCTATGGGAAATCTCATCTTGAGGGGGGCTTCATGCTTAGATGCTTTCAGCACTTATCCCTTCCGCACATAGCTACCCAGCTATGCCCTTGGCAGAACAACTGGTACACCAGCGGTGCGTCCATCCCGGTCCTCTCGTACTAAGGACAGCTCCTCTCAAATTTCCTACGCCCACGACGGATAGGGACCGAACTGTCTCACGACGTTCTGAACCCAGCTCGCGTACCGCTTTAATGGGCGAACAGCCCAACCCTTGGGACCGACTACAGCCCCAGGATGCGATGAGCCGACATCGAGGTGCCAAACCTCCCCGTCGATGTGGACTCTTGGGGGAGATAAGCCTGTTATCCCCGGGGTAGCTTTTATCCGTTGAGCGATGGCCCTTCCATGCGGAACCACCGGATCACTAAGCCCGACTTTCGTCCCTGCTCGACTTGTAGGTCTCGCAGTCAAGCTCCCTTATGCCTTTGCACTCTACGAATGATTTCCAACCATTCTGAGGGAACCTTTGGGCGCCTCCGTTACACTTTAGGAGGCGACCGCCCCAGTCAAACTGCCCACCTGACACTGTCTCCCGGGTCGATAAGACCCGTAGGTTAGAATTTCAATACAGTCAGGGCGGTATCCCACCAGCGCCTCCACCGAAGCTAGCGCTCCGGTTTCAATGGCTCCCGCCTATCCTGTACAAACTGTACCAAAATTCAATATCAGGCTACAGTAAAGCTCCACGGGGTCTTTCCGTCCTGTCGCGGGTAACCTGCATCTTCACAGGTACTATAATTTCACCGAGTCTCTGGTTGAGACAGTGCCCAAATCGTTACACCTTTCGTGCGGGTCGGAACTTACCCGACAAGGAATTTCGCTACCTTAGGACCGTTATAGTTACGGCCGCCGTTTACTGGGGCTTCAGTTCAGAGCTTCGCTTACGCTAACCCCTCTCCTTAACCTTCCAGCACCGGGCAGGTGTCACCCCCTATACTTCGCCTTACGGCTTCGCAGAGAGCTGTGTTTTTGCTAAACAGTCGCTTGGGCCTATTCACTGCGGCTTTCCGTTAAGAAAGCACCCCTTCTCCCGAAGTTACGGGGTCATTTTGCCGAGTTCCTTAACCAGAGTTCTCTCGCACACCTTAGGATTCTCTCCTCGCCTACCT
>NZ_JBBOVE010000001.1:0-7500 GCF_038006445.1 Bacillus sp. FSL K6-1218 | reverse complement strand
TCCAGTTAAGCGTTGCAGACGCATATCTAAAATCGCTTGCGCTTGTTTCTCACTTAAACCGAAACGTTCCATTAAACCTTGTTTTGCAATATCAGCCGTTTTGGAACTACGAATTAACGTAATAACTTCATCAAGATGATCTAAAGCAATTCGTAATCCTTCTAAAATATGAGCACGTGCCTCTGCTTTTTCTAGTTCATAAGCAGTACGTCTACGGATTACTACCTTCTGGTGCTCCAAATAATGATATAAGTTTTGTTTTAAATTTAGTACTTGAGGCTCTCCATTTACAAGAGACAACATATTAATACCGAAACTTGTTTGAAGTGCTGTATGTTTATATAGATTGTTTAATAGTACGTTTGCATTGGCATCACGACGTACTTCCATGACAATACGCATACCATTTCGGTCTGATTCATCACGTAAATCTGTAATACCTTCAATTTTCTTATCGCGAACTAATTCTGCGATTTTTTCAATTAATCGTGCCTTATTAACTTGATAAGGTAGTTCCGTTACGATAATAGATTGTTTACCATTTGATTTCTCTTCAATTTCAACTTTGGCACGAAGCATAATAGAACCGCGCCCTGTTTCATAAGCTCTACGGATGCCACTTCGACCTAAGATTAAACCTGATGTCGGGAAGTCTGGTCCAGGAATATATTCCATTAATTCCGCGATAGTAATATCCGGGTTATGACTTAATGCCAACACACCATCAATTACTTCGCCAAGTTGATGCGGCGGAATATTCGTTGCCATACCAACTGCAATACCTGTCGTACCGTTTACTAATAAATTAGGGAAACGCGCTGGTAATACAATCGGCTCTCTTTCCGAACCATCGTAGTTATCTTGATAATCAATTGTATTTTTTGAAATATCACGTATTAATTCCATAGAAATCTTAGACATTCTTGCCTCTGTATAACGCATTGCCGCTGCTGAATCTCCATCTACAGAACCGAAGTTACCATGCCCATCTACAAGCATATAACGTTGACTAAAATCTTGCGCCATACGTACCATTGTTTCATAAACGGCTGAATCACCATGAGGGTGATACTTACCGATTACTTCACCGACAATACGTGCTGATTTCTTATACGCTTTATCAGCTGTAATTCCTAAATCATTCATCGCATATAAAACCCTACGATGCACAGGTTTTAATCCATCACGAACATCTGGTAATGCACGAGATACGATAACACTCATTGCGTAATCTAAAAATGAGGTACGCATTTCATGACTAATATTAATTTCTCGAATTCGTGCTTGTTGTTGATTGTCTGACATCAACGAGCACCTCCTCTTACGTTTCCGTTACACATACATTGATTTATATGTAGAAGACAGGAATACTTAGATTCCTGTCATTACTCATTTAAATATCAAGGTTTTTCACGTATTTTGCATTCTCTTGGATAAAGTTACGACGTGGTTCCACTTTATCACCCATTAAAATTTCAAATGTTTCATCTGCTTCTATTGCATCTTGAAGAGAAACTTGAAGTAATGAACGTACTTCTGGATCCATTGTCGTCTCCCATAGCTGAGTTGGATTCATCTCTCCAAGACCTTTATAACGTTGAATTCCTGGTTTCGGCTGGGCTGGTAACTCAGCTAATATTTTTTCAAGTTCTTTATCATTATAAGCATATTGAATTTTTTTACCTTGTTGCACCTTAAACAAAGGTGGCTGCGCGATATATATATATCCACACTCAATTATTTGACGCATATAACGATAGAAGAACGTTAATAATAGGGTACGAATATGCGCACCATCAACATCGGCATCGGTCATAATAATAACTTTATGATAGCGTGCTTTTTCGATATCGAAGTCCCCACCAATATTTGTACCAATCGCCGTAATAATTGTACGCACTTCATCATTTGATAAAATCTTATCTAAGCGTGCCTTTTCAACATTAATAATTTTACCCTTCAGCGGTAAAATTGCTTGAAAATGACGATCGCGTCCTTGTTTTGCAGATCCACCCGCAGAGTCACCCTCTACGATATAAATTTCACTAATTGCTGGATCTTTAGAAGAGCAATCTGCCAATTTCCCTGGTAAACTCGAAACTTCTAAAGCACTCTTTCGGCGAGTTAGCTCACGAGCCTTTTTAGCTGCTACACGCGCACGCGCTGCCATCGTTCCTTTATCTACGATCTTACGTGCAACATTAGGATTTTCCAGTAAGAATTTTTCAAAAGCCTCTGAGAATACTGATTCCGTAATCGTTCTCGCTTCACTATTTCCAAGTTTCGTCTTCGTTTGCCCTTCAAATTGCGGATTTGGATGTTTAATTGACACGATTGCTGTTAAACCTTCACGAACATCTTCACCAGTCAAATTACTATCCGCATCTTTTAAAATGTTATTTTTACGACCATAATCGTTAATCACACGTGTTAAGGCAGTTTTAAATCCCACCTCATGTGTACCACCTTCATACGTATGAATATTATTTGTAAATGAGTAAATATGATTTGTATATCCTTCGTTATATTGAAGCGCAACTTCAACTTGAATACCATCTTTTGAACCTTCTACATATACAGGCTCTTCATGAATTGGTTGTTTTGAACGATTTAAATGTTCAACATATGATTTAATTCCACCCTCATAGTGAAACTCTTTCTTTTGCTTATGTTCACGTTTATCTTCAATTGTTAATTTAATATTACGATTTAAAAACGCCAACTCACGCATACGAGTCGCTAGCGTATCGAATTCATATTCTGTCGTCTCTTTAAAAATTTCTGGATCCGGTTTAAAGCGAGTTATTGTTCCAGTCTTATCTGTATCACCGATGACTTTTAAGTCTGCAACCGGAATACCTCTTTCGTATTTTTGGTAATGGATTTTACCATCACGATGTACAAATACTTCTAATTCTGTTGATAAGGCATTTACAACAGATGCACCAACACCATGCAAACCACCAGAAACTTTGTAACCGCCACCGCCAAATTTACCACCAGCGTGGAGGACAGTCATAATAACCTCTACTGCAGGACGTCCCATTTTTTCTTGTATACCAACTGGAATACCACGTCCATTATCCGTTACAAGAATACTATTATCTTCTTCAATACTAACGTTAATTTCATCGCAATACCCTGCTAACGCTTCATCGATACTATTATCGACAATCTCCCATACAAGGTGGTGAAGTCCCTTCCCACTCGTAGATCCAATATACATACCCGGACGTTTCCGAACTGCCTCTAGTCCTTCAAGTACCTGTATCTGACTTTCATCATATGCATTTTCTTGCATTTGTTTTTGTTCCATTGACACAAAGATCACCTACTTTTCCATTTAAACAGGGGTTTATGCCCTATCTATTTCACAATCTACCGTGCCGTTCGTTACATGAATTGTTTTCGCATCTTTTAATGTTTCGTGTTCAATTCCGTCGACACTCGTCGTTGTAACAAATGTTTGCACCTTTCCTTGAATTGTATTTAACAGATGTGATTGACGATAATCGTCTAATTCTGATAAAACATCATCCAGCAAAAGGATTGGATATTCTTTAACCTCTGAATAAATTAATTCAATTTCAGCTAATTTTAGGGATAGTGCGGTCGTTCGTTGTTGTCCTTGCGAACCAAAGACTTGAACATTTTTACTATTAACGAAGAATTGTAAATCATCACGATGAGGACCAATTAAAGTCGTACCACGGAAAATTTCACGTTGTTTCACAGATTGAAAACTTTCATAGTATACTTCTTTTATTTTCGACAAATCCATTGATTCTGATACATCTACACTTGGTTTATAGACAATTTCTAACTCTTCTAATCCACGGCTTATACCCCGATGAATTGGAGCTGCCCATTCCTGTAGCAACTGCAAAAATTCAAAACGTTTTTGCAGTATTTTCGCACCATGCTCAATTAGTTGAAGTGTAAATACATCCAACATCGTTTCCTCATTCTTACTATTCCCTTGCATTTTTTTCAACAAGTGATTTCGTTGCGTGAGCACCTTTTGATATTGACTTAATTCATACAAATATACAGGAGCTATTTGTCCTAATTCCATATCTAAAAAGCGTCTTCTTACTTGAGGGCTTCCTTTTACAAGATTTAAATCTTCTGGGGCAAACATGACAACGTTCATCACGCCAATATATTGACTTAACTTTTGTTGTTCAAGTTGATTTAATTTTGCCTTTTTGCCTTTTTTCGAAATATTTAATTCCAAAGACAAAGAACTGTTTCTTTTTTGTAATTTCCCTTTTATTTGACCAAAATCTTCATCCCAGCGGATAAGTTCGCGATCATTAGAGGTTCTATGAGATTTCGCCATCGCTAAAACATAAATAGCTTCCATCAAATTTGTTTTCCCTTGTGCATTTTCGCCGATAATTACATTTACCTTATCTTCAAAGGAAAGCTCTAATTTTTCATAATTTCGATAGTTTTTTAATTGTATTTTTGAAATAAACAAAGGGCTCCCCCTTTATGCCTGAACTTGGAAAGTTCCGCTTCCTGGAATTTCAATAATATCGTTCGCATATAGTTTGCGACCTCTTCTATTTTCAAGTTCGTTGTTCACGTACACTTCGTATTCTTGTAAAAACCATTTTACAGCGCCACCTGTATCAATTATATCAGCTAACTTTAAAAACTGTCCTAGTGTAATATACTCTGTTGAAATTTTAATACGTTTCATAAAATCGCTCACTTTCTGAAAGTGTTCATTCTTTCATTGTACTAAATAAACTAACATTAGGAAAGTAATACCCAAAAATCAAATAAGGGTCACTAGCATCTTTAAACTAGCAACCCTTATTCCTTACCTAATAAGTACGAACCGGTAAAATCAATTGAATAATTGAATCATCATTTACTGTACGAATTAAGAACGGTCTCATCGCTCCAGTAAAGCTAACTTTAATCTCTGTACTATCTAGAGCTTTCAATGCATCCATCATATATTTTGCACTAAAAGATATTTTTAACTCTTCTCCATCTACTTTTTCACATTGTACTTCTTCGACAACTTTCCCAATTTCTGGTGAATTCGAGGAAATCTCTAGCATTTCTTGCTCTAAAGTTGATAATTTGACAACGTTATTGCGGCCATCTCTCGCTAATAGTGAAGCACGATCAATTGCTTGTAGGAATTCTTTTGTATTTACAAAAATATCCGTTTTACTCTCTGCTGGAATTAAACGTGTCGTATCTGGATAATTTCCTTCTAACAATCTTGAGAAGAATAATAAATGTTTTGTACGGAATAATACTTGATACTCCGTAATTACAATATCTACCATTTCTTCAGACTCATCCAGAATTTTACTTAATTCATTTAAGCTCTTACCTGGAATAACAACATTAGCTTGAAATTCATCTGCAATATTATGTCCTTCGATTTTCGCTTTTCGAAGTGCCAGTCTATGACTATCTGTTGCAATACAAGTTAACTCGCTGTTATATACCTTCCAGTTTACACCTGTCAAGATTGGTCTTGTTTCAGAAGTAGAAACTGCAAATACAGTTTGTCTGATCATATGCTTAAGTAAATCTGTTGGTATCTTAAATACATGATGTTCTTCAATCTGTGGTAATAACGGATATTCTGCAGAATCTAAACCATTTAAGTTAAACTCTGATTTTCCAGATTTTATTTTTGTCATAAAATGATTTTCCACAGAAATTTCGACAGTATCCTTAGGTAGTTTTTTTACAATCTCACTAAAATATTTTGCTTGTAAAACAATGCTTCCTGATTGAGCTATTTCTACGATTTCTTTTCCATCTTCTTCGACTGGAATAAACGATTCAATAGAAATATCAGCATCGCTTCCTGTTAATGTAACCCCTTCTTCAGTAGCTACAACTTTAATTCCCGTAAGGATGGGGATTGTTGTACGAGAAGAAACTGCCTTCATTACATCTTGTACACCTCTTACAAGATAGTCTTTTTGTATTGTAAAACGCATAAAGAAAAACCTCCGGTAAGTATAAGATTTTATTTAATTAATAAAGATAAAAAATAGTAGTAATAGTAATAGGGCTTGTGGATATGTGGATAACCCCTTTGAAGGATGTAAAAACAGTCTATCTACATGTGGATAGACTGTGCGTAAAACAAGGTAAGTTATTCACACTATTCAGCTACTACTTTAAAATACCATTAATTTCTTCAACTTGCTTTTGTAATTGCGTATCGGTTTTTAGTAGTTTAGAAATTTTTTCATGGGCATGGATAACTGTTGTATGATCACGTCCACCAAATTCTTCACCTATTTTTGGTAAAGAGGAATCCGTAAGTTCGCGTGATAAATACATTGCAATTTGGCGAGGAAACGCAACTGATTTTGTACGTTTTTTCGCTTTAAAATCTTCTAATTTTACTTGATAAACGTCTCCGACAGCTTTTTGAATATCATAAATAGAGATAATTTTCGGCTTAGAATTTGGAATAATATCTTTAAGTGCTTCAGCTGCTAAATCGGCATTAATATCTTTATTAATTAAAGATGAATAAGCTACAACTCGGATAAGTGCACCTTCTAATTCACGAATATTTGAATCAATTTGATTTGCGATATAAAGCATAACTTCATTTGGTATATCAAGCCCTTCAGCTTTTGCTTTTTTGCGTAAAATTGCAATTCGTGTCTCTAAATCTGGCGGCGTAATATCTGTAATAAGTCCCCATTCAAAGCGAGAGCGAAGACGATCTTCTAAAGTTGGAATTTCTTTTGGTGGTCGATCACTAGAAATTACAATTTGTTTACTTTCTTCGTGTAATGCATTAAATGTATGGAAAAACTCTTCTTGGGTTTGTTCTTTTCCAGCAAGAAATTGAATATCATCTATCAATAAAACATCTACGTTGCGATATTTATTACGAAAATCAACAGCTTTATTATCACGGATAGAGTTAATAAATTCATTCGTGAATTTTTCTGATGATAAATATACAACTTTTGCATTTGGATTATGTTCAATTACATAATGGCCAATCGCGTGCATTAAATGCGTCTTTCCAAGCCCAACTCCCCCGTAAATAAAGAGTGGATTATACGCTTTAGCTGGCGCCTCGGCTACAGCTAATGAAGCTGCATGGGCAAAACGGTTACCAGAGCCGATAACAAATGTATCAAATGTATATTTTGGATTTAACATGCTCTGTGGTAAATGAGCTGAATCATCTTGTGCTGGATTCCGCTTAACTGGAGGAAGATCAATGTCCTCTTCAGCTTGACTTTGGGGAATAATAAAGCGAATTGCTAATTTTGCCCCTGTTAAATCGTATAGTGTTTCTGAAATTAGTTCTGAGTAATGAGATTCTAGCCAGTCACGAGCAAATTCATTTGGAGCTGTAATCGTTAATACGTCTTTCTTCAAGTTATGAGCCGTTGTTGATTTTAACCATGTTTCATAACTAGGCTTGCTTACCTTCTTTTCTAATTCTTTTAAGGCACTATTCCATAAATCAGAGATATTTTCCAA